>NZ_CP140614.1:0-600000 GCF_036556685.1 Sulfurospirillum sp. 1612
AAAATAACTATTTTATATCATGAACACGCTTAACATATAACTAATAAAATTTTAGATAAAATAGTAAGTATTTAAATGCAATTATGTATAAGGGGATTTTTTGTTAGCAGATAGTGTTATTAGACTTTTAAAAGATGAAATATCTGAACAAGAATACGAAAGATATATAAAACAACTCACTTTTAATGAAAAAGAATCCCATTCTGATCAAAAAATTTTTGAAGTACCCAATATTTTGTTACTCAATTGGATTAAGACCAAATATTCTCAAAAAATCGCACACTTATTTGAAGTCAAAACAGGCAAAAAGCCAGAAATCAAGATTATTGTTAAAAACAAAATTGAGCGTACTCCCAAATCCAAAAGCAAAAACATTTTGATTGAATCCAATAAACTCGTGACCAATACTATTTTGAACCCATCGTATACATTTGAGAGTTTTGTAGTGGGTAGCTCCAATCAATATGCTTATTCTATAGCAAAATCAGTAGCAAAAAAACCAGGAGTCATGTACAATCCGGTTTTTATTTATGGGCCGACAGGATTGGGTAAAACCCATCTTATTCACGCCATCGGAAATTATTCACAACTCAATGGCAAAAGTGTGATTTATGCCACCATTGAACAATTTATGAATGATTTTACTTATAATCTCAAAAATCAAACCATGGATCGCTTTCGTGAAAAATATCGAAGTTGTGATATATTGTTGATTGATGATACTCAATTTTTATCCAATAAAATTCAAACACAAGAAGAATTTTTTCATACCTTTAATGAATTGCATGCCTCTGGCAAACAAATTGTACTCACCTCAGATAAACCTCCTAAGATGATTAATGGCTTAGAAGAGCGCTTGAAAAGTCGATTTGAATGGGGTTCAATCGCTGATATTGGCTTGCCTGAGCTTGAAACAAAAATTGCTATTATTAAGAAAAAATGCGAATTAGACGGTATTGATCTTAATAATGAAATTGCCAATTATATTGCTGTCAATATGGGTGATAATATTCGAGAAATCGAAGGAGCAATTATCAATCTCAATGCGTATGCCACATTGATGCGCCAAGAGATTACATTAGAGTTTGCAAAAAATGTCATGAAAGCACAAATTAAAGAGAAAAAAAATAATATTACATTAGAAGACATTATTACAACCATAGCCAAAGAGCTCAATATCAAGCCTAGTGACATCAAATCTAAAAAAAGAAATAAAAATATTGTAGAAGCCAGAAGAATTGGAATCTATTTAGCAAGAACATTAACACCAAATTCCATGCCATCGCTGGCATCATACTTTGGTATGAAAGATCACACGGCTGTATCACATAATATGAAAAAGATTAATGAAATAATAGAAACGAACGAAACATTTAGACTAAGAGTAGAGGAATTAAAAAATAAAATTTTAGGAAAAAAAGTAGATTGATGATTTAAATGTGAAAATTTGTGAATAATCAAAATAAATTATTCACAGAGTAAATATCGAATTTTCGGTATTTGCTTTAACTTTTCACACTTTCAACCGAAGCTACTATTACTTCTATATTTATTTAATATAATAAAAGGAGATTGAATGAAAGTTTCAATAAATAAAGGCGTATTGGAAACAATACTTATCAATATTCAACCGTATTTAGAGAAAAAAGATTTAAGTCAAATTACATCCCATCTTCTTATTACAAATATAGAAGACGAGCTCATCATCAAATCAACAGATTTTGATATTGGTTTGAGTTACAATACTAAAAATGTAAAAATCATAGATTATGGTGATGCCACCGCCAATGGTAAAAAACTTCTTGATATCATTAAAATTTTAAAAGATGATGAAGTGACCTTAGAGACAATCAATGATTATCTCTATATTAAACAACGTAATTCTAAATTTAAACTCCCAATGTTTAATCCTAATGAATTTCCTTCATTTCCTGAAATTAGTAATAAACCAAAATTTAATATTGACAGTAGTTCGTTTGTTAGAGGTATTAAAAAAATCTCAGCAGCCATTGATAATAATAATCCAAAGTTAGAACTCAATGGAGCATTAATCAACATCAAAAATGGTTTTACCAATCTTGTTTCAACAGATACTAAAAGATTGGCCGTTGTGAAATTGGAAAATAATATAGAAGATGAATTTTCAATGATTATTCCTAAAAAAGCCATTGTAGAGATGCAAAAAGTCTTTTCAGAAGCCATTGAGATTTTTTATGATGAAAATACTTTAATTGCAAAATCATCGCATTTTCAATTTTTTACGAAACTCATCAATGGAAAATTTCCAGATTATGAGCGTATTATCCCAAAAGATAAAAAATTCAGACTGCTTTTGAGCCGATCTAAAATTATTGATTCAATCAAACAAGTTTCGATTATTTCTAATGAAGTTAAAATCACATTTAAAAAAGACAAAATTGTATTTGAGAGTTTAAATGATGAAAATATTGAAGCAAAAACAGAAATCGAATATGATACAGGATTGGATGAGGATATCTATCTGGCTATCAACAGTCGCTATCTATTAGATTTTTTATCCAATATTGAAAACAATGATTTTACCTTAGGATTTAATGACAGTTCTCTTCCGTTTACATTAGAAGATGAGAATTTTATAACCATTGTGATGCCTATCATCATTTAATAAAAAGTGTATCTGTTTAAAAAGGAGTTAATTGTATGAGTAATTATGGTGCAGATAATATAAAAGTTTTAAAAGGTCTCGAAGCTGTTCGAAAAAGACCAGGGATGTATATCGGTGATACGAATATCAATGGATTACATCACCTTATTTATGAAGTCGTTGATAACTCTATTGATGAATCCATGGCAGGATATTGTGATACGATTAATGTCGAGATTACCAATTATGGCTCAGCTATCATTTCTGATAATGGTAGGGGTATTCCTGTGGAGATGCATCCGACAGAAAAAATATCTGCCGCAACTGTTGTTTTAACCGTCTTGCATGCAGGGGGTAAATTTGACAAAGATACCTATAAAGTCAGTGGGGGACTTCATGGTGTGGGTGTTTCGGTTGTTAATGCACTCTCCTCAAAACTGATTGCAACCATTTGTAGAGATGGCAAAGAGTATCGACAAGAATTTGCTACGGGTATTCCTCAAAATAGTTTAGAAGTGGTTAAAAACACAAGAAAACGAGGAACAACCATAGAATTTTGGCCAGATCCTGATATCTTTGAAACGACCGATTTTGTTTATGAAACTTTGGCAAAACGATTTAAAGAGATTGCGTATCTTAATCCTAAAATAAAAATACAATTTAAAGACAATCGAGATGGTAAAAATGAAACCTTTCATTTTGAAGGGGGTATTAAACAATTTGTAGAAGATCTCAATAAAAAAGATCAAATATCTGCTCCATTTTATTTTAACAATACCACAGATGATGTTGAAGTCGATATCTCACTCTTATATAATACGGGTTATACTGAAACCCTACTCTCTTTTGTTAATAATATCAAAACTCCAGAAGGCGGAACTCATGAGAGTGGTTTTCGTGCGGGACTCACACGGGCGATTGTTAATTATATCAATGCCAATGCTAATGTGAGAGAAAAAGATATCAAAATTACCGGAGATGATGTTCGTGAGGGATTGATTGCTGTGGTGAGTGTCAAAGTACCAGAGCCTCAATTTGAAGGACAAACCAAAGGAAAATTAGGAAATACCTATGTGAAACCAATTGTTCAAAAAATGACTTTTGAAAATTTGGTGAAATATTTTGAAGAAAATCCAATTGAAGCCAAAGCTGTCATGGACAAAGCATTGTCAGCTGCTAGAGGAAGAGAAGCGGCTAAAAAAGCACGGGATTTAACGCGTCGAAAAGACTCTATGAATATCGGAACACTTCCGGGTAAATTGGCAGATTGTCAAAGTAAAGATGCGACGATTAGTGAATTGTATCTTGTCGAAGGGGATAGTGCTGGCGGTAGTGCTAAACAAGGACGAGATCGTGTTTTTCAAGCGATTTTACCACTCAAAGGTAAGATTTTAAATGTTGAAAAAAGTAGATTGGATAAAATTTTAAAATCAGATGAAATTAAGAACATGATTACCGCACTAGGATGTGGTATCGGTGAAGAATTCAATGAAGAAAAACTCCGCTATCACAAACTCATTATCATGACCGATGCGGATGTGGATGGTAGTCATATTCAAACGCTATTATTGACATTTTTATTCAGATTTTTAAAACCGGTTGTTGAAAAAGGTTATGTTTATTTAGCGCAACCACCATTGTATCGATATAAAAAAGGTAAAAAAGAGATTTATCTCAAAGATGATGCAGAACTCAATGCGCTGTTGATTTCAAGTGGAATCGAGAGTGTTCATTTTGAAGGTATTGGCACGAATGATTTGATTGATTATTTCAAAATTATTGCCGCATATCGAAACATACTCAAAGAGTTGGAAAAACGCTATTCTGTTATTGAAGTGATTCGATTTTTGATTGAAAATCCTGATATTATTTCATTAGACAATCAGGCCATGTATGTAAAAATAGAAGCATTTATTACGAGTATTGGTTATAATATTTTGAATAAAATCATTGATGAAGAGACCATCCATCTCTATATTCAAACCAAAGATGGATTGGAAGAGTTACTTTTAAATGATGATTTTTTTACAAATCCACTCTATGAAGAAGCGCTTTATATTCAAACAAAGATTAAAGAAAAAGAATTGAATCTTGAAGGACAAGATCCGGTTGATGTCTTAAATAATATTGAAAAATTTGCTAAAAAAGGTGCTTATATTCAACGTTACAAAGGTTTAGGTGAAATGAATCCTGAACAACTTTGGGAAACAACGATGAATCCAGAAAACCGAAGATTGTTGAAAGTAAATATTGAAGATATGGAACTTGCAAGCGACACTTTTACACTCTTTATGGGAGATGAAGTGGAACCTAGACGAAAATATATTCAAGATCATGCGAAAGATGTCAAACATCTGGATGTTTAATGTTATATTCTGAATCAAAAGAGAGAGGAAATCGATTTGCTATTGCTTTAAAAATCACATTTCCTTTCTTGATTTTGATTTTATATATTATCCTTACTTTACAATTTATAAATAATATCATGATGCTGGTATTATTGACATTTTTAGTGCCCATTTATACGTATTATATTTTTTATCTGATTTATAATGGATTTAAAACAACGCTTATCGATCAGACAACGAAGACCTTTAATCGAAAAGAGATTATCTCACTCATAGAAAAAGAGATTCATCGAAAAAAAAAATCGACGATTATTCTCATTTCTTTAGAAAATATTTTTGATATCAATGAGCGATACGGTGTGGCCAATACTGATAGTATTCTCTCAAATTTTGCAACACGACTGAACCAATTTTTAGAAAATTATAATTTTAAAAAGACACCAATCGGTCGATATGGCGGTGGAAATTTTTTATTGATTGTGAGACACAATAAAAAAGAGCTAAAACATTTTTTGATGATGTTTTCAAAAGAACTGAAGAATGTCGGTATTAAAGATATTGAAGTAAAAATTGTTTTTTCTTTGATTGATTCACATTATGATACAAAAATAGAAAATATTATTAAAAAACTTTTTTCTCTCATTGATGAAGAGAAAGAAGAGGATTTAAAAATACCCAATATTAAACCCAATGAGTTTGAAAATATTATATTTAATGCTATTAAAAGTGAAAAATTCTTTTTAAAATATCAACCGAGTATCAATCTTCAAAATCAAAAAATAGAAATTTATGAAGTTTCTGCCAAAATTTATTCAAAAGATTATGGATTATTGTCCACGCAACAAGCAAAGAAAGCAATCAGTTTTGGGGGATTTGAAAAAATATTTGATAAGAAGATTTTACACTATTTTGTTAATGAAATCAAAGATTTTCATGTCAAAGATGTCCTTTTTAGTTTAAATATTTCTCCTGTATCATTACGAGATAATGATTTTAGAATCTATCTTAAGGATTTATTATATGATCAAAAAATAGATCCCAAATCTATCATTTTAAATATTAATGAAAAAAATACTTATGAGGATATCAAACGATTTAATGAAATTTTGTTACAATATAAAAAATCAGGTTTTTTGATTGCACTTGATCATTTTGGTGGCAACAATTGTTCTATTGAATATCTCAAAAATTTACCGATTGATATCGTGAAGTTTGATATTGAGTATACTAAATATATAGACAATATAACCTACAAAATGATTTTAAAAAATTTGTTAGAATTGTGCGAACAATTAGATATAAAGACGATGATAAAATTCATAGATCGAGAAGATTTATATCATAATTTTGCAGCAATGAATCCAACATATATCGAGGGATTTTATGTTTCAAAACCTAAAAACCTGAATCAAATTATAGAAAAAAGAGGTATCAATGATGAAATACGGTGAAAAAGAGATTAAAGAGTTTGATGTTGAAAAAGATTTAGAAATATGGCCCAATAAAAACAAAAAAAATTATGTGATTAAATTAACATTACCAGAGTTTGTCTGTCTGTGCCCACGAAGTGGTTATCCAGATTTTGCGACGATTTATGTCGAATATATTCCACAAGATTATGTGGTGGAACTCAAAGCAATCAAGTTATATATTAACAGCTTCATGACACGAAATATTTCTCATGAAGACAGTGCCAATGAAATTTATGATACTTTGTATTCAAAACTCCAACCAAAATGGCTTAAAGTCTTTGCTGATTTTAATCCAAGAGGTAATGTCCATACGACGATTGAAATCGATTCGGACACTGTTAAAAAAGGATAGTTTATGATAAGTCCGGAACTGGTAGAGCACCTTTTCGCCGCCGCTTCAATACAACGATGGAATGATTATCCTAGGATGGTTAATTTAGTTGAGTTGGATAAACAAGCGCACAAATTTATTATCGCTTACATGATGGCCAATATCGAAGAAGATATTAACAAAGTCCATCTAATAGAAGCAGGAATTTTTGAATTTTTACGGCGTGTGGTGGTCACAGATATCAGACCGGATGTTTTTAGAAAAGCACTCCAACTCAAAGAAAAAGAGATCAACGCGTGGATCCTTTCAAAACTTTCAAATTCGCTTATTGATATTGAAAATGGTGAATTTCTCAAAAGATTTGAACGTTATCTTGATGACCCTATGATGTATAAAAAAGAGCGGTTTTTACTCAAGGCAGCGTCATATTTATCAACAAAATGGGAATTTTCTATCGTTTATCAAACCAGTCAATTTCTCAGTGGTATCGAAAAAGTCAAAGAAGCGGTGGAAGAAGAGATTGAGGATTATTATGAATTGGTAAGTGTGAGAAAAATCTCTTTGAATAAAAAAATTTCCAAAATTATCGATCTTAGCGGTCGACTCAGATTTCAAAAAAGATGGGCACAGACGCCTCGTGTTCCCGAAACTTCTGTCTTAGGGCATATGCTGATTGTCGCAACGCTGAGTTATTTTTATTCGTTGCATATTGGGGCCTGTGATAAAAGAATCGAAAACAATTTTTTCTGCGCACTCTTTCATGATCTCCCCGAAGCACTCACTCGCGATATTATCTCCCCGGTAAAATATTCTGTTAATGGCTTGGATGATATTATTAGTGAATACGAAATCAAAGTGATGGAAGATGAAATATTTCCGTATATTCCTTCAAAATTTTTAAAAGAGTTCCAATATGTATTGGGTTTGTATGATGGCAAAAAAAATGAATTTTTAGATAAAATCATACAAGAAGGAGAGATTCAAGTCGTTGAAGACCTCAAATCCTATAATGAAGATCAATATTCGCCTATCGATGGCAAAGCGCTTAAAAATTGTGATAGGATTTCTGCTTTTATAGAAGCAACGCTCTCAATATCACATGGGGTCAAGTCAAAAGAGTTGACACAAGGTAAAGAGTATATTGCCAAAAAACTACAAGAAAATCTTCGTGAAGGTGATGTTGATTTTTATCATTTAGCAAAAGAGATAGAAATATTTTTGGAGAGTTAATCAAAAGAAAAACCCTCTTTCAGATTACTGCGGCACACATCTAAAAAAAGTGCTCTGCTGCGTTCCCGCCCTGAAGCATTGCTCTTAGTAAATATTGCACAGGTCTAAAAGAGAGCGGATAGTATTATATCTAAACATACTTAAAATAATTTTTAAAGGTTTGAGAGTGTATAATTCGCAAAAAAAGGCAAAAACGGTATGATTGATAGTGAAATTTTTTATCTTTTTTCCATTATTTCTATCGGTTATATATTGGGAAATATCAAGATAAGAGGGTTTTCGCTTGATATTACCGCGATGCTCTTAGTTGCCTTGATTGCCGGTCATTTTGGGATGGTGATTTCTGATAATTTTAAATTATTTGGATTGGCTATCTTTATCTATGCCGTGGGACTTCAATCTGGTCCTGGATTTTTTGAAACCATCAAACAAGATGGTTTAAAATTAAATATTTTAGCGTTTTGTCTTCTTTTGTGTATCTTTTTGACGATTTTTGCCTTAGGCAACTATTTTCATCTTGACCGTGCGGTGATTGATGGAATTTTTACAGGTTCACTGACCAGTGTGCCATCTCTTGCTGCGGCTATTGAAGTGAAAAATGATCCGGTTATTTCAGTCATCTTTGGGCTTGTTTATCCTTTTGGGATTGTTGCTACCATACTTTTTATCAGAATTTTGCCTATTATTTTTCGTGTTAATTTAGCCAAAGAATTAGAAAATTACGAATCTTTACAAAAACAAAAATACCCACAAATCTTAACCAAAAATTTTAAAATCAATAATATCAATCTCAAAGAAAAACCAATCAAAAAGGCGCAAGTAGAGAGTTTAACGAAAACTTTGATTGAGCGTGTTGAAGCGGTTGATAAGTGTGATTTAGATGAAAAAAATAGCGTTTTTTTGCATTACAATGATATCATCAGAGTCTCAGGTACCCAAGAACAACTCGAAACGCTTAGTGTTATGTTAGGTACAGAAATGGGTGAGGCGTATAAATTTCATGATGATATGAAAGTGTACCGATTGTTACTCACGTCCAAAGATTTGGTTGGTAAAAAAATAGCGAGTATTAAAGAGTTAAAATCGCTGCGTGCGATTATCACCAAGGTAAGAAGAGCCGGCATTGATATTGCGCCACATCCGACATTATCGCTGATGTTAGGGGATAAACTCTATGTCGTTGCCCCTCAAAAGTATGGTGAGCGTGTGACTAAAATCGTGGGAAATGATCTTTTGACCTATCCTGCTGCTGATTTTTTGCCGATTTCCTTAGGTATCGTATTTGGCATTCTCTTGGGCAATATTCCTCTATCTTTGCCGATGATTGGCGATGTCAGACTCAGTTTTGTCGGGGGTATTTTAATTACGGCATTAATTTTAGGTAGATTTGGGCGCGTGGGACCCATTGTGTGGCAACTCTCTCCTCATTCTAATACGCTCATGAAGACGCTGGGACAGCTTATTTTTATGGCCTCAATTGGGACAAATGCAGGGCAATTTCTCACAAAATCTTTGTCTGAAAATGGATTATTACCAGTTTATATTGCAATCTTTGCATTAATATTTTCACTTTTTTTGATGGCGTTTATCTGTCGTATCTTTTTTAAGATGAATTTTTTAAATATTATGGGATTGCTCTCAGGCGGTATGACATCAACACCGACTTTGACGATGTCTAATAATATTACAAAATCAGATTATCCCTCTATCTCTTATGCCGCGGTTTATCCGATGGCTTTGGTTTTATCGATTGTATTGGCGCAACTTTTATTAAAATTCATATAGATAGATGGGTATCATGATAGACAATGAAAGGTTGTGTTTGAGATGAAAATGAGAAGAATTTCTTACAAGACAACACTTGAAAATTATATCCTCAATCTAGAATTATCAAAGTTGGCCAATATTTCATCAAATGCTTATCGGTTTTGGAAAAATGTTCGGGTGAGCAAGTATGATTCTTGTCGGATTGTTTTTATTGATAAACGCACCCTACCTGAAAAATACCAACCTTTTGTGAAGCAATGTACGAATTTAGATGGCTATGTTCAATCGCAAGCTTTTTGTAAATTTACCGGTCTGGCTCCCTCGCATCTGATTGAGAGTAATCACTCAAAAATCTATGATATTTTGGAAATCAAACAAATTGGAATCGTCAAATTGGTGAATCTTAGAAAATTTTACGATGATTTTGACTTGGATTATGATTATCATCTTTATATTGAAAAGTGTCAATATTTTGGTCCGGAGCCTTTTGAGAAAAAAATCCGATTGAGCGAAGACATTTGTCTGGGATATTATTGAAAAAATGCGTGATAAAGGCTACTGATGAGTAATGCCAATATAAAAGTCAGTCCAATCGCCAAGCGCATATAAAAGGTTCGATATTGTTTTTTCATGCTATAATTATACCAAAATAATATTAACTATTTGCAAAAAATTAGCAATTGTGATATAGTTCTAACAATAATATTAAAAAGGCTCTACTATGTCACATATAGAACTATTAAAAACACATGAACTAAAAGCAACACCACAGCGGTTATGTATTTTGAATACTTTAGAAGAGTGTGGTCATGCAACTCTTGAAGAAATACAGCAAATCATCAACGAAAAATTTCCAACACTATCACTCTCTACGATTTATAGAAATATCAATGATATGATTCAAAAAGAGATTGTGAGTGAAGTGAAAATTTCTAATAAAAAAGATTATTTTGAGATTGCAAAAGAAAATCACGTCCATCTTGTCTGTGATGAATGCGGACGGATTGAAGATTTTAAAATTGAAGCTGATGATTTAATCGACCAAGTTGAAAAACGCTCTCAAAGTAAAGTATTAAGTGAAATATTGACATTTCATGTCATTTGTAAAGATTGCTTAAAAAAAATGAGAAAGTAGTTCATACTTTCTCATTATATTCTTCATTTAAATAATACCGACAAGTTTTGCTACGATGTAACTCACAGTGAGTGAGGTACCCACACCGATGAAACCAGGGATTATAAAGCTATGATTGATGACAAATTTCCCGATTCTCGTCGTTCCAGATCTATCAAAATTGATAGCCGCAAGGTCACTTGGATAAGTTGGCAAGATAAAATAACCATAACAAGAGGCTGCAAATGCGACTACGAGTCCTGGTTGGACACCGATACTAAGCGCGATTGGAACCATGGCGGCTAGTGTTGCCCCTTGTGAATTGATGAGCTTGGAGACAAACATAAAGATGATAGCATAAGCCCAAGGATATATTTGTAAGATTGAACCCAATGTTGATTTGACCTCACCAATATGAGCACCAAACATTGTTTTCGTCATCCAAGCGATACCAAATACCGCGACTAATGCAACCATTCCTGATTTAAACACTTCATTGTTAGCGACTGCTTTGGCTTTAACACCCCCGACGATATAGATAATCGCACCGGCAAAGAGCATAAACATTTGTATCACCAGTACCATAGACAACGGTTTACCTTTGACGATAGGTCTGAGTTCAGGAATAGCACCTAGTAATGCGACCACTGCGATAGCACCCAAAAATAGCCACATAGATGCCCATTGTTTTGTTGGCAATGTCATACCTTGGAGTGTTTTGTTTTCGCCATAAACATATTTTTTCATTTCAGGATCTTTAATCATATCTTGAAATTCTGCATCATCTTTTAAATCTTTACCCCGATACATACTCCAAAGTCCCATAACCAATACCCCTACAAGTGTTCCTGGGATGGTGATAGAAAGCAGTCCAATCAAATCAACTTCTTGACCATTGAGCATGACATGACCTGAAAGCATCGCTATCAAAGAGACAACAGCAACAGATACCGGCGAGATGATAATCCCCATTTGTGCCGCAACCGTACTTGCCGCCAATGGTCGCTCAGGTCTAATTCCTGTTTTAATAGAAATATCATAGATAATAGGAAGCATCGTATAGACCACATGTCCCGTTCCACATAGAAAGGTCAATGTTGTGGTTGAAAGCGGTGCTAAAATTGTGATGTATTTTGGATGTTTTCTTAATATCTTCTCTGCAACCTGCAACATACAATCTAATCCACCTGAGGCTTGAAGGGTGGCTCCTGCAATGATAACAGATAGCATAACCAACATAACAGCAACAGGAGGGCTACCTGGTGTGAGACCAAATCCGAAGACTAACACGACAACGCCAAGGCCACCAAATAGACCCAAGGCGATGCCTCCCTTCCTTGCAGCATAAAATAATACTGCCAAAACAACTAAAAGCTGGATAAAAAATTCCATTTGATGCTCCTTAAATTTTTAATTCTTATGGTGACAGTATAGTATGAGCATCGGGATAAAAATGGGACTTTTTTTAAAAAGGACAATTATTTTTGTATAAATATGGAAAAAAGGAAAGCAAAGAGTGGTTTTTTTGTATTATTTTGTATGGACAATCTTATACCCCATGCCTCCTTGTGATAAGATAGTATTAGCAGGAAGTTTCTTTCTGAGTCTTTTGATGAGCGCTCTTATATTTTCAGTTGTGGTTAAATCACCCTCCCATACATGAAGTTCAATGGCCTCAAAGGTGACAATTTTATCGATATTTTTAGCAAAAAGATTCAGCAATAAAATCTCTTTTTTTGACAATTTTATCACGTTATCATGATGGTCTTTTAATTGCTCATGTTTGATATGAAAACAGTACCCCTCTGGTAAGTAAAGATGACACTCTTGGGCTTTGCAGAGTTTATCCAATTTGATTTCGAGTTCATAGATAAAAAAAGGTTTTTTGAGATATTCATCGCATCCTTTAGAATAGGCATCTTGTATCGTTTCTAGTTCAACATTGGCACTGATAATGATGGCAGGAGTCTCTTTATCCATGAGGCGGAGTTCTTTTAAAAAGGTCAATCCATTGATGCCGGGGACATTGATATCGAGGATAAAACAATCATACCCATTATCAATATTTTCTAAGGCGGTTTTTCCATTTTCAAATAATTCTACATGATAGTTTTTTTGTTCCAATGCCTCTGATACTAGCATCGAGAGTCTTTTATTGTCTTCCAAAAGTAAAATTTTCATTTTTTATCTTCCTTTATGGTACTTGGAGCCAATTGGATTAAAATATGCGCTCCCTCATTGCATGGTATTGCATCAATATGACCATGCATTTTCTCTTCGATGATTAATTTGGCCATGTACAATCCAAAACCATCACCATCTTCTTTGCTCGTGAAAAAAGGCTCAAATATGGAAGAGAGTAGCGATGTTTCGATGCCTCCACCGTTATCTTTAATACTGATGAATATCTGCTCTTTTTTATAAACTTCTATCATGATACGTGCATCAAAATCTTCATGAGTTTTTTTCTTCAAAATACTATCTTTGGCATTATTCAAAATATTTAAGATGGATTGTTTCAATTCATTGGGGTATCCATACGTGATATAATCATCATCGATAATCGTTTGTACTTCGATATAGTTATGGTCTAAATTGTTCTTGACAATATTAACAAGCTCATGGATGGCTTGTTTGATTTTAAAATGACTTTTCGAAGCTGAGGGCTTGATAAAGGCTCTAAAGTCATCAATGGTGCGTGACATATATTGTACTTGTCTCATGATGTCATCTACAAATTCTTTGGCACCCTCTGGTGTGATGGCTCTCTTTTTCCTGGTATAGAGTAATTCTTGGGCAATGGTTGAGATTTCCACAAGTGGGGCTTTCCATTGGTGTGCGATTGAGGTCATCATCTCACCAATTTCTGAGAGTTTTGATCGTTGGATGATGAATTGTTCCTCTTTTTTTCTTTTGAGTTGATTTTTCTTGATTTCGGTAATATCGCTGATGAGGGTGACCACACCTGCTTCATGATTGTTTTTATCTAGGTATTGCTTGCGTCTTATAACCACATCGATGGGTTCTTTTTTGATTTTTTTAAAGACCATTTCCATTTCATTGACAAAGGGGTTTGAATCATGGATTACGGTACACAATTCTGGTAAAATATCTTCGATTTGTTTGCCTATAATATCGCGCTTTTCCATACCGACTAAATGGCATAATGACTCATTGCATCCTAAAATTTTGTTATTTTTACTTTTCCAAAATATCGCACTTTTGATATTGTTTAATAGGACATTATCGAGCTCATTTTGCTCTATCAACTTGGTTTCAAGTTGGATTTTTTTTATGATATTAAACATCAGGATGATAATCAATAAAATGAGTAAGGGCATCATGGCAAAGGCACTGTCGATGAGTTTTCTGTGTTTTTCTGAAAATTTTTGGGGACCATTTTCAACCACTGCTGATGTCGGTAATTGTGCGACACTAAAGCCGTATTTTTTGAGCATTTTATAATCAAAATAATAGCGCGCCGCAGGAATACTCACAGAGATGGTACCAGGACTTTTGCCATCAATGATTTCAAATGCCTTGGCTCCAGCCATATAGCCTTGGTCATAGGGATTGATCATAACCCCTCCCACGATGCCTTCTCCAAGATGGATTTTATTGACTGCAAATATCGGATATTTTGAGGCATAAAAAAAGTTTCTCAAATCATTATAAGGGATATACTCTCCAAATTTATCCTTATACAAACTGGTCAATAAAACAGCACTATGTTCGGGCAAAGCATCGATTTTTTGATGGAGTGTTTTTAAGATGATATCATTATCAAAAACGATTTTAAAATCGTGTTCAAAGAGTTTGACGCTATCTAAAATCTGTTTTTTTATCGCCAAAGATGAAAAGGAGTTGTCGCTGATAATATACAAGGTATTTAAATGCGGCATGAGGGATTGGATGAGTTCGATATTTTTGATAATTTCTTTGTATTCAACAACGCCAGTGACACTGTTTTGCTGTGCGGGTGGAATATCTTTTTTATTGAAATCCTCAACCCCACAAAATACAATGGGAGCATTTTTGAACAATTTTTTTTGATTTGCCAGTACCAATTTAAACGCATAATTATCACTGGCGATGACGACTTTGTATTTTCTGTGTGCAAATTTGATTTTGTAGAGGTTCATTAAGGCATTAAAATATTGTTTTGAGTCAATTTTCTTGCTGTCCATGTATTCGGTTGTGAGTTCATAAGCTTTATGTTTGGCAATCACATCTTCCAAACCTTTTGAGATGCCATCGGTCCATTTTAAGCCTTTGTTATATGAATGAATGAGTAAAATTTCATTATCCTCAATAGCACAAAGAGGAACATAAAATAATAAAAAGAATAATAACAATTTCATATAACGACCTTATTAAAAAAACCAAAAATTTATGGCTTTAGTACTTTAGCATAATCTCAAGCTAAGTGCAAAAAAGGTATAATTTTTTCTTTTTATTGTGTAGAGAGGTGTCCGAGTGGCTTAAGGAGCACGCTTGGAAAGCGTGTGTAGGGTAACTTACCGTGGGTTCGAATCCCATCCTCTCTGCCATTTCATAAAATAAAACTCACAATCAACCAACATTCGCTATAATATAAATATCAGCATTTCTTTCAAAAGTGTTTGAAGGAGGAATTTATGATGGCGAGTTTTATAAGACACTGTTTCATCTTTTTATTTGTGTGCATCGCCTTGTATGGTGCTGATACCAATGACACACTCATCAATGCAAATCCACACATCTACAAAAATTTACTCAAAACCCTTCCAAAAGAAGACTCTACCAGTGATGAAATCGCTTTACAAAAAGCGCTCATATACAAGCTTATGGGCATTGACCTCAATGCAACTGAGAAGATACCTGCGATAAAGATGCCAAAGGATACCCACGCTTATGGGCTTTTATTTGATACTTATATGAAGCATGCCTTGAGGAAAAACACACTGAGCAACAGAATCATACAAATCAAAGAGAAACTTAAAATCTTGAAAAACGATATTGGAAAGATTAAAAATACAAGTCCTTCGTTATTGACATTACAACTGCAAGATGCTTTTTATAGTAAAAGTATGTTGCAATATCAAAAACAAATTAGCGCCATAGTCAGTAAAATGAAAGCAATCGAAAATAGCTTGGATACGTCAGTGAAAAATCTTGATTTTGATATAGACAATCTCTCTGTGAAAATCGAAACTTCTTCTCATGATAGTGATAAATTTAAAAATGAAATCGATAGGCAAGAGATTGAAAAAGAGAGATTTGAGCTGATTAATAAGACGAGTTTTAGAATTAAAAAAATCAATGAGACCATTGAACAAGAAAAAAAACATTACAATGCGTCGGTCTTGAAAACGGTCGTCTATCTCTTTTTACAATTTTCAAATGAACTCAAACATAAAGATAAAAAAGTTTTTGATACCGCAGATAAAATCACGGCACAAATATCAAAATTAGAATTCTCAGAATCGCTCAAAGTTGATGTCATTCCTTTGATGAGTGCCATGGAAAAACACTATCTTGGCACTATCAAAGTGATTACTGGCTCCACGATGCAAGAGTTCAAAAGCCTGGTCTCCTCATTTTGGCGAGTGATGAGGGACCCTATGTTTAAAATCAACGGTACACCGATAAGCATTTTCAAAATGGTCGTGGCGGTTTTCATTTTTATTATTGGATTTATTATTGGGAGGTTTTATCGGGCCAATATCAAAAATATTATGCCAAAGAGTATCTCAATCAATGACTCCACTCAAATGATTTTCTCTAATATCGGGTATTATATCATCCTCATTATCTCATTTTTTGTGGCTCTTAATGTCTTAGGTATCAATCTCTCTTCTATCGCATTAGTAGCAGGAGCGCTGTCTGTGGGTATTGGTTTTGGCTTACAAAATATCGTATCGAATTTTATCTCCGGTATCATTATCATGTTTGAGCGTAGCATCAAAGTGGGGGATTATATCGAACTCTCCGATAGTCTCAAAGGCCATGTTAGCGGTATTCACATGCGCGCGACCACAATCAATACAAACTCTAATATTGATGTCATCGTACCCAACCAAAATTTTGTACAAAACAATGTGATTAACTGGACGATGAATGATAATATTCGCTGTTTTCAAGTCCCCTTTGGCGTGGCCTATGGTACCAAGCCTGAGAAGGTCATCGCAGTCGTAAAAGAGGCGGTAGAAAAATGCCAATTTAAAGATCTCATCAATACCAAAGATAGAGGCATTAATATTATCATGACAAACATGAACAACAGTAGCGTGGATTATGAACTGTTTGTCTGGATTAAAGGGCGTGAAATTTTAAGTCCAAAAAGTACCATCTCACGCTTTTTGATTGTGATTTACAACGCCCTTTATGAAAATAACATCGAAATCCCCTTCCCACAACAAGACCTTCACATCCGAAGCATCGACAAAGATGTGAAATTTCCTTTTGTTTTAGAACAATGACAAGCTACGTCATGGGCTCAATTATGTTAAAATACGAAAAAATTTAGGATAGCTACCATGGAATCTACCACTTTGATGCACATGTTTGTCACACTTGTCTCCATACTCAACCCAATAGGAGCGATTCCAATCTTTCTGGCTGTGACGGTGGATGAAGATAAAGAACAAAAAAAAGCCACCATAAAAAAGACTATTATTGCGATGATTACCATCCTCTTAATCGGCGCTTTTGGTGGTACTTATATGTTGAGCTTTTTTGCTATTGATATTGATTCTTTTAGAATTGCTGGGGGGATATTGCTGCTTTTGATGTCCATTCACATGTTGCAGGCTAAAGTTTCTAGTGTCAAAACCAGTGCGGCTGAACGCAATGAAGCGCTGGGCAAGGAGGATGTCGCGGTGGTTCCTCTTGCCATTCCGTTGCTTGCTGGACCGGGTGCAATTAGTACGGTGATTTTGTTTTCGACATCGACGCATCATATCGTGGAAAAATTATCTTTAGGATTGATTGTGATTTTTGTCTGCTTGTTAATCTGGCCGGTTTTATTACTCTCTGAACCACTGGGTAAGCGATTGGGACATTCGGGTTTGAATATTGTGACTCGAATCATGGGATTGATTCTCGCCTCAATTGCGGTACGCTTTATCTTAGAAGGCCTCAAGCATTTCTTTGCCCAATGATGCGCTCCTGGGTGTAAAATTATAATAAAATATTAATATTTATTTAAGCTAATTCCTCTCAAAAGTAGTTTATAATATCATAATATATTATTTTTAGAGGACGATCATGACCTATAAAGATGTGGCAAACGAAATGCGTGCAAATGGTGTGAGTGAAGAGGATATCGCAACCCTTATCGATCAGGCAAAAAAGACAAAGTTCAATCCAAAAGCGATGGATGATGCGCTTGTCACGTTGGGTTATGATAAAATATTTACGATTGATTATGATGATATATATGAAGAGGATGATTTCGACGAAGTCGATGATTTTCCTAGTTCGGAGAAGATTTTTCGCAGAACCAATAAAGAATCATGATACGATACAGTAATCTGTTAATCTAATCGTCGATTATCCATGATAATACACCCAAAAGGGAGGCCAAGATTTTGGCCTATAAACTACGAAGGACTCTTTTGAATTCTTCTGATTCTGGTTTGTTTTTTATTTTATCATGAGTTAAAATATCATTGACATAGATGATGGTATCATAGTAGTTAAAATCTGCTGTGTCATTGACTGTGAGGGTTGAACCGCTCAAAGATACACCGATAAACAAACCGCTACTCTTACCAAAAGTTTTGATGTCTGCTGCTAGTTTTTCATCGGTTTTATCACCAGCTTTGACACCTTTTGCGGCCGCGACAACTCCGGCATCAACACCTAGGGTTAATTTACCAGTAGAGAGGCCATCAATACTGCGTTCGGTTTTGAATATCATGATAATATCTGTGGATTGCACACCGATTTGAAATCCGACACTTACTCCTTTGAGGCTCACAAAAATAGGCTCACTCCAAGCGCCATCCATGTCTTTGACACTCATGACACCATCGCCTACTCTGCCCCCTATTAAAAAGGCACCTTTGACTGTGTTGGGAAAGACAGCAATTGCTTTTGCATTATGTAATAATGCTTTGGTGATTCCTGTTTTTGGTGCAAATAGAGCTTCTTGTAAAATCTTTGAGGCCGTTAATACGCGCCTTTCTTGTTCCATATTTGCATTCAAAATACTAGCAAAAAATGCACATGACAGTAAAAGCAACACTAATAATTTTCTCATAACACGCTCCTTTTATAGAGTTCTTAAAACTCATGTGAATATTATATCTATTTTTTTCGGTTTTTAAAACTGTATGACTACAAATCAGAAAATCGTGCGGCTTTTTTTAGCTCTTCTAAGATGTTTTGTTCTAAAGTCCACGCTTTACCATCGACGGTTTTTTCATTTTTTTTAGTGACGCCATCGATAGAACCCAAAGAAACAATATGTCTAAGATAATCATCCACCGCATCAAATGTGGGTAATAACTCTTTTTGCGTCAGTTTTTCAAGATGGGCGATGAAACCATACGCACCCCAGTTAGAAACTGATGCAATGATGGGAAAATCTGACTTTACAACGCAAGGGACCAAGGAGAGGGATTCTTGGATAAAGGTTTTAAAATTTCCCATGCCGACTTCATTGCCCCCATCTCCTATGGCAAACGTCGGTGCAAAACGGCGTCCCAGCTCAAAGAGTTCATCCACCGGTGCCGTAAAGGGACTGATATCATCTCCACGCATATTAGCATAGATACCATTGGCATTTTTTCCACAACGTTCAATAGAAATATGGCAAATAGGCTGGTGCTGATGGATCATCGTGAGATAGTGTTCTTCATCATGACCGTCTAAAGGTATGTGAATGACCTCTATTTCTTTAAAAAATCCATCGCAGTATTCGTCTGTGATGATGATGGGCGTATAGCCTAGTGTACGCAGTGCTCGTGCCAAGAAATAGGTGCCAAGCGGACCATCGGTCTCTGCGAAGGAGGATACATAAAATCCGGTATACAAAAATACGACACCTTTGGGAAGGGTCACAAAGTGCTCGACGGCTACTTGTGAGTGTAAAACCGGATAGGCTTCTTGTATCAAATCCATTTTTCTTGTTGAGTGTTGTAAGATGATTTCATCTATCGTTTTAGAGTTTTTCATTTGATAATTTTATAATTTGTTAACTTAATTTTAGGACTTCCTAATTAAATAAATGTGATAATCCTCACAAAATAATGAAATACAAGGTATGAGAATATGGAAGCAAAAGAATTTAGAAAACAGATTGCTAGTGGTGAATTTGCCAAACCGACTGCGGGATATTGCGAGGGATACGTACAAGCTAATATGTTTGTAATCCCAAAAGAGTATGCCGATGATTTTGAAAAATTTGCCAAAGCTAACTCAAAAGCGATGCCAGTATTGGAAATCATCAAAGACTCTTATCAATCCAAAATTTTAGCCCCAGGGGCTAATCTTTTAAATGAATTGCCCCTTTATAATATCGTTGAAAATGGTGTGGTGACACAAACGCTCACTAATATTGAAGAATTTTATACCCAAGATTTGGTATTTTTTCTGATTGGTTGTAGTTTTACCTTTGAAACATCACTGGTAAAAAACAATATCCCATTGCGTCATGTCGATATGGGTGTCAATGTCCCGATGTACAGTACCAACATCAAACTAAAACCTGTGGGTATTTTCCATGGTGATATGGTGGTTTCCATGCGTCCGATCAAAAAAGAGCGCGTAGCAGATGCGTGTGTGGTCACCAGCCACTATCCTAATATGCATGGTACTCCCATTCAAGTGGGTTACCCTGAGATGATTGGGATTCGCGATATTCATCATCCCGATTATGGTGATGCCGTGAGGATTGAAGCAGATGAGATTCCGCTTTTTTGGCCTTGTGGCGTGACCCCTCAAAATGTGCTAAAAGATGTCAAACTTCCTTTTGCCATCACGCATGCACCTGGGCATATGTTTGTCTCTGATAAAAAAGATTCCGATTATTATGTGTAAGAAAGTAGCAGCTTAGAGAAATAATCTCTAAGCTAATGTGTTATACTTTATGTGTATTTTCCCACGTACCGTGCAGGTTACAGTAACTCACAGCACGAAGTTCTTTGAGGCCTTTATAGAGGACTTTGGCACCGAGATACCCTCGTGAGGTTACCGGTTCAAGATCAAGAGAACCTACTTTTTTGCCATCGGCATAGAGTTCAAGTTTATAAATCCAGTGATCTTCAGTACTTGGATGAATGATTCCTTTTTCACCAACAGTAACATCAACGGTGATATATCCCTTTTCATCTAGCGCTGAGAGCGTGATTTGAGGGGTGTGTTTGAGTTCAAAGTCGGTTGGATGTGCGGGGTCTTTTATCTTCATTTTCATCGTATTGACGATTTTGCTATTATCATAAGCAGATGAATAGGTTGTCGCAAGAGCTAAAACAGCGGCAGCTTTTAAAACAGATCTTCTTTCCATGGTTAACTCCTTATAAATTTATTTTCATTATAATTGTATCACAAATATGACATTTTTATATTATCCAAAGTATTTTCATATTTGATTATATTATAAACAAAAAAGATTTGCATTATTTTTATATTTCAATATAATGTAAGTATGAAAACAAACAAAGAGACCTATAATACGATAATTTTTACTGATTTAGATGGCACACTTTTAGATCATGATACCTACAGTTTTGCGCCTGCAAAAGAGATGTTAAATTTTGTGAGAACGCACAATATTCCTTTGATTATTGTGAGCAGTAAAACAAAAAATGAGATTTTAGAACTTCAAAAATCACTCAAAATTTTCAATACCTTTGTCTTTGAAAATGGAGCGGGTATCTATATCTGTGATCAAGGCGTGACAAAAACATTAGCATTAGGCTTTGATATTCACATGATACGTAAATCTTTTGCGAAATACAAAAAAAAGATAGCCATGCAGGGATTTTCAGATATGAGTCTTGAAGAGATTGTGACATTGACAGGATTAAATCCTAAAAAAGCACAAGCCGCAAGAGAGCGACTGTTTACCGAACCTTTTGTATTGGAAGATGAAGACCAACTTGAGACGTTACAGCAAATGGCACATACGGATGGATTGAATGTGGTAGCAGGAGGGAGATTTTATCACCTCATCACCGAAGGACAGGACAAAGCCAAAGCCATTGAAGTGGTGAAAGACTTTTATGAACAAAAGTATCAGCAAAATTTCACGACTATCGCACTCGGAGATAGTCCTAATGATTTGAGCATGCTCCAAAGTGTGGATAATCCTATCTTGATACCGCATCCAGATGGGAGTTATATGTCCGGTGCTATCAAAAATCTCACCAAAGCAAAATTTCCAGGACCATCGGGTTGGAATCAAGCGTTGAGGGCGCATTTTGATGTCTTATAAAGTGTTATTGAAATCACTTTTTGAGTCGGTGCTTCAAGAGGTGAGACCACAAAAACTGATTTCACAAGCGTGTTTTATAAAAGATGAGCGATTTTATATTCATGATGCTTGCTATGATTTGAGACACTATCGCAAGATTCATCTGCTAGGTTCCGGCAAGGCGGTATTGCCTATGATGCATGCGATGCAAGCACTTTTAGGAACGCGCCTTCACCAATGCGTTATGGTTGGGGCTTATCATGATCAAATACCAACACAAACATGCCGTTATATTCAGAGTTCGCACCCTGTGCCTACAGAAAAAAGTCTTGAAGCGGCACGCTGTTTTAAATCCCTTTTTGAAAATTTTCATGAAGAAGATTTGTTTATCTATCTCCTCTCAGGCGGTAGTTCTGCGATGTTGGAATTGCCAGAAGCAGGTATCAGTCTAGAAGCACTTCAGCAAGCAACGACTTTGATGCTAGAAGGGGGTTTGGCGATTGAAGAAATCAATAGCGTACGCAAACACCTCTCCGCCATCAAAGGGGGAAAATTGGGCGCTTCTACAAAAGCGACGGGTATTGTTTTGGTGCTCTCTGATGTGGTAGGCGATGATCTTCATGCCATTGGTTCTGCCCCGCTTTATTGTGACACGACAACATTTGCCGATGCCATCGCCTCTTTGAAATCTCACAATATTTTCAATCAGATGCCAGAGTGTATCACACAGTATCTCACTCAGGGGATGCAAGGGCGCCATCATGAGACACCCAAAAACAAACCTCAACATATCGCACATTATATCATCGGGTCCAATGATGTGGTCTTGCAAAAAACAAAAGCATTATTGATACAACACCAGATTCCTACTACTATTTTAAAAGATAAAATTGAAGGCGATGCTAAGGTAGTCGCGAAACATTTATATCAATTTGCCCAAGAGCATGTGGGGACATTTCATGCCTACCTCTTTGGAGGTGAGCCTACTGTCATTGTCAAAAAAGGGGGCAAAGGAGGTCGCAATCAACACCTGTGTTTGCATTTCTTGCAGCTTCTTGATACCCACTCTCAGGTGACATTCCTCAGTGCGGCAACCGATGGTATTGATGGTAATTCTGATGCTGCAGGTGCGGTGATTGATACTAATAGTAGCAACATAGCAGCCGAAAAAGAGATAGATATCCAGAGTTATTTGTCACACTTTGATTCGCATACGTATTTTACCAAAACCGGTGAGGCGATTGTGACAGGAGCGACGCACAATAATTTATTGGATATCATGATACTATTAATCGAACCAAATTAAAATACAAGGAGATAAAATGTCAGATTTTTTTCAAAATGGAGTCATCACAACCCTTCAAAACCACGGGGATCGATCTTTGGAAGATATTGAAAATGAATTGATGTCGTTTGCAAAAAGACACAATATGGTGTTGCTTTTACCTGCTTTGTATTCTGAATTTGAAACACCGGCGATGAAGAAAATCATCGAAGAGTTAAAACATGTGAAATACCTCCATAAAATCATTTTAGGATTAGATCGTGCCAATGAGAGTCAGTTTGAAGAGGTCAAGCAGATTATGTCCGTCTTGCCTTGTGAGGTGGATATCCTCTGGAATGATGGCCCTCGTATCAAAAAGCTTTATGCTGAATTGACCGATGCAGGCTTTCCTGGGCTCAATACTCCCGGAAAAGGTCGCAATGTTTGGACGATGTTAGGCTATGGTTTGACCTTGAGTGATACCTATGCCTTTGCGCTTCATGATTGTGATATTGTCAATTACAACCGTGAAATACCTGCGCGTCTTTTCTTTCCTATCATGCATCCGGCTTTGGATTTTGAATTTAACAAAGGCTACTATTCCCGCGTGAGCAGCAAACTTCACGGACGTGCGACACGGCTTTTTTATACCCCTTTTATCCATTCCCTGCGCAAGATTTATGGCAGTAGCGAGTATTTAGATTATATGAACAGTTTCCGCTATGCCTTATCGGGAGAATTTTCTTTTATTCGCACGCTTGGACGTGGTATTGCGATTTCGCCGACTTGGGGATTGGAGGTTTCTACATTGAGTGAAGTTTATAATAACACCTCAAATCGTCGTATCTGTCAAACAGAAATTATCGAAAATTATGAGCATAAACATCAAAATTTGGGTTCCAGTGATGAAGGAAGTGGCATCTATAAAATGGCCGTCGATATTGCTATTACAATTTTTCGCGTGATGGCACAGCAAGGGGTTGTTTTTTCATCAGCGGCATTTAAAACCTTGCAAACCACCTACTTTCAAGAATCACGCTTTGAGATTTCAAAATACAATGCCCTCTCCAAACTCAGTGCCATTGAATTTAATCGAGAGAAAGAGATTGCTGCTGTGAATCTTTTCGAAGAAGCGATCAAAGAAGCGGCTGAAAAGTTTTATGAAAATCCTATGGGTACACCCCTACTCTCTCCATGGATTACGGTGCGGTCGGTATTGCCAGATTTTTCTGATAAATTTGCAGCATTTGTAAAGGAAGATAACCAATGATGCATATTTCAAATCCTGAGCACAGTATCAACAAACGTATTCACCAACTCTATCCCCCTGAGACGGCTGAGAGAGCCTTGGATGCCATTATTGATTTGATTTTTAAGTACAAAGAGCGCATCATCTCAACCCCGTACCGTCTCAATGAAAAAGATGTCATTTTAATCACCTATGGTGATCAAATCAGCCGACCTCATGAACCCTCTTTGAGTGTGTTGAAAGAGTTTGTGGATAAACATTTAGATGGCATTATCAACTCGATTCATATCTTACCCTTTTACCAATCCTCTTCTGATGATGGGTTTTCTGTTGTTAATTACAGTGCGGTCGATCCCAATATGGGCTCATGGCGGGAGATTTATGCTATTAGTTCAAAGTATCGTTTAATGGTCGATGGCGTGATTAATCATGTCTCCCAATTTTCAGATTGGTTCAAAGCCTTCATGAGCGGGGATAGCTATTTCAAAGATTTTTTTATTGAACTAGACCCTGCGGTAGATTTAACTCAAGTCGTACGCCCTCGTACTAGCCCGCTTTTGAGTGAATATACGGATAATGAAGGTAAAATTCATAATATTTGGACGACCTTTAGTAAAGACCAAGTGGATTTAAATTACAAAAATTATCGTGTGCTTCGAAGTGTTTTGGATGCGCTTTTTTATTACATCGAAAAAGGTGCCGTGCTCATCCGTCTGGATGCGATTGCGTTTATTTGGAAAGAGATTGGCACGCCTTGTGTGCATCTGCCACAAACACACGAATTAGTGCAACTCATCAGGGAAGTTTTACATGAGGTGGCTCCTGAGGT
Source organism: Sulfurospirillum sp. 1612 (assembly GCF_036556685.1). NCBI lineage: Bacteria > Pseudomonadati > Campylobacterota > Epsilonproteobacteria > Campylobacterales > Sulfurospirillaceae > Sulfurospirillum > Sulfurospirillum sp. 1612. The sequence continues at coordinate 25,629 of NZ_CP140614.1, forward strand.
GATTATCATCACCGAAACCAATGTCCCACACAAAGAGAATATCTCTTACTTTGGCTCAAAGGATGATGAAGCCCAGATGGTTTATAATTTTGCTTTGCCTCCTTTGGTGATGCATGCTATCTTGACATCAAACACCAAAACATTGACATCATGGGCGCAAACATTAAGCCTGCCTAGCGATAAAGTTTGTTTTTTTAATTTTACAGCCAGTCATGATGGCATTGGCCTGCGTCCGGTTAAAGGAATATTGAGTGATGAAGCGATTGATTTTCTTGTTCAAAGCGTACAAGAAAATGGCGGTTTGGTCTCTTATCGCCAAGAGAGTGATGGAACCCAGAGTCCTTATGAGCTCAATTGCAGCTATATTGATGCGCTTACCCCTTTGGATGCCCCTGATAGTGTGCGGATTAAAAGAATGTTGCTCTCTCAAGGTACCGCACTGGTGATGCCGGGGGTTCCGGGGATCTATTTTCACTCCCTAGTAGGGTCTCGAAATTATTTAGATGGTGTCAAACACAGTGGTAAAAATCGCTCCATTAATCGAGAAAAATACCATTGTGATTGGCTTGAAGATGAACTTTTAAAAGTCGGAGGTTTGGGTAAAACCATACTCGATAGCTACAAACGTTTAATCTCAATCCGCACTCATGAAGCGGCATTTAATCCTTTTGGCGCCTTTACTTTTTATGACCTTGATGAGAGGTTGTTTGTGGTGCGTCTGATGAGTTTGGACCAAACGGAGATGGTTTTGGCGATTCATAATTTTGCTGATGAGACCGTGACGTGTTTACTTCCTGATGATATGGGGTATGAATTACATGACTTGCTATCGCCTTTTGTTGTAGATAGTAGTAGAAACGTGACGTTAGCCCCTTATCAAATGATGTGGTTAAAGCAGAGTTTGCCCAATTAAAATATATAATATCTTATCAAAAAAAGGAGACAATATGATCAATAGATGTTTATTCCCCGCTGCTGGTTATGGTACAAGATTTTTGCCTGCGACTAAAGCGATGCCCAAAGAGATGCTCCCCATACTCACAAAGCCCTTGATTCAGTATGGTGTTGAAGAGGCGATGGAGGCTGGTTGCGATATCATGTCTATCATCACCGGTCGTGGAAAGCGTGCGATTACAGACCATTTTGATATCTCTTATGAACTTGAACACCAAATCCAAGGCTCATCCAAAGAAGCACTTTTGGATAAAATTCGTGAAATCATAGAAAAATGCACCTTTACCTATACGAGACAAAATGAGATGAAAGGTCTGGGTGATGCCATCTATAAGGGAAAAGTGCTGATGGGCGAGAAAGATCCGTTTGCGGTAATCTTGGCGGATGATCTTTGTATCAATCCCAAAGGGGATGGTATCTTGACCCAAATGGTCAAACTCTACAATAAATATCGATGTTGTATCGTAGCGATTATGGAAGTACCAAAGGATGAGGTTTACAAGTATGGTGTCATCGAAGGTAACGCGATTGAAGATGGTGTTTTCATGGTCTCCAATATGGTGGAAAAACCTGAAATTGATAAGGCGCCTTCGAACTTAGCCGTGATTGGTCGCTACATCCTCACTCCTGATATCTTTGATATGATTAAAAATACCAAACCGGGTAAAAATGGTGAGATTCAAATCACTGATGCCCTGTGTGAACAAGCCAAAAAAGGGATGGTGATTGCTTATAAATTCAAAGGGAAACGCTTTGACTGCGGGAGTGTTGAGGGATTTGTTGAAGCCACAAATTATTTCTATAATCTGGAGAAAACGAAGTAATCCTTTGACGGTTTATCTGTGTGGATTTTATAATTTCATTGTAAGTTTGATAAAGATATGATGTACCCAAAGAATTATTTGCAAATCAAATACTTAATGAGGCGCAAAAGACGTTTTTTGGGGAGATAATATGAATAGGCTTATTGCTCAGAAATTAAAGACCATTACACTTTTATATGCAGAAGATGAGGATAATATCCGCGAAAATATCGTCAGTACCCTGCGTTATTATGTTAAAGAAGTGATTGAAGCAAAAGATGGTAAAGAGGCGTGGAGACTCTATACAGAGAAAAAACCCGATATTATCATGAGCGATATTTTAATGCCATTGATGAGCGGACTTGAGCTGGTCGAAAAGATTCGAAAAATAGATCATGATACCCCCATTGTCTTGATTACCGCACATACAGAGAAGCACTATCTTCTTAGTGCGGTGACACTGCATCTTGAGCAATATCTCGTGAAACCCGTCACTTTGCCTGATATTATGGCCGCACTTGCGACATGTGTCAAAAAAATCTCATTGCACCATGCGATGCGCTATGATTTACCCAAAGAGTACTCTTATGATATTGATCACAAATTGTTGAGTTATAACGGTAAGGCAATCAAAATGAATAAAAAAGAGATTAGCTTTTTTGAATTGCTCCTTTGTAATACCCAGCGTGTTGTGACTTATGAAGAGTTGCAAGAATTTGTCTGGGGCGATAGTGTCATGACCGATAATGCCTTGCGTTCGGTTGTGGCAAGTCTGAGAAAAAAACTACCCAAAGATATCATCGTTAATTTATCCGGAATTGGATATAAGCTTGAAAATATTTAACCTCTTTTTACCCTTTTTTTGTATCTCAATGCTCTTTGCAGATTCCCTCTATCGCAACGATGATGCGCACCAATTGGCAATGAACAAAAGAGTGCCCAGCTCTCATATTGTCGTCTTTATGCCTACGATGCCTTATTTGTATGTTTCCAAACTGATCAATGGAACACTAGTACGCTCCAGCGATAATGCCCAAGGTTGGGAATACATGATGGCGACACACTATAAAAAAATCTCTCCCCTTGTGTATGAATTTCATCTCAGAGAAGGGGTGAAATTTCAAGATAATACCCCCTTTGATGCAGATTCCGTGGTTGAGAATTTTAAGTACATGATGCAAACGCCTTTTAACTACTCTGATCTCTTCGGGCGACTCAAAGGTGTGAAAAAAGTATCCCAATATGTTGTGCGGTTTTATTTTAACAAGCCGTATGAGCTTTTTTTATTTGATTTGACTCTGATCAATCTCTACTCGCATCGCTACCTCAAACATTTTGGCTGGGGATTTAAAAACGCATCAACAGCCAACAGTATGAAAAGCCCGGGTCCTTATGGCTTGGGCCCTTATATCTTAGAACAAGGCTATGCCACAGGACGGGCTCAAACGCCAAAGATTGAGCTAATCGCCAATCCAAATTACTATGAAAAACCTCAGCCTTATATCGAAAGAATCACAATTTACACCGAGCTCAAGACGCAACAAGCTCTAGATGATATTCTAAAATATGAAGGACGGCTTGATATCAGCCCGATTCCTTTTGACAAAAAAGTCGAGACCGTACTCTCCTTGTATGCAAAGTTGATGACCCATCCCTCGACTCATAATATCTCAATCTATTTTAATATGCTCAAGCCCAATGGCGTGCTGAAAAACAAAGCCATCCGCATCGCGCTCAATGAAGCGATTAATCAAGAAAATCTACTGAAATTTGTCTATAAAGAAGAAGGCATCTTAGCCCCTAGTGCGGTGAGTCCTAATTATAAGTCGGTCAAAATTGCAACCCAGGGGATGCAGACCTATCATCAAAAAGCAGATAAAAAAGAGATCAAAAAACTGCTCAATGGTTTGGTGCTGCGGGTGTGTACGATGGAGCGGTTTATGTTTTTATGGAAGGGCATCGAATACCAACTGCAACAATATGGCGTCACCTTAAAATATCAAATTATCACCAGTGAAAAAGGTATCTATGAACAATTGTTGACAAATCGTCAAAAGCCAAAAGAGTGGGATATTTTAACGTGGGGAAATGATGATTGGTCTAGCAATAATCCCTGGACGGTATTTTTTAATTACCGTACCAGCGATGTTTGGTCCACTATCGACAAAGATGATGTGATGCAAGGCTACATTCAAAAATATTTTGAATTAAAGTATAATAGCCCAGAATTCATTGCGATGGTGAAAAAGATTATTAAAAGAGCCTATGATGAGGCTTATATGCTTTTTGTGCCCTCTCCAAATATTGTTTTGGCAGTGAATAAAGAGGTGGATTATACCCCCTCTTCTGTGCTCATGATGCCGCTTTGGAAAGCTAAAATCACACCCTATCACTGGTCTGTGAGAAGTGGCCACTATCCTGATTATAGAAAAATATCAGTAATACCACGGGATGATACAAAGCAATGAAACACTTAAGTATTAAAATAAAATTTATAATATTAGGCACGATTGGTTTTATCGCGTTGAGTTGTATTGTCTTCTTAGCGTTAAATATGGGTAAATTAGGACAGGGGAGTCTGGATAATGTCTATACCGATTCAAGAAATGTTCAAACCTTGCAACAAAATTATATCGCACCAATCTTTCAGCTGCGAGAACTCTCACTCTCGTTGGTTGTCGCGCCAAATAAGAATTTCAGAGAGGGAATTAAGCAAAAACTTTTCCCGCTCATGAAGACGCTAGATCACAAATTTATGACATTAAACAAAGAGACACAAGCACAGTGGAATCATTACAAAACAAGCCTCGAAAAGACGCTATATTTTATCAATCAAGGGTTTGAAGAAGGTGCTTTTATCAACGTCAATCAAAAAGAGAGAGAACGGTTTGATATTTTGGTCACTTCGCTAAAAAAATTACAAGCAAAAGAGTTAAGCAAATCCCAAACATCCTACGACAATGCGAAAAAAACGATTAATAATTATATCATGCTGATTATCATCGTCTCATTGATATTGGTTCTTTTTAATCTTTTCCTAGGTACTTATATTATCATGAGAATTTCACGAAGCATCCAAGAAGTCCAAGAAGGACTGGGTAGATTTTTCACCTTTTTACGCAATCGCAAAGATGTCGAGGGTGTCGTGGGCATCACATTGGATACCCATGATGAACTAGGGGCCATGGCCAAAGCAATCAATGCTGAGATTAAAAAAACGCAAGTGGCGCTAAGAGCGGATATCAAACTGATTGAATCTGCAACTCTCATGGTGCAAGAGATTAAAAATGGCAATCTTTACAAGCGTTTGGATGTGAGTGCTAAAACCAAAGAATTGAACCTGTTGCGCTCGATGATTAATGATATGATTGATGTTTTAGAGATGCGAATCCAGCAAGAAATCAACAGAAGAGCCGATCAAGAAAAACTTTTGATTCAACAATCAAAGCTCGCAGCCATGGGAAATATGATTGGAAATATTGCCCACCAATGGCGTCAGCCTCTCAGTGAACTCAATGCGATATTGATGAATATCGAGACGAAATATCGATTCAATGATTTTGATATCAATTTTATTGAAGAGAGCGTTGCAAAGTGCAATAAAATTACGGCTTATATGTCCAATACTATTAGTGATTTTCAAAATTTCTTCAAACCCTCCAAACAAAAAGAGAAGTTCTTGGTCGTTGAGGCGTGTAAGCGTGCGAGTTCCATCCTCAAATCTTCACTGGCTAATAACAACATCCGTTTTGAGTGCTCTTTTGATGGTGAAAAAGAGGTGTTTGGCTATCCCAATGAATTCTCCCAGGCGCTTTTAAATATTCTCTCCAATGCCAAAGATGTTTTGATACAAAGAAAATCCGAAGACCCCTGTATCAAAGTCACGATTAAATCGGGCAAGCAGTTTGTACTGATCAGTATCCAAGATAATGGCGGTGGGATTGAAGAGAAAAATATTGATAGAATTTTTGAGCCCTATTTTACAACCAAACACGCCAAACAAGGTACGGGTATCGGACTGTACATGAGCAAAACAATTATCGAGGGCAATATGGATGGATTTTTAGTAGCTAAAAATATCGATGGAGGCGCGCGTTTTACTATAAAGATAAAGTAGCAGGAGGATTAAGCCCCCTGCTTTGAGATTTAAACGATGCTTGGTTTTTCAAAAACCGTTACTTTTGGTGCCGCTTCTGTGTATTTTTCAACATCAGCTAAGACCGTATTGGAGATATTGCCTTGTGCTAATTTTGAGGTTCCTTTATCGATAGTGAGAAGATTCACATTGCCGTGTTTGCACATCGTATCTTTTTTGCTCGGATCTAGTGGATCATACCACGCCCCCTCATCAATTTTGATAACATTTGGCATAATCGCATCGGTGACGATAGCCCCCGCAAGTGTGGCGCCACGCTCATTAAAGACGCGTACGATATCACCGTTTTTGATACCACGTTTTTTGGCATCGATTGGATTCATCCAAACCGGTTCTCTGCCTTGTACTTCATAGAGATCTCGCAACCACGTGTTGGAGAGTTGTGAATGAAGTCGATATTTTGGGTGTGGGGAGAGCACATGGAGTGGATATTTCTTGGCCTCTTTTGCTCCCAACCACTCAGCCGGTTCAATCCATGAAGGATAAGGAAGACAATCATCGTATTTGAATTTGGCGATGGTTCTGGAGTAGATCTCAATTTTTCCTGATGGCGTACCGAGTGGATTGAGCATCGGATTTTTTCTAAAGGATTCAAATTTCGTGTATTGTTTTGATTTCTCAGGTGTTTCAAACTTGACATAGCCTTGTTCCCAAAATTTCTCAAAAGAAGGCATTTTGATATTTCTTTGTTCTGCTTGCATTTTTGCATTTTCATAAAACTCTTTGATCCAATCCATCTCAGAGGTTTTGCCCTCGGTAAACTCTTTTTCATAGCCAAGGCGCTTACTGATTTGGCGACAAATCTCATAATCGTTTTTAGACTCTTTATACGGCTCGATTCCCTTTTTCATCGCGATAAAATGGCTGGAACTATAATCACCCATAGAGTCAATATCGTTATTTTCTATCTCTGTTGTTACCGGAAGGACAATATCTGCCATACGTGCTGTTGGGGTCCAAAATGGCTCATGAACGATAAATGTCTCTAGTTTTTTCCATGCTTCAATCATTAAATTTCGATCTTGATGGTGAACAAATGGATTTCCCCCGACCCAATAGGCCATCTTGATTTCAGGGTAGGTGATTTTTTTGCCATTGAAATCGATGGTTTTACCCGGGTTCATAATCAAATCAGTGACTCTGGCCACCGGGATACTCAGCTCAGCCCCTGCTGACATCCAGTCGATTTTGTTTTTACCGCCAATCACTGTGGAAATACCGCTGAGTCCTGGTGCTGCAGCTGATGGGGTGCCGCCATTTGAGTAGTGATAACTAAATCCAAAACCGCATCCTGGCATTCCGATTTGACCCAACATACATGAAAGGGTGACGAGCATCCAGTGAAATTGTTCGCCATGATCGGCTCTTTGGACACCCCAACCGGCCATCAGCATGGTTTTTTTGTTTTTAAGTGTTTCTGCAAAACTTTTGATAGTTTTTTCATCAACGCCACAAATTTCAGAAGCCCAAGCAGGAGTCTTTGGTGTTTTATCTATCTCTCCTAAAAGGTAAGCTTTGAATTTTTTAAATCCGACGGTATATTTTTTGATAAATTTTTCATCATACTGTTTGGTCGTATAAAGGTGATACATCATCCCAAGCATCATGGCCGTGTCGGTGTTTGGTTTGGGTCTAATCATGATAGGGTCAAGATACATGGCCGTATCATCGGTGAGCGGATTCACGGCATAAATTTTCATTTTGCCTGCTTTGGTAGCTTTTTTGAGACCTTCTAGATAAGGATAAGCACCATGTTCTGATATCGTCCAGTCGATTTGACAACAACGCATCGGATCTGCTCCCCAAAAGACAACATTCTCTGCCTCTTTGACAACAAGTGGCCAAGACGTTTGTTGTTCATAAACCTCAATCCCTCCTAAGACATGAGGCATAATCACTTGTGCTGCTGCTGTGGAATAATCTCCCGTACTCCCTACATAGCCACCCGATAGTTTCATCATACGATTCATCAAAACACGGGCATTGTGCAGTTTACCTGGGCTTTTCCAGCCGTAACTTCCCGCGAAGATTCCTTTTGGTCCATACGTTTTTTGAACCCGTTTGATTTCAGATGCTACCAAATCCAATGCTTCGTCCCAACTGACGCGCACAAATTTTTCTGCACCTCTTTTTGATGTATCACTGTTGTGACCGTGTTTCAAAAATCCCTCTCGGACCATGGGGTATTCGACACGTGTTTTTGAGTACGTTCTACTGGGCAAGGCGTTAATCATAGGGCTGGGTTGATAGTCATCTTTAAAAGCAGTGACACCGGTGAATTGTCCGCCTTTGATATGCGCTCTAAAAGCACCAAAGTGTGAACCATTCATCGGGGCAGATTGATCTTCAATCGGGCCACTAATCAATGGGTTGGCACTAAGTTTTTGTGTGAGTGCAACTGAGGCTAATGCTCCGGTTCCCTTTAGGAAATTTCTACGGCTTGAATTTTTCAAAATGTACTCCTTAGTTTTTATGGTTTTGTAAATATTTTACGATGAGTTGAACTTCATCTGGCATCAATCCGGCACGATCTTTCATCGAGCGAATCATCCCAGGCCATTGATTTGCGGTAAATTGGTCAAATTTTGGTGCGGCGTGACACGAATTACATCGGCTTTGAAATAGCTCTGAAGCACTGCTCCAAAGGGTATTGATATCAGCGGTGACATTGTCTTTTTTGATCCACACGGTGATGGCAGCGTCATTCCATTGTGTCTCATAATCATCCATCGCAGTTTTCACAACTTTGATATGTTTTGTTGCATCATCATTTAAAACTGCATAAATAATTCTTTGACCTACTTTTTGAAACATCACAGTTGGTGAACCATCAGCGCTCCATCCGGATACTTCGACTAAAAGAAAGTCTTTGTTTTTTTTGATGACTTTCATCGGTGTTGCCGTTTGTACGATACCAATGGATTGTCCATCTGATGAATTCAAAAAAATGGGTGAAGATTTTTTTGCAAAAACCACATCTCCTTTTGCATAGGCTACAACTGACATTAGCAAAATCAATACTAATGTAATTCCTTTTTTCATAATGACTCCTTTTCGATTTGAAAAATTGTAACGGAAAAAAATTGGAAAAAAATTGGAAAAAGTTATATTATGAAAGTTTTTTGATAGCGAAAATAGTGATGTGAGGTAGGAGCTTTTTAGGGTTCAATGAGTTTGTTAAAGAGTTTTGCATGAACTGCTACTTTGTTTTTGCCGTTTTGTTTTGCCTTATAAAGAGCATGATCGGCTCGCTTGAGCGCATCTTCATAGGAATGATCTACCATGAGCATGGTGCTGACGCCGATACTTGCTGTTGCATACAAACCGGTTAATGAGAGTTTTCTTTGCTCATGATAAAAACATTCACGCATTCGTGTTGCAAAATGAGTGGCTTCTTCGAGTGTCGTATTGGGGAGGGCTACCACAAATTCATCTCCTCCAAAACGATACGCTGTATCCGTGGAGCGCAGTTGTTTTCTGCACGTATCTGCAATCGCCAATATGGCTTTATCTCCAGCATGGTGTCCTAGGGTGTCGTTGATTTGTTTTAAATTATCCAAATCAAAAATCAAAAGGGAGATAGGTGTATCATAGCGCAACATTGTATCATGATGGTGTTTGAGGTCTCGCTCGAGTCTTCGACGATTGAAAAACCCTGTCAGTTGATCGGTATCACTTTGTTGTCGCAATTGTTCTTCAAGTTCGTGTCGTTTTGATATATTGCTAGCCACCCAAAGGACCACCTCTTCTCCTTCAATCTGAAAATCAAGGGCTTGGATACGTCCTTCAAACCAAATGGTTGACGTGGGGCCATTTAGAGGTAATCCTTTGATATCCGTTCCTCTTAATGCGTATGTTTCTATAATCAATTGTTTGGTATCTAAGGCAAGATTGATTTTTTCAAGAAACCAATCAGCTTTTTCTTTTTTAACCACATCAGAAATTTTTGTACCAATGAGTGCGGCACTATCATGATAGTAGCGATTATCGCGACCACCATAGATTGCGATATATTTTCCACTGCGAGATAAGATAAAGGCAGGGTCTGGGAGCGTTTTTAAAATGGTGTGCATATGTTCGATACTAATCATGTGAGTATTCCAATGGATTAATTTTACTTCGTGTTTGTTGCTTTTTATTATAGCACTAAAATGTTTTTAATGATATAGAAAGGATTCTTTTTATGTTAAATGGGGGTAAAAAAAAGAAAAAAAGTAATTTTTATCTCGATTTGAAGTAAAAAGTGGCCGGGAGAGAGGGATTCGAACCCCCGGAGGTGTTACCCTCAACGGTTTTCAAGACCGCCGCATTAAACCAAGCTCTGCCATCTCCCGACAATAATAAATGTAAACTAAATCTCGACAAAGTCGAAGCTTTAGTGACTGAATACTTATGCAGCTTTGCCTTATAAGTATGAGAAATAAGAATTGGAGGCGACACCCGGATTTGAACCGGGGATCAGAGCTTTGCAGGCTCCTGCCTTAGCCACTTGGCTATATCGCCACCGAACAAAGCAAATCCAAATTACGCAAGGTGGTGCCCGGAGCCGGACTTGAACCGGCACGCTCAAAATGAGCGAGGGATTTTAAGTCCCTTGCGTCTACCATTCCGCCACCCGGGCAAACGCTTTTCTATTATCAATTCTCTGTTTCTAATGGAGCGGGAAACGAGGTTCGAACTCGCGACCCCGACCTTGGCAAGGTCGTGCTCTACCACTGAGCTATTCCCGCAGTCAAAAATGAGACGAAATTATAGCAATTATTTTACAAAATGTAAAGGGGTTATGGCTAATAATCTCAACATATTACATAATAGCCTACTTTTTGATATAATTATTCAAAAATTTAAAGGAATATCATGCGCAGTGATCAGGTAAAAAAAGGTTATGATAGAGCACCTCATAGAAGTTTGTTTCGTGCTACGGGAGTGAAAGAAGAAGATTTTGATAAACCCTTTATTGGAGTAGCCAACTCTTTTATTGAGATTATTCCGGGACATTTTTTCTTAAATAAATATGGTGAGATTATTAAAGACGAAATACGCAAGAACGGATGCATCCCATTTGAATTTAATACAATCGGTGTCGATGATGGCATTGCGATGGGTCATGATGGAATGTTGTACTCTCTTCCGAGTCGTGAGTTGATTGCCAATTCTATTGAAACGGTGATGAATGCCCACAAGTTAGATGCCATGATTTGTATTCCAAATTGTGACAAAATTGTACCTGGGATGATTATGGGGGCACTTAGAGTCAATGTGCCGACTGTGTTTGTGAGTGGAGGACCTATGAAAAAGGGTCATACAAAAGAGGGACAGCCCATCGATTTAGCGACAGCTTTTGAAGCCGTCGGTAAATTTGAAAATGGCGATATGGATGAGGCAGAACTCAAAGATATCGAATGCAACGCCTGTCCGACGGGAGGAAGTTGTTCGGGTATGTTCACCGCTAACAGCATGAATACTCTCATGGAAGCAATGGGGATTGCATTGCCTGGAAATGGTACGATACCAGCCCTCACACCAGAGCGTGAAGTCCTCATAAGAGCAGCGGCAAAGCGCGTGTGTGAAATAGCGTTGGATACGACATTTAATTTTAGAAATATCCTTAATGAAAAAGCAGTCAGAAATGCTTTTGCTATCGATATGGCGATGGGTGGTAGCACTAACACCGTGCTTCATATGTTAGCCATTGCTAAAGAAGCCGGCGTGGATTTTAATATCGCCGATATTAATGCTATTAGCAAGAAAGTCTCTCACATTGCTAAGATTTCTCCATCATTGCCGAGTGTTCATATGGAAGATATCGATAAAGCCGGTGGCGTGAGTGCGGTGATGCATGAAATTGCCAAGATGAATACAGGCGCTTTGTACTTGGATAATCTTACCGTGACAGGTGAGAGTATTGGTGAACGTGTGGGAAATTCTGAGATTTTAGATAACACGGTGATTCATAATCTAGATAACTCCTACTCTAAAGTGGGGGGATTGGCAATTCTTTTTGGTAATTTGGCTACTGAAGGGTGTGTGATTAAAACAGCGGGTATCACGGGTGAGCGAAAATTTAGAGGTAGCGCCGTTTGTTTTAACTCTCAACAAGAAGCGATTGAGGGAATTATCAAGAAAAAAGTTAAAAAAGGTGATGTTGTCGTGATTCGCTATGAAGGGCCACGTGGCGGTCCGGGCATGCAAGAGATGCTCTCACCAACGAGTTTGATTATGGGGATGGGATTGGGTGCAGATGTCGCACTGATCACAGATGGAAGATTTAGTGGAGCAACACGAGGTTTGAGTATCGGTCATGTGAGTCCTGAAGCGGCTGAGGGCGGTATGATTGGTTTATTGAAAGATGGTGATATGATTGCGATTGATGTGGATAAATATACCATAGAAGTCGAATTAAGCGATGAAGAGATTGCCACACGTCGTGCGGCCTTTAAGCCCGTACAAAAAGAGATCAAAGGGAGTTGGTTGAAACAATATCGACTCTTAGTGACCAATGCAACCAATGGTGCTGTATTAAAGACGGAGCTTTGATGCCCCATTTTTTTGATTTACTCTTACAAAACACCATCACGATGATGGCGATTGTTGATCCTTTGGGCGTGAGTGCGATTATGCTCTCACTCTTGCCTGAGGGGACTACCAAAGAGACCATCTCCAAGATTGCTTTTAAATCTACCTTGACAATTATTGTGGCATTTTTTATCGTTTTGATTAGTGGAAATTTTTTGCTGCAACTCTTTGGCATCGAGATTGATTCTCTCAAAGTGATGGGTGGGATTATCTTACTTTTGATGGCCATTAAGATGGTCAATGGCTCAAGCGAATCCAAAAATCAAACCAAAGAAGAGCGCGTTGAGACGCTGCGTCATGATGAATTTTCTATCATTCCTTTAGGTATTCCCATTACCTTTGGTCCGGGAATTTTTGCTACGGTTGTGATTATTAGAAATCAAAGTGAGAGTTTTGCAGCCATTAGTGCTTTTATACTCGCTTATTTATTAGTGGCATTGACGGTTTATCTGGCCTTTAAAAACAGTATTTATATTCGCCAATATCTTGGTATTACGGGGTCAAAAATCATTACACGGTTGATGGGCTTGATTGTTGGCGCGATTGCCATACAATTTATTGTTGCGGGTATTAGTGTGTTGGTAAAAGAATATTATACGTAAATAGCAATCAGGAAAGTATAAAGAGAGAAGAATATGGACGTATTCTTCTCTCAAAGGAGATTAAACTTTTTCAAATTCAACGAAAATACCAATATAAGGTACCTTCGTTGAATTGACTTATGTCTTACATTAACACTGCGTAAGCAAATGCGACTAAACTAACTACAGCTAGAAAATCAACGATCCCTAAAACATTAATAGGGTTTAATTTTGTAAACATTTTTTATCCTTTTAAAAGAATTTCGGAATTATACACTCATAAAACTTAAAAACAAATTATAAAATATGAACAATTGCTCAAAAAAATAAAAAAGTAACAAAATTACACTTAAAAATTATTGATTTTGGAAATAGTCGATATATTTTTAATCTAGAATAAAGGTTGCTAATGAAGCGTGAAAAAATGTTTTTTGATGAGGTTAAAGAGGTTTTTTCTTTTCCATAATCTCCAAGATGATATTGTCGGTCTCTTTCATCCCATTTTGCGCGAGAATACCAATGTTACTAATGGTATCTTCTATATCCACACCAATGATGCCATCGCCACTATGCAAAGCTTTTTTGGCCAGTGCGAGCATGGATGAATCAAATGCGGTATACACTCCTGTGGCAATTTTCATGGCACAAGATGCTTTTGCTCCATCACAAATGACGCCTGAGATATTGCCCAAAGAGTTGGTGATGGCCATGGAAATCGATTCATAATCACCTCCTTGTACAAAGACTAATGCTCCGCTAACGGCACTAGTCGCACAGATAACGCCACAAAATGCCGATAATCTTCCGATACTAGATTTTAGATGAATGGTAGTCAGATGTGAAAAAAAGAGTGTGCGTATGAGCATCTCTTTGGAGATATTTTGATCTTGACAATATTGGATGATAGGCAAAGAGGCCGCCATGCCTTGGTTTCCGCTACCGCTAGTGGTCATCACCGGCAAGGAGCATCCGCTCATCCGCGCATCCCCACCGGCAGATGCAAAACTAGCACAGCGATTTCTTTGGTCATCACCATAAAGTCCTAGTTCGATATTTTTTTGAATCATACAGCCAATATTGACGCCGTACTCACCATCTAAGCCCGCTTGCGCAATGGTGCTATTTCTGGTGATAACCAAATCAAAAATATCTTGGATTAGGGACAAATCAATACTCAAAGCCAACTCATAAATCTCTCGAACACTCAATGTCTCACGTTCTTCTTGGGTGGTGTGAAATTGCACATCATGACAGATTTGATTGATGAGTTCTTTGCCGTTTTTTTCTATTTTTGTGATATTGGTATGAAGGTGTTTGATTTCAACACAGACGGATTCATCTTGTGCATATACCGTCGCTTTGGCGTAGAGGGGGATGTCTGTTTTGGCATGAACGACTTCGATAGTGTTTTGGGCAAGAAAGGCTTTGATATTCTTTAAATCTTCAGCGCTTACTTGACTGATGACCATTAACTCTTTTGAGGCAATTCCTGCGATGGCTCCCATCGCGCAGGCTGCTTCAATCCCGACAAGTCCATTTGAATTGGGAATATTGACCGATTTGACATTTTTAATCATATTGCCTGAAACTTCTATCATGATACGCTCAGGTTTGTGCCCTAATAGTTCCGTTGCTTTAGCACAAACATAAGCGAGGGCGATGGGTTCTGTACACCCTTGTGCAGGGACGATTTCTTCTCTTAAAATTCTTAGTATGTTTTCAGTATTCATGACATCCCTTCAAATCGACTTTTTTGTGAATCAACACAGTGTTTCATAGATGGTTATATTTTATCATAATGTTCTTTCAGATATAATAGCTCTCAATTATAGACTACAAGGTTGGATTTTAATGAGTAAAAAAGAAACGAAATATATTTTTGTGACAGGTGGGGTTTTAAGTTCTCTTGGTAAAGGCATCTCTGCTGCAAGTATTGCAACATTATTGAAACATGCAGGACTTCGTGTGAGTATCCTAAAAGCTGACCCTTATATCAATGTCGATCCAGGTACCATGAGTCCTTTGGAACATGGTGAAGTATTTGTGACTGATGATGGAGCTGAGACGGATTTGGATTTGGGACATTATGAGCGATTTTTGGATGAAGATTTGCATCAAGCGAACAACTTTACCACCGGGCGCGTGTACTCCTCTGTGATTGAGCGTGAACGCAAAGGGGATTATCTGGGACAAACCATCCAAGTGATTCCACATATCGTCGATGAAATTATCCGCAGAATTAAAAAAGCAGGCGAAGGTCAAGATATTTTGTTGGTAGAGATTGGTGGTACGGTTGGGGATATCGAAGGGTTACCATTTTTAGAAGCCATACGATCATTGCGATCTGAAGTTGGCAAGAAACGTGCGATGAATATCCACTTGACCTTGATTCCTTATATCAAAGTGGCCGGTGAGCTCAAAACAAAACCGACACAACACTCCGTACAAGAGCTACGCCGTATCGGGATTACCCCAGATATGTTGATTTGTCGAAGTGAGATGCCATTGACCAAAGATTTAAAAAATAAACTGGCATTTTCTTGTGGCGTTGAAAAAAATTCTGTTATTGAAGCGTTAGATGCCTCGACAATTTACAAAATGCCGTTGAATTTCTTAAAAGAAGATATTCTGACACCAATCGCGGATATTTTAGAATTAGGCGCATTGAAGTTGGATATGGAAAATTGGGATACCTTAGTAAAAAGAGTGGTTGACCCAAGTGGCGAAGTGTTGATTGCATTTGTCGGGAAATATTTAGATTTAAAAGAATCATACAAATCATTAACCGAGTCTCTTATCCATGCAGGTGCTCATCTCAATACGAAAATTAACCTCAAATGGGTAGATTCTGAAGCGCTAGAAGAGCAAGGTGGTATTGAATTGCTGAATGATGTTGATGGCGTACTCGTGGCCGGTGGTTTTGGTGAACGTGGCGTCAAGGGCAAAATGGAAGCTATAAAATATGCACGAGAGCACAACGTGCCTTTCTTAGGCATTTGTCTTGGCATGCAACTTGCATTGATTGAATTTGCCAATAATGTTCTAAAAGTTGAAGATGCTAATTCTATAGAATTTGATAAAAGTTGTAAAAATCCAATCGTCTATTTAATTGACTCATTTATGGATGCAAGTGGTAAAAAACAACTCCGTACGTTTACAAGCCCACTCGGCGGTACGATGCGTTTGGGAGGTTATCATTGTGATACGAAAGCAGGATCGATGTTGCGTGAGATTTATCAGGGTGAAAAAACAATCCGAGAGCGTCATCGCCATCGTTATGAGGTGAATCCTGCATATCGAGCGCAATTTGAAAAATCTGGCTTGATTGTGAGTGGTGAATCAGATGGCTTGATTGAAGCAGTGGAGCTCAAAAAACATCCATTTTTCTTAGGGGTACAGTTTCACCCAGAATTTACATCACGATTGACAAGTCCAAATAAAGTTTTGGTAGCTTTTGCGAATGCTTCGATAGAAAAAAGAAAAGATGATAAATAAACTCACCAAGGTTGACATTCAAAATATCTTATCTAAGCGGTTTGAAAAAGATGAATGTACCAAACTAGAGGAGTTGCCAAAACCTAACTGTTTTAAAGATATGGATAAAGCATCTTCACGGATTGTTAGCGCAATCAAAAATGATGAGAAGATTGCCATTGTGGGAGATTATGACGTCGATGGCGTCGTCTCCTCGGTTATTTTAAGCACATTTTTTGATGATATTGGTGTGGAATATGAAGCGATTATTCCTAACCGATTTCAAGACGGTTATGGACTCAGCCTCAATATCATTAAAAAGCTTGATGCCACGGTGATTATCACCGTAGATAATGGTATTTCTGCTGTGGATTCTGCTCAATATTGCAAAGAACATGGTATTGATTTGATTATTACTGACCATCACAGTATCCCTAGTATTGTGCCAGATGCGTATGCGATTGTGAATCCAAAGCAAACAGATTGCCAGTTTCCAAATTGTGAAATTTGTGGTGCGCAAGTGGCCTGGTATTTGACGGCTTCTATCAAAGGGAAACTAAAAATAAAATACGATTTATCATCTTTTTTAGATATCTTATGTATTGCCATTATGGCCGATATGATGGAACTCAAAGATATGAATCGGGTGATGGTGAAAAAAGGAATTCTTGCCCTTAATCGCTCCAAAAGACCCGCTTTTGAGGCTGTCAAAAAATTCTTTTCTAAAAAAACATTAGAGAGTGATGAGATATCTTTTTTGATTGCCCCTCTCATCAACAGTTCGGGTAGAATGGAAGATGCAAAATTTTCTTATAACTTCTTAAAATCTCAAAATATTGATGATGCAATGGATCGCTTAGAATACATTGTCAGCCTCAATAACAGTAGAAAAGATGAAGAAAAACAACTCTTTGAAGCCTCTTTATCTTATGTGAAAGAAGATGAAAATATCATCATTGCATGGGGTGAAGATTGGCATGAAGGTGTTTTGGGTATCGTGGCCTCACGTCTCTCAAAACGATTCAAAAAACCAGCTATTGTTTTTTCTATTACAGATGATAAAGCCAAAGGAAGTGCTCGAGGTATCGGCGAACTTGATATCCTTGCCTTAATTACATTACAACAAGATATTTTATTGGGTTTTGGTGGGCATAAAGGGGCTGCTGGCGTCTCCTTGATGGCGGATAAGCTCGAAGAGTTTCGTGACCGAATGTATGCCTCTACGCGTGATATTGAAGCTTCTACGCTCAATGCAAATCATGATGTTCTTGGCGAGATAGAACCCTCTGAGATAGATTTTGAGTTGCTTGAAATTTTAGAAGAGTTTGAACCTTACGGACAAAAGAATCCCAAACCAAATTTTATTTTGAAAGATATTGCGGTGAAGATCAACAAGAAAATAGGCAAAGATCAAAACCATCTCAAATTAATACTTCATGATGGTGTCAATACGCTAGAATCTATATTTTTTAATTTTGACAAAGATGCAAAAGTTGGTGAAAAGATTGATATACTTTTCACACTCTCAAGAAATGATTACCGAGGTTTAGTGACGCCACAACTCATTATAAAAGAGATTCTTTAATACATTTAGTGGCTTTTCCCATCAACGATGGGGACAAAGAGGCAATCATCAAACTCACGTTTTTCGATACCATGCTCCGTTTTGGTGAATTGTGTGATGATTTGTTTCCCCTCTTTCTCAATAGGGGCTACGGCGATACCACCGACTTTTAATTGTGCAAATAAAGAGGCAGGAATTTGTTTGATTGAGGCTGAAAAGAGTATGCGATCATACGGGGCATAATTACGCCATCCATTTTGACCATCATCATAGCGCACATTGACATTATGGATTCCTAAATGTTTGAATTTTTCTTTGGCTTCCTTTGCCAAACGCTCCACGCGTTCGATACTGAAAACCCTGCGGGCTAACTTGCTCAAAATGAGAGCTTGATATCCACTTCCACAACCAATTTCTAAGATATTATCAATGCCCTTAGCATACAGCGCTTGTGTCATTTTTGCGACTGTGAGGGGTGAACTAATCCATTGATCTGCGACCAGTGGTAAAGCATCTAACTTATAGGCATGAGCGCCAAACCCTTTGGGGACAAACATTTCTCGGTCACAGTGTGCCATCACGTCAAGAATATCTTGATTGATATGGCAAATATTTTTGATTTCCTCCGTCATTCTTTTAGATTTTTGTAATTTAATTCTTGTTTCTAAGTCCATTGTTAATCTAATCCTATATTAATATATCGTCTCATTTTTTTTATTAATGCCCTATCAAATGATGTCATGATACGCTCTTGTGTGTCATCTTTGGTAATGTCTCCAAAAGGGTCGATGATGCAAGCATTGGATGCCATATTTTCATCGCTACTATTGGCGACTAATACATAGCATTGGTTCATAATTGCTAACCCATTAGCTAATGTTTGTAATTGGTATTTTCTCTTTTTTGACCAATAAGCTGGAACAAATATAATATCCGCGCCCTTGGCACGTTCCCATAGCTCTAAGAAACGCAGCTCAAAACATAGCAGTATGGCGATTTTAATCCCTGCTACTTCTATGATATGAATCGTCTCATCGGTGCCTTCTGTAAAGTACTTTTCTTCATCTCCTAGATGAAATAATCGTGCTTTTGGTCTTGAATAAATCTCTCTTCCATCAAAGAAGATTTTGACATTGTTATAATATTTTCCTTCTTGTTTTTCTGCTATTGTCAGGGCAAGAAGGCGTGCTTTTGAGAGTTCACAAATCTGAGGAAGAAAGTGTTGTGCTCGTTTTGTGTTAGCATCTAAGTGTTCATAATCGTAGCCACTCAAACAAAGTTCAGGAGCTAATATAATGGAGCCTTCTTGAGTGTTTTTGACTAAGCGGCTAAGAGTTTCAAAGTTTTCTTCAAAACTCTTAGTGGCATATTGAAATTGTAATGCAACTAACTGGTGATTAGAAGTCATCAAATGATAAACTTCCTTTGCTATAATTTGTGACATTACCTTCGAAAAAGTTTGTTTTTTGATCGTTGAATTTTGAAAAATCATCAACCCATTTGATAGGGTGATGGGCATTGTAAATTTTCTTAAAGCCTACAGCATTGAGACGATCATCGATGAGATAATGGATGTATTCTTCAATAATTTCATCGGTGAATCCCATAATTTGATTTTGAGTAATGTATTTGCCCCATTCTATCTCTAGCGCTCCTGCGGCTTTGAACATTTCAATCACTCTCTCTTCCAAAGCTTGCGTAAATAGGTCAGGTCGCTCTTTTCTTGTTGAGTTTATCATATTTTGAAAGAGTAGCAGGTGGGTGATCTCATCACGTTGGATGAATCGTATCATTTGTGCACTTCCTAGCATCTTGCCGGCTCTCGCTAAGGCATAAATGGCGGTAAAGCCTGCATAGAAGTAAAGTCCCTCTAAAATTTGATTTGCAAACATCGCTAAGAGAATTTTTTCATCAGTCACTTCTCCGGCTAACTCTTCATAAACGCTTGAAATATAGGCATTTTTACGTCTGAGTATTTCATCATGTTTTTCCATCTCATAGATGAGATCTGTGTTATCACATATCGCTTCTACCATAACGGCATAAGATTTTGAGTGATTGGCCTCTTCGTATGCTTGTCGTACTAAAATTGCATTGATTTCAGGGGCCGTAATATAGGGATTAATATTGTCAGCAAGATTGTTGGTTTGAAAACTATCCATACTGATAAGCTGAGACCAGACAAGGTCATACATGCGCTTTTCGGGATCGGTTAAATTTCTATTATAATCTACGACATCTTTCGTCGTGTCGACCTCTTTGGGAAACCAAGTATTGGCCTCCATCATATCCCATAATTTAAGGGCCCATTGATATTTGGCTTGTGTAAAATTCAAAATCCCATGAGGATTTCCACCAAATATTCTTCTTTCACTCAAGGTCTCGTTAGACCCTGGATTGTATATGTGTTTTCTGTTCATGCGTTGTTCCTGATTTTTTCTTATTTTATCCTAAAAAATCTTAAAACTCTCGCAGTTGTATGTCAATCTTTTGATTTAGTTTTGTGGTATCAAGCGGAAGGGTTTGTGGCTCAATATCGCCGACTGTGTCGCCGGTATGGAAGTAGTTTTGTAGAAAATAACTGTTGTGATAGCCTTTGGCTGTCAAATCATCAATAATATGATTTATATCTTGTATTGTTAGCAGTCCTGAGTGTACGGTCGTCCTGGCTTCAAAAGGAAAATCTTCATCGATTAAGAACTGCAAAGTTTCTTTAAAATCATGAAAATTTTTATGGTGTGTTATGGATTCAAATTTATATGATGGTGCTTTATAATCTAATGCAATATAATCTACCAAATTTTTTTGGACCATGGTTTTGATGCGCTTTGGATTGGTGCCATTGGTATCTATTTTGATTTTAAAGCCCAATGCCTTAATCGCTTGAGCAAAGCGTTCCAGTTGTGAATAGAGTGTGCATTCTCCTCCGCTGAGGACTACTCCGGTTAATTTTCCAACACGAGAATTTAAAAAATCCAATGCCTTTTGTACGCTAATGCTCCCCTCTCCTAATACAATATCAGGATTATAACAATAAGGGCAACGCATATTGCATTTTGCAAACCAAAAGATAGATGCTAGATTCTTTGGGAAATCTAGCATCGTAAATGGTGTGATGTCAAAGATTGGACTATCTTCGAGGAGATCGCTCAACAAATTGTTCTCTCTCTTTGTGTTCTCCAATCTTGCCAATATTAAAACTCTCAACGGGTCTGTGATAACCCATAACTCTTGTGTAAACGATACATCGTGTTCGTTCATCTTGTACTTTGTTCAGTAACTCTTCTCTACTCATGTAGTTCTCCTTTATATTTTTCTATCAATTCTTTATCGCACATAGGACAAAATTCATGTTCTCCACTGATATAGCCATGTTTTTCACATACTGAAAACACTGGAGTAATCGTGATATAAGGCATCCTGTAATTTGAAATAACATTTTTGACCATTTGTCTGCATGCCTCAATACTGCTGATACGTTCTTTCATATATAGATGCAATACCGTGCCTCCCGTATAAGCACACTGTAAATCATCTTGCAAATCAAGCGCTTCAAATGGATCATCTGTATAGCTAGCAGGGAGTTGTGATGAGTTTGTATAATATATATTTTTGCCACTTCCTGCTTGGATGATATCGGGATATCTTTTTTTATCCTCTTTGGCAAAACGGTACGTCGTGCCTTCTGCTGGGGTTGCCTCTAAATTATAGAGATTACCCGTTTCTTCTTGATATGCTACCATCTTATGACGCATGAATTCTAATATTTCTTGAGCAAATTTCGTTCCATATTCATCGGCAATGGTGTGTTTGTTGTCTGTAAAGTTTTCAATCATCTCATTGATGCCATTGACACCGATGGTAGAAAAATGATTATTGAATCCAGGAAGATAGCGTGCGGTATAAGGGTATAATCCGCGTTCAAACATCTCTTGCACAAACACACGTTTTTTCTCTAATGTTGATTTTGCCAAATCCATTAAATACGCAATTTGCTCATAAAGCGCCTCTTTATCCCCTTTTTTGAGGTATCCAATTCGTGCCATATTGAGGGTGACGACACCGATACTTCCGGTCATCTCCGCACTGCCAAATAATCCACCTCCACGCTTTAGGAGTTCTCTTAAATCCAATTGCAATCTGCAACACATGCTACGCACATTACCCGGTTTATAGGCTTTTGGATTTTCTACCAAGTTGCCATTTTCATCACGAATGTATTGGCTACCGATAAAGTTTTGAAAATAAGAAGAACCGATTTTTGCCGTATTTTCAAAAAGTACATCGGTATTTTCACCATACCAATCAAAATCTTCTGTGATATTGACCGTAGGAATCGGAAAGGTAAAAGGCTGTTCTGTTCTATCCCCCTCTGTCATGACTTCATAATAGGCTTTATTGATGAGATTCATCTCTTTTTGAAAGTTTTTGTATGTCAGTTCTTCAAGCTTATTGACCCCGCGTTTTTTGGCTTCTGTGAGCAATTGCTCATCTTGAAGTCCTTTAAAAAGGTGCAAATCTTGACATGTTGGGGTTTGATCAGCTAAATCGGTAGGCACGGTCCAATCTATCGTGATATTGGTAAATGGACTCTGCCCCCAACGAGCAGGGACATTGAGATTGTATACAAAACTCAAAATGGCTTTTTTAATCTCGCTAAAGGGGAGTTGATCCTTAAAAACATAAGGAGCAAGGTAGGTATCAAAAGAGCTAAAAGCTTGTGCTCCTGCCCATTCACTTTGCAAGATTCCCAAGAAGTTTGCCATCTGTCCTAATGCTTCTCTAAAGTGTTTGGGTGGGCGTGATTCTACTCTGCCTCTTACGCCATTAAACCCTTCATTTAACAGCGCCCTTAAACTCCATCCGGCACAATATGCAGTCAGACAATCAAGATCATGAATATGATAGTCTCCATTTCTGTGAGCAAACCCCTCTTCTTTTGAATAAATTTTATCGAGCCAATAATTTGCAATGACTTTTCCGGCTGTGTTATTGACCAATCCGGCATTGGAATATCCGGTATTTGAATTGGCTTTGATGCGCCAATCGCTTTTATTGATATACTCTTCTATGGTTTGTGTGGAGTTGACAAAGGTGGTATCTTCGTTCAATCCATCAACATGCTCTCTTTGCATTTTGTGCGTGTGACGGTAGATCATAAACGATCTCATGACATCAAAATATCTGGCTTTGTATAATTCCTGTTCGATTAAGTCTTGTATGTCCTCAACCGCAGCGACTCTTTTTTTCTCAAGTGTCGCTATGAGTCGATTGTACACACTCTGATCGTAGGTGACGCCTTCACTTTTAAATGCTTTTTTTATTGCATCTTGAATTTTGAATGTTTTAAACTCTTCTGTGGTACCATCGCGTTTTAAGACTTTTTCTAACATGTTTTATCCATAGTGTTTTATTTATATCGCGATTATATAATATGAATATTGAACTGAAACTTAAAAACTAAAGTGTTTCTCTTTTGTCACTCTCTAAAAATGTACATAAAAACTGATTTTTACTTAACTTATAATATGTCTATATTAAGGGAATTTATGAAATTATATTGGTTATAAACTTAATTATATAAATTAAATAATATATTAAGATTATTACCTTCTGAGGTCTTATTTCTCCGTCAATTTTTCGTCAGTATTGCTATGGGTATTTTTGCTTAATTTTGTGAGTGAAGATGAGAAATTTGTATCATGATAATACAAAAAAGGGATGATATAAGTGAGTATATCTCACTTATATCATGATAAAAACGGTGGGAAATGGTTATTGGCACCCTTCGCATTCGATACTTCTATCGGCAACATCAAGTTGACTTTCTGGAGATTGACTTCTGAGATAATATGTCGATTTTATACCCAGTTCCCATCCTAGCATATAGATGTCGTTTAGGTATTTTCCGCTCGCTTTATCTAAAGTAATAAAGATATTGAGACTTTGTCCTTGATCAATCCACTTTTGACGAATGGCTCCGGCTTTGATGAGTAGCCGTTGGTCCAACTCATATGCTGGAGTATAGTAATTCCACGTTTCTGGATTGAGTTTCGGCACGACGACGGGAATCATACCGGAGAGATTTTCTTCAAACCATTTTCTTTTGTACACGGGTTCGATGGTTTGTGTGGTACCCACAAGAATCGAAATAGAGCTGGTTGGCGCAATTGCCATGAGGTATCCATTTCTCATACCCGATTTCATGACTTGTGCGCGTAAACTTTCCCAATCACAGCTGTAGCCAAACAATCCTCCCCGATCTACTAATTTTTTAGCTTTTTCGTTGGCGGTATCTATAGGGAAAATTCCTCTGCTCCATTTTGAGCCTTCAAAATCTGGATACGCTCCTTTTTCGATAGCAAGATTGGATGAGGCTTTGATGACATTGTAGCTGATGAGCTCCATCACTTCATCAATCTTGGCAAAGTGGTCGTAACTTCCCCATTCTATTTGTTGTTCTGCTAACATTTGTGCTTCTCCCATGACGCCAAGACCGATGGAGCGGGATTGAAGGTTGGTGTGTTTTACCTTAGCATGAGGATAGAAATTGAGGTCTATCACGTTATCTAACATTCTGGTCGCAATTGGGATGACACGTTCAATATCTTCTTGGGTATTAATTTTGGAGAGATTGACGCTCGCAAGATTACATACGGCGGTCTTGCCTTCATTCATCTCTTTTTCTACAATAAAGACATTTTTCCCATCGATATTATCGAGGGCGGTGATTTTTTTGGCTTTCTTTTCAATATTGCCATTGATGATGACGGTATCCTCTTCTTCAAACGTCTCAAAGCTTCCATCATCAAAAACTACTTTGATTTTATAATGATTGGGCTCTGTATTTTGAAATATTTCCGTACATAGGTTTGAACTTCTGATAATTCCGGCGTGGTCATTTGGATTTGCTTTGTTTGCGTTATCTTTAAAGCATAAAAATGGACTACCACTTTCAAAATAGTTTAGAATGATTTTTTTCCATAACTCTTTGGCTCGAATGTGCTCTTTTGGGATGCTGTCATCCTGTTCGTACTCTAAATATTTTTTTTCAAATTCAGCGCCATAAAGTGATGGCAGGTCGCTAACGTTTGCGGGATCAAAAAGAGTCCATATCTCATCATTTTGGGCACGTTTCATAAACAAGTCATTGATCCAGAGTGCTGGAAAGAGATCATGAGCACGTCGTCGCTCTTCTCCTGAATTCTTTTTGAGATCCAAAAAGTCAGATATATCCATATGCCACGGTTCAATATATACAGCAATAGCTCCTTTTCTCGTTCCTAGCTGATCGACGGCAATAGCAATATCATTGGTGATTTTCAAAAATGGGATAATCCCTCCGGCTGCATTTTTATGCCCATCAATCATACCTCCCATAGAGCGTACAATATTCCAATCCCAGCCGATTCCACCACCAAATTTACTCAAAAGTGCCATCTCTTTATAGGAATCAAAAATACCTTCGATATTATCAGGGGTACTTCCGATATAGCAAGAGCTTAGTTGGTGTCTTGGTGTCCGTGCATTTGAAAGTGTTGGTGTGGCTAACATAACTTCGAATTTAGATATTAAGTCGTAGAATTTTTTAGCCCAATCTTGACAGTTTAGTTCATTTTGTGCCAAGAACATTGCGATAGCCATGAACATATGCTGTGGCAATTCTATTGGAGCACCTTTGGAATTTTTGATAAGATAACGATCATAAAGTGTTTTGATTCCCAGATAAGTAAATTGAAAATCGCGCTCTGGTTTAATATATTGGTCTAAATCATCTAAATCATATTTCTCTTTGAGGCCCAATAAAATACGCCCCTCTTTTTCGCCTCTTGCAAAGTAGTCTGCCAATTTACCATATCCTGTAAATTGATTGACCTTGTGATACAAGTCGTACAAAAACAGACGCGCGGCTACAAACGTCCAATTGGGTCTATCGATGTCAATTTTATCGACGGCCGTTTTGATGAGTGTTTTTTGTATCTCTTCGGTTGTAATCTTATCTCTAAATTGTATTTTTGCATCGACTTCTAGCTCACTTTGGCTCACGTTTTCTAAGCCTTCTATTGCGGAGAATGTGTATTTTTGTATTTTAGATATATCAAGGGGTTCAATTCTACCATTTCTTTTTTGTACTGTTAACATAAAGATTTCCTAATTTTTTATTTGAAAACTCGATCAAAAATTTTATCAACATTTTTGATGTAGTATGTGTAGTCAAAGCAGTCTCTAATCTCTGCTGGACTTAGTTTTTTCCTCAAATCCTCATCTGCCAAGAGATTTTGCATAAAGAGACTTTCGTCATGCTCATTGATGGCAGGTTTTCCTACTTGAAGATCTGCCCAAACCTTCATGGCGTTACGTTGTACAATTTTGTAAGCATCTTCGCGGCTGACGCCTTTTGCGGGAAGTTCTAATAAAACGCGTTGTGAAAACACCAATCCTCCGGTTAAATTTAGATTTTTCATCATATTTTGAGGATAAACGAGTAGTTTTTCAATCAAACCACTAAGGCGGTTGAGCATGAAATCAGTCGTAATAAATGCATCAGGAAGGGTAAATCTCTCAACAGAACTGTGGCTGATATCACGCTCATGCCAAAGGGCTACGTTTTCCATCGATGGCATGGCAAAGCTTCGGATTACCCTACACAATCCAGTGACATTTTCACTCAAGACTGGATTTCTTTTGTGCGGCATCGCGGAGCTTCCTTTTTGACCGGCACTAAAAAATTCTTCTGCTTCATAAACTTCTGTTCTTTGATAGTGTCGTATCGCTACGGCAATTTTTTCGCAGCTTGATGCTAAAAGAGCTAACGCATTCATGAGGTTTGCATAGCGGTCTCTTTGTATGACTTGATTGGATACCGGTGCGGGAGTTAGTCCAAGTTCTTTGCATACTATTTCTTCAAGCTCTATTGGAGAGTGTGCCATATTGCCCATCGCACCACTGATTTGCCCAACACTGATGACTTTGAGGCTATGTTGTAAGTTTTCCAAATTACGTTTGATCTCATCATGCCAAATCGCTAACACTAACCCAAAAGTAATAGGTTCTCCATGAATCCCATGACTTCGCCCTACCATGAGGGTTGTTTTGTGTTCTAACGCTCTTTTTTTAATGTTTGTCATGAGGACTTTAACATCTTCTATGATGAGTTCTAGTGAATCTTTCATCTGAAGTGCTACGGCAGTATCAATACAATCTGAACTGGTCATGCCATAATGCACCCACCTACTCTCTTCGCCCAGGCTGTTAGCGACACTAGTTAGAAAGGCAATGACATCATGCTTGGTTTTCTTTTCAATCTCATCAATTTCTTCCACTTTAAACTGTGCGTTATCAAGGATTTTCTTGCAATCTTCATCGTTGATTAGGCCCAGTTGATTCCAGCCTTTTACCGCTGCTTTTTCTACTCTCAGCCAAGCATCGTATTTTGCTTGAACTGTCCATTTTGTTTTCATCACGTCTCTGGAGTAACGCTCTACCATTGTGGCAATCCTTAATATAAATTTTGCTATTGTTTCATCTTTGATATGGCGTAATACGGTAGATACAGTTACTTTACAAGAAAGTAAAAATCTATCATAATTGCTTAATATTTATATATCTATTCTAACTAAAAGTTAGTTAAAAAAGGATAAATTTAGTGGGATTTGTCAGAAAGAAATTTTTTGTAGACGAAAAGATAAAGGCGTATCAGTTTTTGATTAATACGTTTCATTGTACAATGCGACAAGCTCAAAAGTGGATTGATAAAAAGAGAGTTTTTCTAAACAATGAGATCATGATGACAAAAAGCGCTGAAATTGCTGGCATGGTTGAAGTGATTGTCTTCGTGCCTAAGCCTAGAGGGTTGTTGCCAGTTTTTGAAACAGAAGATTTCGCCATTTTTGAAAAACCTAGTGGCGTGTTAATCCACCCCAATGGTTTTTCAGATGAATATAGTTTGAATGATGAGATTAAATATCTCTATGGTGAGAATGCCAATGTCGCACATCGGATTGATAAAGAGACAAGCGGATTAGTGTTGGTTTCAAAGCACAAAGAAGCCGAAGTCATTTTAAAGATGATGTTTGAGGCGCGGGAAATACAAAAAGAGTATGTCGCGATTGTTGAGGGGAAATTAGAACAAAATCTCATCATAGATGCGGATTTAAAGTCAAATCTTGATAGCTCCCCCATACGATTGAAATCTTTTGTTGTTTCATCAGGTCATCGCGCGATTACTCACGTATTCCCCTACTCTTATGATGCAAAGACAAATAGGACCTTAGTCAAGGTGAGACCTCTGACTGGTAGAACCCATCAAATCCGCGTGCATATGTTTCATGTGAAACACAGAATTGTTGGCGATCCGATATATGGTGTCGATGATGAGTTCGTGGAAGAGTATTTGTGTGGGACGCTAGACAAAAATGAGCGCAGAATACACAGTGGGGCTGAGAGATTGATGCTACATGCGCATCGATTAAGTTTTTACTATAAAGAGATTGAATACAATGTTAGTAGTAAAATAAAATTAGGAGGTTTTTTATATGAATAGTGTCATGTTGGAAGGCGTTTCTGTCTCCCCAAGTAAGGTTGTCTGTGTGGGTAGAAATTATGTTGCACATATTAAAGAATTAAACAATGAAATGCCAACATCTATGGTCTTGTTCATGAAGCCAAATAGCGCGATAAGCCATGAGTTGAATACTTTTGGTCGAGTTTTACATTATGAAGGAGAAATCTCATTTTTGATGGAATCTTCCAAAGTAAAAGCTGTTGGTTTTGGGTTGGATTTGACAGATAGAAAATTGCAAGGGGAATTAAAAAGCAAAGGACTTCCTTGGGAGCGTGCGAAAGCTTTTGATGGCGCTGGAGTTTTTAGTGATTTTGTGCCGATTCATGAAGAAGATATTGATAAATTGAGCTTAAAATTATATATAAATGATGGTTTAGTGCAAGAAGGAGGTGTGCCATTGATGATTTATCCACCTAAGGTTATCATTGAAGAGATTCGTTCTTTCTCCTCACTTGAAGATGGGGATATTGTGATGAGTGGGACGCCTAAAGGAGTCGGTGTAATCGGACAAGGAGATACATTTGTGGGTGAAATTTATCTTGGAGATGAGAAGATACTACGCAGTGCGTGGATTGCTAAATAAAATCTTGAATGACAACAAGTGAAGTCACTTGTTGTCCCATCGTCTAGTCGCTTAAAAATACTACTTTTATGATGCCAAATATAGCAGCAGCTACAAATACTAATAAAAATATTGCTTCACCTTTATCAACAATGCTCATTTTTTTCCTTTCTATCTTTTAATTGACCGCATGCCGCACTAATATCGAGTCCTTTTGACTCTCTAATGGTACAGAGTAAATTGTGTGCCAAGAGATACTCTTGGAAACGTTTTACTTTTTGAGGTTCAGGTCTTTGAAATTCACTGCCCTCATGGGGATTAAAAAATATGAGATTTACCTTTGATTTGATACCATTGAGTAATTTGACCAGTTTTTTGGCACTTTGAATATCATCATTGAGGTCTTTTATGACGAGGTATTCAAACATCACTCTTTTTCTTGCATCAATCGGAAAATTTTTAACCGCATTGATGATGGATTCGATGTTATAAGCTTTGTTGATTGGCATGAGCTGCTCTCGCAGGACATCATCTACCGCATGCAAAGAGATAGCCAGTAGGATGCCAAGGTCCATTTCTCCTAGTTTTTTTATTTGAGAACTGAGTCCACTTGTGGAGATGGTTTGTCTTCTAGGTGAAATAGAGAGTCCATCAGGGTCTGCAAATATAGTAACAGCTTTTTTAACATTAGTGAGGTTATCAAGGGGCTCACCCATGCCCATAAAGACAATGTTAACCCGTCTATTTTCTGCTATATTGTTATCTTTTTTTATCATGAGGACTTGTGATGTTATCTCTCCTGGTGTTAGATTTCTCAAAAATCCACTCTTCCCTGTCAGACAAAACGCACACCCTATTTTGCATCCTACTTGCGATGAGATACAGATGGTATATCGTGTATGTTGGGCTAAGGTACCATCTTCATGATGTTGTTCTTTTTTCATTGGTAACAAAACAGCTTCGACGGTTTTCCCATCTTTTAACGAAAACAGATATTTTTTGCTACCATCGGCACTCTCTTCTATTGCTGCTATTTGCAAAGGATGAAAATCATACGCTTCTGCTAGGTCTGCTCGCAAACTTTTGGGTATATTTTGCATCTCTTCAAAGCTATTGACATATTTTTTGTATATCCATTCATAGATTTGTTTGGCTCTAAAAGCGGGTTTTATCAACTCGCTGAGCTCACTCTTGGTGTAATCAAGTATATTGGTTTTATTCATATTGGCTCACTATTTTTTTGGTGTTTTCAATCAGTATTGATTTGGCTTTTTCGTGGTTTTTGATAAAATCTGTATGGGCATTGTTATCACAATAGTTTGTCACAACAAAAATACCCATCGCGGGAATATTGAACTTTTTTGCTACTGTTAGTATGGCATAAAACTCCATATTTTCAGCTTTTATGCCTAAATTTTCATATTTTATTCCTAATGGTTTGTTAGTGGTAATGTAGTTGCTCGAATTTATGATACAAGAAACACTGTTAGTTGTTTCACATGAAACATTTAAAGGAATTGATGCTATTTTATTTTGTATTGGTGTATAACAAGTGTTAGAAAAAAAACCGGTTTCGATATTGGTGGCCGTGTGAGATATGAGCAAATCAAAGGGTTTGCATGAGCCATAACTGCCGGCCGTACCAATAAAAATTAGGGATTTGGGTTTTTGTTCTAAAATGAGCTGAGTTAATGTGATACTGCTTTGTATGAGACCAATTCCTACAGGAGTAGCAATATCAAATAATTCATTGTGTCCCGCACTTAATATTTTCATATTCTAACAGGAATCTTTTCATGTTGAAGATAATTTTTGAGATCCATAATCTCAATTTCTTTGTAGTGAAAAATCGAAGCCGCTAAAGCGGCATCAGCACCATTTAAAAAGGCATCTTTAATGTGTTGCATCGTCCCTGCCCCTCCGCTTGCAATAATCGGAATATCGACCAAGTCATTCATTTTCTTTGTGAGTTCAAGATCATATCCATCTTTGGAACCATCGCAATCCATTGAGGTTAAGAGAATCTCTCCGGCCCCTCTTCTCTCTACTTCTTTAGCCCATTGCAGTGCATCAATACCTGTATTGATACGACCCCCATTGATATAAACATTCCATGAATCTTTGTCTCTTTTAGCATCTATGGCGACAACAATGCATTGAGAACCAAATCGCTTGGATGCTGCATCAATAAAATCAGGGTTGTGAATAGCATGAGAATTGACACTGACTTTATCACATCCTACTTTTAGTAATTTGTAGATATCATTGAGTGTTCGGATACCCCCACCTACGGTGAGTGGAATAAAAACTTCTTTGGCAACCTTTTCTACGATATCAACGATAGTATCGCGCTCTTCATGACTGGCTGTAATATCTAAAAAGGTGATTTCATCAGCCCCTTCTTCATTGTAGCGTTTGGCGACTTCCACAGGGTCTCCAGCATCTTGTAGTCCGACAAAATTGACCCCTTTTACCACTCTACCATCTTTGACATCGAGACAAGGGATAATACGCTTTGCAAATGTTGAAAGGGGAGCTTCTATATTATTTTCCTGAAAATTTTCCATTCTTTTCTCCTGGACAAATTTTATCTAAAAGTAGAAAAATTATCGCTGAATTGTTTGATTTTCTAAATCTAAGAGATATTTTTTTATTTCTAAACCACTGGCATAGCCTGTGAGTTTACCCCCCGTCCCAATGACACGATGGCATGGAATGATAATGGGAATCGGATTGGCGCCATTTGCCCCACCAATAGCTCTGATAGCTTTAGGCTTACCGATGGATAAGGCTTGCGTCTTATAGCTGATTGTGTTCCCGTAGGGTATCTTTATGAGGGCATCCCAAGCAGCTTTTTGAAATGGCGTGCCCTGTGGCAAGAGTGGAATATCAAATGTGGTGCGCTTGCCCTCAAAATATTCATGGAGTTGATGTTGTGTTTGCACTAAAATAGTATTGTCTTCTTGGAGGGGATTATCAAATTGTAGATTCATCTCCTCCTTGGTGCTTTTGATCAACAAGGCTAAGAGATGTGTTGCATTGGCAATAGCATAAATAGTCCCAATAGGTGATTGAATTGCTTTATAATACTTTTTCATGTTATTTTCTTTATATTATTTATTTGTGATTATACACAAAAAATATAAATATCTGAAGCATTAATGATACTAGGTATCATTATTAAAAAAAGAAGGAGATGATTGATGTCGATATTTTAAAAATTAGAAGGAAATTTTGGTTATAATTTGCATTATGAAAACAGTAACATTAAAATCAAATTATGATGTGATTATTGTAGGTTCTGGACCAGCAGGTTTGGGGGCGGCTTTTAAGATAGCAGAAAATTCCGAGCAATCGGTGTTACTGCTAGAAAAGAAAAAAATAAGCTCCGGTGGACTTCGTAATGATTGCAAACAAAATTATACTTATCCCGTAGGATTCCCTCTGGAGCACTGGAAAAAAGAAGATGCCGATGCCTTGATGGAGGAAGTGAAAGAACACTTAAATCCTACGATTGAAAGACGAGAAAATATCGACAAATACGTCAAAAGAGCGCAAAAGATTGATGTGGAAATATTGATGATTGACCAAGCACATGTCGGCACTGATAAATCTTCGAAACTCATCAGTGACTTACTTCAAAAACTCCGAACACTTCAAGTAGATGTCGTTTTGGAAACAGAAGTACAAGCATTGTCAAAAACGTCCAAAAAAATCATTCTTAGCGATGGTAGGCACATTGGATTTAATAATATTATCTTAGCACCCGGACGGGCTGATTATGATTGGATGCAAGAACAGATGGACCATATTGGTGTTGCATACAACGATAATATCGTAGATATCGGCATTAGAATTGAGATGAAAGAAGAAAATTATCCGATTGTCAAAGAGTATTATGATCCTAAAATCCTATTTCCCAATAAAGTGCGGACGTTTTGCACTAATTCCGGATGCGCTCATGTTGTC
The DNA here is from genome assembly GCF_036556685.1 of Sulfurospirillum sp. 1612. Taxonomy (NCBI): domain Bacteria; kingdom Pseudomonadati; phylum Campylobacterota; class Epsilonproteobacteria; order Campylobacterales; family Sulfurospirillaceae; genus Sulfurospirillum; species Sulfurospirillum sp. 1612. The sequence goes on from NZ_CP140614.1 coordinate 58,832, forward strand.
CGTGAAAAGTATAAAGGATACTATTCGGTCAATGGACACTCTTTATCAAAAGAAAATGAGAGAAATAACCTTGTAAATTTTGCAGTCCTAAAGACCATTCGTCTCACAGAACCCGTAGTCAGCGGACAGCAATTTGGTAAAATCTTGGGGGAAATGGTGATGCAACTCAGTGGCGGTTCTGTGATTATGCAGCGCGTGGGTGATTTTAGATTGGGCTCTCGTAGTAAGGTTGAAACGTTTAATAATGATTTATATGACTTTAAACCAACGCTTAAAAGTGCCGTAGCCGCAGACTTATCTCTGAGTATGCCTGCAAAGATATTGCGTGATATATGGAAATCACTCAAGATGCTAGATACTATTGTCCCAGGTGTTTTACATCCCTCAAATATCATCTATTATCCAGAGATTAAAACCTACTCAAATAAGCCACATTTTTTAGATGAAAATTTTAAAGTAAAAGAGGGGTATTATATCATCGGAGATGGGGCTGGGACGAGTCGTGGTATTACAGCAGCGTGGGCCTCAGGTATCCGAGCGGCTCAGGGTATCTTAGCAGTCAAGCCCAAGAAGTAAGCAATGTTTTGATGCCCTCAGCGTGTTGTGCCCCGTCCAAATTTGTACAACACGCCGATATTGAGATACGTGTCATTTAGGTTGCCGTTGAGGGCTTTGATTTGTCCGGCTCCCAAAAAGAAATTTTTGAATTCTACCCCGGCTTCTGCCTTGGCAATCAATCCCCCTCCTACATCGACACTTCCTCCTCCTGCGGCACCAACAGAAAGCTTGATAAAGGGTGAAATAGTACTATTATAAATGTATCCTGCGTTGAGCATCCCCGTGGCATATCCACCAGAATTACCGCTATAAGCACTTGATGCGGTAATTCCGACAAAGATGTTGTGACTGAGGAGATAATCAAGATCAAAAGCCAGATTATCTAAAGGTGTGGTATCAGAATTTTTGCGTATAGTAGCACTGCTGAGGTAGCGCTCGTTGTAAATTTTAAGTTTAAAATGAGAGATATCGATATTTCCGCCAGTATAATGATTTCCTGCTGTGACGAGATTAAATCTTTTTTCATATCCAAAAGAGAGATAATAGGCCTTGAAAGTATCTTGAAACGTACCGTAATAACCACCTTGGAGTTTAAAATTATGAAATTGTGTGGCAAGCCCTATTTTATAAGCCATGCCACCAGCAGTATTGACACTTCCCCCGCCTGCCGCACCCAGTGATGCTTTTAGTTGTAGGGGTCCCATTTGCTTCCCCATACCGAAAAAATACTCCGCATACCCATCACTACTGCCGTTGATTGCGCCACCGGCTTCCATAAAATAAAGATATGAGTTGTCAATCTGCCCAATCTCTGCGCCGATAAGATTGAATGATTCTTGTTTGGTTTGATGCGTGTTGTTAGAAGAGCGTGGGAAATATCTCAACACAAAAGGTGCAAAATAGACATGTTTCAAATCATAGCTCAGGTTTTCTGGTTTTTTAAAGAGGTAAATATCTTTGAAATTATAAGCCAATTGTAGTGCGACTTGGTTAGATTTTATTTTGCCATCTGGAAACTCAATATGGTTAACATTGAGCCCCAAATCAAAAGCTCCCATCCTATAAGAGATGCCCGTGTGTGCTTTTATCATGAAGCCACTTCCCTGAGGAGCTGCTCCGCCCCCTCCTCCGCCTAAGAAGAAACCACTATCCCAGATGAATTTATGAAATTTGTATTGATATCCCCCAGATAAACCACTGACAAAAAATCCTCCCCGTTTCCCTGATACTGCAGAATATACACTTGCGCCTGTGTAGATACAATTGCCATAATAGTTGCAAAAATTAAATAAATAACTTGTTTCAAAAAGTCCTAAATCTTCGTTATCTAGATGGAGGTTTTGATAACTTGTCCTAAAGCTATTTTGGGTTGTTTGGGCATATGTCACACTAAGAAGACCCATCATGATAACTAAAAATTTTTTCAAAAAAGCTCCTACTCGCTTAAAATTATAGAGGGAAAGATTTTAACATAAAAAATTAAAATTAACGTTACGAGAAGGAGGTATCATGAGGGGAATGTTTGTAAATATCTATTAATAATACTAATATAAGCAAAATAAAGATAAAATGAAGTAAATTTAAAGGTGGTTTAATATTGATAGAGGCTAAAAAAAGGTTTGGTCAAAATTTTTTGAAAGATAGCACCGTATTAAACAAGATCATCCAATCGATGTCCAACACTAACCGAAACGTGGTTGAAATTGGACCTGGCTTAGGTGATTTGACGCAAGAGTTATTAAGAGAAAAATCCTTGATAGCATATGAGGTCGATAAAGACTTATGCGTTCATTTGAGAAAAAAATTTCACAAAGAGATAGAAGAAAATAGGCTAAAATTAGTAGAGGCTGATGTCTTAGAGTGCTTTGAAAAAGGCTCATTAGAAGACCAGCCGTATGACTTGGTTGCAAATTTACCATATTATATTGCAACCAAGATAATACTAGAAGCATTAGAAGATCCCATGTGCCAATCTTTGCTTGTCATGATACAAAAAGAGGTCGCACTAAAATTTTCAGCTAAGCCCAATACGAAGGAATTCAGCTCTTTATCGATACTTTCTCAAAGTATAGCAAAAGTAACAATATTATTTGATGTGGATCAGAGCTCATTTGAGCCTCCTCCCAAAGTAATCTCGTCTATTATAAGCATAAAAAAGAATAAAGAATTTTATCAAAAACAAGACTCTTTATTTGACAGTATTTCAGATTTTAAGCAATTTAAAAGATATCTAAGAGTGGCCTTTGCAAGTCCTCGGAAAACTTGGATTAAGAATATATCTGCTGTTTATGATAAAACGAAAGCTTTAGATTTGTTGGAAGAGTATAATATTCCGGCAAATTTTAGACCTCATCAACTCTGTGTTAACGATCATCTTAATTTATTTAGGGAACTCCTAAAAATTAAGGTAAATAATGGAAAAGAAGACAACAAACACGCCCAATGAAGTAAGCGAAAAACAACAGGCTCCTGCAAAAAAACACAATGCAGGGCAAACCCAACCTGCCGCAAAACGCAATACGACAGGTCAAACACAACAAAATCACAAAAAAAGATCCAACCCCAATCGCAATGCACGATCTTCAAAAAGTGCCAAAAATCAGCCTAGTGTGATAGGTGGCAATGACAAATGGCAACTTGATATCAAAAAATCAATAGATCTCAATCATAAAATGCACAAAGAGCGACTTGAGCGATTTCATCATTTTGATTTGAATACAAAGGCGAAAGTCAAAATCACACCATTAGGTGGATTGGGTGAGATTGGTGGAAATATCACGGTGATTGAGACAGATATGAGTGCTATTATCGTGGATGTAGGGATGAGTTTCCCAAGCGAAGATATGCATGGTGTAGATATTTTAATACCCGATTTTACCTATTTGCGACAAATTCGTAAAAAGATCAAAGGGGTAGTGATTACTCATGCTCATGAAGATCATATTGGTGCTGTGCCGTATCTTTTTAAAGAGATGCAATTTCCAATCTATGCCACACCTCTGCCACTGGGTATGATATCCAATAAATTTGAAGAGCATGGACTGAAAGAGTACCGAAAATATTTCAGACCAATTCAAAAAAGACAAAAGATCAAAATCGGAGATATTCAAGTCGAATGGATGCATATTACCCACTCTATTATCGATGCCTCTTCTTTGGCGATTACTACAGAAGCAGGTACCATCATCCATACCGGAGATTTCAAGATTGATCATACGCCAATTGATGGGTATCCTACGGATCTTCATCGTTTTGCTGCCTATGGTGAAAAAGGCGTGCTTTGCTTGCTCAGTGATAGTACTAATTCCCATAAAGAAGGGATTACTAGAAGTGAAAATACCGTCGGCAAAACGTTTGATTATATATTCTCAAAAGCCAAGGGACGGGTGATTATGTCCACGTTCTCTTCAAATATCCATAGAGTGTATCAAGCGATTGAATATGGTATCAAACATGGAAGAAAAGTGTGTGTCATCGGAAGATCAATGGAACGCAACCTCTTTACGGCGATTGATTTTGGCTATATTAACTTAGAAAAAAGTATTTTTATTGATCCTCATGAAGTCAATAAACACCCAGATAAGAGTGTTTTGATTGTCACAACAGGGAGTCAAGGTGAGACAATGGCCGCGCTTTATAGAATGGCGACAGATGAACATCGCCATATCAAGATTAAGCCAAGTGACCAGATTATCATCTCAGCTAAAGCCATTCCTGGCAATGAGGCCAGCGTCTCAAAAGTGCTAAACTTTTTGATTAAAAGTGGGGCAAGTGTTGCTTATCAGGATTTTAGTGAGATTCATGTCAGTGGTCACGCCGCACAAGAAGAACAAAAACTGATGTTGCGTTTGGTGAAACCAAAATTTTTCTTACCGGTTCATGGTGAATATAATCATATTGCCAAACATCGTGATACCGCAATAAGCTGTGGCGTTTCATCTAAAAATATATTATTAATGAGCGATGGCGATCAAATCGAAGTGTGTCCAAAATACATGAAAAAGGTCAAGACGGTCAAAACGGGTAAAGTCTTTGTTGATAATCAATTAAACGAAAAAATAGCCAATGATGTCGTGATGGATCGACAAAAGATGGCCGATTCTGGTTTGGTGATGATTATCGCACAGGTGGATGGAAAAGAGTTTAAATTGAGCAGTAGACCAAAAGTAGCCAGTTATGGATTGGTTTCGGATAAAGATGATAGAAAATTTTCACTCGAGATGGAAGGGGTGATTGACCAGTTTACTATCAATGCTAAAAAAGAACTTTTTGAAAATAAAAGAGCACTTGAGAATGAGTTACGACAAGTAGTGAGAAAACATATTTATAGAAAAATGAAAAAATATCCTACAATCGTTCCGACCATATTTGTAATGTAAGGCAGAGTATCATGAACTTTATAGAGATTGCACAAGATGTCTTGAAATTGGAAGCAAAAGAGTTGTTAGATGCCGCCGTCAAAATTGATGCGGAGATGGAAAAAGCGGTCGAGCTAATTAGTCATATTAAAGGCAAACTCATCGTAACCGGTGTGGGTAAAAGTGGGTTGATTGGCGCGAAAATCGCTGCAACATTTGCCAGTACTGGAACCAGCAGCTTTTTTATTCATCCTACTGAGGCTTTGCATGGTGATTTGGGAATGATTGATAAAAATGATGCGGTATTGGCGATTAGTTACAGTGGTGAGAGTGATGAATTGATCAAAATATTGCCGCATGTCAAACGATTTGATGTCCCTTTAATCGCTATGGCACGAACAAAAAATTCTTCTTTAGGCAAATATGGTGATATATTTTTGTCCATCGATGTCTCTAAAGAGGCGTGTCCTCTTGGGGCTGCCCCTACTACGTCTACTACATTGACTTTAGCGATGGGAGATGCCCTTGCGGTGTGTCTCATGAAGAAGAAAAATTTTCAAAAAGAAGATTTCGCATCGTTTCATCCCGGGGGTAGTTTAGGCAAGCAACTTTTTATTAAAGTCAAAGATTTGATGAAAAAGGATGAACTCCCTATTGTCAATGCCAAAACCAGTCTCAAAGAGGCTATTGTCGTGATGAGTGAGGGACGATTGGGTAATGTCATGATTGTTGATGACCAACAACGCCTACTTGCTATATTGAGTGATGGGGATTTAAGACGGGCATTGATGCGTGATGATTTTTCGATTGAAGCCCTCGCCCTCTCGTATGCAACCAAAAATCCAAAAACACTCCAAGGGGACAATTTACTAGCTAGTGATGCGCTTGCCCTTGTTGAGTCGTATAAAATTCAATTGCTCGCGATTGTCGATGATGACAATAGACTCATCGGGACCTTACATATTCATGACCTTATCGAAGCAGGTATCAAATGATGAAGCCTATCCGACTCAATAAAATGATATCCCACAATACGAAGTATTCCAGGAGAGAGGCGGACAAACTGATACAAGAAGGTGCGGTGAGTGTTGATGGTGTTGTTGTCACAGACTTGTCAACAAAAGTGACCTTTGATAATAAAATCAAACTCAAAGGCAGAAGTCTCTACCAAAAAACCAAATACTCAGTGATTGTCTATCATAAACAAAAAGGCGAATTGGTGAGTAAAAAAGATGATAGAGGAAGAAAAACGATTTATGATACCCTCCCCTCAAAATTTGCACACTTTATGAGCGTAGGACGATTGGATTTTACCAGTGAGGGGTTATTGCTGCTCAGTGATGCTCCTGATATCGTCTCTGCGTTGATGCATGGAGATTTAGAGCGTATCTATTATGTCAAGATTAAAGGCCCGGTTACTGAGCACATGCAAACGGCCATGAAAGAAGGATTATTTCTCGAAGATGCCAGCAAGGGCGGTCATGAGATGAGTAAAGTGCATTCGATGGAGTTTGCCCCATTTGTGGGGTATCGTATCATAAAAAACACCCCAACCTACTCTACCATCAAAGTCGTTATCAATGAAGGGAAAAACCGAGAATTACGACGTTTCTTTGGATATTTTGATGCCGAAGTTGTTGGATTAAAAAGAGTGAGTTATGGCAAGATAGACCTTGATGCCCTCAAACCGGGAAAACACCGATTTTTAACGGCTAGTGAATATGATAATCTCAGGGATTATTTGGCCTATTCCAAAAGTGAAAAGCGTGATCAATAACTTTTCTTTAGCATATCGTCCCTCTCATATAGAAGAGATGTGTGGACAGCAGCATCTCTGTGCTCCTGATGCGCCATTTCGAAAACTGTTGGAAAAAAAGAGTCTGTCCCATTCTATATTTTTTGGTCCCGCAGGCGTGGGAAAAACAACGCTAGCAAAGATTGTTGCCAAGAGTATGGAACTCCCCTTTTTTGAGTTGGATGCGACCAATTTCAAGCTGGAAGATATTCGGAAAATTTTGGCAAATCATCGCAATGCTTTATTGAAGCCTTTGATTTTTATTGATGAGGTACACCGCCTTTCAAAAACACAACAAGAAGCCCTACTTCTGCCTATGGAAAATCACGAGGCTATTATCATCGGGGCTTCTACTGAAAACCCCTATTTTACATTGACCAGTGGTATCCGGTCGCGATCTTCTTTGTTTGAATTTTTCTCTCTGGAAGCGAAGGATTTAGAACGCGTATTGGAGATGATTCATCAAAAGATTGATTTTGAAATCAAACCCGATGCCAAAGCCTATTTGATTGATTCATCTGCTGGAGATGTGCGTTCTATGCTGAATCTATTAGAATTCGCTCTCAAAGTGGATAGGTGTGTGGATCTAAAAACCCTAAAAGCGCTCCGACCTAATGCCCTCAAAGATGGTGTGAGTTCGAGTAATACCCATTATGACCTTATTAGCGCTATGATTAAGAGTGTCAGAGGCAGTGATGTGGATGCGAGTATTTACTATCTCGCCCGCTTGATTGATGGCGGAGAAAGTGCTGATTTTATCGCAAGGCGTTTGGTGATATTGGCCAGTGAAGATATTGGAAATGCCAATCCTAATGCGCTCAATCTTGCCAATAGTTGCTTGCAAAGTGTGAGTAAAATCGGTTTCCCTGAAGCCCGGATTATTTTGGCGCAAACCATTGTCTATCTTGCTGCTTCTCCAAAATCAAACAGTGCCTATTTGGCGATTAATCAAGCTTTGGATTATGTAAAAAATGAAAAAAGGCTGGAGGTTCCCAAGCACTTGACAAAACTAGGCTCCAAAGCATATCAATATCCTCATGATTTTGGCGGATGGGTCGCACAATCTTATCTACCCAAGCCACTACATTTTTATGAAACATCAGGGATAGGGTTTGAAAAAACATTACAAGAATGGCTTGAAAAAATTAAGCAAAATAAGAAAAAATAGCAATTTTTGGTAGCAAAAAGAGTCCGTTTTAAAACTTCGAAGCGCGAGATGGTATCTGTTTTGTTATCGACGTCATGAGTGTGATTATAAGACGATGTAGCATCATCTTGATACTCAGGTCTCTTTTGTGGGGGTTCGTTCAAAAAAAAGGTGCTAGCATACTTTAGCGGCGCACCTTTTTATTTATCAAAATATCACAAGAGCAGAATATCTCTTGTATCATGATAGCGTTATTTTTTTAATTCTTGATCGATCTTTGCTTTATCAAATCCACAGATCCAACGCGATCCGATCAATAAAACCGGTACTCCGGTGCAGCCATGTCGTTTGCAATCTTTGGCGGCATCGGGGTCTTTACTGATATCGATTGTTTTAAATTTAATCTCTTTCTTTTTAAGATATTGTTTTGCGGTGCTGCACCAGCTACATCCTGGAGCTGTAAAAATGACAACACGTTTTTGTTTTTTAATTTCTGCCATTAGTAGGTCCTCCTTTATATTTCATTTCTCAGTGCGAGACTTAAGATTCCAAAGTATTCATGCAGGGCAAGATAACTGTGTCTCAATGCGCTCATATTCGGAAAATAATCCCAAACAGTTCTAGGGGAATCTCCTATTTTGATATCTGTGGCTGCTGGAATCACGCGAAAGCCAACATGGTGATACAGTATCATCGCGCGCCTCATGTGATAAGCCGAAGTCACCAGATAAATCAGTGGTTTCTGAATACCGGCTTTATCAAAGATTGCTTTGGAGAAGCGTGCATTTTGCATCGTATCGAGACTTTTATCTTCAACACTAACATTAAAATATCCTGGAATAAGCCTATCTGAGATTGGAATGGTAAGATCAAGAGAGTGATTCAATTCTTGGACACTTTGTAAAAAAGCTTTTGATTCGCTATTGTTGTGGTCCAATCCGCCCCCACTAAAGAGTAAGGGGAGATTTTGTGCTTTAGCAAGAGACAGCCCCCACAGTGCTCTTTTAAAAGCATCAGTGCCGAGTGGAAAATTAGTACTATTGCTCACACTTCCCCCAGCAAGTACGACAACCGCATCGATGTTTTTTGCTTTCATGGGTGCCTTATTGTACGGAGCTTCTAAGGATTTCAACATCGCATCAGCGACAAAGGAATTGCTTAACAAATAGAAGGTTAATGCCAATGATAAAAGAAGCGTTTGAAATCTTTTAGCATACCATGCTGCTACAAAGAGTGCGATGATAAAGATGCCCGGTGGCAACAAAAGATAGGTGAAAAGCTTGGAGAAAATATAGATGATTGACATTAGATAATCTTCGCTTCTTTTGGCCCCTCTTGTAACTCTCCGATGACATAACCATCACTATTTTGCAATATAAAATCAACATTTTTAGGATCAACGACTAAAATCATGCCAACCCCCATATTAAAGGTGCGGTACATTTCAGCCTCTTCTATATGTTGCGACATAAGCTCAAATATAGGCAAGAGTTTAATCTTATCTTTGTGTACGATAGCCTGTAGATTTTCTGGCAAAACCCGTGGAAGGTTCTCCACAATACCACCGCCGGTGATGTGCGCAAGGGCATTGATTTTATCTTTTAGCTTTTTAAAGAGTTTGACATAAATACGGGTTGGTTCTAAAAGGATATCAATCAGTGGTTTGCCATCAACTAAAGTATCAAAATGATAGTCAAGTTTTTCAAAAAACAGTTTTCTTACAAGAGAAAAACCGTTTGAGTGAATACCCGAACTTGGTAGGGCGATTAAGATATCACCGCTTTTTACATGAGGAAGTCTGTTGAGTTCATCTTTCTCTGCCATACCCACAGCAAATCCGGCAAGATCAAAATCTTTTGGTGTATACATCCCTGGCATTTCAGCTGTTTCACCACCAATGAGCGCAGATTCTGATTGGATGCACCCTTGAGAAATACCCGCTACCACTGCGGTGGATTCTTCGATATTTAATTGACTCGTAGCATAATAGTCCAAAAAGAACATCGGGGTACCAAAGTTGCAGATGAGATCATTCACACACATGGCAACGAGGTCGATGCCAACCGTATCAAATTTCCCTGAGTCTATGGCGAGTTTTAATTTTGTTCCGACGCCATCGGTAGCTCCGAGCAAGACAGGTTTTTTATATCCTGTTGGCAATTCGTATGCCCCTGCAAATGAACCGATTCCGCCCAAAACATTGCGATCAAACGTGGCTTTTACCAAAGGTTTGATATTTTCTACAAATGCCGCTCCGGCATCAATATCGACTCCGGCCTCTTTATAGCTGATGGTACTCATGTGAATCCTCATGTTATATTTTAAATAATTTTAGCAAAACTATGTTAAAATGACTATAAAGGTGATGAAATGATTGTGATAACGGGCTCGATTGCCTCTGGAAAATCTACGGTTTGTAAAATACTCAAAGAAAATGGTTATTTGATTGTAGATGCAGATCGTATTGCAAGAAATCTTATTAATCCTGAAGTGATTGGCGATATTTTCGGCAGCGCTTATATTAAAAATGGCACGGTGGATCGCAAAGCTTTGGGTGCATTGATATTTGCTAATCCAAAAGAAAAAGAGAAGCTCAATGCCTACATTCATCCTTTGATTCGTCAACAAATCTATCATGATGTAGAAAAACTCGAAGAGAAAAAGGCGAAGTATCTCGTCGATATTCCTCTCTATTTTGAAAGTGGACATTATGATGCTGAGATTGTGGCGGTGGTGTTTTGTCCTAAGTCATTGCAGATTAAGAGATTAATGGCACGAGATGGAATGTGTGAAGACGATGCACTGATGCGTATCGAGAGTCAAATCGACATTGAAGAAAAAAAGAAAAGAGCAGATTTTGTGATTGATAATTCGCTTGATTTTGCACATGTAACAAAAGAAACAAAAAAATTTATGGAGTTTTTAGATGCACGTATCTAAATATAATGCCAGTGGCAATGATTTTGTGATATTTCATACCTTCAAGCAAGAAGACCGTAGTGCCCTTGCTAGGAGATTGTGTCACCGACAAAGTGGCGTAGGCGCCGATGGCTTGATTGTGGTGCTCCCTCATGAAACGTATGATTTCCAATGGCAGTTTTACAATAGTGATGGCAGTATGGCCGCCATGTGTGGGAATGGAACCCGTGCGTGTGCGCATTATGCGTTTCAAAATGGTCTAGCTCCTGCTAATATGAGCTTTTTGACACAAGCGGGAGTGATTCGCTCATCCGTTGAAGGGGATATCGTAGAGACTCAATTGAGTGCGAGTAAAAAACTGCGTGAGCCCTTTGTGTATGAGGGGAAAACGTGGTATTTTTATGATACGGGTGTTCCTCATCTTGTGACTTTTACTGAAAATCTTGATGATTTTGATCTGACCTTGGCATCAAAGCTACGTTATGAACATAATGCCAATGTGAATTTTGCTTCCATTACGCCAAAAGGCCTGTTGGTGCGCACTTATGAACGAGGAGTAGAGGGGGAGACTTTGGCTTGTGGTACAGGGATGGCCGCGTGTTTTCGTAGCGCTTATGATCAAGGAAATATCCCAGATAAAATCAAAGTATATCCTCGTAGCAACGAAGAGTTAGCACTCAGAATCGAAGAGGGGCAACTCTATTTCAAAGGAAAGGTGTCAAAAGTGTTTGACACGAGTATTGATGCACTTTAAAATTTTGATTGTTGGACTTTTTGTTCTCAAATCCTTTGGTTCTGGATTGCCAGATTATTATTATAAAATGAAGAGTGGTGAGCGACAAAAAAGAGAATTTATCAAAATTATGTTACCCCTGATTAAGAAAAGTAACCATCTCATCGTGGTGGAGCGACAGTTTGTTAAGAAATTTTTTGATGAGGCCATTAAGACGGGATTTCGAGATTTACCATCTAAAAATCTTAGCAAACTGTTGCGTCTCTCTCGTAAATATCGTATTAAAAATTTATTTGATAGACGCCAATATCTAAAACGCATTGATGTTGTTCCTGTCTCATTGGCGCTAGCACAAGCCTCAGTTGAGAGTGGGTGGGGCAAGAGTCGGTTTGTCCGAGAAGCGAATAATATCTTTGGACACTGGACGTACACCGGAGTGGGATTAATTCCAGCGGGCAGAGAAGAGGGCAAAACCCATCGCATCAGAATTTTTGCTAGTTTGCAACGTTCTGTTAATGCTTACATGCTCAATCTAAATCGCAATCTTGCGTATCAGTCTTTTCGTGATAAGCGTCTTAAGTATCGACAAGAGCATAAAGATTTCAATGGTATTGCAGCAGCCAAAACGATGCTGATGTATTCACAATTGCGAGAAAAATATATTAAGATTTTAGTAGGATTGATTCGAGATGAAAATTTATTGTATTATGATGCTTATAAGCCAGCGGCTTTGATGGATTCTGCTTGATAGTGGGTAATGAGCACGTCGATAATTTCATCAAAAAGACCCCCTTCCATAATCGCATCTAATCGGTACAGTGTTAAGCCCACACGATGGTCAGTAATACGGTTTTGTGGATAGTTGTAGGTTCGGATTCTAGCACTTCGATCACCAGATCCTACTTGAAGTTTTCTTTTCTCACTCTCGGTACTGTTTTGTTCTTGTAGCGTCAAATCGTATAATCTGGCTTTGAGAATCTTCATCGCGGCATCTTTGTTTTTGTGCTGAGATTTTCCATCTTGATTGACCACAACCAAACCGCTTGGCAGGTGAGTAATTCTCACGGCACTATCGGTAGTATTGACAGATTGTCCGCCGTTTCCAGAAGATCTCATGACATCAATTTTAAGATCATTAGGATTAATTTCGATTTCAACATCATCGACTTCAGGCATCACCGCTACGGTGATAGCAGAGGTATGAACCCGTCCTTGCGATTCCGTAAGCGGAACACGTTGGACTCTATGAACGCCCCCTTCAAACTTCAATTTGGAATATACATTATCGCCTTTAATCAGGGCGATAATCTCCTTGTATCCGTTCAAAACACCCTCGCTAGAACTGACAATTTCTGTTTTCCAGCCCTTGAGTTCAGCATATCTCATGTAAGATTTAAAAAGATCTGCCACAAAGATTGCAGCTTCATCGCCACCCGTTCCGGCACGAATCTCAAGAAATATATTTTTATCATCATTGGGATCAACCGGGAGTAGCGCGACTTTAATGTCTTCTTCTAATTTTTCTTTGGTTATTTCTAATTCTTTCAGTTCCTCTTTTGCCAATTCTGCTAATTCACTATCTTCAAGCAATTGTTTATTCTCTTCGATACCATCGATTGTGCTGATATAATTCTCAGCCAATCCTTTGATCTCTTCAAGTCTAGATTGTTCTTTTGAAAGTGCCGTCATCTTTTTGATATCTTGAGAAATATCAGGCTCACTGAGGAGTTTGGTTATTTCATCATAACGGTCGAGAAATGGTTGTAATTTATCTTTTAGCATATGAAACTGAGAGAGGTAGGCCGCAATTTAAGCGGCACTATTGAGCGTATTGACTAGTTTGGATAATCTACTTACACGTCGTGCTGCAGTATTTTGTTTTAAAATACCTTTTGATGCATAAGAATGGAAGCTTTTGTTAACATTTTTCAATGCTTCTGTAGCTGCTGCTTTATCGCCTGCTTCTACTGCTTCTCTAAGAGCTCTAGTAAGATTTTTAATTCTAGTTTTATAAAATCTATTTCTTTCTGTTCTCTTCTTAGTCTGTCTAATACGCTTTTCCGCTGACTTATGATCTGCCATGTATTAGCCTTTCATTTAAAATTTAGGCACAGATTATACACAATTTAAAATTAAAGCTAACTTATTTTAAGCGTATTTTTATGAAGTATTTGGGATAAAAGAGTGAAAAGCGACAAGAAAAGCAAAAAAAATCGATTATTATTTATAATTATTTATTTTGTGATACAATTTTATAAAAATTTAGGATATGAAAATATGAAACTTTTTGGAACGGATGGCGTCAGAGGAAGAGCGGGAAAAAAACTCAATGCACAAATGGCGATGCGATTGGCGATGGCCGCAGGTATTTACTTTAGAGAAAACTCAATCACCAATCGATTTTTAATCGGAAAAGATACAAGACGAAGTGGTTATATGATTGAAAATGCTATCGTTTCAGGACTTACGGCGGTAGGATATGATGTCAGACAAATCGGCCCGATGCCGACTCCTGCGATATCATTTTTGACAGAAGACATGCGTTGTGATGCTGGTATTATGATCAGTGCCTCGCATAATCCTTATTTTGATAATGGCATCAAATTTTTTGATTCCTTTGGCAATAAACTGGACGAAAAAGCAGAAGCGGCTATTGAGAAAATTTATTTTGATGAAGCATTGATTGAAGAAAATCAAAAAACAGAATTTGAAATCGGACGCTCAAAGCGTGTTGATGATGTGATTGGTCGATACATTGTGCATATCAAAAACTCTTTTCCTAAAAATCTCACTCTGCAAGGGATTCGGGTAGTCTTAGATACTGCCAATGGCGCGGCTTATAAAGTTGCTCCGACTATCTTTTCTGAATTGGGTGCAGATGTCGTGGTCATCAATAATACTCCAAGCGGTAGCAATATCAACCTAAACTGTGGTGCGATGCATCCAGAGACGCTAGGAGAAGAGGTGCGTAAACTTCGCGCTGATATTGGATTTGCTTTTGATGGTGATGCTGATCGTTTAGTCGTGGTCGATGAAAATGGTGATATTGTGGATGGCGACAAATTATTGGGTAAATTAGCCACGTATCTTGATTCTCAAGATTTATTGAAACATTCTTGTATGTGTGCGACTGTGATGAGCAATAAAGCGTTGGAGGATTACCTAAAAGCGCATGAGATTGAATTGAAGCGCTCTAGTGTGGGTGATAAATATGTGCTTGAAATCCTCAATCAAGAGGGGTTGAATTTTGGTGGTGAGCAAAGCGGTCATATCATCTTGTCAGATTTTGTTAAAACCGGAGATGCCCTCATCTCTTCTTTGGCGGTGATGGCTTGCTATTTGCGCGATAAAGAACCGATTAGTAAACTCTTTAACCCTTTTACGCTGTATCCACAATTGCAACGCAATCTAATTGTCAGTGAAAAAATTCCACTTGCTAAAATCAGTGGTTATAGTGCTATGATTAAAACAATAGAAGCTGATGGTATTCGTGTTTTAGTACGCTATTCTGGTACAGAGAATTTGCTGCGTATCTTGCTTGAAGGTAAAGACCAAAAGGTGCTTGAGTCTCACATGGAAACACTTTATGGATTTTTGAAAAATGTCCTCAATGGCTAAGCGCCTCTTTATTTTCTTTTTAGTCTTTATCGCAATTTTTGTGATAGACCAATACATCAAATCCCTTTTTATCGATGGTTTTAGGTGGGAGGGGTCGTATTTTTCTTTGATATTGGTTTATAATAAAGGGGTGGCATTTTCGATGTTGGCCTTTTTGGAAGAGTATCTAAAGTATTTGCAGATTGTTTTATTTATAGGGTTGAGTCTCTACCTGTGGTTTGAGAAAGAATTGTTTGCGAAGTTTTTTCTCCCCATCGGTATTATCTATGGTGCTGGATGCAGTAATCTTTATGACCGGTTTATCCATCAAGGGGTGGTGGATTATGTTTTTTGGCATCAATGGTTTGAGTTTGCTGTCTTTAATTTTGCTGATGTCATGATAGATGTGGCGATTGTTTTAATCCTTTTTATAATGTATAAAGAGAGAAAACTTCAAAAAACAAACAAAGTATGATTTTTATGGTAGAATTTAAGCTCTAAAAATATTAAGTAAAAGGATAACGGATGAAAAAAACTTTCTATAAAATTGCATTGTTATGTCTCTTGCCTGTTGGCGTGTTTGCCAAAGGCTATGTTGTCAATCTTGGTATCGTAACGACACCCAACTCTTTTCATTATAAAGCTGCGGAGAAATTTAAACAAATCGTAGAAAAAAGAAGTGGTGGAGATATTCAGGTCAAAATCCATCATTCTAGTTCGGTCGGAAATGAGACGAGTATTTTGCAACAATTACAACTCAATGCATTGCAGATGGGTGTTATCACCGCCGGTCCTATGGATAAATTTATCCCCGCAATCAAAGCGATTGGATTTCCTTTTATCTTCGATAGCTATGCTAAAGTCGATAAGATATTGGATGGAAAAATTGGACAAGACATCCTTGGACAATTTCAATCTGCTAATTTGATTGGATACCATTTCTTAGAAAATGGATTCCGTAACATCACAAATTCTAAGCGTCCTATCCATACAGCAGCCGATGTGAAAGGTTTGAAAATCCGTGTCATGAACTCACAACTTCATATCGCAATATGGAAAGATATCGGTGCGAATCCAACCCCTATGCCTTGGCCAATTTATACCCAACTCTCTCAACATGTGATTGATGGACAAGAAAATCCTCTTGCGGTAATTGATCAGTATAAATTATATGAAGTACAAAAATACCTCACCTTGACACGACATGTCTATTCTGCACTTGTCTTTGTGGGAAGTAAACAATTTTACGATGCGTTACCGAAAAAATACCAAACTCTCTTTTTTGAAGCCACCAAAGAAGCTTCAATTTATGAGCGAAAATTGAATCGTGACAAGGCCAACTACTTTTTGGCTGATCTTAAAAAGAATGGCATGATTGTTGATGAACATCCTGATCTTGCATCTTTTAAAGAAAAAGTCATGCCTTTGAAAAAACAGTATCGAGGCGATGCAAAAAAATATTTGGATATGATTTTAGCGCAATAATATGTTGAAAATTTCTCAGATAATCTCACGCATCAATACGATCATAGACAAGCAGATTAGTCTGCTTGTCGTGGCGTTGATGATTTTATTGTCGATACTTTTGAGCGTGAGTGTTTTTTATCGCTATGTTTTAAATGATTCGATTTATTGGTCCAATGAAGTGGCTCGGTATATGTTGGTTTATATCGTGTTTTTGGGTGCGACGATGGCACACAAACACAAATCTCACATTCGCATTGATATTATCTTAGGGGCGCTCTCCCATAAAAATAAAAAATATATTGAGATGCTTATTGGAGGATTATTTATCTTCTTCTGGATTTTGGTTTTGATGGGGTCACTAAAGCTTTTGCCACTTTTCTTGATGCAAAAAACAGCAACACTAGAGATTCCTTTTGCTTATCCTTTTGCGGCATTGCCCCTCTCTGCTTGCATATGGATTTTATACTGCATCGATGACATCATCCGGGAGTGTGTGAAAAAATAATGCTTTTATTAATCTTGTTGCTTATCGTATTGATTGTGCTATCGATACCGGTATTTTTGTCGATAGGTCTTGCCACTACGGCAGCCTTTTTCTCTTCTAATCAGCCTCTTTTTATGATTGCACAAAAGATGTTCGATGGGGTGAATTCATATGTACTCCTCGCGGTACCTTTGTTCATGTTAGCAGGCAGTTTTATGGACCAAGGGGGTATGTCCAAAAGATTGGTCGATTTTTCTGAATCTTTAGTAGGACATTTTAGGGGAGGGCTGGCGATTACTTCCATCCTCTCAAGCATGCTTTTTGCTGGAGTCTCAGGCTCAGCTGCTGCTGATACCGCTGCTGTGGGTTCGGTCTTGATTCCTCCGATGAAGAAAAAAGGATACAACAAAAATTTTGCCGCTTCGATTATCGCAACAGGAGGCTCCATCGGGGTGATTATTCCGCCGAGTATTCCGATGATTATTTTCGCTTTTATTGCTAATGTGTCTGTTGGAAAACTGTTCTTAGCTGGAATCTTACCGGGTGTTTTAATCGGTGTGTCTTTGATTTTATTAGTGGTTTTTAAAACACGACATCTTGATATTGACAATGATCATAAAAGCTTTGATGTACTCAAGTTCAAATCCGCTTTTAAAGATGCCCTTTTAGCGCTAGGCATCCCTTTTATCGTCGTCGGTGGTATTTTGGGTGGTTTGTTCACCGCGACAGAATCTGCGGCCGTTGCGGTTGTGTATGCATTTGTTGTGAGCAAATTTATCTATAAAGAGCTCAGCTGGAAAAAAGTCTATAAATCTACCGTCTATGCGATCAACACCAGTGCTATTATTCTCATCATCATCTCTATTGCGACAGTTTTTTCCTGGTACTTGTCGATGAACAATATCCAAGAGTTACTCAGCGATACCTTCATGATGATCAGCCATAATAAATACATTTTATTGATTTTTATCAATCTTTTCTTGTTGGTGATGGGTACCTTTGTCGAGACAACCGCTGCATTGATTTTGTTTGTCCCGGTTATCACCCCTCTATTAAATAGTTTAGGAATCGATCCGTTGACTTATGGCGTCATGATTGTTACAAACCTAGCTATTGGTATGCTCACACCACCACTGGGTATTTGTTTGATAGTCTCTGGTACCATTGCGCAGAGTAAAATCTTGGAAATCTCCAAAGCGATCGTTCCGTTTTTGCTCGTCATGATCGTTGATTTGTTGTTGATTACATTTATTCCATTTTTGACACGTTATTTACCTTCAATTTATTGATGCTTTAAGAAGAATTTATGCCATTTTTGAGTATTATTCTATCCACCCAAAAAAAATGGTCGCGTAGCTCAGCTGGTAGAGCACTACCTTGACATGGTAGTGGTCGGAGGTTCAAGTCCTCTCGTGGCCACCATACTTATAATATAAAACTACTTTTAAATAGATGCAATAAAAATAAAAAACACCAAAATACTCTTTTTTATGTTATCAAGATTATTATAAGTTATATTTCTATATAATGGCAATTTAATTGGTTTTCTCATAAATTCACAATATGATGTTTTGAAGTGATGACACCCAATAAAAATTCATTTAATTGAAAATTTTGTTCTTCCACTGTATGGGAGTTCTATTAGTAAAGGATAACAATGCAAAATGAGGTTATTGCCTACAAAAAAGGGCAAAATCTAGTCGATACTCAGAGTATCAATCCCCAAGAAATACCCAATTCCAAAGAAATTTTATTTGACAATTCGGATGATTCTTTAGAGGTAATCCGCCACTCTTGTGCCCATTTGATGGCGCAAGCAATAAAAGAGATATACAAAGATGCACAATTTTTTGTAGGTCCTGTTATTGAGGATGGATTTTATTATGATTTTCGTATTCAAGAAAAAATTAGCGACGCTGATTTAAAAGCGATTGAAAAAAAGATGCAAGAACTTGCCAAGAAAAATATGAAAATCGAAAAAATCAACAGCACCAAGGCTGAAGTTGCTGCTAGATTTGCTGATGATGACTTGAAACAAGAGGTATTGCTTCGCATTCCTGATGGCGAAGTTTCTATCTATAAACAAGGTGACTTTGAAGATTTATGCCGCGGGCCACATCTACCAGATACAAGATATTTGAGATTTTTTAAACTCACTCGTGTAGCGGGTGCTTATTTGGGTGGTGATGAAAACAGAGAGATGCTGACTCGAATTTACGGGACGGCTTTTGCTGACAAAGAGAGCCTTAAAGCGTATATGACGATGATTGAAGAGGCCAAGAAACGCGACCATAGGAAACTTGGAACCGAACTCAAACTTTTCACTTTTGATGAAGAGGTGGGGGCAGGGCTTCCGATTTGGTTACCCAATGGAAGTCGCTTGCGTAGTAAAATTGAACAAAGACTTTTTAAAGCGCATCGTGTACGAGGGTATCAGCCCGTACGTGGTCCGGAGATATTAAAAGCAGATGCCTGGAAGACCAGTGGACACTATGATAATTATGGTGAAAATATGTACTTTACCGAGATTGACGGCTCTGAATATGGACTCAAACCGATGAACTGCGTGGGACACATCAAAGTGTTTCAAAATGATGTGAGAAGCTATCGTGATTTACCACTGAAGTTTTTTGAATACGGTGTCGTGCATCGCCACGAGATGAGCGGTGTCATGCACGGACTTTTTAGAGTTCGAGAATTCACGCAAGATGATGCGCATGTCTTTTGTACGCCTGAGCAAATCAAAGATAGCGTTATTGAAATGTTAGGCTTTGTTGATGATATCATGAAGAGCTTTGGATTTGAGTATGAGATCGAAATCTCCACAAAACCGGAGAAAGCAATCGGAGATGATGCTTTTTGGGAAGCTGCGACTCAAGGGCTCAAAGATGCACTTGATGAACATAATATCGCGTATGGCATTGATGAGGGTGGTGGAGCATTTTATGGTCCGAAAATTGACGTAAAAATCTTAGATGCACTAAAGCGAAAATGGCAATGTTCTACGATACAAGTAGATTACAATCTGCCAGATCGTTTTGACCTCTCGTATATTGATGCAAATAATGAACACAAAAGACCGGTCATGTTACACCGTGCGATTTTGGGATCATTTGAGCGATTTATTGGTATTTTGATTGAACATACAGCCGGTGAGTTACCATTTTTCGTAGCACCGACACAGGCGGTCATCATTCCAATATCAGAAAACCACGTCGCCTATGCGAAAGAAATTTCGAAAAAAATGTTGGAAATTGATATTGATACAGAAATTTTGTCGAAAAATGAGAGCTTAAATAAACGGATTCGAAACGCTGAAAAAATGCGTGTTCCGATGATTTTAGTAATCGGTGATGAAGAAATTGCCAACAATAGTGTGGCTTTAAGAGATAGAAGAGATAGAAAACAGTATAATTTAACAATAGAGGAACTAATATCAACAATGAAGGAGAAACTGAGTGAGGTACACTTTTGAGTAAAGACAAAGATATAATGCTCAACCATGAGATTCGGGCCAGCGAGGTAAGGTGCATCGGTGATGATGGAACGCAATACGGAATCATCTCAAGACAAGATGCATTGCGCAAATCCGAAGAATTAGGTTTAGACTTAGTTCTGATAGCTCCGGATGCAAAGCCCCCTGTCTGCAAGATCATGGACTACGGAAAGTTCAGATATCAAGAAGAGAAGAAGAAAAAAGAGGCCAAGAAAAAGCAAAAAACTATAGAAGTCAAAGAAATTAAACTCTCTATAAAAATAGCTCAAAATGACATTAATTACAAAATAAAACATGCAAGAGAATTCTTAGAAGAGGGCAAGCATGTGAAATTTCGAGTATTTTTGCGTGGCCGAGAGATCTCAAATCCTGATGCCGGTAAAGCAGTTTTAGAAAAAGTATGGCCGATGGTAGAAGATATCGGCATGAGAGAGAAAGCTCCGATGTTAGAAGGACGCTATATTAATATGATGGTCGTCCCTAAAAAATAAAGTTTTATTTCTCTTTTACGGTTTCTTAAGATACTTTAAGGTAAAATCTTCGACTTACACCATAGGCATTTGATATGCCTGAAATTTTTCAAGGAGTTTGCATGCCGAAAATGAAAACGGTACGCGGTGCAGCTAAACGTTTCAAGTCTAGTAAGAATAAGATCAAACGAGGCGCAGCTTATAGAAGTCATATCTTGACTAAAAAAGCTACGAAAAGAATGCGTGGTCTTAAAGAAGCGAAAACTGTAGATAGCCGTGATGTATCAGCAGTAAAATTGATGCTAGGAAAAAAATAACAGAGTTTTTGACTTGATGAGATTATCTCATGAGTTGATTTATAATTGCACGTTCCCCTCATGAAAGAGGGCAAGTTCCCAAATGGGACACCAATGAATAAGGTCAAGGAGACAAAATGGCAAGAGTGAAGACTGGCGTAGTCAGAAGAAGAAGACACAAAAAAATACTCAAACTGGCAAAAGGTTTCTACAGCGGTAGAAGAAAACATTTTAGAAAAGCGAAAGAGCAGCTTGAGAGAAGTCTCGTATATGCATACAGAGATAGAAAAAACAAGAAAAGAGATTTCAGAAGACTCTGGATTACCAGAATCAATGCAGCTTGTAGATTAAATGATATTAGTTATTCTCGCTTTATCAATGCTTTGAACAAAGCAAACATCCAACTTGATAGAAAAATTTTAGCAAATATGGCAGTCAGTGATCCTGAGGGATTCGCAAGCGTCGTAAAGCAAGCTAAAGCAGCACTTTAATTTTAGAGGCTTTTAAGCCTCTAAAATCTGATAATATTCAAACTCCCTACTCAATAACACAAATTTCTTTTTTTAACATATGACAGATGGTCTTATACGCTACAAATGAGACAACTATCGTCGATACGATGAGTAACCCGATGGCTAAATAATAGCAAAAAGGCGACTTCGTGGTGTGATAGGAGAGAATCGTAGCAATGGTCATGGCGGTGAGAGGAAAGGTGAAAGCCCACCATGATATGAAGAATTCTAATTTCATAAAATTCTTATACATAAATACAAGTAAAAATGTAAAAAATAACCCTATATTAAATAAAAAACTAGCAAATAGATCAAAGTGACCGGTCAATTTAACATACGAGATGACTCCAACTGCAGGAGGCGCTATGAAGATAAAAAGTGTCGGCATAAACTTTTTGGCTAACTGATTATGAAAGATAATGCGATTCAAAATAATGGTAAAAAGAATAATCCAAAATAAAATACCTATGGAGAAAAAGTACATTAAAAAATTATGATTGACAATACCGATGCCCCCAATAGGCACGACGACATTACCAACAATAGGAATAAACCATGCTGGGTTTGAGTGTTGAATCTCTAATGAATGGTTAATCCAGAAACTAATCGTATAGAATGTCAAAAATGCTTGTAGTACCATTCCTACCCACCAAAGGGCGACAGAGGCTGTTGTGTTTAACTCTTGATACATGATAGACATCAACAGTAGCGTGATAGAAAAAGCAGCAAAGAAGTTGACCCTAACAGGGTGGGTAAATTCTTTTTTAACCTCTTGGCGATACATGATGAATTTTGTAGCATATGTTAAAGATATGGCTATAAACGTAATCGTAGTCAAAGCGACTAGTATACTTGGTATCAATGAGGAACAGTGAAATAGATGAGCAGCTTTTTGATAGGCAATGCTCAAACCGGATAAGCCCATCGTGATGGCAAACATCATGATAGGAAAATTTTCTAATCTAGCAGAAGTTTTCATGAGTAGTAAGTCCTTTATAAGTGAAAATGATATTATATATCATTTTCACTTAATATTAGCTAATGTCTGTGTTGCTCCAGCACGCTAATTTTAGGGAAGAAGAAGACCGTTTCTCGGAATACGGTAATCTTTTTAGGGTCATCTTGTGCATAAGCTCTGACCTTGATAGTAATCGGGGTATCTTTTGCATCAGTTTTTACCAATTCTTTGGTTGTTTGCAAAATAACCACTTTTTTGATTTTCTTACCTGCTTTTAACAAGAAGGCTTCTTTTGGTCTTTGTACTGTTATATCAGGATTTTCAACATCAAAATAGTATTTGTGATCTTTGGAATCGGTATTTTGGAATAAAAAGGTATAAACATTTTCTACCACTTTTCCGTGATCCACAATCTTATAAAGCTCACTGGTTCGATTGATATTTAACAACATATGCTCTTTGGTGCTTCCCATCAGCATCAAACCAACAAAAGCGATGGTGAGAGCGATACCATAAGCGACGGTTCGGAATCGGATATATTTTGTTTTGATACCTTTTTCTTCTGCATTCGCACTGATCCATGAGATGAGTGAAGGTTTGCCAAATTTCTCCATGACCGGGACACAAGCATCGGCACACTCAAGACAGTTGATACACTCTAATTGCATCCCTTTTCTGATATCGATATGCGTAGGACAGACGCGTACACAGGCTTCACATCCCGTACACTCATCCGCTTCTCCTGGAGGTTTGCTCCACAATTTGACACCGTGTTCGTCATAGATTTGACCCCCACGTTTTTCACTATACACAGGCTGTATCGTATCTTCATCAAACATTACGGACTGTA
This sequence comes from Sulfurospirillum sp. 1612, assembly GCF_036556685.1. NCBI lineage: Bacteria > Pseudomonadati > Campylobacterota > Epsilonproteobacteria > Campylobacterales > Sulfurospirillaceae > Sulfurospirillum > Sulfurospirillum sp. 1612. The sequence goes on from NZ_CP140614.1 coordinate 82,472, forward strand.
CTCTGGCATAAGGACAGATATAGATACAGAAGTTTTCTTTCAACATCACAACATCATAAATCAAAAACAATGTGACACTAGCAAGAAAACCATATAAAACAGGATGGTTGACAGGGTCTTGTATATAAACAAAAAAGGTTTCAGGTGGAATAAAATACCAGATAAAATCAGCCGCTGCGATTAAGGCTAAAAGTGACCATATCAATAGGGCTGCGGTTTTTTTGATGTATTGTCCCTCTTTGGGATCTTTTTGTTTGTTGCTGATTGAACGTCTAAGTTTTAAGAGTTTTGTCTGAATCAAATCTCTATATATCGTTCGAAATATCGTTTGTGGACACGACCATCCACACCAAACACGACCCCCGAGGGTTGTCATAAAAAAGATGCTCAAAAATAGCATAATCAATAAAAATGGCATCAAGTAGAGTTCTTGCATATCAAAAGAGGTAAATAATAGATTTAACTTCTTTTGATCAAAGTTCAGCAAAAATAGATGATTGCCATTGATTCTGATAAAAGGTAATACCAATGCAATAACCGTGATAATTGCAAAGGATAGATACCTTTTCTTTCTGTAGATGGGTGATTGTGAATTAATATCGCACGCCATGGTTGTTCCTTACTTTTTTATAATCTTACATTTCGAAAAAATTTTTTTATTTTTTACAAAATCTTTTTCCCCTAATAGGGTTTTCCTAGTCTCTACTAGGTCCTTAAGCCCTCGTGAGTTTATGTAGTCTTTTAGTGAACTTCTACTGATTCCCAAGATTTTTGATATTTCATTGACTGAATGTTTCTTTTCAAGAAGCTCGATAATTTTCAGCCGATGTACATCAAATTTTGATTTTGACATCCTACCTTTTGGTCTTCCGTGCGTAGAAGTTTTATGGCTAAAAGAGTTTTTTTCTTGTTCTTTTAATAACAAACCAAAAATCATACCGATTGGAGTATCTCGTGTTATTTTAAGATCAAGACTTGTGACATGAGCACTGATAGAACGCTCAAACAGACAATTAAATATCTTTACTAACTCTTCGACATTGTACGAGAAAGTAGATAAACTATAGATTAAAATATTGTCTCCGACGTCCAATGATCTTAAAAAACCTTTTAATTCATTTCGTGACGAGAGATCCTCATTGATATCAAATGAATCAATTTCAGTAGAATCAATATTTAAATTATTTTGATGCGCATATCTGAAGATATGTTTTTGCTGTGAGATTACGTCAACTTTGTCATATTTTGCTTGCAATAATACAATATTCATGTTTGTCACCTTTTTGTCACACGAAGTATACTGTTATTGGCGTAAAAAGTCAAGAAAGAGATATATATTGCGTCAAAGGTCTTTTTCAATAATTTCTGCTATAATAGACCTCCAAATTTTAAAGAGAGGTGGTGGTAGAGTATGCCTGGGATTAAAGTTCACCCAAACGATTCATTTGAAGAAGCCTATAGAAAATTTAAAAAGCAAATTGACCGTAACTTAGTAGTTACAGAAACGAGAGCAAGAAGATTTTTCGAAACTGCGACTGAAAAGCGTAAAAAACAAAAAATTAGCGCTCGTAAAAAAATGCTTAAGAGACTTTATATGCTTCGACGCTATGAATCCAAACTCTAAAACACTATAGTGGCTGAGGATAACTCCTCAGTCCTATCTTCACTAACAAACTTCATCACGTTTTCATCTTTTAACTAACATTTAGCAAAAAACCGTATAATACTTCTTATTAGAGATTCATAAGGAAGGGCTATGGAAAAAAAACTAACTGTTATAGAAACTGCAGAACTTTTAGGCGTGAGCAAAGAGGCAATATATAATAGAATTAGAAGAGGTTCCTTAGACTCTGTCATAGAAAATGGCGTCAAGTATGTTATTTTAACCGAAGATATCAAAAAGACTTCACGAACAAAAAAAATCAATAACATGGTCAATGATGCGTACATTCAACTGTTGAAAGATGAATTGCAAGAATTAAAAGAAAAAGTGAAAAATCTAGAAGCCGATAAAGACAGATTGACGAAAGAAAAGGAAGAGTTGCTTATCGAGTCAACGGCTAAAATGGAACAAATCTATAAACAGCGAGATGAACAGCTCAAAAGTATTTTGGCTCTTGCCTCACGACCGGCACTAGAAAAAAAAGAGCCAGTCTATGAAAATGCCACCAATGACAAAGTGGAAGAAGATATTGATACGATTGAAATAGAAGTAGATAAAGATAAAAACGATGCAGATGAAATACTAGATTCTTATGATAATTGGCAAGATTTGCGAGATTATCTCAAAAATAAAGGCTATTCCAAAAAAGAGAAGAAGGTCATCAAAGAAGAGATTAGTAAAAAAGTCGGTCTTGATGACAGTGTGAAATACAGCAACGGCAAAATATTTATTAAAAAAATCAAAAAAAATATGCAACTCAAAGATATGTTGAGTTGGAGCTAAAATGAATGCAGGAGAGATGATGACTTTATCTTTGTTAGATCGCGCGACATTAGGTCGGGTTGATTTGAGTATTTTTGATCGTTTTGGCGTGATGAAAATATACGAATCAACACGTTTAGAAGAGCGAATTGAGCATATTGGTGACAGTGAGATTGTATTGACTAATAAAGTCGTAATCGATAAAGAGGTGATGGCGCAATGCCCCAATCTCAAGCTGATCTGTATCACCGCTACCGGTACTAATAATGTCGATTTAGAGTATGCCAAAGAGCATCATATCGTCGTTAAAAATGTCGCTGGATATTCGACTGCCTCTGTGGCTCAAGCAACCTTTACGATGGCACTTTCTATTATCGGAAACAGCGCTTATTATGATGCGTATGTGAAATCAAAAGCATGGTCTAAGAGTGAAATTTTTACTAATTTTGATCGTGAATTTTTTGAGATCAAAGGAAAGGTATGGGGTATTATTGGTTTGGGGAATATCGGCAAAGAAGTCGCCAAAATCGCTAGCGCTTTTGGTGCTCATGTGCAGTATTATTCGACGTCTGGAAAAAATCATGATAGTGACTATCCCTCTGTTGACTTAAACGGGTTGCTTACAAGTAGTGATGTTATTTCGATTCATGCACCGCTGAATCCACAAACAGAAAATCTCATCCAAAAAGCAGAACTTTTGAAGATGAAAGAGGGTGCTATTATCTTAAATATGGGACGTGGCGGCATCATCAATGAGCAAGACCTCGCCGAAGTAATCGATACGCGTGATATTTTTGCAGGATTGGATGTGGTGAAAACCGAACCGATAGAAGAGGATAATCCCCTCCTTCATATTCGCAAGCAAGACCATATTAGATTTGCGCCACATACGGCGTGGGCGAGTAAAGAAGCGCGCGCTACTTTAATTAAAATGGTAGCCAAAAACATAGAAAATTTTTTAGGAGAGAACCATGGCAAAAGAGCATAGTTTTGATATATCAGCAGAAATCGATAAGCAAGAGTTAAAAAATGCGATTGAACAAGCAAAGAAAGAGATTGTCAATCGCTACGATTTTAGAGGACTGAAGGCAGACGTTGATTATCATGAAGATGCGAAAACAATCACCTTGCTAACGACGACAGATAACAAGGCTGAGGCGATGTTTGATATCCTCATCTCTAAGGCCATCAAACGCGGCATTTCTCCAAAAGCACTCAAAGAAGCCAGACGAGAGAGTGTCGGTGGGGGCAATACAAAGCTAACCGTTAGCATTAATGATACTATTTCTTCTGATGAGGCCAAGAAAATTGTCAAAGAAATCAAAGCATTAAAACTCAAAGTACAGGTCTCTATTCGGGGCGAAGAAGTTCGTGTTGTGGGAAAATCCATCGATGATTTACAAGAAGCCATCCAAGCCATAAAAGCCAAGGATATGGAAATCCCACTTCGTTTTATCAATTTGAAATAAGTATGGAAGAATTGGTACCTGAATTTATAGAGCCTACTCCGATTATCAAAGGTAAAAAATGTCGGGTACTTCTTTATCTTCTGTATTATTTTATGACCTATACTCCGCTGTTATGTGCTTTGGTTATTGGGTACTATTATGATTTTTTATTTGCTATTGCGGCATTTCTTTTTGGGACGTTAGCGATGAGTGTGCTGATTTCCAAGATGCGGTTGGTATCCCTGCCTCCTTCGCAACGCGAGATGTCATATACCAATAGAGAGATAGCAAGATGGTACCTGGGTAAAAATATCTGTTTTGATGATGAGACAAAGGAGCTCTAATTTTATGGTTGAAAACTCTTCTATTCTCTCGACCGCGATTTTATTCATGTTTATACTCGACCCTTTTGGCAACGTCCCTTTGTTGCTTAGTATTCTAAAAAATGTCGATGAAAAAAGGAAAAAAATCATTATCATGAGGGAGAGCCTTTTTGGCTTGGTGGTTTTACTCTTCTTCTTCTTTTTTGGAAAATCTTTTTTGAGTATTTTCCATCTTGAAACCGCCGCTGTGACCATCGCCGGGGCTATCATCTTTTTTGTTATTGCCTTAAAAATGATTTTTCCAGGAGATAATGGCAACAGCACCCTCTTTGGGGCCAATGAAGAACCCTTTGTCGTACCGATTGCGATCCCGATGATTGCAGGGCCATCAGCGCTTGCGACATTGTTGTTGATGACCAAGACTCATGCGGCGATGTCAAGTTCTAAACTCCTCTTAGCGGTGCTATTGGCGTGGTTTATCTCTTCTTGTATTTTGTATGTCTCGCCTTTTTTGTATAAAATCTTAAGGCGCAAAGGGCTCAATGCCTTAGAAAAATTGATGGGGATGTTACTATTGATGATGGCGGTACAAATGTTTATCGATGGCATACGAAATCTGTTTCACTTGCCCTTTTAGAGACAAATAATGCGCTATACTATCATGATAGATTATTTTATAGTAAAGCGAACATCATGACGATATTTTTAACACTTTTGGGCAAAATCGTCCCACTCTATTTTAGTATTGTTTTGGGCTTATTGAGCACGTTGGTGTTCAAATGTCATAAAGATACGATTGCCAAGATATTGCTCTATCTCTTGGCGCCTTTGATTGTGTTTAATGCTACATTGAGTGTCAAACTGGATGCTTCTGTGCTTTTTTTACCGCTCTTTTTCTTTCTGCTGAGTACGATTTTGGCTTTTTCACTTTTGTATATTTTTAAAAAGATCTGGCATGATAATACGGCCAACCTTTTAGCCTTCAGTACTGCGACGGGAAATACCGGTAATATTGGAATTCCTCTGGCTATTTTATTCTTAGAGCCTCATTTGGTGCATGTGTTTATTTTCACCGTGCTGGCATCGATTTTGTATCAAAACTCAGTGGGATATTATATCACGGCAAAAGGGGATTTTTCTGCTCGGGAGAGCATCAAAAAAGTGTTACGTTTACCCGTCATCTATGCTTTTATTTTGGGGATTATTTTCAATCTCTTGGGCCTCAAACTTCCAGAAGTCTTTGCCTCTTATGCGACCTATCTCAAGGGTGCGTATTCGATTTTTGGGATGATGCTATTAGGTATGGGGATGGAGCATGTACACCGCAATAAGCTGATTGATTTCAAATTTATCTCCATCGCACTGAGTATCAAATTTTTATTATGGCCGGGCATCATATTGGGTTATATTTTTTTAGATAAGCATTACTGGCATTTTTTAAATGATGGTTTTTATATGATTATGTTCTTGTTTTCAATTGTGCCCTTAGCGGGTAATACCGTGACGATTGCGACACTGCTGGATGTCAAACCAGAAAAAATGTCAGTAGCCGTACTCATCTCCACACTGATTTCTTTAGTCTATATTCCCTTTGCCTTATATCTATATACGCGCTAGAAAGGAGAAGATGAAAGCCTATTATGAGACAGGCTTTCATGGGTGGGTTTAGATTGGAAACACACGAATTTTAGTGCTGAGTTTCTCTTTTAATACTTCTTCTATCGCATAAAGCGTTCCCGTTGCACTACTGGCACAACCACTACAAGCCCCTAAATATCGGATAAAAATATCAGTAAAGCCCTCGTCGGTTTCTCTTAAATCAACGATTTCTAGATTGCCGCCATCCATGAGTAGCATTTCGCGAATATTTTCATCAATGACAGCTTCGACATCTTTGAGCTTTTGTACGATAGTCATCTCTTCAAAGGCTACGTTCTCACTGTTATGTGCTTTGGCCGTCGCTAAAGCTGCTAGTGCATCATGATCCATCTCTGCACGGGTCTCTTTGAGAATATCCACCAGATAAAAGTCACGTTCTTCATGACCGCCTGGTTTGATACACGATTTACAAAATGCTCCCGCTTTCGTAAATGCGGTAATCTCTTCAACTGTTTTCAGATCATTGAGCTTAATGACCTCTTTGATCGTACCAAGACTGACGCGAGCACATTCACAGACGATGATTTGGTCTTCAAAACTGGCGGCATCGACACCTTTGTAAGAAGCAGCTGCGGCTTTGATAACATCATAGGCCATAACAGAACAATGCATTTTTTGAGGCGGAACCGCTGGGGTATCTGCTGTATCCCGCATCGCTTTTTCGACATCGATATTGGTGATTTTTACAGCCTCATCGACCGTTTTACCAATGCAGAGTTCCGCCATGGTATCAGAACTCGCAATCGCAGTACCGCAACCAAAACTTTTAAATTTCGCATCGACGATTTTGTCATTACTTTCATCAACCGCCCAATACAATCTGACCGCATCACCACAGCTCTCTGCTCCAAAATCTGCTACGATGAGTTTGGCATTCATAGCTTTGGCTTGTTCTTCTGTGATTTCACCCATATTTTGTGGATTGTTCATTAAATCTTGTACTTTCTGGCTATATTCTTCCCAGATAGAGCCACCTATTAGGCTATTTTTCCCCATAATTTTTTCCTTTTATAATGTACTATGATGCCAAGATGGCGCATATGAAAATGTACTTGAAATCGCACGGAGTCTCGCTACGGCTGTATTGATGACTTCGATTGTGTAGTCGATCTCTTCTTCTGTTGTAAATCGTGATAACGACAAGCGAAGTGCCGTATGTGCCAAATCAGCTTCTGCGCCGATGGCTTCCATGACAGGATTGGATTCAAGCGTTTCACTCGCACAGGCACTTCCCGTACTCGCAGCAATTCCTGCTTTGTTTAAATCCCATAGCATGGCTTCGCCTTCAATGCCTTTGATACTAATCAAGATAGTATTTGGGGTACGCTCTTCTTTGGTACCGACGACAAAAGTATCAGGAATTTGCAACAGCGCATCTTCGAGTTTATTTCTTAGCTTTTTGACACTGTTTTTTTCAAAATCCAAATTTTCTACGGCCAATTCCATGGCTTTACCCATACCTACAAGGCCGGGTACATTTAGTGTTCCACTTCGGCGACCACCCATTTGTTCTCCTCCGTGTAAGAGGCTTGTTAATGTTCTGCCTTGTTTGATATACAGTCCGCCGACTCCTTTGGGTCCGTGAAATTTATGGGCTGAAAAACTGAGAAAATCAACCCCCGCTGTTTGGACGTTGACCGGAACTTTTCCAATGGCTTGTGTGGCATCAGAGTGAAAAAGAATCTCATGCTTTTTACAAATCTTGCCGATTTCTTCGATTGGAAACACCATACCGGTTTCATTGTTGGCCCACATGATATTCACCAATGCGGTTTTATCGGTGATGCTTTTTTCTAAATCTTCAAGCTCAATAACACCAGAAGCATTGACAGGTAGATAGGTCACATCGACACCTAAGCCCTCCAAAAACTTGCATGCGGCAATCACGGCAGGATGTTCTACTTCGGATGTAATGATGTGATTTTTGTCTTGATTCAATATATAATCATAATAGACGCCTTTAAGCACCCAATTAATACTCTCTGTGGCACATGATGTTACGACAATATCATCATCGTCATTGGCTTGAATCCCTGCATATAGTCTATCCATAGCACGTCTAAGCGCTGGATGTGTTTCGCTTCCAAAATTATGAAGTGAATTTGGATTGCCATACATTTGACAAAAATATGGTACCATCTCTTCATATACATGCGGGTCTACTATCGTAGTCGCATTATTATCTAAATATACTCTCATTCCTTCCCCCAAGTTCTGAAAATTAGGATAGTTTTTATCCTAATTTTTGTTTCTGAATATTATTATTTTAAATGTTAAAATTTCATTAAAGTGTGACAACAAGGCGGGGTTACTAGGTGATTATTTCTTTGAGCATCTTTTGAGTCTCTTCAAAATTTATAATTTCATTAGGTTGTTGAAGTAAAAATTCATTCATCTGTTCTTTTTTCTGAATCGCAAGATCGAGTTCTCTGTCGTTACCTTTTTCATAGGCTCCGATTCGCACCAATACTTCATTCTCTTTTAGTATGGAACTGAGTTTTTTGAATTCCATCGCATATTTTTTATGCTCTTCGCTGATGACATCTCCCATCACTCTGGAAGCACTGGTTTGGATATTGATGGGTGGGAAGATACCATAATCTGTGAGTTCCCGACTCAGTACAATATGCCCATCAAGAATACTTCTAGATTGATCAGCAATAGGGTCACTCAGATCATCACCTTCTACTAAAACTGTGAAAAATGCGGTAATCGATCCCTTGCCATCTTCTTTTCCTGCTCGCTCCATCAATTGGGGTAAGAGGGTCAATACAGAAGGGGGATACCCTTTTGAAGTCGGAGGTTCTCCCAGCGCGAGTCCAATCTCTCTTTGGGCCATGGCAAATCGTGTGATGGAATCCATGATAAAAAGGACATCATGTCCTTGGTCTTTGAAATATTCTGCGACACTCATCGCACAAAAAGCTCCATATTTTCGCATCAAAGGAGAGTCATCGCTTGTGGCGACGATGATGACGGTATTGCTTAAATCCCCACCAAGATTTTTTTGGATAAATTCAGGTACTTCTCTGCCCCGCTCTCCGATGAGTGCGACGACTTTGATGGTCGCGCTAGAGCCTTTGACAATCATCCCCATCAAGGTAGATTTTCCGACACCACTGCCTGCGAAAATACCTAGTTTCTGACCTTTTCCGCAGGTGAGTAATCCATCGATTGTTTTCACTCCCACAAAAAATGGCTCGCTGATTAAGCCACGTTTCATGGCATCAAGTGGCGGTTTCATGATTGGTGTCGTGGTGCAATCTTCAATCTCGCCTTTGCCATCTTTTGGCTTCATAAAGGGATCAACAACTCTTCCGAGTAGATGATCGCCCACAGAGATCATCATGCCTTGTTCACTGATAAATATCTTGTCCCCGATTTTAAAGCCCTCGACAAACCCAAAAGGTGCAACAAAAAAAGAGCGTTGATTGAGTTCTGTCACCATACCAAGCTCACTTTTGTCGTTGGAGACAATTTTGACAATATCTCCAATACTCGGATTGAGCCCCTCAGCCTCGATTGTCGAAGAGCTAATTTTTTTAATCGTACCAAAAAGAGGGGAGAGTCCCTCATTGGCAAGGCGTTGTTTGAGTTTGTGCAGTGGCATTAGAATCTTGTTGCTTGTGGGGCATTGATGATATCAAAAAACTCTTTTCGAGTATTTGATTTCAAGAAAATTCCCTTGAGCGATGAGGTGGTCGTGTTTGAATGTGTCTTTTCAACACCGCGCATCTCCATACACATATGACGTGCTTGTATCACAACTCCCACTCCTTGGGGCGCAATGACTTCATTGATGGCATTGGCGATTTGTTCGGTGAGTTGTTCTTGGATTTGTAATCTTCGGGCAAAAATATCTACCATTCGAGGTATTTTTGATAACCCCACGACTTTGCCGTTGGGAATATAGGCTACATGAGCGCGTCCGATTATCGGCAAGAGGTGATGTTCGCATAATGAATAAAACTCGATATCTTTAATCAGTACCATTTGACTGTTGTCGCTTTGAAAAAGGGCATCATTCAAGACTTTTTTAGGATCTTGTCCGTATCCTTGGGTCATAAACTCAAAAGCTTTTTGTACCCTTTTGGGTGTTTTAATTAAACCCTCTCGGTCGGTATCTTCGCCCAAAAGTGTTAGCATTCGTTTGACCAAACTTTCAAATTCTTGTTCTTTTTCCATAAAAAATCCTATTCTAATTTGAGATATTGTACCCTTTTTTAGCTTTTTGAGAGTTAAAGAATCTCGGTTGAACGTTTCTTATATAATACATAAAGTTAAAATTTGCTATATTAATAAAAATTTTTATTTTAAAAGGGAATATATGCAAATCAATGCTAAAAGAATTAATAGTGCAAACGCACAAATAGATGCGAAGATATCTAATACTCTATTAGCTTCGAAAGAAGACAAGATTGCAGCAAAAGCTGCTAAAACTATGAAAGTGGATGGTTTTAGACAAGGTAAAGTACCGGTAAATGTTGTGAAATCAAGACATGGTGAACAAATTAAACAAGATGCAGAACAAGAAGCTTTAAAAGAGTTGTTTGACAAAGGCTTAAAAGAATTAGACGCACAAGCAGATATGGTGGTTGGTGAACCAATTATATCAAAATTTGATAAAACCGATGATGGCATTGATGTTGAGGTAAAAGTCTCTTTTAGACCAGTCATTAAACTTGATGGTTATGAAGAATTGGTCCCTGAGTATAAATCTCCAAGAGTGACACAAAAAGAGATTGATCAAAGAATTGTAGAGATGATGAGTTCAATCGCCGGCATGAAAAAAGTCGAAGAAGAGCGACCATTGCAAAGTGGCGATTTTGCCTTGATTGATTTCGAAGGTTTTGTTGATGGGGTAGCTTTTGAAGGCGGTAAAGCTGAAAAATATCTACTTGAAATCGGCAGTGGTTCTTTTATCCCGGGATTTGAAGGGGAATTAATCGGTATGAAATTGGGTGAAGAAAAAGATATCAATGTGACGTTTCCTGATAATTACAAAGAAGATTTGGCCGGAAAACCAGCGGTATTCAAAGTAAAACTTCACGAAATGCAAGTGAAAGATATTAAACCAACTCCAAGTGAAGAAGATCTCAAAAAATTGCTTCCAGGTGAAGAAAACCCAACAAAAGAAATGCTTGAAGCACAAGTGAAAGATCAATTGAAAAATGAAAAATTACACAAATTGTTCAGTGAAGAGATTCGACCAAAATTCATCGATGCTGTTTTAGAAAAATTTGAATTTGATATTCCTGAAAATATTGTGGATCAAGAGATTGATTTACAAGTGAGAAATGTCTTCTCTAGTCTTAGCGAAGATGAAATCAAAGAATACTCAGAAAATCCAAGTAAAATCGAAGAAAAAAGAGGCGAATTTGCAGATGAAGCTAGAAATAGTGTCAAATTAACTTTTGTTGTGGATGAGTTGGCAAAACGTGAAGAGATTAACGTAAGCGACCAAGAAGTCACACAAATGATTTATTTTGAAGCCATGCAACAAGGACAAGAACCACAAAAATACCTCGAGTATTATCAAAAACAAGGACTTCTTCCGGCTGTGAAGATGGCAATCGTCGAAGATAGACTGTTTAATAAGATTTTTACAAACAATAAAAAAACAGCAGCAAAAACAGAGGCGAAATAATGAGCTATGTTCCCGTAGTCGTTGAAAAAACAGGTAGAGGAGAGCGAAGTTACGATATCTATTCACGATTGTTAAAAGATAGAATCATCATGCTAAGTGGTGAAATCAATGATGCGGTGGCCTCTTCGATTGTCGCACAACTTTTGTTTTTGGAAGCAGAAGATCCTGAAAAAGATATTTATTTGTATATTAACTCTCCCGGTGGTGTGATTACCAGTGGATTTAGTATTTATGATACGATGAATTATATCCGACCTGATATCAGTACGATTTGTATTGGTCAGGCGGCTTCTATGGGAGCATTTTTACTCAGTTGTGGTGCTCAGGGCAAACGTTATGCCCTCCCCAATTCTCGTATCATGATACATCAACCACTTGGTGGTGCACAAGGACAGGCAACGGATATTGAGATTCAAGCCAAAGAGATTATGAGATTAAAACAAACACTCAATGAAATTCTTGCAAAAAACAGCGGTCAAAAAATATCAAAGATAATCAAAGATACCGAGCGTGATTTTTTCATGAGTGCAAAAGAATCTATGGAATATGGACTGATTGACAAAGTTTTAGAAAAAAGCTTTAAGTAAGGTCGTGATATTGTTTTACAATGGGTAAAAAGGTAGGGCTATGTTAAATGCTGAAACATCAAAGGCACAAAATGCTAACAGTGAGTTGGAAAAATTTTCTCTTTTTGTTTTAAAAACAATCAGTGATGAGAATTTGCTTCCGACTCCGGCGAATTTTAAGATATATTTTGAAAAATTGCTAGAGAATAAACCTGCGGCGTTTAAAAAAAGAGCAATCGAGTATATCGAGACAGATGAAGTGATATTGGATGAATCTCGAATCGATTTAGAGAGTAAAATCAAAGATGGCTTTTCGGAGATTAAAAGTATTGCGAAAATTGCTTCTGTTATCTATAAAAATTTAAGTGTCATGGATAAAATTATCAAGAAAAGAGTGACCGAGATTAATGTCGATGTCGATAAATTTATGTTGCAAAATATCATGAGCGCATTAAATGCTGATCTTGATAAGTTGTCAAATGTCACCGAAAAACAGATGTACAATCTCAAAAAACATTATGATAAAACGGTAGAGATTATAAAAGAAGTAGAAGACAAGGCAATCTTTGATCCCAAATATGAAGTTTTTAACAGGAACTATTTTTTACTCGCGTTGAATAAAGAGATTAGTTCAGTCAAAGAGTACAAGCATCACAGCTCCATCGTGCTAACGCGAGTCAAAGAATCTGTGCTAGAAAAAATTGCAAATCAAAAAGAACGTGAATTGTTCCAAAAAAATATCGCAAAATTGATTTTGAAGACGTCACGACGAAGCGATATTATCTCGTACTATGGCGAGGGTGTTTTTTCTATTATAATGCGCCATACTGATCTTGCCAATGCAAAAAAAGCATGCGAGCGCATTGGTGAGCTGATTGACCGTTCGAGCTTTTTCATGGATTCAAAAGAGTTGGATGTGGACATAGAGTTGGCTATTATGCCTGTTATTGCCGATATGAGTGCAGAAGAGCATATTGTCTCTGCTCTTGAAGCGATGCCAGAGACGGGCAAAAATTTGCAACCTTATTTAGTGGGAGCGTATGAAGACAAGGTGAAACATGATTCGTGAGATATTGGTTTATCCAGATAAAAGATTAAGATTAAAATCTAAAGATGTGACAGCATTTGATGCGCAATTGCACACACTTTTAGATGATATGTATGAAACGATGATAGCCAAGGAAGGTATTGGCCTTGCGGCTATTCAAATAGGTATTGCTAAAAATATTTTGATTATCAACCTTGTTGATGAAGAAGGGATGCAGCAAAAAGAGGACTTAATTGAAGTCATTAACCCAAAAATCACCCATAAAGAAGGCGAAGAAGTCTATCAAGAAGGGTGTTTGAGTGTACCGGGTTATTATGATGATGTGAAACGCGCTGAGAAAATAAAAGTCGAATACTATAATCGCTTTGGAGAAAAAATTGTCCAGGAGTTAGATGGACTTTTGGCTATCGCGATGCAACATGAGATGGATCATCTCTTAGGACATTTATTTATAGAAAAACTTTCGTACCTAAAACGTAAAAAATTTGAAAAAGAGTGGAAAAAGAAAATTAAAGTGGACAAGTAACGTGCCAAGTAAAAAAGTCAAAAAAGCATTTTGCGCCACTCTTGAATTTAACATAGCAAAAAAAATATTTGTTGAATCTACTTTTATCCGGGCACTGCCCGGATTTTCAATCGTCGGCATGGCCAATCAAAGCATCCAAGAATCAAAAGACCGGATTAAATCTTCACTTTTGAGTATAGGATTTAAATTTCCCGCCCAAAAGATTACGGTCAATCTCTCCCCCTCTGATATCAAAAAAGAAGGCAGTCATTTTGATTTGGTGATTGCTCTGTTGATTGCTTTTCAAAATAGTGATATTTCGTGTCGAGATTTTTTTATTTTTGGAGAGTTGGGACTCGATGGCAAAGTCAAATCCACTTCGGCAATTTTCCCTTTATTATTATCCCTTGCCCGACAATATGAAACCCTCAATGTCTTGCTGCCTCATGATATGATGGAGAAAGCCTCACAAATCAAAGGGCTCAAAATTTATGGTGTAGAGACGCTTCATGATGCGATGGAATTCTTTGCCCAAAAGCGATATGAAGCACCCTATATTCCGATAAAAGTCCGTGAATTTTTTGATGAAAAATTAACAATTGGGGGCAAAGAGTATTTTTATGATAATCCCAAAGTGCTTGATTTTAAAGAGGTGCACGGGCATCGATTTTTAAAGCGCGCCTTAGTCATATGTGCTGCTGGGATGCACAATATCTTGCTCGAAGGAAGTCCAGGCAGTGGCAAGAGTATGAGTATCAAAAGGTTGCGTGATATTTTACCGCCTGTGACGATAGAAGAGGTACTTGAGACACAAGCGTATCATGCTATTAATTATGAAGATGATAATCTCTCCGCCAAACGTGCCTTTAGAAGTCCCCACCATAGTTCTTCAAAACCCAGTATTTTTGGGGGAGGCAGTGCCAAAGCGATGGCAGGTGAAGCGGCATTGGCACATAATGGGATTTTGTTTTTTGATGAATTACCGCATTTTTCAAAGCAAATTTTAGAGAGTTTACGCGAGCCTTTGGAAAACCATAAAGTATTGATTTCACGCGTTCAAAATAAAATAGAATATGACACCAAGTTTTTATTTGCGGCCGCTCAAAATCCCTGTCCGTGCGGAAATTTGCTCAGTAAAGTGAGAGAATGTCGGTGTTCTGATTTGGAAGTGGCACGGTATAAATCGCGAATATCTGATCCCATTTTAGATCGTATTGATTTGTATATTCAAGTGGATGAAGAATTTTCCAAAGAAGAGACTGAGAGTTCTCATGAGATGTTTCAAAAGGTGTTACGTGCTTTTATATTTCAAAAAAATAGAGGGCAGCGCAGTCTCAACGCACATTTGGATGAACAAGAAATCAAACGCTATTGCACGCTCTCAGCCACAGCACAAGAGACACTAGATATGGCAATCGGTCGCTATGGATTAAACCAAAGAAGTGTGAGTAAAGTATTGAAAATCAGCCGAACAATCGCAGATATAGATGAAAAAGAATCGATAGAGAGAACGCATCTTTTAGAAGCACTCAGCTTTAGGAAAAGGTAAGAATATGAAAAAAATATTTGATGAAGTCACGTCATTGGATCAAAAATGCTATGAAGCCTACGCTTTGAGTGAAGATATACTCATGGAACATGCTGCGAGTGCATTGTGTGATGCAGTGAAACAGCGTGCGAGTGAAGGAGCACGTGTGTTGGTTCTGTGTGGCCCGGGCAATAACGGTGGCGATGGATTGGCTGCGGCTAGGATGTTGCATACAGATTATGACGTCAGCGTCGTGCTGCCTTATGGTGCCAAATCCAAGATGGCGCGTCTGCAAGAGAAGCGATTTCTTGCTGTTGGTGGAGCGATTGTTCATGATATTTTGGAAGCGGATGTTTATGTGGATGCTCTGTTTGGTTCGGGGCTTAGCAAAGCATTAGATGCAAAAGCGTGTGAGATTTTTAAAAATATCAATGCCAAAGATGGCGTTAAAATATCGTGTGATATTCCGAGCGGTTTGGGTGATGCAATCTGCAGCGCTGAAGTGTTTCGTGCGGATATTTCTGTGAGTATGGGTGCTTATAAGTTGGCTTTTTTTGAAGACTTTGCCAAAGACTTTATTGGTGAGATTGTCGTAGCAAATCTTGGCATCTCACGCATGCTTTATGAGGGAAGTGCAAAGACATATTTATTGGACGCAGATGATATGAGATTGCCTTATCGTGAATCAAAAAATAGCAACAAAGGCAATTTTGGACACACGTGTGTGGTGATGGGAGAAAAAGAGGGTGCGGCTATCTTAGCTTCTACCGCTGCATTGCACTTTGGCTCAGGGTTAGTGAGCGTGATGACTCACGCGAAGACGAGCATTCCTCCTTATATCATGAGCACGACTTCACTGCCTAAGAATACTTCGGCTCTTGTTGTAGGTATGGGGCTTGGGTCTCATGATGAGATTGAATCTTTATTGCTCTCTTATGAAGGTCCCATGGTAATCGATGCGGATCTTTTTTACAAACCTTTAATCAAACGTTTGATAAAACAAAAAGATAACTTAGTACTAACTCCACACCCCAAAGAGTTTGCCTCACTTTTGAAAATCTGTGATGTTGCAGATGTCGATGTCCATGAGATACAAAGCAATAGATTTCATTATGTTCGTGCTTTTATAACACGATTTCCTAATATCACGTTACTACTCAAAGGTGCTAACAGTATCATCGCTCATGATGGAATACTTTATGTTAATACACAAGGGAGCAATGTCTTGTCAAAAGGCGGTAGTGGCGATGTCTTGTCAGGTATGATTGGGGCATTACTCGCACAAAATTATAGTCCAACAAACGCGGCGATTAGTGCGTCGTTAGCTCATGCATTAGCGGGAAATAATATCAAATCAAACAATTACGCACTCAATCCTTTGGACCTATGTGAGGGAATCAAATGCTTGTAAAAAAAATAGCCATACTGTTTAGTGGCACGGGAAGTAATCTAGAAAATCTACTTGAAAAATTGCATCAAAAAGAGTTTGATGGCTTTAGGATTGAAGTGGTCTTGACGCTATGCAATAAACCAGGAGCCTTGGGTATTGAAAAATCTCGAAAGTTTGGGATTGAGCCGGTATTGCTAGATCATACAAAATTCCCCGACCGTGAAGCTTTTGATAGAAGGTTGGTACAAGAGATACAAAATAGCGGTGCGGAACTGTGTGTATTGGCAGGGTTTATGAGGTTTCTAACGCCTTATTTTACTCAAAATATCAAAGCGATTAATTTGCATCCTTCTTTGTTGCCATTATTTAAAGGCGGTCATGCGATTGAAGAGAGTTATGCCTCTGCTATGAAAGTAGGAGGTATCAGCGTGCATTATGTCAGTGAAGAGTTAGATGGAGGTGAGATTATTGCTCAAAAATGCTTTGAAAAAAAAGCCGATATGAGCTTGGAATCCTTTGAAAATTGCATTCACCAGTTAGAACATGACCTTCTTCCTGAGGTTATTGTCGATATATTGTCTAAAAAGTGAAATTCTTCTTGACAAAACAGTAAAATTGAGGTAAAATTTCACCCTTAAAATAGCACATCAAATGATATTTTATGTTGTCGGGGCGTAGCGCAGTCTGGTTAGCGCACCTGGTTTGGGACCAGGGGGCCGAAGGTTCGAATCCTTTCGCCCCGACCATTTTTAATTTTGACATGGTGGGTGTAGCTCAGTTGGTTAGAGCATCAGGTTGTGGTTCTGAGGGTCGTGGGTTCGATTCCCATCACTCACCCCATCGAGTTATGCGCTCGTAGCTCAATTGGATAGAGCAACGGACTTCGGATCCGTAGGTTGTAGGTTCGACTCCTGTCGAGCGCACCACCTTGAAATAACACAGAGGCGCTCTTAGCTCAGCTGGATAGAGCAACGCCCTTCTAAGGCGTAGGTCGCACGTTCGAATCGTGCAGGGCGTACCACTTATTATTGTCGTGTGCGGATGTGGTGAAATTGGTAGACACGCCAGACTTAGGATCTGGTGCCGCAAGGCATGGGAGTTCGAGTCTCTTCATCCGCACCATCACCTGAAATAGGTACTTTATTGACAAAATCAACTCAACCTACTTTTTTAAAGGTAGCGGTTTGGGTAGCGGTTGATTTACACTTTTTATCGTATTCATCCAAATCTTTTTTTGAAAACACTACTCTTCCATCAATTTTTGAAAAAATAACAATTCCTTGATCTTTTTTACGATTTAGATTTGGAACTGAAATTCCAAGATATTCTGCTGCTTCTTTAATGTTCATTTTTTCTTTCACTTTTTTTTCTTTTTCCAATTCTTGAATAGCAGAACATACGGCACTTTTAATAATTTCTTGAAGTTCCATTTTTTGTATAACAACTAATTCACTCATCTCCCACCTCCTTTAAATCCATACTAATATTCATATTTTCAACTGGTTCAAACACTATTTTTATGGGCTTTTTTGGAAAAACAACCCTTTCAAATTCCGTACAATCCAATATGTTTTTAACTCCATAGTTGTCTTTTGCGATTGTAAATTTTCTTTTTGTATCACTTTTGTCTATTTTCTCAATTTGATACACAAGTCTTACAGCATCCACTAGAGCCGATGCTCCACGGCTTTTTCCACTACCTTTTGCTGCGTGATGTATAAAAAGAATTGTTTTGTTCTCTTCTGATGCCCATTTTGTAAAATGTTGCATAAAAATTCGTGCATCTGCGTTGCTGTTTTCATCACCTCCATAAAAGCCAATAAGGGGATCAAGTAGGATTAGATTGAAATCTTTTAGCTGCTCTTTTAGTTTTTGAATGTTGTTAAGATTAATTGGGAATGTAGGAGAGTCACTTATAAATAATTTTTCCTCGATTTTTTCTCGCTCCAAGCCCAAAATTTTAGAACATATTAAATTTGCTCGAAATTTTGATAAACCTTTAGGATCTTCACTTAACCAAGCAAATACTTTTTCATCTGGATTTTTAATTAGATGCCTTAGAGCTAACTGTATAATTATCCAACTTTTACCAACTCCTCCATTTGCAACAATCATTGATACTGTTTTTTTAGGAACTGGAAGCCAGTCCTCACAAATATACTCTGTTTGCTCTTCTTCAATTTCTTTTAAGCTTGAAATTTGAATATTAAACATTTGCAACCTCCAGTAAACTTTCTAAATCTTCTTTTTTTAGTTCTGCTTTCAATTTTTTATTTGTCTTTTTACTTGTTGTTAAAATTTCTAATTTTTGGTTTTTTAGGGAAGAGATTTTTTCAATTTTTAAGAGATCTTTGGCCACTTTTATCTCTCTCCCTAAATAACCAGAAAAGGATGTTTTGAGTACATCCTTTTCTCTATTAACTCTCTTTAGAGAGTTAATATGTGTTTTGTGTACACCAATTTTTGTAGGTGCCTCCTTTTTTGGGGTACCCCTTTTTTTGGTGTGGGTTGTTTTATCCAATTTAAAGTCTTGTTTTTTATAAACAGTTACAACTTTATAGAAAGTTGGATGTCCTATTTTGCTTATTCTTTCAAGCAGTTCCATTTCTTCAAGCTCTTTTAGTGCTTTAAAAACTGTATTGTCTTTCTTAATTCCAGTGAATTTACAAAATTGACTAGCACTTATTGCATCGTATTCCTTTGCCCATCCTATTGTTTTCCTGACTATTAAAAGGTAGCATTTCAAAGCGTTTGGACTCATTTTTGGCATTAATTCATCAACTAAAAAATTTGGAACTTGAAAACTATTTACTATATAATTCAACTTTGCCTCCTAATTTATGCAAACTCGAAAAAAAGTTGATTTTTTTCATTTTTTCTCATAAATTTTCGATCCTCAAAATCCCCAAAAATGGCACTTTTTGCGATCTTAAATCGAGCACAAAGATGCTCGATATCGTCAATTTTAAAATCTTCGCTCCACATTTTTTTTAAGCCAAAAATGAGCTCTTTTTTGTCAATTTTTTTAAGTTCCTCAAAAAAATTATTTTTTGAGCAAATATCGATATCATCGATGTTTCGAGGCGATGCCGCATCCGCCTGGACGGAACTTTTGACCCGTCGATCAAAGAAATTTTTGACCTCATTTGCGATCCGCGCGATTAGCCATTTTAAGGCGTCCCGAGGCGTTTTACACTTTAAAAAAGCTCCGTTTTTTATTTTTTCGATTTTCTGCAAAATCGACGTGCACGCGTTGCGATAAAATTGATAATAGTTATCACTTTTTGCGATCCACGCATAATTTGTTGTAAACAAAATTTTTTGCACATCGACATCGGCCAGATCGATAATTGTTTCAAATTTTTGTAAAACATCGAGTGGGCTTCGACATTTTTTAAGCAGGGCTTTTTGCCAGCTCCAAGCTCCGGCAGAGGGTAGGTTTAAGGGTGTTGCGCTCATTTTTTGCTCCTTGTTCATAAGCGCGTCTTAAGCTAAAATTAAGTATAATTTAAGCTAAGACGGTTTGTCTCGTACTCGTAAGCCCGGTTTAAGTTTGGCGACTCGTCGGGCTTGCAACTTTTGTCATTTTGATGTATAATTATATCAAAATGACATGTAAATGTCAAGTTGACATTTACAATTAACAAAAAAAGGCACAAACATGAACTATAATCTTTCTATTATCAATAAATTTAAACAATTACTTCAAGCCAAAAATAACAAAGAGTTGGCACAAAAACTTGGATTGAACGATACAGCTATATCCACATGGCTAGCCCGCGACACAATTAACTATCAAACACTTGTTACGTTTGCAGTACAAAACGATTTGGATTTAAATTTTATATTTAAAGTAGATACTAACAATAAAAAATACGGTAATGATCAGAAAATAGCAGTTAATACTAAGTTGTTTCTTTTCCCGTTAAGGGCATTAAATGCCTTCATTTTTCTGTTAAAACAAAATGAAGACATTAATACAACCCAAAGTTTAATCTTAAAAATTGATGAATTTTTTGAAGGCATCAATAATGTTGTACATGTGAATTTCAAGACAACAGATTTTACAACAAAATTAGACAAAAAAAATCTAATCTCCTGTGCTAAATATCTACTAGAGGACCAGGATGTGCAAATTATTTTTACGAATAAAGAATATTATTTAGAATATTTAGTTTTTGTACAAAAATCAAAAAGGTGGTTATAGTCCTCTTCTTTTGCAATATTTATAAAAACCATTATATGTTATATTTTTATTTTTAAGGTTTTTATTGCTTAAAATTTTCCATATACTTGCTATTCCAACATCCATTTCAAGATACATTTTTATTTCGTCTATATAATCATCCAGAACACTTTTTTTCCCTGGCTTTTGTTTTCTTTTTGTTATATTGTTTTTACCTTCCATCATTTTCAATCCCCATATTATTTTCATTTTCTTTGCTTTCTTCTAACTCAACCATTTCTTCCCTCTCAAATCTTTCTTGCCTTTCATTGTTTTTGATAATGTTTTTGGCTTCTTTGTCAAACAGAATATTCATTTTGGCGTCTAGCTGTTCCTCAAAATAATTGTACTCGTGTTCTTCAATCAATTCTTTGTTTTCATTTAGCAGTTGACTTGCTTGGTATATGTTATCTTCTTGAAGATATTCAGAAATTTCTTCTTTAAGTGCTTCCTTCTCTAAATAAGATTCATAATCTTCTTTTCCATCTTGTAAAGACAATAATATTTGACTGTTAACATCTAGCATCTTTTGCACTTTCTCATCACTGATCTCTAGTCCCTCTTTTTCAATAGCCTTTTCCATGCCATCATATAGCATTTTGTTTGCTTTCTCTTCTACAAGTTCAAACTTTGCTATTTCTTTTTCAACTTCATATTTACTGGTGTAATTGTTTATGAATTTTGCTATCTCATAAGGTTTGTCTCTCAAGCCGTAAGCCTCAATGTATTCTTTCTCAAAATTGTTTTCTAATGCTCTGTTCGCTATCTCCATGCCTTTAATGTTCAAAGTATCTGCGAGCTTATCTACTTGTATCAGCTTTTCATACATGGTGACATCGTTATGATTATTGTAGTGCTGTATCTTTTCAAAAGTTTTTATAAAATCTTTTTCCTTGCTTATGTCAGTGATCAGATCGTTATAATATTTTTCTTGGTTATCAAGACTTAAGTTGTCAGGATTGATATCAAGCAGAAAAGAGTGTCTATCGTCCATCACGTCTTTAAACTCGCTAATATGTTCGTTGATAAAGTCTTTTGCAGTTGTTTTTGTGATATGATCGGGGATATCTATGTATAATGTATCGGCAATTTTATACATAAATTCTAATTGCTTTTCACTTACCGGTGCATTCACAATTGATTCATTGTACGAATGTAAATTATCTTTTATAAAATGTCCTACGGTTTGTTGATCTTGATTGAACTCAATGTTGAGTTGTTCTGATATTTTGTTTGCAAATTCAATCTTTTTATAGCTTCCATCGGACACGGTTGGACTTTCTTTGGACTTTTCTTGGACATTGTTAAACTTATTTTCTTTCTGCGATCTTGAAATCTTATCGTCATCTTGCTTTTGTAGTTGGTCCCAATATGTCGTCGCGTTGTACTTTAGTTGTTCAACTTCTACAAAACTCTTTAATTGCTCTTTGTTATTTGTAAAAATCATCAAATTTTCTTCTGCTCTTGTGATCGCGACATAGAAAGAGTTAAAGTTTTGATTTGTAGCATCCATATATACAATAACATTTTTAGCGGTTTGACCTTGTGCTTTCATTGTAGTAACTGCATATCCGTAATCAAGATAATTGTAATCTTTGATATTAAATGTCAATTCATTCTTCTTATCCTGAATAAAAAAAGTTAAGTTCCCTTCGCTATCTATATTTTTTAAAACTGCATTCTCTCCGTTATTAATACCTAGCTTTTTATCATTTTTTGTAAAAACGATTTTTTCATTAATGGATAAGTTTATATCCTTTTCAAAGTATGCTTGTATATTTTTACCGTATTTTTTAAGATCAATTTCATATTCTCCATCTAGTTGAATAGTATTTTTGTCGGTGTTAACGCTTGTAATCCTTAGTTCTCTCCCCGCTTTAAGATCCCCAATGGCTGCTTGTAGAAATACATGACTGCTCTCTTCATAGCTCTCTGCGAGGAATTTCTTGCTTGGGGTTAAATTGCTAGATTGTTTTACCGTAAAACGAGTGCTTCTTTGATCTACTACGCCTGCATCTTGAAGTCTTGATCTGATCCTTTCGTTTATTGTGTCTTTTACTTTATTTGTGTTGGTTAGAATTATATTGTCTTTGTGGCTTTCTCTCCCGGCTACGACCGCCAATTTGTCTTCATCATCCTTGAAATACTCATTAATGACCGCATCAACTCCGTCTTTCGTCTCCTGGATGATTCCTTTCTTATCAAGAATGCCAAAAGCTTTAGCACTATCGTATTGATTAAGTGCCCAAACTGCGCTTTTTAATGTTTGATCTTTTTGTCTTAATACTTCATTCATATTTACGGTTTTCATATCAGCATGATTTTTGAGTAGTACAAATGGATCTCCGGCGCCGATTGCTTTAAACTGTTTTTCATCACCGATAAAGACCAATTGCGCTTTTGTCTCGTTTGCAATTTGAACAAGTTTTGCAGCATCCTTTGTTCCTAGCATACTTGCTTCGTCAACAATGATTTTTAGATCTTTGTCTCCATCTAGTTCAAGATAACCTTTTTCGTATTTGTTTAGAAAGCTTGCAATGGTTGAGCTTTCAATGCCGGCACCTTTAAAAACTTCTTTAGATTTGATTGCGGTTTTTAATTCTATTTCATTTGCAGCTTTACCGGTATAGGATAAACCTATAATCTTTGTATTAGATGATTTTAACTCGTTAAGAGCTTTCAACATTGTAGTCTTGCCTACACCGGCGTCACCCTGAATACCGATAACTTGATTTTTATTGCTTAGGATATGTACTGTTGCTTTTTGCTGCCCTATAGTCAAACTTTTGCCTGTTCTATCTTGTTGTTCGTTAGAATAATTCTCGACAAGTTCTTTAGCATCTCTTTTTAAGTACGCCTGCTTGATCGTTTTAGTCTCCTTGACTGATTCAATTAAGTCATGCTCTGCGGATAATATTGAGGCTGTCGTGTATTTGTCTTCACCGAGAGAAATCATAGTGTGGTTTTTAGTAAAAAGAGCTTCCTCAAAGACACTTGGTGCTATATGCTCTCTCATTGCCATTTTCCCGGCAATGGTAACAATGTCATTTTGAGAAAACACGGATGTTTCTTCGCTTAAAGCATAAGTTGCATTTTCGAGATATTCTTTTGCTTTTTCTATCTTATCATCACGGCTTAGAATTTCATTTTTGCCTGGATTAACTTGTAAATGTTTTCCCTTATCAAACCCTAACGCTTCGGCTCTTTTTAGGTTGTCTTGTTCTACCGCTTTTCTGTCAATTTTTCCTTTCCATTCTCTTGAGTGATATGCAGCCATTTGCTTGATCTCGCTGTCACTTTTATTTGGATATTTTTGTTTTAACTCTTTGATGAGACTTTCTTCGTTGAGTTGCACTGAGCGTTTTGAGAATTCTTCTAATAATTTATCGTCATCTTTGGTTTTAAAATCTATTTCAAAGAATGCCTGGCTTTGATTAACAATTCTTATATCGAATCCTAACTCAGACATTGAGTTGGCAAGTTCCATACGATACAAAGAACCCACCTTAATATATTCTTTGAAAATATCACCGGTTTCAATTGCTTTAAAAGTTCCATCTTTTGCTTGTGTCATATTCATAACGACTGCATGAGTGTGTAAGGAAGGATCTACGGTTGTTTTCCCAGTTTCTCCGTTTTTGACCGGACGCGCTACCGAGTGGGTAAATTTAGCAACCGCAATATTCCCGCTTCTGTATTTTGTGGTATTACCATCAATTGTTTCTCGTGTTTGTATCAATCTTTCAAAGTTATCAACACCTTTTTCAACGGCTTTATGGTGTGCATTCATAATTGCGGTCGCTAGTTTTTTATCCCCCGTTGCGTTTGCAAGTTCTAAAGCTACCGATACAGATTTTGGGGCATTGAATGTTAAATCAAGTGCAGCTCTTTTTCTGTCACCATCTTTATCTAGTCTTGTTCCAACGACTTGATTTCCTTCATTGCTTTTACCCCACAAAGCTTTTTCAAGTTCTTTTTCTGTAACCACCCCAACAAAACCCAGACTCTCAGCGCCTTTGCCTTGCCATTGTCCAAGATCCCCCTCTTGTTGATAGTAGTTGTCTTTGCTCTCCACATGATATTCCATCGCTGAATTAGCACCTATCCAAGCTGGTGTTGCAATCATCTCTTGTTCCTTTTTCTGATTATTCTCTTACTTATATTCAGAAATTAACGATAAATCAATATATTTTTTGTTACATCGCTGTTACATTGTAACGGTTATGAAAACATCGTAGGAGTGCGGTAAAAAATGCTATAATTAAAAAAATAAAGCGTCCTTCTGTCAATCGGTTTTCGGATGATTTTGTCTGAATAAGTGGTTGATTGGTTTGAATATTTAAGGTCTCAAAATGCGACTACAAACTGCTGCACAAAAAAGAATTTGAAGCGGAACAAAATGAAATAATCTCGATTATCGAGCAGAGAGATCCTGGAGGGAAAAAGAAAAGGAAAATTTGATTTTGCGTCGTATCATAAGGAACGTATGGCAAAGAGAAGATGAGAGCGTTACCGCTTTGTTACCTCAGTGTTACAATGTAACGCGAGATAGTATTCCAGTAAGATAGCTCTTACTGGAATATTCTAAACACAGTGAGAAGTGAATTAAGGTTGGTTACATTTCTGATTTTTGATGCCAATGCTTGGATTGATTTAAATCTTGTTTGACGCCATAACCTTTTTCATACATATAACTTAATGCCTCTTCTGCGGACTTATTGCCATTAAGAGCTGCTTTATGAATCCAAACGAAAGCTTCTTGATAGTTATTGCCTTCTGGAATATTACTTTGAAAATATAATTTTCCAAGTTGAAATTGGGCCTCTGGAATATTCTTTTCTGCCAAAACAGTGTAGAGCTTGAAAGCTTTTTGATATTCCTTCTGAGATAAATATTCTTTTGCTTGAAATAGTTCATTGCTAACTAGTAACTTTTGGACTTGATTAGCCTGTTTAATATGCCTATCATAAACATTATATCCTGTCCCAAGAAAGATAAACAATATTCCACTAATGATAGCAATAATAAGTATTTTTTTAAATTCTTTACTTTTTATATAAGCAATTATTAGTAGTATGATCTTTTTTAATACTTCAATTAAGAGTAGTGCAGGAATTGAAAATACAAATGTCAGGACACCCAAGATAACAATTTTGCCAATATTTCCAAAATAGTCCTCTGGAGTAATTCTAAATTTTTCAATGATATAATAAAAAAACTCTACTGCAGGATAGGCTGCTATTACAAATGCTAAAAAAATAAAAAATTCATCATAAGATTTTTTCTTACCCTGTGGTTGAGAAGTGCTTTCAATATTGTTTTTGACAATTTGCTTCTTCCCTATAAAAATATAGAGTAAAGCGCTAAAAGGTAAAAAAATTAATAATATGATCCATATTAATTTATTATTATTTTGAAATTCATTGGAAATGACAGAAAATAAAGAATATATCCATATGATAATACCTATAAGCATTATATAATAGACTGAATTATCCATTAATTATCCTTTGAAAAAGTTTGATGATATAGATATGGTGAACATGATTCTTTATCGATTAGAATTGTAATAAGTTCAATATTATTTTTGCTAAGAAATATCTCATGTATTTTAATGCCGGAAAGCAAATAGCTTTGTACATTATTGTTTTTGTTGCTAAAAAGTAAAGCACAGGTACCACTTTTTTCATTGTCGGAAAAGCTTTTGATAAAATCTTGTTCATCTTTGAAGTTTTTAAGAATATCGTTTTTTGTATAATATGGGTATTTCAAATAAAGGGTTATCTCGTTTGAATTGCTACTTGTATATTTAACAGACTGCAAATTGTTATTGAGCATAAGTGGAAGATCTTTATTTTTGGCTAACTTGGTTTGAATCAATTCTTTTCTTCTATCTCTGATATGTTGTTCAGTGCTTTCTCCATTTGCAAAATATGCATAGCCAACTATGTCTTGCGCGGGAATACTACCCCAAAATCTACTGTCATTGGAGTGATCTCTGTTGTCACCTATCATGAAGTATTTATTTTTTGGAACTTTTGTATAAAATGCATTATAAACTAGACCCGGTTTTTTAGGTAATTCTGCAACTAGTGCCGGTTGCATTGCCAGTTGATTGATATTCATATACAAACCCATTTGTTGAAAGATATTGACGCTTTGGTCATAGTGAATACCGGGATATTTATAAAAATATGGATTTTTGACCCAGATTTTACCGCCAAACGTGACGATTTGATCCGCTTGGAAGTTTTTCTTCATATAAGCATCGCCTTCGCGAAATCTAATATAAAGTGTTTTATCTGCATAGAGGATTTGATCTCCACCGAAGGCTACACAACGTTTGGCGTATATGACTTTTATATTCTGAGGATATTTAAATATTAAAATGTCACCTCTTTTGATTTGTGACAAATCGGAGAAAGGTTTTGCCATTAAAATATCACCTACTTGTAATGTAGGGCTCATACTTTTTGCAACGATTCTATAAGTTTTTTTGTGTAAAAACGCATATAAAAAACCTACTAGTATCCCTATAAATAATAAAACCAAAAAATATTTAGTCTTTTTAAATCTAATAATATTTTTGCTCACTTTCATTTGCCTCCAAAATTAAATATGCTGATAATTATACCACTAAATAATGGATTTCAACAATGCTTCTTTCAATCAACGCAAGATTTCACTCATTCAAGCACATTGCAGCTATTGATGTTGATTGCTTGATTTTCTTTGATGAAATAGCGATCTTTAAAGGTATACCCCATCTTTTTTGAGAGAACTATAGTGGTACCATTTTGTTGAGTGCAGACAAACTCTTTCATACTCAAGAAATTTAGCTTTGCACTTGTTTTTGTGTAGGTATTTACAGAATAGGTAATAAGTAATAGCGTTGGTAGCACAATAACCGAAATAATTACAAAATTCTTAATATAATCCCACATTGTTGCTCCTTTTACTGGAATATTTTTAAGACGGCCAAAGGCGAGCCTGAGTTAATCGCCTGAACGGTTGCACTTGCTGAATTCGTAATGTTATGCGTTAAGGATTTTTCTACAAAAGCATTTTCAATTTTCTGTGCGATTTGTTGTTTACCTATACTCTTGAGATGGCTAGTGTATCGACGGACCATATTCGTGATACTTCGTGTTGAACTATTTTGAGATAGTTTGGAGAGAGCATTACTTGTGCTAGTTGCATAAGCAAGTGTAAGAAGAGGCGTGGAATAACCAACTCTATCCGATGAATACAAGACTGAACCATTTTTAAATAGTATAGGTATTGAACTTGTAAGCTGTAATGTATATTCTCCGTTATTACAAGAATATGTATCATTATTTCCACCAAAATTGCATTCATAGATGTAAATTTTTTGTGGTAGAGTTTGCTGTACTGCTACTTTTAGAGCCATTGCAACCCTGATTTGGATATTATCGATAGTATTTTCTCCAGGGAAGCCGGTAAGTGTCTTGATCGTAGAATTAACTATCTGTGAAGTGTAATTTAACAATTCAACTATCTTTTTAATTTTTTTAATATTTTTATCTTCCATTCTTGCTCTTTGTTGTGCTTTTTTTTGATAATAGTTCATCGCAAGATTGTTAACTATATCTTCATCTCCATTAACGTAATAAGATGTTCCAACATCATCATTACCCAAGAAAAATGCTTTGCGAGGCCAATTGTATTTCCTAAGCTGAATAAGAACATATGGAATCGGATTGATTTTAATATCCCATGAGCCAGTTTTTGTCTGACTCACAGTTTTTGTTGAACTTTTGATTTCACTCAAAGTTTTGGTGGTTGAGCTAGACGTACTGTGCTCATTTCCCCTTGATTTTGTTATGTTTTCACTTTTTTGAAACTGATGACTCATTTGATGCATCTCTTTTTTTGCCTCGCTACTACTCGTGTCTTTTCGAGAGCTATTTGAAATGTCTGCAAATGATAGAACAGGCGATAAAAGTAACAAAACAAGGAAAATATTCAAACTTGTTTTCATTGCTCCATGCCTCTTATGTGATATCCAAAATATTCAAATTTTTTAAATATCATTTTAGTTGCCAAATTCACAGGCCTAATACTTTCTAGGTAGCTTTCTAGTTTCGGATAATTTGATAAAAGTGTTAGTATTTTAATAGCTTTTGCATTTCCCCTTAATGCAAGTTTTACAGTAGTAACGAATTCATGTTTCATTACCCCATTGGAAAAATCAGTAGAATAATATCCTTCGGAAAGAAGAAATGAAATCATAAGCAATCTCCTCTTAATCATAAAACTCTTGCTTTTTCCCGTGAAATATCTTGGAAATTGGATGAATCTAACCCAAAGTGCAGTTGTATCATAAGATACAGTTAAAGAATTTCCTTTTGTTGAAAGATCTACACTTTTAAGGTTTACCTGTGACGGGACTTGGCCACTTTGTAGTAAACCTATAATTGAACCTTTACGCGCACCTGCAAAATCTATTAAATCATCCATCAGCTTACCGCTTGACGCAAGTCCCTTGCTTACTTTATCTGCCGTTGCAGGTATTAGGTCATTTGGATTTTTTGCTATTAATGCAGCTGTGCAATTAATAGCATCAGCAACAAACCCTGAAATATCATTTCCATAGCCGCCACTTTTTATCCTCTTGTCAAATTTAGCAATAGCTGAATTTATACGTGCATCTATACGGCTTGTGTTGGCAGATAAAGCACTTCCTCCAAACATTATTAAAAATGCAACTATAATTACTTTTCTCATTTCACACCTCCTTTTTTATTTTGAGATCGCAACTTTTCAAGTAACATTCTCATTCTTTGCCAGTCTGGTTCAAATTTTGCAAAATATTTTTTTGAGAATTGATTGTTAGACAAATCATTCAATTCGTTTCCCGCAAACAAAATGTAATTAAAAAATGCTTTTTGAACAAATCTCCTTTTACCCATACCTTCGTAAAAACCTATTACTGTCGAAGTCTCATTAAATCCTGTCCAATTTTTCTTTTTGGTTAAAGCTGTCACACACCAACTTGTAAATCCACTTTCAATTTCTCCGTGTATGTAAGTTTCTCCGTTTCGATTAGGGCGTAAAAAAGTCCGTAATGAAATAAGTTGATACAAACGATAATAATACTCGTATGCATCTTTTGAGTGTATGAGATACATATTTGAGTTAAAAACTAGGTTGCTCCACTGGAAGCTTCTATCTATCGTATTTGTTGGTAATCCTATCGAACTTACGGTGTCTTTAAGCGTACCATATTGAGCAGTTAGGATACTCCCTCTCGCGTTACAAAAACTTCGCATGTATATCATCCCGTTTTTACCCATAGCAGAATTTGTTGTATTTTTCACCCATGGTTTATCTTTTTGTGTCTGTATGTTCGCAACACCTTCTTTTATGGTTGCAATTACATTTTTGTTTTCCCACCAGTTGGTCTCTGCGCAAGCGCAAGAGACCAATACTGTTATCACTGTTATTGCCGTCAAAACTTTTTTCATTTTTTCTCCTTTAATTTTTTAGATAAGTATGTCTTCACGTAGTAAAGAAAGGTGTTATAACATATCGAAATGTCTTTATTTTCACTAAGAAATCTCAACCACGCTTTTCTAACGCTTCTGCTTTTTTCGACGAGTAATTTGATCTGCCCGTGATACGGGCTTAATTTACTCTGTGATATAGGGTTAATGCCCTCTTGAAAAATAGATTTTTCTATTTCATGTTTTTCCTCCCACTTTTTTTTTAATTTTTCCCCATCCATCTTCTCCTTTTCAATTTTCTTCGCTCGATCGTCAAGAAGTTTCTTTTCCTGCTGTTTTTTAATCTCTTCGATCGTTTCTATCTCGTATCTTCTACTACCGTCCGAAAATATCGTTGGTACTATCAGCCCTTCTTTTTCCATTTTTTCAAATTTTGTGCGAGTTATAATCTTAATTTTAATAATTAAGTCTGTTTTTGTAACTAGCATTTGCAATCCTCCATTCTTTATTACAATATTCAGAAATTAACTTTGAGTTCAGCATTTTTTCTACCGGCCAGTTGAAAATCAATATATTTGTTTTGTATATTTTGTATATTTTTTTCCATCTCTTCGGTAAGCACTTTTACCGCCATTGTCTTAGACTCAATATATTTTTTTGTGCCATTGTTTTTTAAAAAAACCGGTGCGAACTTACCTTTTAAGATCCACTTGCACCCTTCAATTTTTGCGTAAAATTCAAACTTGTTAAGCATCGTTATTTCGCTCTCGTCAATAAGATTTTCTTTAACCATTTGTCTTTGCAATTGTGATCGGTCTGCCATATCATGCATACCGAAACTGAAGCTTTCGTTGTTGCGGATTATTGTTGTTTTACCAAATAATTTTTCGAGGAACTGGGCACCAAAATTATTTTTAAAGATCAAAAAAGAGTTCGTCGTGTCAAGCATTGATTCCGCTTCTTTCTCACCAAATTCTTTTTTGATCTGAGAATATGATTGCATAGCCATAAGGACTTTTATGCCTTTGGATCGACCAACTGCAAGTGCTTTTTCGAGGTTTTCCCCGATGATTTTTCCAAGCCGAGGTAACTCATCCAGGATAAAATAATAGTCTCTTGTTTTTGTGTCTTCGAGATCTAAGATCGATGACAATAAATACGATGTAATGACTCCATATAGCGGAGAAAAAACTTTGCTAAGATTTTCGGTCGCGACGAGGAACAACTTTCCACCCTTGCCATCGTTAACCCACTTATCGAAATACATTTTTTCGCCGGGTATGTCATCAAGATAGGCTAGATATTGTAGTATTTTTGCTTTTCTGATCAATGACGACAGAACAGATTCCGTCGCTCTAGTCGGGGCACCGTTTGCTTCGAAGAATAGGAACTGTGCCGATACCATTTTTGCTTCTTCATCGTCGAGAATTTTGATGAGTTCACGAGGCGAAGAAACCATTTCATAAATTTTTTTATTGCTTAAGTTTCTTTTCGAGGCATAGATCAAAATCGCCTCCATCACACATCTTGCAGCCGCCACCCAATGTGGGTCTTGGCTTTGTTTGTCGTCGGTGATTAGAGTCTCCGCGATGATGCCCGTGTCAATCTTGGATTTTAGCAAATTTGACAAAGAAAAACGTAAAGTTCTTACATCGCTGGGACACAAGATATAGTCTGTTTCTTTGTTGTAGTGTTTTTCGAGAAATTCGCCCTTAACGTCTATTATGATTTGCTTTGATGTAGCGGGTGTTTGTTTAATAATCTGATTTATCAAAACCGATTTTCCCTGTCCTGGTGCTCCCATAATACAAAGACCAGTAGCAAGAGAGATTCTAGGGATTACAAGATCTTCCACTTCATCATAATATTGATCATCCTCTTCATTAAGGTGTGTCATCTTAATTTTAAACATTTCTAGCGACTTAGGATTATGGCTTAATGCCTGTTCTTCTTCCATGTACTGCTTTATATTTTTGTTAAAATTGACCAATGTATCAAATTTTGCACCTTTCTGATAGACATCTTCACTTAAATCATTTGTTTCTTTTTTTAGGGCTTCCTCGACTTTCGGTTTTGCATATTTAATAGAGGCGATGCTTATCAAACCCCCTAAAAAAAATACGATAATTCCAGGGGTTTGAAAGTAGGAATAATCAATGCCATAGGGTGCAAATGCATTTTTTATAGTAATGTAAAACCACCATCCTGCGACCAAAAATAACATAGGAGCAAAATATATCCCCTCTTGTATCATCCAGCTTTTAATCCTCATGTCTGTTTCATGTGATATTTTTTCGATCGCTTTGTAACGTTTATTTTCTAGCGATTTTTCGATTATATTTTTTTTCTTCATTTTTCCCCTCTCTACTTCAAGATTTTAAGGTATTCAGAATTTAATACTTCTTCATCATCATCCCATGTCCCTACCGCTACCGCTTCATTCAACGCATCAATTTCTACTTTGACATCGAAATTCTTTAAAGAAATAAAAGTAAAATCACCGTTGTATTTTTCTTCTTTTCCCTTGTTTAAAATTTTAAAATTAAGATTTTCAAATCGATCTAAAATGATAGAATTTCCACTCACTAATCTTGCGGTGTTTACAATTTGTTGTAGCAGTCTTACGACTGTCTCATCATCGCTCCAAACTCCGTCAATTTGCATAATCTTGTATTTAAGAAGATCTTTACCGATATACACTCGGTTTTCATCTTTCACATAAAAAAGATATTTTTTATATCTTGGATCCACAACGGTTATTACGAAACTTAAAAATTTAGCAATTGACCAAATTTTTGATGTGATCTTTTCAAGTTGACGAGGTAAACAGAGTGAATCAATCAATTGCTCTTCTTTTTCCCGCAAACTTAGGCTCGCTGTTCTTTTCCGTTCTAGCTCTCGTTCCAACTCTGCGATACGAGCCTTTTGCAACTTCTCTTTTTGCAACGCAATCTTTGCCTGCGCTTTTTGTTTATATTTAATAAAGGCGTTATTTCTTGCTTTGGTGCTGGTTTTTTTAATATGCCATGGTTTTTTTGTGTTGGGGGCGATTAACCCCCATGCACGTTTCCCTCTTGTCGATGCTCCTTTCCCTGCTCTTGCAACCTCTCTTTTGCAGGGATGTCTTTTTGTTGCTCTTGTTTCTTGCTTTCTTGCTTTTGCTGAATTTCTTCAAGTTTTTTGTTGCCCTGTACTTTTGTTTTTTCTGCCTTTTCCTTTGCAACTTCTTTTGAAGGTTTTTGAAGTTGGACACGATTATCTTTTTTGTCAAGCACGAAGTTGTCTTTGTGCTCTTCTAGGCGATTATTTACGCCCGCCTTAAGCTCCTTAAACCCATCCTTGCCCAATCCAATTTCTTCTCCAAATTTTTTGAGATCCTGATGTAAAGATGTCGTATCTAACTTCCCGTCTTTTAAATTGTTTTTTACGAGATAATCTGTCGTTAATTTATGTAATTCAAGTTTTGCCTGTGCGGTTGGCAGTTTAAGATTATGCATCTGCTTAAGATCACCTCTAATCTCTTGTCCATCTTTCATTTTGTTTCTGGCTTCTTTTACGAACCCTTTAAACTTTTCTTCTCTTTGCTGTGCCATTTTGCTCACACCATCGAGATGTTCGGACTTTGTAGGAGAATTTGAATTATATGTTTGATATGTATGTACTAAAGATTGGGATGATTGGGATAGCATTTTGCCCGTTTGTTTAAAAGCGAAGCTTCCTGCTTTTTGTAAACCTTTGCTGATCGCCGGTGCATTTTTTGCAATTGCGATTGACGTTATCGCCCCAACTGCGGCAATACCCGCGACACCTATTAGTGGCGCGGGTATTGCCGATATACCTAGCACCGACATACTTTTACCTATTGCCATAAGCCCCATTGATTTTACCGCCCCTGCTGCTGCAAGAGCCCCACCTCCAGACGCAATCGCTTTGTCTGTATCATTGGCTCCTCTGGAGGAGTATGAACTAGCAAGACCCTTCCCACCCCAGGCAGATACGATCCCTCCCATATTTGCCATGCTTGAGTTACCATAGCCACCGCCACCATAACCACTCGTTCCCCAACCATTACCACCTTGATAGTATCCACCCGGAGCATCTTGATATGCTGTTGTCATTATTTCCACCCTTCCTCAGCTTTGAATTTCTGCCAATCGTACTTTAAAAATTCCCAGTTTGTCATCTGACTTTCTTTCACAATCTCAAATTTTTGCGCTTGTGATAAAGTTGGATATACCGTAGCATAGTAATGATGTACTAGCAATTTTGCACCTTGAATCGTTAAAAAACTTGCAAGTAAAACCGCAAAAAATCCGGTTAATTTGCCTCCTTTGGTTTCTTCGTTCATTTTTTAATCCTTGTCATCTTGAAAAACAGTGTCATACCCGATGTCATTCGCTTCTTTGGCAATTGCTATCGCACGTTCAGGTCCATCCGAAATATCTGCATGCAACGTCATCACTTGATGTCTTACCGCATACTGATTCATTTGTAAATTCATAACCCTCGGTAGAATCTCATTTGTTAGCATCGCCTCTACGCGCGACATTTGCAAAACAGCCAAGCCGTTGTCAAAACTGTATTCGATCAGACCGTTTACGAACTCATCAACGCTCATGTTGTTTTCTTGCGCCGCCTGCGCAACTGCTGTGCTTACTGCTTCACTTAATTTAACTTCCATCTTTTCTCCTTTTTCTTTAATGTATATTCAGAAAATCATCAAATTTTTTTTAAAAGTTCTTCCAGTCCTTGTCAAACTTCGCGTCCCAATTGTTCTCAATATTTTGCGGTTTAATAATGACTTTAACTCTAATTTTGCTGCTGTTTGTTTCATTGCTCTCATTGTTGTCATTTACAACCGCCGTGGGCGGTTGTAAATGAAACTCTCTTGTTACGATTTCTCGCGCAATTTTATTATTTTGTAACGCTATTGTCGAAAATAGAATCGTGAGAATAAATGTAATAATTCCTAATCCTGCTTTCATTTTTTTTCCTTAAAATGCGAATGAATAGCCGAATCTGACGCTTACATCTTCTTGATTTTTCACCCCACTAAAGTGAAATTGATCGTATTGAGCGGTCAAATTCCATCTCTGATAGTGTATTCCTGTACTGACGCTATACGCACCTGTCATGTCTGAGCGATCGAGTGGTATTTTAAATTTTGCAGCTGCGGTTAAAATCACCCCATTATGCAAAACGATACTACCTTGCACCCCTGGTGTCAAATAGGGTGCTTTTTGCGATTGTATTGTCTTTTGCTCATTCACTTTTGATCGACTATCATGTTGCAAAAAGCCAATCCCAAGCGTATAACTAAAAATATATGTATTCCCGTTTTGAAAATTTGAGACCGACGGCAAAATAGTTTCGATTGAAAAATTTTTGTAAGGGTCGCTAACCGTCACATCGATGACACTATTGATTTTTGTGTTGAAATATTTTAAATTTACAAAATTTTCATTTTTGCCGAGAGTTTTAAAATTCTCGACCCCTACGCTAGTTTGTAAATAATTGTTATGCACTCCATTTTGTGCAAAATTTAATCCTTCTGCGAACAAAGGAATGCTCATCCCTAGTGCACAAATTGCACTTATTTTTATTATTTTCTTCATCTTCATCTCCTTTTAAATTTTTATCTAATATAAGTCAAGCTTATACAAAACCCAAAATAGCACCGGTACACAAGCCAAAGCAACCAAAATATGCAATGTCAACATTTTTTCTCCTTTTTGTTGATTTCTCTTATCTACATTCAGAAATTATCAAATTTCTTCACAAAATCTAGTATGTTTTTATCTTTCGCGATTTTCGCAATCTCTTTGATCTGTTGTTTTGTATCTTCGTCACTCAGCATTGCAAACGCGACAATCTTTAGCACAGCCATCATTTCTTTTACCTCGCCGGCAAGACCCAAAGAGGATCTCGCCTCTTTTAGTTCTTGCGCTGCAAGTTCCATCTTTGCCGTAGCAAAATTTATCTCATCGATCATTGACAGAAGATCGCTATCATATTTCATATTCCAACTCTTCCTTAATGGTGTCGATAAAAGAATCCAAAAAATCTTTTGATCTTTTACTTGCTCTAAATTCTCTCAACTCTTTAAGGTATAGTTCTTTGTTGTTTTTATGCTCGTTAAAGGCGACTTTTTGAAATGTTGCAAGATCAACGGCTCTCGCCTGTTGTGCAAAATCACTTATCGTCATCCTGCTTAACGACGCTAGCTCAAAAAATGATGATCTAGGGATGATTACGGTTTGTGGCTTACCCAATTTTTCAAAATAGCTTTCAAGACCTAGGGATTCATCTCCGAACCAAAAAAGCCAATCCTGCTTAATTTTAGAGATGTCTTCAACGGCATTTAGAGCAAAAATAATATTTTCATCTTTTAGAATTTTTGCCATGTCAACGGCATTTTTTGCTTGCACAAAAGAGTTCATGATCGGTACGATATAGGTTACTTTTGCGATTTCTTTAAGGTCCAAATCTTGTATCGCCTTAAGTACGCTCTTTGTGTCGTTACCGCCTCCGGCATCAATAATCAAAACATCTTCTGTATCTTCCAGAAGCGTAAAAGTAAGTTCTTCAAGTTTATTTTCACACTCATTGACTTTAATACTCTCAAATCTTTTAATATATCCGCTGTTTTTAAAGATATCAGATCTATTGTTATCGTCGATCTCTAAGATTTCGCAACCTGGAAAAACGGAAGACATAATGTGTGATGCAATTGTTGTTTTACCAACCCCTCCTTTTGTGCTTGCGATTACAAAAACTTTTTTCATTTTTTCTCCTTAAAATTTATTTTTTATATTTTTTTGAAAATTTAACAATCAAACCAAGCGTTTTTTAGGGCATTCCTAAATTGGGCTCTCGTGACTGAATCCGTTATTTGTATTAATCTTTCCGCTTCTTTTACATCTCCTTCCTTGTACATTTTAAAGCAATAGCAGACTTGCTTATCGCTCGTTAGTTTCTTAAAATCTTGATCCGAAATGTGATTATCCTTCGCCTTTTTTTGTATATTCTTGGTTACGGAGTTCTTACTCTCAATATTTTGTTTAGGCTGCGTTTTTAAAAAAATACAAATTGTCGAAATAGAAACCTTAATTTTTTTGTATTGGATCAAAAAATCTTGGATTTGAAGAAGAGAGCAGTTGTTATCTCTTAGGGCTTGGATCTCATTTCGATAGTCATTCAATTTCATCCGCCGTTTTTTTTTCTTTGGAATTTCCTCTAAGTATTTTTCAACTTCTTTCAATTTCACCTCCTTAAAACTCTTCCTTTGTTGGTTTTTGATTTCTCTTATCTACATTCAGGAATTTTTATTTATTTTTAGAATTTTCGATAAATTTCTGTTTATTTTTAATAGTTTTTATTTGTTTCGAGTTGTTTTAATGAGTTTAGGTTAATTTCGATTTTAGTTTTAATAAGTTTCGATTTGATATTTTTAAATGCCGATTGTATCGGAGTTTCAAAGCATTGTCATTTTTTTTCTTAATTTTTTGGAATCGTAGTAAATACCCTTGTCATCGAGCCCGAAGGGCAAAACAACACCTTGCGTAAGGTGTCTAAGAAAATAGAGCGATAAATAGGGCATTTTGTAAAAAAATATATTTGGGGAGAAAAGGGCGGTTGAGCTCGTTTATAGTCAAAATTATTCGTTATTTCTGAATATATATGTTAAGGATAATATTCAACTATTCAATTTTTTTGAGTAGTTCAAAAAGGAGAAATATGAATAATAATCCAATTTTAGAGTTTGAAAAATTTATCAAAAATTCTAAAAATAATGAAACATCAGAACACGTGAGAAGAGTATCCTCATACACAAAACAATTGTGTATTTTATTGGGGATTGAAAATGAGAAAACTAACATAATATCAAAGGCCTCAGTTTTTCATGATATTGGGAAAATACTGATTCCAGATGCGATACTCAACAAAGCAGACAAGTTAAATCATGAAGAATGGAAGACAGTTAAAACTCATGCTTTGCTTGGATACGAAATGCTAAAAAGATCTAATAATGATATTTTTCAAGTTGCATCTTTGATCGCATATAGTCATCATGAGAAATGGGATGGTACGGGCTATCCATTGTCTCTTAGAGGTGATGAGATTAATCTCTTTGCGAGGATAGTTGCTGTTGTCGATGTGTTTGATGCTCTCTGTAGCATAAGAAGCTATAAGAAAGAGTGGGCAGTTGAAAAAGCGCTTGACTATATAGCAGATGAAAGAAGCAAACATTTTGATCCTGGCATTACTGATATATTCTTAAAAAATTCAAAGCTTTTCATCAAAATTAAAAATGCCCATAGATGAAAAATAGCGTCGCTGCGCTTCACGCAGAATAGGCATAAAGCTTACGCATTATGCCTCTTGAAAAATGTTAGCCTATAGTAAGCCATGATTTTTCATTTTTTCATTTCTTTTATAAGTATCCTTATAGGATACGAAATAATAGCCCCTGTTAGATTTAGCAAAGTGGCTCCTACCCCTGCAATATATATAATAGGATAAAGAGGTAAAATGATTATTTTTTCGATACTATTTCTTTGCTGTGCTGTTGCATTTATGTCTTTTTTCTCTTTGATATTTCCGGCGGCGAACATTAAAGTCGTGCACAACAAAAGAGATATTAAAGTTTTCATTCTTATTCTATCTCCTTCATTTTGTAAAATGATCATGCAAAAACATTGCAGCAGCATAATAAATAGTAGCAATTACAATTACAATTGCCGGTAGAAATTTAAATATTAAGTTGATTTCGTGTAGTGTCATTTTCTTTTCCTTTAAATTTTTCTCTCTACTATATATTCAGAAAAATTCCATGAAATTTAGATAAAAGTTTTGAGTTACAAATACATTATAATCCTTAAATAAAAGTCGAGATGGTCATTCATTTAACAAGCCTTGCATGTGTAATTGTAGTGAATTGCCTACCATTCTATTTAATTTTCTCAAATTTAATAACTAGATAGCTGAAATCCCAATCGTCTTTAGCGGTTGGGCTGAAAGCTATAAGGCTTTAGCCTTGGTTAGCTATATAATTTCGTATTGTCTCAGGGTTGGCTTCCCCAATGCTACATACAAAATATCCATCAGTCCAAAAAGTTTTTTCTTTCCAAAAATGCTTTTGTAAGAATTGCTGATGAATTTTCCAGATTCTTTTTGTTGATATAGATTTTATACGATTGACAATAGCAGATATGGAAACCCTAGGGATATATTGTATCATTAAGTGTATATGGTCTTTATCTGTTTCCATCTCTATAATATCAAAATCACTGTTGCTCTCAATATCTCTAATGATATTTTTAGTATCTGTTTCTACTCCTCGCACAAGCAACTTTTTTCTATATTTGCATACTAATATTAAATGCACTTTTAGATTGTGTTTCGCCCTGTTTGTTGTTTGGTAGCCGTATAGTTTTTGATTGTTTTTCTTCATGCTTCTTGCTCCTTGACATATTTATAGATAAATACTATAATATTATAAATAAGTGAAAAATTAAGGATTGTCAATGAAAAAGATAGATGAACAGAGTCTTGAAAATGCCTATCGTCTATTTGATAATGGCGACATAGAAAACATTGAAGTAGGCACAATAAAAGGGCTACAGCAGATACATCTTTATCTTTTTGATGGACTCTATGATTTTGCAGGGCAAATAAGAGAACTAAATATCTCCAAGGGGAATTTCAGATTTGCAAACAGTTTGTACCTTAAAGATATTTTGCCAAAAATAGAGTCAATGAACGAAGATAGTTTTGAAGAGATCATTGAGAAATATGTCGAAATGAATATTGCTCATCCTTTTATGGAAGGTAATGGCAGAAGTATGAGGATATGGCTTGATCTGATCTTGAAAGAAAGGCTGCAAAGGGTTGTAAATTGGCAGTTTGTGAACAAAGAAGCCTATCTTCAAGCTATGGAGAGAAGCCCGATTAATGATTTGGAACTTAGAACTTTACTGGGCAACAACCTAACAGATGAGATTAACAATAGGGAGATCATCTTCAAAGGAATAGAGCAGTCTTATCACTATGAGGGCTACGAAAAAAGCGAGCCTCAAAAAGAGAGCGCAAAGAAGCAAGAGCAAAGCAGACCATAAAATGCTCAAAGCCTACAAATACCGTATCTACCCGACCAAAGAGCAGATCACGCTGATCGAAAAGCATTTCGGTTCTACACGGTTCTTGTATAACTACTTTTTGGAATACAGGCAAAAAGCCTATGCTAAGGGCAATCAGAAAGTCGGGTACATGGTCACACAGGCAGAACTTACCAAGCTGAAAAAACTCAAAGAGTATGAATGGCTTAATGAATGCGGAAGCCAGTCGTTGCAGATGGCGTTGAGGGATTTGGACTCTGCATACAGCAGGTTCTTCAAGAAACAAGGTGCTTATCCTAAATTCAAATCAAAAAAGCATACATCGCAGAGTTTCACTGCTCCACAGAACATTAAGTTAGCGAGCAACCGTGTTTATCTTCCAAAGTTTACCAAAGACGGCATCAAAGTAAAGCTGCATAGAGAGATGCCAAACAATGCCGTACTGAAACAGGCTACTGTATCAAGACAGAACAACCAATATTTCGTATCTATTCTCATTGATGATGGAAATACTATACCTAAGCCAACCAAAGCCAAAAATGCGGTTGGTTTGGATATGGGATTAACCGATCTCATTATTACTAGTGATGGAGTAAAGTATTCAAACAACAAATACTTTGTAAAGTCACAACAGAAACTCAAAAAACTGCAAAGACGATTATCTAAAAAAAAGAAAGGAAGCAAAAACAGACAAAAAGCAAAACTAAGAGTGCAAAAACTTCACACTAAAATTACAAATCAAAGAAAAGACAATCTTCATAAAATATCAAATGAGATAACCAATCAATATGATATTATCTGTCTTGAAACTTTGAATGTTAAGGGTATGATTAAAAACCATAAACTAGCTAAATCAATAGCTGATGTTGCGTGGGGTGAGTTTATGCGACAATTAGAGTATAAGGCAAGCTGGAGAGGCAAAACTATTATAAAAATAGACCAATGGTTTCCATCAAGCCAAATATGCTCTTATTGTGGAGCAAGTACAGGTAAAAAACCTCTAAATGTTAGAAAATTCGATTGCCCTGAATGTCATAAAAAAGATATAGACCGTGATATAAACGCATCAATAAACATTAGAAACTACGGCTTAGGACAAATAGATAATAGAAATACGGCAGGAACTGTCGAAGTATAAGCTTGTGGAGTGTCATAGAGTTTTTAGCACTTGCTAAAAATCACGGCATTATGAAGCAAGAAGCCCAATCGTCTAAACTTGTTTAGCGGTTGGGTAGTTCACTGGTTGACTGCCTTTTTTAGCACCGGATCATTCAAAATAAAATATCTCAAACTTGTAATCGTTATTGGCTTTGGAAGCTGTGCATTAACAATCTTTAAGATACTTGCATATGAAAGATTAAGATTAAGATATTTTAAAATCTCATCTTTGAGTGGATCTAAAACTCTTTCCCGGTTGCGTGAACCTTTTGGTCGCCCAAGCATTTTGCCTTTTGCTTTGGCTGCAGCCAAACCTTGTTTTGTACGTTCACTTATTATTTCTCGCTCTGTCTCTGCAAAATAACTATAGATAGAAAATAAAAGTTTTGAGAGAGAATTATTTTGATTTGTACTGAGTTCTGGCTGATTCACAAAAATAAGATTCACTTTCTTCTGATTAAAAAATTCTATGAGATTTAAAATCTCTAGCATATTTCTACCAAGCCGGCTGAGCTCTGTAACAATGAGAGTATTACCTTCTTGCAGCTTGTTTTTCAAATCATCAATGAGTCGTTTTTTTTGATCTTTTTGTGATGATATTTCTATTTCGACAAATTCATCAACCAACATTTTATGAGATTGAGCATACTCTAATATTTTATGTTTTTGATTATTGAGGTTTTGGGTATCTGTTGATACCCTTATGTAACCGATTGTCATTATTGTGAAATTCCAACAAAACCCAGAGGCCCTGGCACTAATATTGAATTTTTTGTTATAGAAACTGGTTTAGTGATATCGATTCGGTCTTCATCATAAAAAACGATTTTAATGTTATCTTTTTCTTTTGAGTATATTTCATTTTTCAATTCAATTTCCTTTTCCTTAACTATAGCCGTTTTGGTTAAGTTGCGCATATACTTTGTTCCTTTTTGTTTGAACTTTCCAGTGATCATATAATAATCATCATTTTCCGAAAAATAACATTTTTCATTTTCAATAGGCTCATAATAAAATTCCCAAACAGTATTACGGGGCGCAGGCTTAATAATATTCATCGAGAAATTTCTTTCTTGTTGTAATTGAACAAGTTCCTCTAACAAAAAGGTTTTAAGAATATCTTGTTTTGTGCACTCTTTCCTTTGTAAAACGCCATTCTCATCTCTATAAATTTCAAAATACGCTCTTTTGTAAGCTTGTGAGATATAATATCCAGTCTCTTGAATATTAAATTCCAAGACTCCTCTTTCTTTTCCCCAGTGTCCATTCATAAAATTCAATTTTAATGATGGGTCCATAACCTTGCCAATCCATGTTTTTCTACCTCTTTCGGCCATAAGATTAACTGTCATTTTCTTCTCCTTGAGTTTTTTTAGAGATTTTATACTCTTTATATATATTCAGAAAATTATTAATTTTTGCTAAAAAATATAAAAACCTTTTTTATCGAGTATATAAAATCAAAATAGAATATCAAAAGCTGGGGTTATTATATAATTTATAAAAATTGTTTAACGGCCGTTAATATATATTCTATGGAATCTATTATGAAAGATGATGATTAATTAATTAGCATTATTTAATGTGAGGGTAAAAATTCAAATTTGAGAAAATTAAATAGAATGAGCATTTTTTGAAATTATCATAAACATCTAATATTTTATATTTCAATTTAGAGTTACTGTCCTATAATTTTAAGTAATTTATAATTACTACTGCGTAAGTGAACTACCCAACCGCTAAACAAGTTTAGACGATTGGGATTTCAGCTATCTAGTTATTAAATAGAATACAAAGTATTTTATTGAATAGTGTACGGATATCCGGATAAGTTAGATAAGTCCTACTTTAGGAGTATTAAGGGAAGAGAGCTAAACTACTTAAGAATATTTATAACCTCAAGTAGCGCATCTTCACTTTTATCTGGGAAAAGAGTTTTTAGTTTTTCTAGCTTATCATTTTTCTTTATTTTATTTTCATCAAATACATCAAAAACCTTATCTAAAGTTTCTTTTACAGCTTGAATTTTAACATTGGAATATCTCTCTGTTATTTGCATATTTGAATGTCCTAATGTCTTGCTTATGGCTGCAAGAGAAACTCCCTCATTTACTGCGATAAAACCAATAAGATGTCTTAAATCGTGTAGTCTGATTTTAACTTCCAATTCCTTTGTAATTTTATTCCAGTGGTGTCTTATGTCTTTGTATGGTTCTCCGTCCTCTTTTAAAAATATATATCCA
Organism: Sulfurospirillum sp. 1612; assembly: GCF_036556685.1. NCBI lineage: Bacteria > Pseudomonadati > Campylobacterota > Epsilonproteobacteria > Campylobacterales > Sulfurospirillaceae > Sulfurospirillum > Sulfurospirillum sp. 1612. Next base: position 126,222 of record NZ_CP140614.1, read on the forward strand.
TTTTTTTGAATACCTATCTCCTCTAGCACTTGAATTTGTAATTCAGATAGCGGAAAAGCTTGCTTTTTTCTTGATTTGTTTTGCCAATCTTCTAAATAATAAAGCTTTTGAGATATGTTTATGTTTTCCCATTTTAGGTTTAAAACTTCACTTTTTCTACGCCCGTGTAGTAAAAATATAAATATGCCTTTAATTGCTGGATTTTGATAATTTATAATAATATTATAAAGCTTTTGAGCATTTTCATCTTCAATGGTAAAGTATCTTTGGTTGTCAAATTTTGGTATCTCTACATCTTTTGCAGGATTTATTTCACAATAGTCATTTTTTTTTGAATATTCAAATACTGGTGAGAGTATGTCTTTTACTGTTTTAACTGTTCTTGGAGCTTTACCTTTGTTCAAAAGAGTATTGACAATATTTTGAATTTTTTTCGTAGTAATATTATTGATTTTTAAATCACCTATTTCTTCTCTTAGGTGGGCATCATACGAATATTTAGTTCCAGTATAATGGTCCTGTGAAATAGAGTTTTTTTTATATTCAATATACTCATCAAAAATTTGATTTAGCGTTTTTGATGTGTCTTTGGCTTTAAAAGTTTTTTCAATTTGCTTTATTTTTCTTTGAGCAGATATTTCATCACATATTTTTTTAACAGTTTTTGTATTATTAGTAATTGAGTATTGATCATATACAGATTTTTTACCCTCATAGAATCTTACGCAAATAGTGTAGGGTGGTTTAACTTTTTTTTGAATATCATTAACAGTAATTGCTTTTTGATTTGGAAATGCACAATTGCTATCTTGAAGATATAATCCAGTATAATTTGATATTTTAACGAGCTTCTCTAATAATGCCATTCATTCCCTTTCAAAAATGTGGTTGCGGTAATGGTAGCGGTAATTATAGATAAAACTTGATAAAAGAAAACTTGTAAGGTTTTATCAAAACCCCTAATAAAAGGGATTTGATAAGGTATGATAAGGTATGATTAATACTATGTTCTAGGCTTAGGATCTGGTGCTTCACGGCGTGGGAGTTCGAGTCTCTTCATCCGCACCATCCCTTAAATACGAACTTTCAATGACTTTAAACAAACTTTTAAAATTTTCCAAAAAATCTTTTTTACTACTTTTTTACTACAACTTTTTATTTATGTTTTTTTTCTTTGTCAATATCACACAAATCGAGAAGGTTTGATGGGAGCGAAAAAGCAGAGTTTGGCTGATGATAAAATCTAGTTTAACAACAACCAAACTCAAGTATCGATCAGGAATCGGGTCGCTTTATTTGGTAAATATTTTTATCCAATAATATTTAGATATAATTTAGAAAAGTGGAGAGGATTAACATGAAAAAAATAATTGTATTGTGTTTGGTTTTGGTTGCCTTTTTAAATGCTCAAGTTAAAAAAACTTATTATCCAACTGGTGAATTGAATACTGAAACCCCATTTAAAAATGGACAAAAAGAAGGTATTAAAAAAATATATTATGAAACGGGGGAGCTAAAAGCTGAAATTCCATTTAGAAATGGGAAAGAAGAAGGCATTCAAAAAGCCTATTATAAAAGTGGAAAATTGCTTCTTGAGGGAGCAAATTTAAAAGGAAAAGCTGAAGGTATCATTAGAATTTATTACGAAAATGGTAAATTACAAAGGGCACAATCATTTAAAAATGGGAAAGAAAATGGCGATTTGAAAGGCTATTACGAAACAGGAGAATTGCAATATATTACTCCATTTAAAAATGGGAAAAAAGAAGGTATTAAAAAACAATATTATAAAACTGGTGTGTTAAAAGATGAAACCCCATATAAAAATGGAATAATAGAAGGTATAGAAAAGCAATATTTTCCAACTGGTAAAATAGAATATCAAACCCTATATAAAAATGGAAAACCAGAAGGTGTTTCAAAAAAATACTATCCAACCGGTGAGGTAGAAATGGAAACTCCATATAAAAATGGAAAACTAGAAGGTCTTGGGAGAATGTATTACCAAACCGGAGAATTAAAAGCGAAAGTTTCATTTAAAAATGGGCAAGAAGAAGGAATTGAAAGAATGTATTACCAAACCGGAGAATTACAATTGCTAATCCCATTTAAAAATGGAAAAGTGGAAGGTGTTGCAAAGGCATATTATCAAAACGGCAAATTGCGTGCGGAAACTCCATATAAAAATGGAATAATAGAAGGTATTAAAAAAATATATTATGAAACGGGTGAGTTAGAGATGGAAGTTTGGTTGAAGCATGGGAAAGCTGTTAAAGGTTTTTTGTATTCGATACAAGGAAACAAAAGAGAAATGACTCCTGCTGATTTTGAGAATAGAAAAATACCATATGTTAATTTAATGAATGATGGTGTATCTGCATATTCTAAAGGAAAGGTGAAAGAAGCTGCTGAACTTTTTAGCAAAGCATGCGATAATGGGAATATGCAAGGTTGTTTAGCTTTAGGGATTTTACTTGATACCGACAAAGGAATAAAACATAATAGGAAAAAAGCAGGCGAACTATATACTAAAGCATGCGATAGTGGAGTTTTGTATGCTTGTGGTTTATTGGGAACTCTATACGCCGCGGGCGATGGCGTAGAAAAAGATACAAACAAAGCAATAGAACTCTTTACTAAAGCATGTGATGGTGGAAATTCAGCTAGTTGTAATAATTTAGGAGTTTTATATGCTACCGGCGATGGTGTCAAAAAAGATATAAAAACTGCAATGGAACTTTTTACTAAAGCGTGTGATGATGGCGTGGACTTAGGATGTAAGAATTACCAGAGTATTAAATCAAAATCTATCACTCAATAACAAGTAGCTAGTGTAGCAAAAGAGGGTACCTAGAATATTTAGCAATTCTGAGTATGAAATAGGGTTGACAGATCAGTGCATGATATTGCCACCAATCATTTAGAAAGAGAGCTTGAGAAGTGATATTCCTGATATTTTAATACTGACTAAGGCAGCCAAAACTAGCCAATGCGGTTGCATAGCAACATTGCTGTGAATACACCAGCCTTTGAGCATACAAATATCCTCAAACAACACAGTTGATAATATTGCCATTGAGAGATTTTTTAGAACGCTAAAATGCGATGAGATCTATATCTACGAATACTCACCGATTCATGAACGATTTCATTCAGCACTTGGATATGAAAAATCAATGAATGTTTATCTTGGAGGAGTAGAGAAAAGTGCTTAGGCACTCAAATAGAGGTTAGAATATAATTTCTCAGAATATTGTCTTGACTTTTGGTGGCAGTATACGTATATGTGGGAATATCCAAGATTCCCACATATGGTGCTAGTCAAAGGGCAGAACCACACCACCGTTTGGTTTGATAGTGACATCTGTTTTTGCTTCGCCTTGATTTTCGATGATTTCTGATTTTTTTCTTCTTAAAATCATGCCTTTTGAGATATGACCATTTAAAGCTCTTGCATATGAAACTTTAGGATTAACCTTGGTAATTATAATTTCACCTGCCTTAATCTCTTCATATCCAAGGAATTCATGGGTATATGGATCTGTTAATCTTTTTCCTGTTTTGTATGCCTTAAAAACCTCTCCATTTTCCATATTGTCTCCACCTTCATTGACAATGATACTACTAGGCGTTACCATTATAACCTTTGGAGGATATATGTTGGCCAAAATATTATTGAGTATTGTTGAAGAAATATTTTGTGAAGCGTTTGCTACTATAGCCTCAGTCGTATTTTGAGCAATTGTAAAAGATTTAGATATGGTTTGACTCCATTTGATTTGTTGAGTAGCCATCATGATAATACGATACGAGATAGTTGCATTACATGTAAGGTTTGGTGCCTGGGGCAAACCTATATTGTTGTGTTCTGCTATGTTTTCTATTGAAAAATTATTTATTTGTCCAATCAACAAATAATCAGCTCCTAATCTCTTACCAAGTTTCAACAATTCTTGCTTATTAGTATCACCTGAGAGGATAAAGCTTTTTTCACTCTTATAATATTTACTATTTTCTCTATCTAAAACAGTAAATTTTCTAGCTTGAGTTATTTTTGTTATTAAAGCTTGTGTAAATCTTCTTGAAATCTCTTTTCCTGAAACATTGTTGCTTAGCACGACATAAGAATTTTTAAATTCAAACGGTATTATAGCAATTTTCCTTCGTTTGCTTGGATTTAATCCAGGTGCTTTATATTGTTTAAATTCTATTTTAAGCCCCACGTGCCATTCATTATCAATCTTTTCTGCGCTAGTGATACTATAATTTCTTATAAATCCACTCGTAGCTTCTCTTATAAGCTTTTGCGTATGTTCTGTAATTAATGCGCTATGCTTACTATCTCCATTAGTAGAAGAACCAGCCTCTTTTATGGCTTTAAGATACCCCTTCTTGGATTCAATTTTAACTCCGCTTGTCTGTTTTACTGCTTCGATGAGGCCATCTTTGATAGCATCTGCTCTACTACTTCCAACACCTTCTATACTTAGATATGTCACTTCTACTTTTCCAAATAAAGCTAAAGGGAGCAATGAAAATATAAAAATTATGAATAATTTTTGCATCCTCATTCCCTAAAAGTCGTTTACGTCGTTAACTGGTTTGCTAACACTTAGCGATTTTTTGTATGTTGGTTTTTTAGTTTTTGATTTGGCTGATTTGTATTTCTCATTATTAAAATTATTGACAGCGCTAAGTGATTCATACTTCCAAACTCTAACTGCCCCAACAAATTTTACACCTTTATCTGTTGTATATCTCCAAGTTTTAACCGTACTGATGCCTTTTAAGCTCATACTAGCATGGCTTTTTGCACGATTATTGGTGATTTTGACGATATTTTTTATGGTTTTTTCAATAGTATCAGAATTAGGTTTCATTTTTCTTTGAACATATTTTTTGATTTCTTCACCGTTTTTTCTGCTCTCTTGAGCATTCATATAACCATTTACTATTTCTGCTATTTGTCCATCAGCATTGCTAATCGCATTATCTTTAGCCTCTGATTTTAGTTGGTCATTAATATAGCTATCTCCACTATTAGGAGTATATGAACCTACACCATAAGAGATAATCATTGGAGTTCCATCTAAATCATAAGATAATCTAACACCAAAAGTGCTTATGTAGTCCTTCGGTTCTGCGGGGAGGAGGTCTTCAACTTTTTTGCCTTTTCCTTTGATTAGTGTCGACCTTTGTAGGCTAATATCTTTAGCAATTTGTATCGTTTTCTGACTTGCTACAGCAATGATCCCAACAACATACTGTCCATTTGCATCTTTTGCAAGCGATGTTTGAATTGGAAATAAACCAGCAATTTGCTCTGATGCAGTGTGGATTATATTTTTTAAAAATTCATCTTTATATGTATTTTTTTTCATACTTGGGGTCATTTGGGCAAGCTCTTGAGGACTGGTACCGAGCTTGATTAATTCTGAATCAAGTTTTTTATTTGTAACATCTAATGTTTTGTCAAAGATTTTGAGTACTTTACCTAAAAAGCCTTTTGTCGAAGGAGCAGGCAGTTCTATATCATTTGCATTAGTAGAGTTGTCTTGGTGTAATTCTTTTATTTTGTGTATGATAACTTTTCCAGACCTCGCCATAATATATTCATTCTGAAGTTTCATCAGCGCTTTATCATAAGCATTTACAAGAGCATCTCCAAACTGTGGATCACTAGGCATAAGAGAGACACTTTGACTTGCAAAAAAGAAAAACTTTCCATTATGCTCACCAAATTCGTTAATACCAAATTTCTTGATTGCACTATGTGCCCAATCATCAATAGTGTCAGATGCAGACTGAACACTTTTGGGATCAGATAATTTGTTTAATTCTTGCACATCTTGTTTAGTAACACTAGAAATATTTTTTGTGTTTGCCGCAAAAATACCAGTACTCAATAAAATAACGGACGATACGATTAGTATAATTTTTCTCATGCTTAGTCTCCTACCAATTGACAGTTTTGCCACTGCCGGCTTTTGTTATAACTGTTTCACCTTCCCAATATGCCAAACCTGTTTTGATATCTGTTAAGGTTAACTGAATGTAATAGTCTACTTTTGTCTCTCCTGTCGCAAGTGTAGCATCTCTTTGTATGATTTTTCCAGAAAGAGAGAAATCCGGTGCAATCATTTGACCTTTTTGGGCTACAGTTTTTTGATTGAATTCATCAGAATTACGTAATTGTCTGGCCTCATAGCTCATGGTGTCTTCAGCGCCTCCAGCTCGAACGGCAGTGGTGACAATCACTTTGCCACTTTGCAAGAGTGAAATGCGGATACTTTTTACTAACTGATCCATATCGATTCTTTGGGTTGTATCGTTGATGATAGTAGAGATGGCTAATACATAGCGTCCACCGCCGGGTCGATTTAAAGCGCCACTTTGCAGCATAGATTGAATGGCATCAGATGATGCTTTCCTAAAATCTTGATAATCCAAACCTAATGTTTGTGCCTTGTTTGATTCAGGATGGTTCGCATCTAAATATCGTGGCTGTTCATTACAACCGGTTAAAAATAGTGTTGTAGCTGCTACACTAAAGACTAGCTTAGTTGCTGTTTTTAATAGTCTCATGTTGACTCCTTTGTTTGTTGTTATCATAATCTACAATTTTGATTTTATATCTTTTTGCTTTTGGTGAAGTGGAGATGATGCGAAAGGTCTTTTCTGCCTCGGCTCCTAAATGGATCTTCTTAAACGTATCGGTGATACTTTTAATCTTGAAACCATCTTGATTAAACCATTCGACATTAAAAAGCGCATCTACATCATGATCAGATGCTCGGTTTTTGAGGGTAAATTGTACTTCAGGGAGATTGTCATCTCTTTTTCTACTGATACAACTTAAAACCTTAATGCTACTTTGTAGCGATGAGTCGATTGTAATTGGCCAATTTCCCCTCATCGGCTGAGGTTCTTTTTGGCATCCAAACAGTGTGAAGCCGACGATAAAAATGAGTACAATTTTAAAAAGATACTTCATTTACAATCTCCTTTCCATCTTGATGTGGAATGCTGATATAAATAATATGATTTTTATTTTGATTGATATCAAGGTTTATACTCCATTTGGCTTGCGGGCTTCTTATCATCACGTGAGGATTTGCAAGCTCAATTCTTGCAATCTGAAAATCTTTTGGCAATAGATTCCATTGTCTTGTGTCGGCATGATTCATCAAGCCTTGATAAACCGCACCTAGGAGTCCACCAAAGACGCCCCCCTCTTTTTGCAATTGGTATTGGATGATACTTTGCGTGACAGCTCTTGTGATTGCACGTGTCATGATTGTTGGGAATCGTTTTTTAAATTCTGTTTTGATAATCTTGTCCATGCTTGCAATCTCTTTGGTTTTGACAAAGTGCTTACCATTGTGGACTATTAAGTAAGGATATACGGCGGGATTTTCTTGTAGTGTTGGAAGTGCAATACCGGTATAATAGACTTTATTGGTGACTAAAAATAGTGGGATATCAAAGCGCATCTCCTTTTTGCTGATGCTTTCGCCGTTTGCAAAGACAATCCAAGCATAATGCTTTTTCGAAACTCCGTTTAAAGAGGCACTAGCCTTCATGGCATATAGGAGATCCTCTTTGACATAAGAGGCTCCTGTGGCATTGGCTTGGATCATACCATAGGTCTCTTTGAAAAGATCGGTTGCCTTTGCATAGTCGTGAACACTTAAAAAGAAGAGTCCTGACATATAGGTCGTAAAGGGGTTGACAAAATCGGGATAGGGTTTAAAAGCAAAAAGATTGGAGTATCTTCTTTGTATGAAATCTTTTGTTCTTGCGTCATTTGAGGCTTTTTGGGTTTGTGCGAGGTTAATCTTTTTGTCTTTGGCTCTTGCTTTGGTATCCTCTTCTATTTTTTTCTGTTCTTGTTCAATCTCTTTTATAAAAAAATCTTTAGCCCTTCTTTGTCGCTCTAAGGCACGATTGAACTCAATGCGTGCATTTGTTAAATCTCCTTCGCTCATAAAGCCAATTCCCTTGTAGGTATTGACCATGATGCCCTCATAAATTTTTGGAGTGTAGTCCATAAAGGTATCGTTGGTTAAAATGGCACCTACGTTTGAAAACAGCGTGCCGGCCCAGACTTTTTTATTGAAGGCTTTGATTTTCTTTTCGGCTTGATCAAAAAAATGGGTGCTGGTATTGTAATCTTGTGCATAATAGGCTACTAAGCCCGCATCCATATACCAAAGCAGATCATCTTTTTGGTTTTTTTTCATGTTCGCGTTTTGCATTTCATAACTTTTTGTTTTTTGATTGCTCTCACAGTTATTTGATTTGCCAATTTTTCCTAGATTAGGCGTTGTCCCCGAACAACCTACGAGAAAAAGGGTACCAAAAACTATGCCCATTAATGTTTTCTTTCGCATTTTTAGCCTTTGTAATATAGTGATTGATAGTTAAAATTTTTGTAGTGATTTACTGATTTGTTACGGAGAACGGAGATACTTACTTTTTGTATGCGTTGTATTTTTGAACAATAATTTTTTTGTGTAGCCCACAATTTGCTCCTTTTCAAATTGATTTCCAGTAATTTTTCGTCTTTTATACAATTACCTTCATTTAAATATTAGGTGCATTAATGTTTAAAATTCTAACTATTGTTTGTTTAACTATCGATTAAAAATAATTTTTTTGTGATAATTTATAAATACGCAATTGTATGATGTCAAATTACTGCAAGATATTGATTTGTTTTGTTCTCGTATTTATTTCATGATAAAAGTTTGCCACAAGCGTGTCATAAATTGTGCCGGAGCGTTTATTTTTTTAATCTTGTGTCACAAATTGCTCAAAATCGATATTTTGGTCGGATATTCTTTTGATTTGGTCTTGAAAATGTGAAATAGTGATGATGGTCATATGACTTTTGAGGGAGATGAGAAATGCTTCTATCTTGAGTGCAAGGGTTTCGTTGAGCGAGGCGGTTGGCTCATCTAAGAGCAAGATTTTAGGTTTGATTGCCAGTGCTCGCGCGAGGATTAGTCTTTGTTGTTGGCCTCCTGAGAGCATGGTGGCTTGAGCGTTTAATCTCTCTTTGACTTCATCCCAAAGCAAGACATCTTTGAGTGCTTGTTCGACCCGTATTTTCGTCTTGGATTGACTCACATTTTGTAGATGCAAGCCAAACGCGACATTTTCATAAATTGAAAAAGGCAAAAGGTCGGGGTTTTGATTGACATAGACGATTTTTTTCCGTAATTCTGGCAATGATTTCTTGGGCAGTGTGTTGAGATCCATCACCGAATCTTCATCTTGAAATAAAATCTCGCCGGTGATTTTAGTATGTTCTTCTTCTCGAATCATTTGATTAAACATCAATAAAAGCGACGTCTTCCCGATACCACTTGGCCCCGATATTGATGTGATGGTATGCTCGGGCACCCGCATAGAAAGATCCCGAAATATCAATTTCTCACCATAGTGCAAACTCAGATTTTTGATTGTTATGAGATCGTTGGTCTTCATCGTATGATTCCTTTTTTGTTGATAAGCTTTCGAAAAATCGAAGCGAGTACAAAGAGTGCGAGGGAGGTGAACAAGAGAATCAATGCCGCACCAAAGCCTTGGTTGAGTTCGCTTTTGTCCGTGTATTCAGAAGAAATATGATAGATAAAAAAGGGCAATGCTTCATATTTTTGAAGTACAGAAGTCGGGATACCTGCCATCGCCACCGCACCGGTCATCATGATCACAGCAGTATCTTCGATAGCCCGCCCCATCGCTAAGATGATGGCCCCAAAAATCTCTTTGGTAGCATAAGGGAGCTCAATCAAAAAGAGATTTTGCATGGGTGTCGCCCCTAGGGAGCGTCCGATATTTTTAATCTTTTTGGGAATCGAATCGAGTGATACTTCCGTCATCTTTACCAGATAAGGCATCACCAAGATGGACAAAGAAAGGGCAGAGATGATGAGTGATGGCAAGAGATGGTGAAAGTAATATTTGTGCAAGAATATCGTCACGCTGAGCCCAAACAATCCGATGACAATCGAGGGAGTTGAGGCCAAGATTTCATATAAAAATCCCAGCGCTGATTTGACCTTCTTTGAGGCAAAACTTGAAAGATAGATACCGCTTAATAAACCAAAAGGCAACGCAATCATGATAGACAAACAGACGACAAAAAGAGAACCCACAATAGCATTGTAAATTCCATCAAAAACTCTCGCTTGACCCAATAGTGCTTTGATTGGGTCGGCACTACCAAAGATTAAATTCAAAGAGAGCGCTTGAAAGCCACGATACAGCACGAAAGAAAACAGCGCGACAAGGGCGAACAATGTCAAGATGGTGATGAGGTAAAAGAGTTTGACGAGAAGCTTTTGCATCTACTTTTTCCTCACATTAATCAATTTTAAAACCATCATGATACAAGCGGTGAACAAAAACAGAAGCAATCCGCATAAAAAGATAGCTTTAAATGCGATAGACTCATAATCACTTGCATTGATGAGGGCGATATGCGCGGTCAATGTCCTCGCAGAATCGAGCAGATGATGGGGAATTTGTAGCGTATTTCCTGCTAGCATGAGTGAGATGAGCGTATCTCCGACGGCTCGTGAAAATCCGAAAATCAAAGCGCTGATGATTCCTTTTTTAATTTGGGGCATGACCAATTTAAAAAAAACATCGTCTGTACTCGCTCCGATAAAATATAAGGCTCTGATTTGACTTTTTGGGATGGTGCGCATCGCATTGAGCAGTATCATCGCCATCGTCGGCATGACCACAAAACTGAGCACAAAAGAGGCCGTAGCCAGACTCAATCCTCTCCCACTGAGATAATCATTCATCAAAGGTACCAGCAAAAAAAGCGCGGCAAAAGCATACAATACTGTCGGTACCCCAAACAAAGAGGTCAGGATTCGCTCCAATTTGTGCGCGTATTTTCGTGGTAAAAAGTAGGCAATCAAAGCGGCCATCGAGAAGCTACTCAAAGCGGCTAACACCGTTGCCAACAAACTAATATAAATCGTACCCACGATCATCGGAAGCAATCCATAGAGTCCCCGTGTCGCATCCCATGATAGGGTGAAAAATTGCAGAAAATTACCCGAATCGAGCAAGGGCAGTGAAAAATAAATCAAAAACCCAAGAATCGCAAAGATAAACGAACTTGTCGTGATAATCGATACGACAAGTCCGAGATAAAATAATAAAGACATTATTTTTGGTAAGGTATAAATCCGTGTTTTTTAGAGATTGCTGCTCCAGAATCGCTTTTCATATAGCTGATAAACGCTTGTGCCAATGGTGTTGGCTTGCCGCTTGTTAACATATACAATCCTCTAGATACAGGATAAGTTCCATCGATAACACTGGTGACGCTAGGACATTTTTGATCCAAACAAACAAGTTTGACAGAATCATCAGCCACACCCAAAGAGATAAAACCGATACCGTTTCTGTCGCTGCCTACTGCTGTTTTCATCGCAGCATTTGAGGCGACGACTTTGGCACTTGAAGTGTACTTGATTTTGCCTAATGCTTTTTTGGTAAATACCGATCGAGTACCGCTTGAGGCATCTCGGGTATAGATGTTGATTTTGCCCTCTTCAAAGCCGAGTTGTTTGAAATCAGTCACTTCCCCACTGAAAATCGCTCTGAGTTGTTTTTTGGTTAGATTTTTGATTTTTGAATTCGGATTGACAACGATAGCAATACCATCAATCGCAAATACGAATTGTTGGAGATTGCCTCTTTTGACTTCATCAGGTTTTGGCGCTCTACCTGCATTGGCAAGATCGATTAAGCCTTCACTGACTTGTTTGATATCCACACCGCTACCGCCACCGGCTATGGTGATATTAATCGATGGATAGGCCATCATGATATCTTTGATTGCTTCTTTTTCCGCACCGATATGTGCGGTTCCCCCTGCGATATTTAAGGTACCGCTTAGACCTTTAAATAATGATAAGTCTGAAGCATTTAGAACTAAACTTCCCAATACCAGACAACATACTAACGCGATTTTTTTCATAGTGTTCCCCTCGTGTGGCACCGCTGCATCAGTAAGTAAGCTAGAAAACATACGTCTTTATGTCATGCTTAGAACCTAAGCAGTATGCCGATTTTGATGCCCGCAGTATAGTTGAAATCCTCTAACAAGTTTCTTAAAATGATGCCGTGTGACATTTTTCTTTTTAGGTATGTAGGGGTTGTGTATGAAATCGGTGTTTTTAGAGCTTTTTCAGCTGAAAACTTAACAATAATCCAAGACACAGTAACACAATACTGATACTATATATGAGTTGATAACTTCCCAAATACTTCAAAAGGATACCTCCTAAAATAGGGAAAAATAGTCCAATGGAAGTGATATTGGTTTGAAGTGCCGTATAGATGGGTCTTTTATCCTCAGGCGCAATCTCGATGACTAAGTTCATCCCGCTGATACTCAAACCATCAAAACCGATACCAAAAAGTAAAAAAATCGCACCATAGGTATAAACATTATCGGCAAATAGTGCGATGACAAAAGCTAAAATCATAAAAATAAAACTCAACGAGAGCATCTTCTCATAATCGCTAATACGCCTCCAAATCAGACTACTACCGATAATACTCCCAATCATCTGCAAGGTGATAAATCCACCTAGCATCCATCCGGTGAGGTGAAAGGAGTGGTTGGCATTTAAAATCACAAAAGGCATGGATAAAAAGTAACTAAAACTTAAAAAGATGGTAATAATTTGCTTTTGTAAGCGTTTATCTTGTTTGAGAATTTTGGTGGCATTTTGAAGAAAAAGTGTAAAGTTTTGTTCTTTGATGGAGACATTATTTTTAGCCGGTTCTTCTATCGTGACAAATGCCAAAAACCCGATGGCCATGATGGCGCTACTCACAAGAAAAAGATACGCAAAACTCAGGGGCGCTTCAAAATTTGCCAAGACATATCCTGCGACACCACCACTAATGATAGAGGCGATACTGCCAGCTACTTGGCGATTGGCCATGGTGGTACCACGGTATTTTTTAGAAAAGAGTTTGGCTTGTAATTCTTTAAAATAGATGGCTCCAAAACCCGCACTAAAAGAGAAGAAAAAGAGTCCTAGTCCGATAAAAAACAGAGTCAAAGGTTTATTGGAGTCCCCGATAAAATAGATACTCAAACCAATCGACAACCACGCAAGCCATCGTGCAAAAAATACTTTTCCAAGATAGGGTAAGACTTTTTTATAAGCTTGTGCATAAAACGCTGCATAGAGTTGAATCACAATGGCCCCACCGCGAAGCAGGGATACAAAAATACCGACCATGATAACGTTATTGCTGAAATGATGCACAATAAGCGGCAAGATTGTGGAGGGCTCGGCTATGGTGATGGCCAAGGCGAGGAAAAATGCGTGGGCGACGTTTTTATAATTATTTTTTGGATTGTCTATTTTATACATATACTTTCTCTAAACCTATTTTTGATGTGTCACATAGAGGCTTTCTTAAAATGCATAGAGTCTCGAGAGGTGTCTTTTATATCGCATCTAAAAGTTTTTCACGAATGTGTTTTCATATTATAGCAAACTTATCATGATAATCACAAATAATCGATACGCGGCTTCCTTGCTGCGCTTGTTTTGTTGTTACGTAAATTTTACTTTTGCTTGTTACCATCCTGCCATTGAAAATTTGGGTTTAGATAATAAACACGGTTTTGAATGAGGTTAGAACGATTCGTTCTTCATTTTATTTGGATGCTTACTGTTGTGTAATCATCCATTTTAGGGAAAGGGAATTCATGGAATTTTTAGAGTTGTCAATGATGATTCTAATCGCTTATTGGATCTGGAAGAAACCAGAGAAAGAGGGATTAGCGTTTAAATTGTTCGTCGGGGTCTTTTTGGTGATTGTTGTTGTGTTTTACGGCATCGACATCCAATATTTTGTGCTTCCACCAATGAATTTATAAGGAGATATGATGGAAAAAACTTCAAGATTTTATACATTGATATCTCTCGCCGTCATTGGTATCATAGCACTTCCTGTTGGAATTGCCAATATTGTTTTTGGTTATATGTTGGGAGATTCTCCCTGTACCAGTTGCTGGTCACTAAGAATCACGATGATCGTGATTGCGACATCAGCACTATTTATCATTCGCTATGGTCTTCGTCTCAAATATGTCGGGATGATGCTCATCGCTGCGGCTTATGGACTTTGGAATGCGTTTTGGCATCTTGGGATTTATGCGCAGTTAGATATGGGACAAGGTCAAGCGCTGATGGTTTTTAACTTGCACACACAATTGTGGGCAGGCGTCGTTATGTGGGCTGTGATTTTATTGTTTGCATTGATTTTGCTTTTTACGGGTCCTTCTTTGCAAGAGTTAGCAGCGGAGTTTAAAGGGCAAAAGTATCGAAAACTCTCCAAACTCGATGGTATTGCTTTTATTGTTTTTATTGTCATTGTTACGTCCAATGCGTTTCAAGCATTTGTTGCGGTGGGACCTCCTCCTTTTACCGGTCCGGATTCTCCAGCAAGATTTACTTTAAATCCAAAATATATTTCATGGCAAACAGGGTTGACAAACCTCTTCTCTGATCCATCATGGCGTGGCCCTATGGGTGTGAGTGATCCTGATCTTGCTAGTAGTCAGGCTCCTGGATTTGAATTCAATAATAACCCAGCAGATGCTCCTTTAGTGGTTAATGAAGCTCTTAATATTGAATCTAAAAAAGTCTTGGATTTACCTTTAAATAGTCCTATCAATGGCTTACGATTTAATCCAAAAAATAATAAATTTGCTTTAGTAACAGAGGATTGGGGTCTGTATTTGAGCGGGATTACTTTGGATTCTGTTGAGAAACATTTTGTCCTTGATCATCTCTATTTTCCTGTTGTATTAAATTTCGTCGGAGTAGATTTTATGGGAGATAATATCAAAGTCATGGGCTATAACAAAGCTTATATCACCGTGAAAGTAGATGATAATGCCGATGAAGTTGCGGGATTTGCTAATTTTTATGAAGGTGCTGATCAATTTACACCCGTTGAGCGCTCCATGTTTCAAACCGTTAGAGCAAAGACGAGTTATGTGGGTAGCTTTGTGGCAGATGAAAAATATAGTTATGCCATCTCGGTACCAAATAACCTAAATCCTAGCTTTATTTTAATCAAACAATCCAATGCAGATGGCATGCTATCAGCTGAATTAACACCGGAAATTGGCAGTGGTGTCACACTCAAAGAGAAACGAACCTTGGGTGAATTATATACAACCGCCCTAGCGTATAAAGATGGAAAGCTTTATGCCGCGAGCAAAAACTTTAACATTATCGTCGTAATCGATACGGCGACAGATTCAATCGTAGACACCTACTCTTTCCCTAGTGAAATAAAAAATATACGAGGTATGGATTTTGTTGATGACGCACTGTATGTCGTGAGTTATCAAGATAACAAAAACATGCTTTATATTTTGAAATAACATCAAGGTTTTTTGCCCCAGGAGTCATCTCTATGGGGCAATCTCAATCAACATAATTTCGCAAGGAGGATTTTTTGCAAGTTTTAAAAGAAGAGACTAAAGTAAGTCGTAGAAGCTTTCTTAAAGGCGCAAGCTTAGGTTTGATGAGTGTTCCACTTTTTGGTATGAAACGTACCATCGCCGGAGAAACACCACTTTTTAGCCCAACGCAACCCAAAGGCAATACCCAGCTACATCATGTAACCTGTCCAAGGAACTGCCGTGATGCGTGTGCGCTTATCGCTGAAGTACAAGATGGTGTCATGATTGATATCAAAGGAGACCCAGCCCATCCTGTGACACGAGGAACCGCTTGTGTTAAAGGTCAAGCTTATCGAGAGTATTTATATGCAACCGATAGAATCATGTATCCGATGAAAAGAGCCGGAAAAAAAGGCGAAGGAAAATGGGAGCGCATCAGTTGGGATGAGGCATTCAAATATACCGCAAAAAGATTAAAAAGTATTAAGAAAAGATACGGTGGAGAGGCGATTGCTGAGTTTGTATATTCAGGAAACGAAGGTTTCATCAGTAAATCAATCGCTCCGGGAAACTTTTTTGAAAAAATCGGTGCCACAAGGCTGGTGAGAAACCCTTGTGACTGGCCACGATATGTGGGTGAACCAAGTACAATTGGAACACCATTTTCCAAAGATGCTCTAGAGGCGCAATACTCTGATATGTACATCACATGGGGTTCAAATGAAGCGTATACTGCGGTACACTGGGCAAAATTTGGTCAAGATGTGAGAAAAAGAGGCGGTAAATTAATCACGATTAATACCGTGAGAACGCCTATGGCAAATCAATCTGATATGTTTATCCAACTCAAACCTTGTAGTGACGCTGCTTTTAGCTTAGGTGTATGTAAAGTTCTGATTGAAGAAAATTTATATGACAAAAAGTTTGTAGAAAACTATACGATGGGTTTTGGTGAGTTAGTCAAAGAGACCAAAGAATACACCCTCATACAATTGGCTGATATGTGTGGGATTACCGTGAAAGAAATCGAAGTGTTTGCGCGAGAATATGCAAAAGCAAAAGCACCGTTCATTTGTAGTGGTGATGGCGGACAACGACACTTCTGTGGTGCGAGGATGATTCGTGCTGCGACTTTCTTGCCAGTACTTGTGGGTGCTGTAACAAAACTCGGTGGCGGTATCTTCTGGGCGTATACCAATCTAAAACCATGTTATACGTTTGATAAAGTATCTCCAGATCTCTCACCAAAAGACAAACATGGTAAAAAAATCAAAAGACAAACTGCCAATTATGTCCAATTTGGTCGTGCCTTGAGATTAGATAATCCAACCAGTTTGGATACTGAGTCTGATTCTTACAAAGAGGTCAAACTCAAAACTCCAATTCGCGCGGTTATTAATTATAACACCAACTTGATGGTGACCGCACCAAATACACAACTCATCAAAGATCGTTTGGTAAAAGATGATTTGTTCTTGATTGTTATGGATCCATTTAATACCGACACGGTCGATTATGCAGATATCGTTTTACCAGCGGGTACCTTTTTGGAATCAGAAGATATTCAAAATGACCAAGTTTCTGGTTATGTACACTATAACGCCGCCGCCGCCAAACTGGTTGGTGAGAGTAAAACAAACCTAGAGATTTTCAACGGTCTTGCAAAAGCCATGGGTTATAATGATGAGTGTTTTAATTGGAATGCCGAACAAATTTTACGAATGATGCTCGATACGGATTTCAATAAATCTCAAAATATTACGTATGAAAAATTAAAAACCATCGGTTGGGTTAAACCAATCAGAAATGCCAAAACTATGAAAGATCATTTTCCTTATTATCCTTATCATGAAGAAAATAATCTTGTGTTTAAAACCAAATCAGGTAAATGTGAACTCTATTCTCAACATTTTAAAGATGAAGGTTTTCATCCGGTCATCGACATCGGAACCGATGAAGATTATTACCGATCACAAAAAAGATACGGTGCTGCGTATTTGAAAAAACATCCACTCTGTTTTATGACTCCAGGAACACAACTCCAAAACAACTCAAACTGGGGTAGCACCAAATATATTGCCAGTCGTGTGGATTATGATGGTTATCCTGAACTTTTCATGACCAAAGAAGATGCCGCACCTCGAGGAATCAAAGAGGGCAGTGTGGTGAGTGCTAAAAACGAACTGGGCGAAGCCTTCTTTAGGGTACGAATTACCACACAAATCAAACCAGGGATTACGTATGCTTGGAACAACATTTGGCATAAAACCACAAAAACAAAAACGGGTGCGAACTATTTGTGCTGTGATGGGATTGGTGATTTAGGTCAAGGTGCTGTATTTACAGCCACATTTATTGAAGTAAAAAAAGTATAGAAAGGAGTGGATGATGTCAAAAAGTCAAAAAGGATTTCTATTTGATCAGAATTTTTGTATCGGTTGTAAAGCCTGTGAAATTGCTTGTCAAGTATATCATAGACAAGAAGAACTTATCAATTGGAGACATGTTGATACTTTCTTCTATAACGATGGAAATATGGAAAAAGAAGTATATATCTCCAATGCGTGCCATCACTGTGAAGAGCCCGCTTGTGTAGAGGTTTGTCCTACTTCTGCTTATACGAAAAGAGATGATGGAATTGTCGTGCTTGATCGTGATAAGTGTATTAGCTGTGGTTATTGTGAAGAGGCCTGTTCTTATGGTGCCATCACACTAAAAGGCCAAGATCACAAAGCACAAAAATGTAATATGTGTGCAGAAAAACAAGATGTTGGCGAGCTTCCTGCTTGTGTTGCAGCGTGTCCTGTTGATTGTTTAAAATTGGTAGATACGAGAGTTTCAGATGCGGCGGGAATGTCAAAAACAGCCGTAGGATTTGTTCCATCTAAGATGAAACCATCTATCAGATTTTATCCAAAATTTAGAAGTGGCGATTACATAAAAATTAATTAGCATAGAGAAATAGGGAATCAAAATGGAAAATTTAGAATTAGAATATCATCAAAATATAGCAAATGCATATGATTTGTTGCGCGTTGTATTTTTCAATCAGTGGAGAGAAGAGACCGTACTTGATCTTAAACAAAAAGCAGATGCATTGAAGGATGAATCTAAAAAATTAGCATTTGTCCAAGATATTGAACTTATAAAAGGCGATGCTCTTGATACGGCAAGGTGGGAATATAATCGATTATTCATAGGCCCTCAAAAACCATTGGCGACTCCTTTTGAATCGGTTTATAGATCAAAGAAGAAACTCATGATGCGAGAGAGTACCTTTGAGGTAAGAGAATTTTATGCCAATGTGGGATTGGAAGTCGAGAGAAAAGACCATTTTCCTGATGATTTCATCGGCTTTGAATTTCAGTATCTTTTTTATGTATCCCAATTAACCGTCGCGTTGATTGAGCACAAAAAAGAAGACGAAGCCATCGCACTCATACATGAGCGAAAAGATTTTTTAGCGCAACATCCAAATCAGTGGTTTCCTGCATTTTGCGATGATATTTCAAACCACAGCAAAGAAAAAATATGGAAAGATCTTGCTGAATTTATTCTAAATATTTCGAAACAAGAGGAAACGTTTTTTGAACTTTTCTCAATAAAAAATAAGGAAAAATGATGTCAAAAAAAGTGACAATTGACCCATTAACAAGGATAGAAGGGCATTTAAAGTTTGAAACAACTCTGAATAACAGCGGAGTGGTTACGGATGCAAAATGTACTGCAGATATGTACAGAGGTATTGAAAAAGCACTGATTGGCTATGATGCAAAAGTAGCACAACAAGTGACACAAAGAGTATGTGGTGTTTGTCCTTATGCTCATGCGGAAGCTTCTGCATTGGCTTTAGAAAATGCCATGGGATTGAAGTTAAATAAAAACGGCTATCTATTGAGAAATTTGATTGTCGGTGCGTATCGTTTACAAGATTATTTGTTGCACTTTTATACCTTAAGTGCGTTGGATTTTATCGACATTACCGCAATCACAAAATATCAAGGCAAGGATAGTGGATTGTTGGCGTTGAAAGATTGGGTAAACAAAGAGCTCAAAAGTGGAAAGATTTTCCCAGCAGCACCTTTTTTACCACGATATGAAGCTGCATATACCACCAACCAAAATCTAAATATCTCAGCGGTAAAACACTATTTAGAATCGATTCAAGCGATGGCTGAGATTCATAAAATGGTAGCAATTTTTGGTGGCAAATCTCCCCATCCTGTTGCGATTGAAGCAGGGGGTGTGACGACACGACCAACTGTCGATGCCTTGATGAAATATGAAACACTCTTGAAGCGTACGAAAGCATTCATCAAAGATGCTTATGTCCCCGATGTCAAAGCGGTAGCCAAAGCGTATAAAGAGTACTTTAAGATAGGAAAAGGAACGGGGGATTTGTTGAACTTCGACTTTATGCCAGATGAAAATGGAGAAAATTTCCTCTTCATCGGGGGGTCTACTATCAATGGTAAGTTTGAAGCATTAAAAGATACAAAAATTTTAGAATCTCAAAAATATTCTTATTATAAAGATGGCAAAAAAGATTATGCTCCAATGGAACAAGACTCAGAACACCCTCTTAGCTGGTATGAATATGAGCGAGAACAAAAGAAATCAAATGGTAAATACAGCTGGAGTAAAGCACCAAGATATCGTGATAAAGTAGTCGAAGTTGGGGCTGTCGCTCAGGTAGTAAATACCTACAAGAGTGGCCATAATCCAGAGCTTAATCGATTGGTCGATAGTATCAATACCGAACTTGGAATCAAACTAAGCGATTATAACTCTGTGATGGGTCGCCATCTTTGCCGTGCTATTGTTTCCTTGATTGTGGTGGATAGATTGGAAAAAGATTTGAACAAAGTAGTCCCAGGAGAGCTTGGATTTATCGAAAAAGAAGTGCCTAAAAATGCTTCAGGATTTGGTTTTACAGAAGCCAGTCGTGGTGCTTTGGCGCATTGGATTGAGACAGACGACGAGGGACTTATTAAAAATTATGAAATGATAGTACCAACGACTTGGAATATCTCTCCTAAAGACAGTAAGGACAGAGCCGGTGCAGTAGAGCAAATGCTAATTGGAACAAAAGTAGCAGATGCCAACAACCCAATTGAGCTAGCAAGAATCGTCAGATCTGCTGATCCTTGTATAGCTTGTTCAGTACATTAAGGATAAAATGATGACAAGAAGAGAAGTACTCAAACAAATGTATGCAGTCGTAGTTGCTGTCGGAGCATCAAGTTTTCTAAGCTTTGACGATCTACTTGCAATGGATAAAGGTGAGATAGCTAAACCCAACCTCGTATGGTTGCATGGTACCTCCTGTTCTGGATGTTCTACATCCTTTCTCAATGTCGAGGGCGTGCCACTTGTCGATATTCTAACAGAATACACTAATGTCGTTTTTCATCCAGATATCTCATTGGCCACAGGACATCAAGTGACTGATATGTTGGAACGTGCGGATGAATACAAAGATTTTATTTTTGTATTTGAAGGTTCCATCCCGATGGCGATGCCCCATGCTTGTATGCTAGGTGACAAACCGATGACCTATTGGGTGGATAAATTGGTTCGCAAATCAAGTGTTTGTATTGCGGCTGGTACGTGTGCGAGTTTTGGTGGTATCACCAATATGGAAGGCATGGTAACCGGTCCAAAACCATTGGCAGATTTTATCAGTTATCAAGGGATTAAAAAACCGGTTGTGAACCTACCAAACTGTCCTATGAAACCAGAGCAATTATTGTATGTGTTGTTCTATTATCTTAAGACTCACAATACACCAGAACTTGATGATGAGAAACGTCCGCTTAGATTTTTCGGCAATACCGTGCATGAGAGATGTACGCGTCATGATGATTTCACCAGAAAGAAATTTGCTAAGAAAATCGGTGATGAGGGCTGTCTATTTTATCTTGGCTGCCAAGGAATTGTCACCAAAAATGATTGTCCGATCAATGGACACAATGGCAACACCAATATTTGTATCAAAGCAGGGCATCCGTGTATCGGTTGTGCTGGCAAATATTTCCCTCGAAAGATTATGTTGCACACTTATGATGATAAGCGCCCTAATGAGAGATTTAAAGTTATCTCCTAATAATTTATAACTGACATAGCGGTGTGAATCTTGATATATTCAAGGTTGGCACCGACTATGTTATCATTGCCGCGATATTTTTTATGATACTATCGCCATCTTCTTTAGAGTGGTTGTATTTGCCGTGAATATTTAATCCGTGCACGAGCGTGATAATGGTGAGTGCCATTGATTTAGGATCGCCACTGAACTCTTTATGTGCCTTCGCCTCTTTTAGATTTTCCTCGATTTGTTGTTGTAGCTTTGTAAAAAAATCTTTTGGGATATGAAAAGCTTCCGCTCTCATAAAGTCACCTTTGTTCATACAATTGGTAAATAGACATCCTTTAAATCCTCTATCAAAAGCAAATTTTTCCAGAAATTTAACGATTCCCTTTTTGCCCGGATGACTCTGGAGTAGTTGGATATTACAGAGGGCTCTTTTTGCATAATAGTGCTCAAGGGCTTCTTTAAAAAGACCTTCTTTATCGCCAAATAGCGCATACATCGTACGACGGTTTAATCCTGTAAAAGAAACCAAATCGGCCATCGATACTTTATCGTATCCTTTTTGCCAAAAGAGTTCCATGGCGTTCTCTAATACTGTGTTTAAATCATATTCTGCTGGTCTTGCCATACCTATCTCCCTTGCCACATTATAGAATTATAGTTCTACAATGTCAAGGATTATGATAAGGGCGGTGTCAACTCTTTGATGAAGCCAATCATCCTGATGGGGTTGTTGTATCTGTCATATTTGAAGATTCTACTACGCGATTCGACATATTTTAATGCCCCTGATTGTGAGATGATTCGAAATTGGATACGACAAAATTCATCGGTACTGTTAAAACACTCTTCAATATGCTGAATCACAGCGGGCAAATCTTTTTGATGGATAAATTCCTTTTGAAATTGATCTATGGGCATTGAGATTTCATTGTTTGAGCACTCAATCAATGCGGCAAATACTGAATTTCCCGTGATTGTTTTTTGCGGAATATCCCAATCCCAAGCGCCTATTTTTGCAGATTGCAAACTACAATTGAGCCACTCTCGGTTGCGTTTGAGAGAATTTTCTGTCGCTTTTCTTTTTTTTATTTCTTTTTTTAAACGATACGTCCAATAGAGAAAAATCCCAATCAAAATAGCACCAAAGGCCGATATTTGCCAGACGAGAGTATAATCAACCGCTTTTTGAAACAATGGTGGGAACCACTGACAATAGATATTGTCTTTGACTTCTTGGGGGATTGCATGAATACATTTTTGCAATATATCCCTCAAAATAGGCGCATCATCTCGCACTCCCATAGCATAATCAAATCGATACTTGGCGATGCCCGATATCGCCAGATTTTGAAAACCATCATTTTGGATAGAGTAGGCGATTTGAGATAAATTTCCAACATAAGCATACGTCTTGCCCGCAAGCACTAAATTAAGCCCCTGCGTCAAATTTTCGGTTTTGACTAAAAAGATATCTTTATGAAACTCTTCTAGGATGTGATGGCTCATATAATCATCAATAACTGCTACGGTTTTGCCGTTTAACTCTCTTAATCCATCAACATACCCCACAATCTTATTGGTCACAATAGCCATAGGAAAAGAGAGGTAGGAATGTGTAAAGAGGAGGTATTCTCCCCTTTTATGAGTGGGTGCGATACAAGAGAGTACATCAACCGATTTATCTCTTGCTAATTCTGTGACTTCCTTCCATGTTTTGGCGGTGACAATGTTGATTTTGATGTTGAGCATCTTTTTGATTTCAGCGAGATAATCAATGGCAATACCTTTAAATTCCCCATGACTATCTTGAAATTCAAATGGCGCATAATTTCTATCGATGCCTACGGTGATGCTAGGGTGCTGTGCTAGCCAATCTTTCTCTTTTTGCGTTAATCCAATATCGACTGCAGCCCATACGTTTATTTGTAGAAACAGACCGATACAGAGTAATTTAATCACTGTGAATTTCCTTCTTTTAATATTTTTGATGGGAGGTAATAGCAAAAGCGCGTATGCCCCTCTTGTGTTGATGTAACCTCAATGTTAATTTTATAGATATGACAGATATGCTCCACCATACTCAACCCTAAGCCAAACCCGCCTAAAATATTATCCCCTCGATAATACCTTCGAAAAATCTTTTTGGTGTCTTGAATCTGTTCTCCCCAATTACTAAAACACAACCTACCCATCGATGCGTCTTTAAAGAGTGTGATTTTAATTGTCGTTCCTTTGTTGGAATATTTGATAGCGTTGGAGAGATTGTTATCAATTAACCGTTGCAACTCGACCACATTGATGTGTAAAAACAGATTGTCTGTGATGTCACTCATGATTTTTAGATCTTTAATCTCTGCCAAAATACGAAAAAATTCTATTCTGTTTTTTAGCAAAGGAGCGACATGAACCCAATCTTTTGGATACGAGGTTTTTGAATTTTTTATGAAGTATTCGATACTTTCATAAACAGACGTGAGATTACGCAATCCTCCCTGTGCTCTTTTTAGTGCCATAGAGGATTTAATTGTATTTTCTAAAAACTCCAAATTGATTTGAATCACTCCCAAAGGGGTACGTATCTCATGCATGGCATCTTTGAGGAAAAGGTCTAG
This sequence comes from Sulfurospirillum sp. 1612, assembly GCF_036556685.1. NCBI lineage: Bacteria > Pseudomonadati > Campylobacterota > Epsilonproteobacteria > Campylobacterales > Sulfurospirillaceae > Sulfurospirillum > Sulfurospirillum sp. 1612. Next base: position 150,406 of record NZ_CP140614.1, read on the forward strand.
ATTTTGATTGATGATATTGTGTACTTTAGTGGTGTGTAAATACAAAAAGATACTGCACAAAATCAAAAATGTGATAATACTAATGACTAAAATAAAAATCCTATTATTGATATCTGAATAATTCAAATCTTTTTCCAAGATAATGCGTACCGGCCCTGAGGGAAGAAATGTTTTGGTATGGTTATAAAAAAGATGATTGCCCCGCATATAAATCAGCTTATGGGGATTATATGTGGGAGTGTTGGTAAAGGTTGTATAGAGTATGGAGCCATTGGTATCGATGAGGGCAACGCGATATAAGAAGGATTCTAATGTCCCAAAGATAGACTCTTTGAACTCTTTTAGTGTGCGATTATATTTGGTGATTTTATTGGCATAATGCTCGATTTTGTACTGCTCTTGTATTTTGAGCATGGCTGTGGATTCTTGGATATAAAAATATGAAATGAGAGCAAATGCTGAGGTAATGATGATGGCAGAAGCAAATGAGTAAAGGGCTATAGAGATGTTAAGTTTTTTCAATTTGGTATCCAAGCCCTCGGGAATTGATGATGAGATTTTTGTCTGTTTTGTCGCGAATGCGTTTGATGTGCATTCTCAAATCCGCTTCAGTGATAAATTCATCATCCCAAAGGGTGCTAATGATATCATTGGTGGTGAAAAAAGAGCCTTGTCTCATGATGAGATAATTGAGGATTTTTTGCTCAATTGGTGTCAGTTTAATCATCTCCCCATCTCGGGAAAGTTCGTGTTTGAGTAGATCAAATATAAAGTTATATTTTAGTTTTATGATACTTTTACTGGTTTTGTATTGAAAATTATTGACCGTTTGTGTGATGCGGTATTTGAGCTCTTTTAAGGCAAAAGGTTTCCGGATATAATCATTGCAACCGACTTCATAACCGGTGCTTAAATCATCAATATCGGTGAGCGAGGTCACGAGGATGATAGGCACTTCTATGTCATTTTCTCGCACAGCCTTCACCACTTCATAACCTGAAATCGTCGGGACTCTCACATCCATCAATAACAAATCATAATCAGTTTCAAATACTGCATCTAGCGCGTCTTGACCCCTCTCAAAATCATCCACGTCATAATCTAAAGATTCAAGATACTCTTTAATGCTCACTCGGTAACTAAAATCATCCTCTAACAGTAAAATTTTCATATCAACCTTCCTATTGGCGCCATCTTAGCGAATTTTTGTTGAAAAAGATATAGTTTTTTCTAATAAAAATGGCATCAAAAAAATGAGAAATTTTGACGAAAAAATTTTAAAAAATTTGCAAAAAAGCCTAGAAGCCCAAGATTAGGGAACAAGATAGGGGAAATGTCCCTTCTATCATGATAAAAAATAACAATTTTTATCCTGTTTGTTACGTTAATTTTACATTGACATGATAAGGCAGATATAAGGGCTAAGATATGTCAATAAGATACATTTTTCTAATACTTCTACCCGCGTCAATTTGCGGTGATAGGGGAAATTAATTTTATATGATATAAAATGATAAGAGAAAAGAAAAAGGAGCCCTGTGGTGCGGATGAAAAAAACACTTGCAGACCTAGCAAAAACGGCGCAAAATGCGATACCAGAATTGCCCTCTTTGGAGGCGACGACAAAAATCGCCATTACTGGCTTGAGTCATTCGGGAAAGACGGTTTTTATCACCTCTTTGATTGATCAATTATTGAATCAAAAAAAAGTCTCATGGCTGACTTCAAAACACCGTCCATTCAAAGTGAGACTTGCGCCTCCAAAAGCCACTATGAAGCGTTTTGATTACTATACTTTTGCCCGAGAGATTAAGCAAAAATCAGCATGGCCCAACGGTACTGATACCATCACGTCGACGGTGTTAGAATTTGAAAAAAAGAGCAAGTTCTCATTTTTGAAAAATTCAAGATTTAAATTGGAGATTATCGATTATCCAGGGGAGTGGATTTTAGATATTGGCCTCTTAAATCTCAGTTATGAAGCGTGGTCTACTCGAGTACTAACATGGCTTCAAGAGAGCGAAGAACCCGAGGCATTGCGTTATTTGGATGAGCTTAAAACACTCTGCGACCAAAGTGGTGGTCCTGTACTTGAGCACAAGCTTCATGATAGTTACTGCACACTGTTGCATCATCTCAAAGAGCGTCACTACTCGCTTCTCACACCGGGACGCTTCTTGATGCCCGCTGATCTTGCGGGAGATCCATTGTTGGTTTTTGCACCGATTGCCAATACAAAGTGTGCCTTGCATGCGGTCTATAAAAAACGCTATGATGCTTATTTGCACGATATTGTTCGAGATATTCAATTGAAACACTTCCATGGATTTGATCGACAAATTGTCCTGGTTGATATGGTAGAGGCCTTGCAACATGGTCCCAAATGTTATCATGATATGAAAACAGGACTCGACCGAATGCTGTCGCTTTATAGCTATAAAAATAGAAAATTCTTTTTCAAATTTTTTCCCTCCATTCGTAATGTCACTTTTGTCGCAACCAAGGCAGATCTGGTGGCCGCCTCACAAAGTAATAATTATCTCGCACTACTTGATGAAATGACAGAGAATATTCGAGCAGAACTTGATATTAGCCACATCAAGACCAACACTCAAGTGATAGCTTCGGTGAAATGTACACAAAGCATCACCCAGCAATATCAAGGCAAAACACTCTCATTTGTGCGAGGTGTGAGTGCCAAAGATAAAAAACTGGTCGAAATCTATCCCGGAGAAATGCCATCTTCTTATCCTCCCCCAACACAATGGCGTGCGGACCATTATGCGTATGAAGCATTTTTGCCACCACAAAAATCGTACAAAGAGAACGAACCCTTTGATCACATCCATATGGATCGCGTGATTGAATCCCTTATTGGAGATTTGTTATGAGTATTAAACCGTTTAAAAAAATCATACAACCCCAACAACCCGATGATTTTAAAGAACCACCCATCAAGCCATTTAAGATGGAACCAACCGGAGCGCTAGATACACATATGGAGAATGTAGAAGATGCAACGGGTGCATATGATGCTAAAAATCGCTCCTCTTTTGAGAAGTTTTTTGCTTCTTTTCGTACTATTTGGGGAATTGGCATAGCACTTTTGTTTTTTATTGTTGTGATGATTGTTTCAGATACAATCCAAAGCATTCAGGACATCATGATAGAAGGAAGTGTTGCACAATATCTCTACCTTGTGGGGTTGTTGGTGTTGTTACTAGCCTTAATCTTGAATCTTTTTAGCACGGTCAAACAGTTAAAAACATTGCAGCGTGTCACCGATATCCAAGCTCAATTTGAGCGTCAAAAAAAGCAACCAACACAAGAGATTGTCGGTTTGGTACACCATCTTTTGAGGCGATATGAACACAACCCTGACCCCAAATTGCAACAGCACATTACCCAAATACGGACCGCACTCGATTCGGCTGTTGTGTATCATGAACTCTATCATGATATCGATGGCGGGTTGCTTTCAATATTAGATGAACATGCCAAAAAAAGAATCCACAAAGCTTCCTTGCAAGCGGCACTCTCCACGGCGATTTCTCCGATACCCCTTTTTGATATGCTGTTGATTTTTTGGCGGAGTTTGTTGCTGACCAAAGAGATTGCCTTAGTTTATGGGTTTTGCCCAGGAGGGCTCACGCGTCTTATCTTGCTCAAAAAAGCAGTCGTTCATATTGCTTTTGCCGGTGTTGCAGAATTGGCCGCAGACCTTGCCAATCAAGTAACAGGAGCATCCATGCTCACAAAATTTTCAGAATCTATAGGGCAGGGTATTGCCAATGGCGTGCTGCTCTCACGTTTGGGTTATGGTATCATGGACGCGTGTCGTCCCATCGCACTTGGAGAGAAAAAGAGCAGCTTTGCAAGAGAACTTCTCAAAGATATTGCGCAATATTTCAAAATTTATACCCCACATGAACCCATATAACCTGAAATCTCTTATTTTGCGAAGCATAAGTCTTATGTATCATAATTAAGGCAGTATCTCACAAGTAAAAAAGAAAAATTTTGTTAAAATACTGCCATTCTTTTAAGGGGCAGGTTGTCATGGAGAAAAAATTTAGTTTATTTAATTACTTTCATATTGCTTCGTATATGGTACTTCTTGCCCTGGTTACGGTTTTGATTACATTTGTTTTTTATGATGCCAATACCAAATTCAAACAAGAATCTATCAAGATAGAACAAGAGCAACTCAAGAGTAAAAAAAAGAAACTAAAAGAATCCGTACAAAATTTTGTCAATTATATTTATCTACGGCAAAAAGAAGTCTATGCACAGACTAAAGAGAGTGCAAAAGCACGTACTCTCAGAGCCTATGACATCGCGATGAATCTGTATCAAACTTATAAAAATCAACGCAGTGATGCTGAAATTCAAGAGATGATTATTGCGGTTTTGCAATCTTTTAAATACAAAAATAAACAAGAATATTATTTTATTGTACAACGTAATGGCACGGGGTTATTGTTCCCTATAGAGCCTAGTTTGAAGGGTAAAAATGTGCTAGAGACTACCAATCAGCATGCCAAAGAAGTATCCCAAAAGATTTTGAATACGATGCGCAATAAAAAAGAGGGGTTTTTAGAATACAAGTGGAAGCAATCCTATCATGATAAGCACCAATATGACAAAATCTCTTATATGAAAGTGTTTGAGCCTTATGATTGGATTATCGGTACGGGCGTTTATGTCAAAGACATTGAAGCAAAAATCAAAGATGAGATTGTTAATGATGACAATAGACTCAGATATAGTAAAAATTATATTTTTATAGGCAAATGGGATGGGACGTCATTGACCTATCCGACAAAAAACAAAAATATGTATGATGTTGTTGACAAATCTGGTTATTATGTTGTGCGAGAATTAATCAAAAAGGCAAAAGAAGGCGGGGGCTTTATCAGCTACACCATGCCTAAATTGCAACACGAACGCAGTATCAAAAAACTCAGTTATGTCCAAGGAATCCCACAGTGGCACTGGTATGTCGGCTCGGGTGTTTATTTGGATGATATGAATCATGAAATTGAAGTCTTGCGTAAGGCGATAGTACAACGTTCAAATGAACAATTGGTCTATATGTTGGTTTTTGTTTTGGGCGTGGCCGGTATCTTTGCGTGGTTTTACACTTTTATTACAAAAAAGATAAAAAAAGATTTTTTAGTCTTTTCTGATTTCTTTGATACCCTCTCTCACCGGAATTTTTTTATTAATACGCATGCTCTTAAATTTAGTGAATTTAGAGAACTGGCACATCATGCCAATAAAATGCTCGAGTCAAAATTAAAAGTTATGGAAGATTTAGAAGCGTATAAGAAGATTGTCTCAAATTCCGATGATTTTCTTGCTTTGATTGACCAAAATTATATTTATCGCGCGATTAGCGGAGGATATGAGACACTGTTTCAAAAAAGTAAAGAAGAGATTTTAGGCAAGAGTATTGCCTCGTTGTTGGGAGAAGAATTTTTCTATAAAAATATCAAAAAATATAGTGATCGTGCACTCTCTGGGGTATCGTTTGAGCGAGAGTATTGGTATGTCACAAATGAACAACGATACTATTTTCATGCCAAGTATTTTCCTTATTTTAATCATCCCGATGATACATTACCAGCAGCATATGTCGTCTCTGCACGCGATATTACAGAAAAGAAAAAATACCACGACCAATTGATTGCTTCAGAAAAAGAATTGGTATTTTTGGCACACAATGATGCTTTGACATCACTACCAAATCGTCTCTTATTGCTTGATCGCATTCAACAAGCTGTTGCGCATCATCATCGTTATGGTAACAAGTTTGCCGTGTGTTATATTGATTTGGATAATTTTAAAAAAATCAATGACAGTTATGGACACTCTTATGGCGATGAAGTGTTAAAACAATTCTCTCAAAAGGTTTTAAAAATCATACGAGAATCTGACACATTATCACGTATTGGTGGAGATGAATTTATTTTGTTATTAGAGACCATCAAAGACCCTGTTGAAGTGTTGTCGGTTATGTTAAAAATACAAAATATTTTTTTAGAGCCTTTTATCATCAAAGATTTTACATTTTTTCTCAGTTGTAGTATCGGAATTAGCGTCTATCCCGATCATGGCAGCAACAGTGAAACCCTCATAAAAAATGCGGATATTGCCATGTATAAAGCAAAAAATTCAGGGAAGAATACGCATGCCTTTTTTAAAGATGAGATGTCCATAGCCACCGTTGCAAAAGTCAATATAGAAAATGATTTGCGCGAGGCAATCAACAAGCAACAATTTCAAGTCTATTATCACCCTCAAGTCGATTTAAAAACTCAAAAACTCGTCGGATTGGAAGCTTTATTACGATGGAATCATCCTGAAAAAGGCTTGCTATTGCCGCGACATTTTATCGATATTTGTGAAGAAACACGTTTGATTATTTCGATTGGTGAATGGGTGATGCGACAAAGTTGTGAGGATTTATTGTCTTTGCAACACGAGGGATTACTCTCAAAAGATGTGCGAATTTCTATCAATGTTTCTGGCGTGCAGATTGAATACAGTGATTTTTTACCGGTAGTTCAAGATGTGATTGAAACAACGGCCATTGATCCGCAAATATTAGAGATTGAAATCACAGAATCGTTCATCATGCAGGATCCAAAGCGTTGGATTAACCTTTTGGAAGTATTACGCGAGATGCATGTCAAAATTGTGATTGATGACTTTGGTACGGGATACTCTTCGCTGAGCTATTTACTACGATTGCCGATTGATAAATTGAAAGTGGATATGTCGTTTGTGAGTAATATTCCAGAAGATGAAGATGCCTGTGCCATTGTCCGTACGATTCTTGATTTGGCATCGAATATGAAAATCTCCTCTTTGGCTGAGGGGATTGAAACAAAAGAACAAGAGCAATATCTCGCAAAACACGGATGCGAACAAGGTCAAGGATACCTGTATGCCAAACCAATGAGTTTGGAAATGTTGAAAACCTGGATAAAAAATAGAAATACGACACACCACTGATCTGATGGCATCTCAGATCAGCGTATGAGGGGTTATGCTTTTGGGATTTTAATAACCAAAACCCCCTGTTTATATTGAGTCTTCATCTCTTTCATCTTGGCGTTATTGGGAAGTAAAAAGCTCCTAAAATATGAATTTGTATAAGAGGAACTTTGATAGTTCTGTTGATTTTTCGTCACATTTTTTTGATAACTTCTTGCATTGATGTAGAGCATATTTTTATTGGTTTTGATATCAATATTACTCTGTTCAAATCCAGGTAAGTTTACCGTGATGACATAAGCATCTCGGGTGTTTTTAAAGCTGCTTTTTGCTGCTGTTACGGGATTTGTTATCGCGTGACTTCCAAAATATTTCTGATGCAAATCTCTAAACAGCTTTCCCATCGTTTGTTCCATATGCTCAAAATCACTAGAAATTGAAGATGGATTGGATGGATTCGTTTGCGCGTTGGCAGATATTAAAAATCCACTTAGAAGTGCTATTGTCAATGCTGTATTTACAGTTTTCATGCGTCTCTCCTATCTGTTTTTTAATATTTTCATTGATAATTTTAATACCCTTTTTTAAAGATTTAGTAAATAAAAAAACAACAAACTTATAAAAATTATTTTATAACTTAATTTTACATTTAAAAATAAAGTTAACTTTTATTCTGTCTTAGAGCTTAAAACAATCTGCAATAGAATCCATAAAAAGGTCATTTTAATCTTTTTAATTCAATATAAAGGTAGAAACAATGGTATATTCTAAACCGACATATAAACCTCGTTATGAGAATTTTATCGGAGGTGAGTGGGTCGCGCCCGTAAATGGTGTATATTTTGATAATCTTTCCCCTGTTGATGGTGAAGTTTTAACTCAAATTCCTCGTTCGAGTACGGCCGATGTTGATGCTGCAGTTGCTGCTGGTGTCAAGGCTTTTGAATCCTATAAGCACACTTCTGTGATTGAACGCAGTACGTTACTCAATAAAATGGCAGATGCTATCGAAGCAAATCTAGAATCCATCGCAATCGCTGAGACTTTAGATAACGGAAAAGCCATACGTGAAACACTGAATGCCGATATTCCTTTGGTGGTAGATCATTTTAGATATTTTGCTTCTGTGATTCGAGGAGAAGCAGGAAGTGTGGCTGACCTTGATGAAAATACTACTTCACAAGAAATCTATGAGCCCCTTGGTGTGGTCGCACAGATTATTCCATGGAATTTCCCTCTTTTGATGGCCGCATGGAAAATCGCTCCAGCTATCGCTGCTGGTAATTGTGTGGTTTTAAAACCAGCCAGTGCGACTCCGATGTCAATCTTACTCATGATGGAAGCCGTTCAGGATATTGTGCCAAAAGGGGTGATTAATATTATCAACGGAGCCGGTGGCAAAATCGGAAAACACCTCTCCACCCATCCAGATATCAAAAAAGTTGGCTTTACCGGTGAGACGACAACGGGTCAGTTGATTATGCAATATGCTACTGAAAATATTATCCCTTCCACGCTAGAATTAGGTGGCAAATCTCCTAATATCTTTTTTGAATCCATTATGGATAAAGATGATGAATTTTTTGATAAAGCCATCGAAGGATTGGTATTATTTGCCTTTAATAGTGGTGAAGTATGTACCTGCCCATCTCGAGCATTGATTCAAGAGTCTATTTATGAACCTTTTATGAAAAGAGTTTTAGAGCGAGTCAAAGCCATTACGCAAGAAAATCCGTTAGATACCGAGACGAAAATGGGAGCACAAGCCTCAGTCAATCAAAAAGAAAAAATCCTCGACTATCTTCGTATCGGTAAAGAAGAAGGAGCAGAATGCCTCATTGGGGGTGAAGAATACGTCAATAAAACATTTCCAAACGGCAACTATATCCAACCGACCATCTTCAAAGGTCACAATAAAATGAGAATCTTCCAAGAAGAGATTTTTGGCCCAGTGCTTTGTGTCACGACGTTTAAAGATGAAGCCGAAGCGCTTGAAATTGCTAATGATACAATCTATGGTCTTGGCTCTGGTCTTTGGTCACGAGATGTCCATCAGGTGCATAATGTATCACGGGGTATTGAAGCCGGTCGTGTTTGGGTGAATTGTTATCACCTCTATCCATCCCATGCTTCATTTGGGGGATACAAAAAATCAGGTATTGGACGTGAAACACACATGATGATGTTGAATGCTTACCGACATACTAAAAATATCTTGACATCATTTGACAAAAATAAATTAGGATTTTTTTAATCATGATGAGCGTATGGCATCGTGCTATACGCTCCTTTTAAGGAGATAAAAGATGGAAAAAGTGAAACGACTCGTCGCGACTCCCGAAGCACTGGAAGTCATTGAAATGCTCAAAAAAGAAAATGGTGAATTGGTTTTTAATCAAAGTGGCGGTTGCTGTGATGGTACCGCGCCTATGTGCTATGAAAAAGGTGATTTCCACATTCCTTCAAGAAATGTCAAACTTGGTGAAATCGGGGGATGTGAGTTTTTTATTGATAAAGACCAATTTGAATATTTTCGCTACTCCCAAGTTATCGTTGATGTTAAAAAAGAAAACGGCGCCTTTGGCAATTCCTTTTCTCTTGAAATTGATTTGGGGTATCAGTTTATCACCCGCTCGCGCATTTTTACTGATGAGGAGAATAAGGCCTTACAAGATAGTAATCTTACCTCCTCTTAAAGCCTACATCAATTTACTATAGACAATGTAGGTAATTATAAATCCAAACGCAGATGATGCGATTAAAGGGGCACCGTATAAGAAAGCGGCAAATACTTTAATCAAAATACTTTTTTTGATTTTGAGTAAAAATATAATAAGAGAACCGATAAATGTCGTCAGAAAGATGTATAAGAATACTTCTACCAACGAATGCCCCGCTTTAAAAAAGCCAAAATAACTCATGAAAATAGTAAAGACAAACATCACAGAAAAATAAAAAGTCACATTGCTTTGTGTGTTGTAACGTTCAAAGTTTTCATTGATGGTCATCTCACTCGCTTTGAAGCCATTTTTTTCATGCCTTCTTTTTGCTTCGATGGCCTTTTTTTCGAAGTATAAAAAGACAATGACGCTGATGATGACGCCGATAAATACCAGTGGAAATAATTGTGCCATGAAAACTCCTCTTTTAAAATAGATGTAACTTAGCTTTATTATAATATAAAAAACTATAATATTTATTAAAAATAAAATTAAGAATGAAAAAAGTGTGCGTCGTGATACTATCGGTGCAATAAGACCAAAATATGATGATATTTTGGTGATAGTTTAAATTCTGATAAAGTGATGTTATTATGTACAAAATTATAGTAAGAATCGCATCAAAAAGTTTTATAATTCCAAGGATAAAATATTAGGAGACACAGTGAGAACAAGAATCGAACATGATTTAATCGGTGAAAAAGAGATACCCAATGACGTATATTATGGTGTACAAACAGCCAGAGCGATGGAAAACTTTCATATTACAGGGGTGCGGTTGTCGCGTTTCCCTACTTTCATTGTTTCGTTAGCGAAAGTTAAAAAGGCCGTGGCTTTGGCAAACTTTGAATTACAGCTTTTGAGCGAAGAAAAAGCCGAGGCAATTTGCAAAGCTTGTGATGCTATTATCGAAGGAAAATATCATGATCAATTTGTCGTTGATATGATTCAAGGGGGTGCAGGAACTTCTACCAACATGAATGCCAATGAAGTGATTGCGAACATTGGATTAGAATTTATGGGACACAAAAAGGGTGAATATCAATACCTCCATCCTAATAATGATGTCAATCTCTCACAATCTACCAATGATGCTTATCCTACTGCTATCAATGTCAATCTCTATGAAAAATTGATAGAGTTTACCGAATCCTTAGCCGTAATTCGTGATGCATTTTTTAATAAAGCCTCAGAATTTAAAGATGTGATTAAGATGGGACGAACCCAACTCCAAGATGCTGTGCCGATGACATTAGAGCAAGAATTTCGAGCTTATGGTATTATGATTCATGAAGATATTTATCGTGTGAGTGAAACATTGCGCTTGGTCAAAGAGATTAATTTAGGCGCTACAGCGATTGGTACAGGGATTAACACCCACCCTGATTATGCCAAGACGGTAGAGGCGAAATTGCAAGAAGTGACCCATCGTCCTTTTGTGACAGCAGAAGATTTGGTAGAAGCCACACAAGGTACGGGAGCTTATATTCAAATATCAGGCGTACTCAAACGTGTCGCAACAAAAATGTCCAAAATTTGCAATGACTTGCGTCTTTTAAGTTCGGGTCCTAGAACCGGATTTGGAGAGATTAATCTCCCCGCAATGCAACCGGGTAGTTCTATTATGCCAGGCAAAGTCAATCCCGTGATTCCAGAAGTCGTCAATCAAGTATGTTTTCAAGTAATCGGAAGCGATGTAGCCGTGACCATGGCAGCAGAAGCGGGACAGTTACAACTCAATGTTTTTGAACCGTTGATTATCTACAATCTGAGCAACTCAATCAATATGATGAAAAATGCCTTTGAAACCTTAGCGTATAAATGTGTTGATGGGATTACCGCCAATAAAGAGCATTGCTTGGATTTGGTGCTCAATAGTATCGGATTGGTGACAGCGCTCAATCCGTATTTAGGATATGAAAATTCGACTCTTGTGGCCAAAGAAGCGCTCAAAACAGGAGGTTCTGTTTATAATATTGTTTTAGAAAAAGGTTTGCTCTCCAAAGAAGAGTTGGATGAGATTATCAAACCTGAAAATATGATTAGTCCTAAAAATATTACAACAAAACATTAAGGCAAGGCTTCCTCTTCCATCGCCATCATCAAAAATCCGGTAAAGGCGGCATTTTCAAAGCTGAGTGATTTATGAACCAGCGCTTGCATCTTTTTTAGTGTTTTAGTGTAGGCTACATAAAAGTCATACGAAGGTCTTGGTTTGTACACAAGCCCTTCGAGTTCGAAAAATTTGATGATATTTTTAGTCGTTGTCGGTTTGATAAAAAAATTTTTGTTTCGTGCATAGTAGTAGGGAATCAGCGTGATGATAGACCATTTGGCCAGTCGGTGAATCAAGAGGACATCTACCATACTCTCAAAACCGGCTCTTTTATCACCGTGTATGAGTTCATATAACCCGATGGAGAGCATATCTTTTTGCTCGTGCCCCATGCCTTTGATCATATCGCGTACTTTGGGTTTTTCAAACAGCGAAACAAGTGAGGAGCGAGAGACGATTTTCGTAAAATTTTCGCAAATGAGTTCGGGATTGGCAAATTGATCGGGGGCAAACAACGTACGCACATGCGCTTCTACTTTTGCGGTATTATGTCGTTTCATGACAGGTTGTAGACCAATATCTTCAAACCCTTTGGGATAGAGCTCGAAAAAGTATGCCTGGGTATTTTTGAGTTTTTCTATATTCATGAGATTACCTTTATAAAAAGGGTATTTTATCATTTTCTTATCAATAAGTTTGATTTTCAAAAAGTTAAGAGATATTTGAGCGCGAGATTTTGGATTTCTAGGCGTTATTTCTCTTCTTCTATATCAGCACTTTTTTATATGGGCTATTGTAAACTCTTTAGTATTATTAACAAAGATTATAGAGGAGTACCTTATGAGATTACTATTGATGATGGCGGTGATAATCGGGTCACTTTGGGCACAAACAGATGAGAATCCGAGTATGATGATTACAAAAACGCAAACATTTACCGCAACGGTTGCGCCTGATAAACTCTCTACAAAACTTGTCTTTAATATCATAGAAAAGGATTATACCAAAACATCCCAGACGCTCACATCGCTTTCTCATATACTAAAAAAGCATGAAAAGATTTGTAAAAATAGTGGTTACATGATCAACAAAGCTATGGAGTGGGACAGTAAAGCGCGCAAAAATGTCTTTATAGGATATCGTGGTGTGCTCACTCTTGAGTGTACCTATGACCAAGCCAGTCAGATTGAAACAGTCTATAACGAACCGGCAATCAAAAGTATGATTGCGCGAAACAAAAACGTGAGTGTCTCCAATTTTGGAACGCAGTGGATTGTCTCACAAGAGACGCTCAAAAAGCAACAAGATGCATTGCAAGAGCAGGCTATTATCTTTAGCAGTGATTTTGAAACGCGCCTTTCGAAACTTTTGAAACGCACTTGTATGACTAAAAATATCAGCCTTATAGGGGTACAAAATCAGCCAATGCCGATGATGAAACACGCCGTGATGCTCTCTCGCAGCGCGGCATCAGACCGCATTGAAGCTGCCCAACCTTCAAAACAAGATTTGACGCTACGTTATCGCGCCCGTTATGTGTTTACTTGTGTGCCAAAAAGCGTGCTTAAATAAAAGAGCTGAGCATCTTAATACTGAGTGTGATGAGTAAGAGTGCAAAGATTCTCTTCGTGATTTGTACCGGTAAAATATGTGTTAATTTGACGCCGATGGGTGCGGTAAAATAACTACAAAAAGCGATGATAAAAAAGGCAGGAAGTGAGACATAACCAAAGACAAGATGACTCATATTGGTGTGATCCCAACCGTTGATGATATAACCTAGTGTCCCACTAACGGCAATAGGAAATCCAATCGCCGCACTGGTACCGATTGCTTTTTTTATATCCACATTTTGCCAGATGAGATAAGGCACACTCAAAGACCCTCCTCCGATGGAAACTAACGCAGAGATAGCCCCGATGATGGACCCTGAGAAAAATTGTCCAGGGGCATTCAAGAGTTTTCGACTTGGTTTTGGTTTTTTGTTCAAAAACATTTGTATGGAAACATAGGCCATAAAGATAGAGAAAAATATTGCCAGATAAAAAGAGCTTAAAACCGAGGCTAAAAAAGTCGCCAAAAACGTACCGATTAAAATCCCTGGCGTCATCATTTTGACGACATCCCAAATCACGCCCCCACGTTTATGGTGGGCTCTCAAACTCGCAAATGACGTGATGACGATGGTCGCCATCGAAGTTCCAAGTGCCATATGGACGACCTCAGCGGGTGCCATACCTTGCATCAAAAAAAGCGTGGTGAGTGTGGGCACGATGATACCACCACCCCCAATACCCATAAGCCCCGCGGCCACGCCGACAAATGAGCCTAGGATAATATAATAAATGATAAATTCAAAACCGGGCATGTAGATTCCTTTGAGCGATGTTACATTATTTTGAAGTATCATATCGTTTGTATTTAAATATAATCTTAAATTGGGTATGATGTATTAAAGAAAATTTTCGATAAAAGTGAAGCCATGAAAACAATTGATATTTTTCCTTGGGATGATCATTTTGATACGGGCATTGATGTAATTGACCAACAACACCGAAAATTGGTCGCGATTATCAATGAGTTGGCGACGCAAGTAGCCTATAGCACAAAGATAGAAGACCTCAGTAAAATTTTTGATGAATTGGTTGCTTATACTTTATATCACTTTGCAACAGAAGAAGAAATCTGGAATACTTATATTCCCAATGATCTCTTAAAGCAACAACATCACGCCGGACATGCTGATTTTGTTGAAAAAGTAAAATCCTTTCAGATAGAACAACAGGACAAATCACTCGACCTCTTAGCAGATGAAGCACTGAGCTTTTTGACCAATTGGTTGGCGGTACACATTTTGGATGTGGACCGATATATGGCTCATGTGGTTTCGGGTATCATGAAGGGATTAAATCTCACCGAAGCCAAACATTATGCCAAAGAGCAGATGAGCGGTTCGAGCCGCGTTTTAATCAACATTATTTTATCGATTTACAGTACGCTATCGACCAATACGATTCATCTGTTGCATGAGTTGAAAATTCACAAATCGTATGAAGAAAAAGTCGCCTATCAAGATAAATATCGCAAACTTCTTTTAGAACTTTCCGCATCATTTATCAATATTCCCTTAGAAAAATTAGAGGTTACGATTCAAGATGCCCTTGAAAAGATGGCCGCATTTGTGGGTGTCAATCGCGCTTATATTTATGATTATGACCCTAAAACCGATCTGTTTTCAAATACGTACCGTTGGCATGTGGATGACAAAGCGATGGATACGCTCAATCCTGTTTTAGAGGATATCCTCCTTAGGTTCAAAACATCACATCACTGTGGCGATTATCTCTGTTTGGACAATCTCTCCTCTATTGGTATCAATCGTTTGATTGCGATTCCTTTGTTGCAAGGAGGGGTGTGCAAGGGTTTTATCGGATTTGATTCCTCAAAAAAAGAGTATAAACTCAAACAAGATGATATTGAGTTATTGACGCTTTTTGGCCGACTTTTGAGCAATGTGCATGAACGACGTGATATTGAGATGAAACTCTCTCATGAGCGCATCATGTTAGAAGCGATTTTGGACAATGCTCCTTTGGGTATTTGGATGACAGATATAGATGGTAAGGTCAAATTTGTTAACAAGACCTATTGTGATATCACCGGGATTTCAGAAGAAGAATTTCTAAATGCAGAGCACTATACTTCATTGTTCCCAAAAGAGGTAAGCTCAGGTTGTCTAAATTCCGATAAAGAGGTTCTTTTATGTGATAAAAAAGCGCACAGTTCTATTGAAACGCTTCCCATGAAAGATGGTAAAAAACGACTGCTTGAAATCACAAAAGTCAAAGTCTTGGATGAAAATGGACACATTGGAATTATCGGTTTGAGTACTGATATCACAGAGCGTCATGCCCAGCAGCAGCATTTGGAATATATCGCGCATTATGATACGCTGACAAAGCTCCCCAATCGTGTATTGTTATCTGATCGTTTGAATCACGCCTTAGCGCAAGCGGACCGACACCAAAATTCACTCGCTGTGGTCTATTTGGATTTGGACGGATTTAAATATATCAACGACCAATACGGTCATGAAAGTGGGGATTTGTTTTTGAGTGCCATGGCACAACGGTTGCAAAAAACGCTTCGCAAGATGGATACGATTGCACGATTGGGCGGCGATGAGTTTGTCGTCATTTTGCCTGATCTTAAAAATCATAGCGATAGCATTCCTCTTTTGGAGCGATTATTACAAGCAAGTTCAAAAAAAATTATTATTAAAAATACAGAACTCAATGTTTCGGCGAGTTTGGGGGTGACTTTTTTTGATGCGGGTGATAAGATAGATGCTGATCAACTGTTGCGACAAGCCGATCATGCAATGTATCAAGCTAAAATTTCCGGAAAAAACCGCTACCATATTTTTGATTTAATCAAAGATGAAAAAATACGTACGAACAACGAACAGATAGAAGAGATCAAAACAGCTTTATCTCAAGGGGAGTTTGTGTTGTATTATCAACCTAAAGTCAATATGCGAAGTGGTGAGGTTTTGGGTGTTGAGGCATTGATTCGGTGGAACCATCCTCAAAGAGGGCTCTTGGCTCCTTGTCACTTTTTGCCGGTCATGGAAGGACATCCTCTATCCATAACTCTTGGGTCATGGGTATTAGAAACGGCCATGCAACAGATTGAAATATGGAAAAAACAGGGAATATTTATGAATGTGAGCGTCAATATCGATGCCTTGCAATTTCAAAATCATGATATTGTAAAAGAGCTAGAGATGCTCCTCTCTTCTCATCCTCTTGCTCATAATGCTATCTCTTTAGAAATTCGAGAAACCAATGCACTTGAAGATATTATTCATGTCATTGAGGTGATGCAAGCGTGTCAAAAACTTGGTATTTCATTTTCTTTAGATGACTTTGGGACGGGATATTCCTCTTTGACCTATCTCAAAAGATTGCCGGTCAAAGAGCTCAAAATCGATCAAACTTTTGTTTGTGATATGCTAGAAGATACCGATAATTTTGTGATTTTAAATGGTATCTTGGGACTTGCTAAAGCGTTTCACAAGGAGATTATTGCTGAGGGCGTTGAGAGTATTGAGCATGGTGTCATGCTGTTGCGTATGGGATGTGACAGAGCACAAGGCTATATCATTGCCCATCCGATGCCTGCAGATGAAATCGCTCAATGGAGGGAGACATGGAAACCTGATATTCGGTGGGAAAAGAGCCATGCATTGTCTCCTGAACATATTCCCTTGATACAAGCGGCGATGGAACATCGATCTTGGATTTCAAGTATCAAAAATTATTTGAGTGTGCCACATCAACAGATGCCGGTTTTAAATCATGCTGAATGTGATTTTGGTACCTGGCTTTATAATCAAGGCATCGCACAATATCATGATAATCCACACGTGCAAAAAATCCAAGAGATTCACAATCGTATTCATGATGAGGTGCATGATATCATTCACAAATTTCACTCTCACACTTTAAAAAATATTCCAAAGAAGCTTGAGTACATTGATCAATGCAGTCGTGAATTGGATGATGCGTTAGAAGAGTTTATTGAGAGTTTGGTTTGAAAATTTATGCCAAGTGGCACCAGCATCCTATCTCATGATCATTCACCATGCCACATGCTTGCATAAAGGCATAAAGGGTCACCGAGCCGACAAATTTAAAACCGCGTTTTTTGAGATCTTTGGTCATAGCATCTGAAATTTTGGATTGGGTTAAGGCCTCTTTGGCATCATGATGATGATTGATGATGGCGCGACCTCCTACATAATTCCAAAAATAACGATCCAGTGAGCCGTATTCCTTTTTGATTTTCAAAAAACCTTTGGCATTGTCAATGATGGATTCAATCTTCGCTCTGTGTTTGATAACCTGACCGCTCTCAAGAATCCGAACGACATCTTTTTCTCCATATTGTGCTACGTTTTCCAATTCAAACCCTTCAAATGCCTCACGGTATCCTTCGCGTCGTTTGAGTATCATGAGCCAGCTAAGACCCGCACTTTGGGTTTCCAGACAAAAGAGTTCAAAAAGCGCACGATCATCATGAAGCGGTTTGCCCCACTCTTTATCATGATACTCCACATAAAGAGGCTCATTAAGCTTGACCCAGCTACAGCGTTGTTGGTGCATCAGATTCCTTTCTTTTGGAAAAATATAAATAATCTATCATGATAACATAAGAGCGTTGAGAATGATAGGCTTGAAAATAAGTAGAAATCATTGTATAATCGGACACTATAAAATTAGTGCTAGGAGTGCCGGGAAAACCGGCTGAGATAAAGAATAGTGATTCTTTGACCCTTTCACCTGATCTGGGTAATGCCAGCGTAGGAAAGCCAAATTGACACACCATACTTTCACCATCTCTTTTCTCTCTTTTCACTAATCTTTTACTATAAGGAAGATTATGAAACATTGTCTAACCATCGCAGGTTCCGATAGTAGCGGAGGCGCGGGAATTCAAGCGGATTTAAAAACATTTAGTGCGCACGGTACCTTTGGGATGAGTGTGATTACTGCGGTGACCGCTCAAAATACCCAAGGGGTCTTTGATGTGCAAGATATCTCCCCCTCTACTATTGCCAAACAGATTGAAGCCATTTTTGATGATATTCGCGTCGATGGTCTCAAAATCGGTATGGTCTCCCGTCCCGAGACGATTGAGGTAATCGCCACAACACTTCAAAAATACTCCCTTCCGCCACTTGTTGTGGATCCGGTCATGATTTCAAAAAGCGGATTTGACCTGCTTCAAAGTGATGCCAAAAAAGCATTGATTGAGCTGTTGGTTCCCATGGCAACCATCATCACGCCCAA
This sequence comes from Sulfurospirillum sp. 1612, assembly GCF_036556685.1. NCBI lineage: Bacteria > Pseudomonadati > Campylobacterota > Epsilonproteobacteria > Campylobacterales > Sulfurospirillaceae > Sulfurospirillum > Sulfurospirillum sp. 1612. The sequence continues at coordinate 169,038 of NZ_CP140614.1, forward strand.
TATCCTCGAAGCTGAAGTGATGCTCAATCATAAAATAAAAACATTAGAAGATATGATGGATGCGGCCAAAGAGCTCCATGCTTTTGGCTCTTCTTATGTACTGATCAAAGGAGGGCATCACATCGAAGATGCTACCGATGTGTTGTTTGATGGCTCCCACGTGTTTTGTTTAACAAAAGAGCGCATTGATACGATCAATACCCATGGTACCGGATGCACGCTCTCATCTGCCATTGCAGCCAATTTGGCACAAGGGATGAATGTGCGTGATGCGGTGGATGCCGCCAAAAAATACATCACAGAAGCGATTAAACAAGGCTTTGCGATTGGTCAGGGTGTGGGACCGGTGCATCATTTTTATAATTTTTATCACAATCAGGAGTAGAATATATGAATCAAGATACGATGAGGCTAAGTGGCTTCCAACTTTTTGCGCTATGGTTTGGCGCAGCGATTTCATTGGCAGAGATATTTACCGGTGGATTTTTGGCGCCTTTGGGCTTTATCGATGGATTAAAAGCGATTTTATTGGGACATCTCATCGGTGGGATTGTGCTGATTTTAGGAGGGGTGATTGGGGCTAACAGTAAGTTGCCTGCGATGATGAGTACGCGTATTTCATTTGGAAAATATGGCTCATATCTTTTTTCACTTTTTAATGTTTTGCAACTCATCGGCTGGACGGCGGTGATGATTATCTCAGGAGGACGCGCGGCCAATGAGCTAGGAAAAAGCCTTTTTGGCTTTGATAATATCCTAAGCTGGTCTTTATTGATTGGCATTTTGATTCTTTTATGGATTCTGTTAGGGAAAGAGGGCTTTAAAAAACTCAACGTCATTGCTGTTGTGTTACTTTTTGCTTTGACCTTGCTACTTTGTTTTGTTGTTTTTAGAGAAAGTAGCGTCTTTCAAAGTGCTAATAGTGGCAAGATGAGTTTTGGCTCAGCGTTAGAACTCAGTGTCATCATGCCGCTCTCTTGGCTCCCGTTAATCGCCGATTACACCCGATTTTCACAGAAAAAAAGCACGGGACTTTTGGGGAGTTTCTTTGGGTATTTTCTGGGCAGTTCTTTGATGTATACCATCGGTTTAGCCGTGGCGATTTACTCCAAAGATGGTGATGTGACGGTGATGATGAGTGCGATGCATCTGGGATTTTTTGCCTTGTGTATTGTCCTCTTATCGACGGTCACGACCACATTTTTGGATGCCTATTCTGCGGGGGTAACCTTTTTAAATGTGTTTCCAAAGTTCAGTGAGCGAACCGTTGCTTTTGTGATGGGGTTGATTGGTTTGGTGATTGCCATCGTCGCACCGATTGAAGAGTATGAAAACTTTCTTTATGCGATTGGTTCAGTGTTTGCGCCACTTTTTGCAATCTTATTGAGCGATTATTTCTTTTTCAAAAAAGAGCGTATTGACGAAAACCTTAACCTACATATTGGGGCATTGATAATTTGGGCTATTGGGGTTTATTTATATTATCAGTTTATAACATTAGACCTCTTAATTGGAGCGACATTACCGACGATGTTAGCCACGGCGTTATTGTTTGTGATAACTAAAAAAGGAATAAAAACATGGATATTAGAACAGAAATAAATCAAGCATTAGAGAAAATCAAAAGAGAAAAACCGCTCATCTATCATATCACCAATTATGTGACGGTGAATGATTGTGCTAATGTCGTTTTGGCTATTGGTGCGAGTCCCGTGATGGCCGATGAGGTGCAAGAAGTGGCCGAGATGGTGAGCTTTTGTGGGGCATTAGTGTTAAATATCGGTACTAGCAATACCCGTGTATTGGAGTCTATGATTGTAGCCGGACGGGCTGCTAATGCCAAAAATATCCCCGTGATCTTAGACCCGGTGGGTATTGGTGCTACTGCGTTTCGGTTTAAATCCGTAGAAAAATTGATGCAAAATGTCAAATTTAGTGTGATTCGAGGCAATATGGCTGAGATCAAAACCATCGCAGGGCTAGAAGCCAAAAGCGCAGGGGTGGACTCTTTGGAAGATGAGAAAGAGAGCCCTAAGATTGCGCAAGCCTTGGCGAAGCATCTTGGCTGTGTGGTTGCCATCACGGGTCAAATAGATAGTATTTCAGATGGAGAGCGTACCTATCTTTTGAGTAATGGACATAGTAATCTTTCCAAAGTCACGGGGACGGGGTGTATGAGTAGCTCTTTGATAGGAAGCTTTTTAGGTGCAAAAAACACTCCTTTAATCAGTGCCATCGGGGGTATTTGGAGTATGAGTATGGCGGGAGAGATGGCAGTAACACAGTTAGATGATATTCATAAAATGGGAAGTTTTCGAATCCTTTTGATGGATGAAATCGGTCAGTTAAGGGGGGAAACTTTTGATAAAAGAGGTAAAATAGAACAATATAAGTAAATTATTTTATACTTAATATGCTTTTTATCTTTAAAAATGTACAATGGCGAAACATTAAACTTCGTGAAGGACTATGATGAACAAATACGCAATAAAGTTAGCCCAAACGTGTTTGGGATGTAAAAAGCCATCGTGTCAAACCGGTTGTCCTGTCAATACTCCTATTGCGGAGATGATTCGACTTTTCTTAGCAGGCGATATCAAAAAAGCAGGACAAATGCTGTTTGATAACAATCCTCTTTCTGTTATTTGTTCGTTAGTTTGTCCTCATGAAAAACACTGTGAAGGGCATTGTGTGCTCAACAAAAAGCAAACAGCGGTGAGCGTGGGAAGTATTGAAAACTATATTTCTGATTTGTATATTAATGATGTGCAAAATACCAAACCTCAGACTAACGGGCACAAAATCGCCATCATCGGGAGCGGACCGGCTGGGATTGCATTGGCTTTTATTATGGCGACCAAAGGGTATGAGATCACGATGTATGATTCTAATGATAAAATTGGAGGCGTATTGCGCTATGGTATTCCAGATTTTAGACTCAACAAAGAGACGCTTGATATTTTAATTACCAAACTACAGCAACTCGGTGTCATCATCCGCCCAAATATCACCATCGGGAAAAATATCACGGTGAGTGACTTTTTTAGAGATGGCTTCAAAGCCGTGTTTATCGGCACAGGGGTTTGGTCTCCTAAGAAGCTTGATATCAAAGGCGAGAGTTTGGGGCATGTGCACTTTGCAATCGATTATTTGAAAAGTCCAAGTGTCTATCGTCTTGGGAAAAAAGTTGTCGTTTTGGGTGCGGGTAATGTCGCCATGGACGTAGCAAGAACGGCGGTGAGAAATGGGGCACGAGAAGTTTATATTATGTATCGTAAGGGTATGGATGATATCCCTGCCTCCAATCATGAAGTCGAATGTGCAAAGATTGATGGGGTAAAATTTGAACTTTATAAAGAGCCTAAAGAGATTAATGAAGAGGGCGTGATTTACGCAAGTACCAATAACGAAGAGTCAGGAATGTTAGAAGCCGATTCTGTTTTGGTGGCTATCAGTCAAAATCCAAAAGATAATATTAGTAAAAGTACCAAAGAAATTGAAGTTGATGGTAGGGGCTTAGTTATTGCCGATGAGAATGGCAATACAACCATGAAGGGGGTCTTTGCCTCTGGAGATGTTGTGACGGGCGCCCGTACCGTTGTCGAGGCTGTGGCCTTTTCCAAGCGCGTAGCCGGTGCGATTGAAGCGTATATCGACGCACAAGAGTAATATCATAGAATAAAATCGTACAAGAGTATCAAATGGTTATTTTTTGATGCATGATTTACTATCTTCATCTATCATATAAGATAGAATATCATTCTAGCCCTATTGATTCATAATAACGTGTAAAATTCAGTCTTTAATGTTATAATGAATCATAAATAAGCTAATCACTTGATACTTGGAGGATACTATGGCATTAAAAGTTGTTATTTCACATAAGACACATTACAAATATGACCGATACATTTCACTCTCCCCTCATGTCATCAGGCTTCGCCCTGCTCCTCATAGCCGAACTCCGATAGAGAGTTATTCGCTAAAAATCACGCCAAAAGAGCATTTTATCAATTGGCAACAAGACCCTTTTGGCAATTATCTTGCCCGCATTGTATTTCCTGAAAAAGTCAAAGAATTTGGGATTGATGTTGAGATTATTGCCGACCTTATTACGATTAACCCTTTTGACTTTTTTGTGGATAAGAGTGCCGAAGCGTATCCTTTTAAATACTCAAAAGAGCTCAAAAAAGAGTTGATTCCCTATCTTGAGATTACTGAAAATGGAAAATTATTAACCAAGTTTCTAAAATCTTTGGATCTCAAAAAACAACCCATCAATGATTTTTTGGTCTATCTAAACACTGAAATCAATAAATATTTGAATTATACAATTCGACTTGAAACCGGTGTGCAGACATGTGAAGTCACACTGGATAAGAAGCTAGGTAGCTGTCGCGATTATGCGTGGCTGTTTGTTCAAGTGCTGCGCCATCTTGGACTTGCGGCACGATTTGTTTCGGGTTATTTAGTACAATTAAAAGCTGATGTGAAATCTCTAGACGGTCCGAGTGGGCCGGAAGAGGATTTTACCGATCTTCATGCCTGGACTGAAGTTTATATCCCCGGAGCGGGGTGGATTGGTCTTGATTCTACCAGTGGTTTGTTTGCTGGCGAAGGACATATTCCACTGGCGTGTACGCCATCATTTGAGAGCGCGCATGCGATTGAGGGATTGAGCGATAAATGTGAAACAGAATTTGAATATTCCAATACCGTGACACGTATTTTTGAATCTCCGCGGGTGACAAAACCGTATCGAGAAGACCAATGGAAGGCGATCTATAATCTTGGATTTACGGTTGATGAAGAGCTTGAAGCAAACGATGTGAGACTCTCCATGGGAGGGGAGCCGACTTTTGTGTCGATTGATGATATGGAAGCGGATGAGTGGAACACCAAAGCCGATGGCCCTCATAAAAGAGAGTTGGCAGATACGTTGGCTCGCAAGCTTTTGGGCTCCTTCACAAGAGGGGGATTGCTACATTATGCACAAGGCAAATGGTATCCAGGAGAAGCATTGCCACGGTGGCAAACTTCGATTATTTGGCGTAAAGATGGTAAGAAAATTTGGAAAAACCCTGAACTTTTTGCCGATATGAATAAAACCTACTCTTATACAAACAAAGATGCTTCAAAATTTATGGATATGCTGGCATTGAGTTTAGGCATTAGCCCTAAAAATGTACTGAAAGCTTATGAGGACCCTTATCATTATATTATAAAAGAAGCAGAACTTCCCCTTGATGTGGATCCCTTAAAAGTAAATCTTAAAGATTCTCTAGAGCGACAAAATATCGCTAAAGTGCTCTCACGTGGGCTCAATGAAGAAGTCGGCTATGTGTTGCCTTTGAACTTTGGTGAGACAAAATGGCTGAGTTCGGGTTGGTCTTTTAGAAGAGGGGCGCTGTTTTTGATTCCGGGTGATTCTCCGATTGGATTGCGACTTCCTATGGATTCTTTGGTTGAAAAACCCAAGGCGGAACTCCCGCTTCATTTTGAGCCTGATCTTTTTGCAGACGTTCCAGGTTTTGACAATGTGCGACACAATGTGCGTGAACGTTATGAGCAGATGATTCACACAAAAGACCCAAAAGATGATATGTTTGTCCGAACGGCCATTAATATTGAAGTGCGTGAGGGGAAATTGTTTATTTTCTTGCCCCCTTTAAATCATACGCAAGCCTTTTTGGATTTGATGGCGAGTATCGAAAGTGTCGCTAAGAAGCTTGATATCAAAGTCGTTTTAGAAGGGTATGAACCCGCGCATGATCTCAGAATTGACCGCATCAAAGTGACACCAGACCCGGGTGTGATTGAAGTCAATATTCAGCCGGCGACATCTTGGAAAGATTTAAGTGATAATTTACTCACCCTCTATGAAGATGCCAGACAATCACGACTCGGAACAGAAAAATTTATGTTAGATGGCAAGCATACCGGAACGGGTGGGGGAAATCATGTCACCATTGGGGCGCTGAGACCCGAAGATAGTCCCCTTCTTAGACGTCCGGATTTGTTGCGCTCATTGATTACCTTTTGGCAACACCATCCAGGGCTTTCTTATCTCTTTTCGGGAACCTTTATCGGGCCTACTTCTCAAGCACCGCGAGTGGATGAGGGGCGGTTGGAAAATCTTTATGAACTCGAGATTGCCTTTTCACAAATTCCTGAAGATGGTGAGGTGCCGTTTTGGTTGACAGATCGATTATTCCGTCATATGCTCACAGACATCACCGGTAATACCCATAGAAGTGAATTTTGTATCGATAAACTCTACTCTCCTGATTCTTCGAGTGGACGTCTGGGGATTTTAGAGCTTCGGGCATTTGATATGCCACCACACCAACAAATGGCACTATTACAAATGCTACTCGTGCGCACCCTTGTTTCCCTATTTTGGCGCAAACCTTACAAACACAAATTGGTGCGTTGGGGAACACAGCTTCATGATAAATTTTTGTTGAAGCATTATGTCCAAGAAGATATCAGAGATATTGTTGAATTTTTAAATAATGAGGGTTATCCTTTTAGGTTGGATTGGTTTGATCCATTTTTTGAATTTCGCTTTCCGCTTTATGGTATGGCAACGGTTGAGAATTTTCATCTTGAACTTTGCGCTGCTATTGAGCCGTGGCATGTTTTAGGCGAGGAGAGCTCCTCACAGGGGACTTCACGATATGTGGATTCCTCTTTAGAGCGGGTTCAGGTCAAAGTGAATCATTTTATACCTGAGCGTTATGTTCTGACGTGTAATTCTATCGTTGTACCGCTGAGTCCGACGGGAGTTGAGGGGGAATATGTCGCCGGTGTGAAATACAAAGCATGGCAGCCATGGTCCGCCTTGCATCCGACTATTGGTGTAGATACCCCATTGGTTTTTGATGTGGTGGATAAATGGAATCAACGATCAATTGGTGGGATGAGTTACCATGTTGCCCACCCCGGTGGACGTACGTATGAGACTTTTCCTGTGAATTCGTATGAAGCAGAATCAAGAAGAATCAATCGTTTTTGGGATTTTAATCATACTCAAGGTGAGGTAGAATATGTCTCTTCTGCTGTGGTACAACAAAGTCTTGTGGATGTCAATGGCGCCAAAAGAGCGGTGGTGACAACAGAAACACCTCACAATCAAGAGAAAAAACGTTTCTATTTTCAAGAAGTCGCACAAAGTTTGGAATATCCCAATACATTAGATTTAAGAAGAAAGTGGGCCAAACAGTAGATGTCGATTTTTAAGGAGTACCATCAAACATCATCGATGAATGAGATGTATGATCACGAACATAATATCAATGAACATTGGCGCGCCATATCTGAAGATATTGAGCGTGCCGGTATGGATGTGTTAAAAGAGAAACAAAATGATATTAATTGGTACCTTGAAGACAACGGCGTGACCTTTAATATTCACAATAGCACAGATATTGCCAATAAACGCACTTGGAATATGGATCCGATTCCTTTTGTGATAGCAAATCAGGAGTGGGAAGAGATTAAAATAGGGCTCAAGCAAAGAGCGAAACTTTTCAATCTTATCTTTAAAGATTTGTATGCCCAACAGCGATTGATTAAAGAAAATATCATTCCTGCTGAGGTGATTTTCACGCATCAAGGCTATGCTAGTGAAGTTTTTGATTTTGGGTTTAAAGAGGACTTTCTTCTCTATTTTTATGCTGTCGATATGGCGCGAGGACCGGATGGGAAAATGTGGGTTATAAGTGATAAAACCCAAGCACCATCGGGTCTGGGATATGCGATTGAGAACCGATCCACGATGAATACGATTAGTAAAGATCTCTATCCTGATATTTTTACTAAAAAGCTCTATCCTTTTATTGAATCATATAAAAATTTACTGCATCAATTGAGTGGTGGTGATATCTCAACCGCAGCGCTTTTGACTTCAGGTCCTCATAATGAAACCTATTTTGAACACTCCTATCTAAGCTCAGTTTTGGAGATTAATCTAGTACAAGGCAATGATTTATTATGTAAAAATGGTTCAGTTTGGCTGAAGAGTCTAAGTGGACTTAAGAAGATTAATACCATTTTGCGACGGATGGATGATCGCTATTGTGATCCTTTAGAATTGAAAAATGATTCTAAACTCGGCGTGGCGGGTTTAACTGAAGCCATGCGTCAAAATAGTGTGAATATGATTAATCCTATCGGTAGTGCCATTTTGGAAAATGTGGGACTCAACCCCTTTATGGAAAAAATTTGTGAATATTTCTTGGGGGAAAAGCTTATCTTGCCTCAGATTGCTACTTGGTGGTGTGGTCAGAAAAAAGAGCTGGATTTTGTTCTGAAAAATTTGGATCATTTGATAATCAAAAAGATTGATAAAACCGATGCAATAAAGATCTATTTTGGAAGAAAACTCTCATCTGAAGAACGCGCGCATTTGTCTGATTTATTGATAGAAAATCCACATAAATATGTCGCACAAGAGGAGATTAGTTTCTCTTGTGTGCCTTATCTCACTCCCGAAAAGATTGAATCTAGAAAAGCAGTCGTGCGGGCATTTTGCCTCAAAGAAGAGGAAGATTACAGCGTTATGGATGGGGGATTGGTTCGAGTTTCTGCCAGTCAAGATCCTCTGATGGTCTCCTCTCAACAAGGAGGAACGAGTAAAGATTTGTGGATTTTAGGCGATGCGAGTGATGACATCAAAATTCCCAATCTTTTACCGTATTCTCGCTATGTGGAAACTTCGATTGATAATATTTCAACCCCTAAGGCAGAAAATTTATTTTGGTTGGGGCGCTATCTCTCCCGTTCTATCGCCACGACACGATTGATTAATCATCTTATTAAAAAAATTATCAATTTTTACCGGGATGAAGTGAGCACGCCAAAAGAGTCTCAATGGGTTTTACAAAATGCACTGACGCATATGACGATGACCTATCCTGGGTTTTTGGATGAACAAAATAAATACAATTTACAGCGTTTTCCTATGGGGGAAATCGTCTCGGTAATCAAAGAGGCAACCCGTACTGGGTCTTTGGCCTTTACCTTTTCGATGCTTGCTAATACCAATTTGAATTTAAAAGATTTATTGGCGTTTGAGTCGTCTAAATTGTTTGATAAGATGGCAAAAGAGTGGTATGAATTTATCAATAGAAAAGGGGATTCTACCTTGATTATTGCGCATGAGTTGGATAAATTTTTTATCTACTTAGTCGCGTACAAAGAGTTTGTGAGAGAGAGTATTTTTAAAGAACAAGGGTTGATTCTCTATGATATTGGCTACAAGATTGAAGCGGCCATGCTACTGATCTCCAAGGCTCGCTCTTTGTTGTGTCAGAAATTTGATCGGATTGTCTCTCATGATGTTTTGGAAGGCATGTTGCATTCGGTGGAGAGTTTTAATGCTTATCGTGCGATTTATCGCAGTTCATTGACACTCGAACATGTGGTTGATTTTCTGATTTTAAGCCCGCAATTTCCAAAATCTTTGACGTTTATCACTACAGATTTGTTGCAAGATTTTACCCTCTTGCCCAAGGCAAAAACTGCGACGATGGAATATGAAAAATCCATGCTCCAAGCACAAGAATTGCTTCAAAATCTCGATGTGCAAACTTTGATAGCACTCCATGGCAATGATGGTATTTATACCCATCTAGATCACGCATTGCATCAACTCTCAGAATTTTATATACAGTGTTCAGATGCCTTTTCAAATACCTATTTTTCACATTATGATGAGCAATAATGATTTATAACATTTATCACAAAACAACTTTTGATTACCAAGGGATGGTGAGTTTTAGCCACAATATTGCACGATTAAAACCCAAAGATACGCCATTTCAAAAACGCCATTCTTATGCTTTTGAAGTCAATCCTGCGGTTTATGAATCTAGAGAATTTATCGATATTTTTGGCAATACCAATACCCATATTTTGGTACGAGAACCACACCATTCTTTGAGTGTGACGGGGATTTCGACGGTTGAGGTTTTTGAGAAACAAATTGAAGACAATATCGCTCATTTGAGAGAGAATAGTATCACCTATGATGCGGCTATCAAGAGACTTTCTGCCTTTCATCATGAAGATATCGATGCGAAAAGATTCCTTTTTGAATCCGCATTGATTTCAAATAGTGCTAAAGATATCAAAAATTATGCCCGAGAATCTTTTCAGAACAGAAAAGACCTCTTTGAAGCCACCGAAGCGTTTATGGGACGTATTTTCAATGACTTTGAATTTGTTTCGGGTTTTAGTGATGTGATGACTCCGGTGGAGAAGATTTTTAAAGCCAAAAAAGGGGTCTGTCAGGATTTTGCACAACTTGCAATCGCCGCACTACGCTCTATTGGGTTGCCGGCAAAATATATCAGCGGCTATATCGAAACCATACCACCGGAGGGACAAACAAAACTCTTTGGAGTAGATGCCTCTCATGCTTGGTTTAGCGTCTACATCCCCGGTGCCGGTTGGGCAGATTTTGACCCGACTAACAATTGCATTCCTAAAGATCAACATATCATTTTAGGGGAAGGACGAGATTATCATGATATAGCTCCTTTGAAAGGCATCGTCTTTAGTAGTGGGAGCAGTAGATTGTCGGTGGTCGTAGATGTACGCCAAAAAGCGCATCATGATGACCCCGGTGAAGAGCCTCATATCGTGATGAGTCAGCACCAATCTCAATCATGATGTTTGGGTATTATCTATTGTGATTTTTTGTAAAACGGTTTCAAACCCTTTAGTTGGATTTTCAGGAATAAAAAATGACAAAAGCAAAGAGAGTACCCCAATACCCGCGCCAATCAAGAATACCAATGAATAAGAGTGTAACCACAAAAGTCCTAAAAGTGCCGGTAGAAAAACGGCCGCGATGTGATTGATGGTAAAACTAACAGCTGATGCTGTGGCAATATCTTTGGGATCTGCGATTTTTTGAAAATAAGTCTTCAAAGCGATGGCCATCGAGAAGAGCAAATTGTCAAAGATATACAATCCATAGGCGATATGCAGGTCATGAACCCAAGCATAAGAGACAAAAATCACAATCAAGCCAATGTATTCCAATCTCAGTGCTAAGCGTTCACCAAAATGTGCGATTAACTTGCCAATTTTTGGGGCGAGATATATGGTGAGCGCGGAATTTACAAAGAGCATCATGACCATATTATCGATATCAACGCCGAATTTTTGCACGAGTAAAAATCCTGCAAAAACCACGAAAATTTGTCTTCTCGCTCCCGCTAAAAAGGTCAATACATAAAAAAGCCAATACTCTTTTTTTAGTTTGAGCTTTTTCTCTTGAATGACGGTCTCTTTGAAATGCGCAAAAAATACCCAAGAGAGCAGACCAATGAGCATCGTCGTGGACCCAAAAATCAAATACACTTGCGAATAATCCAAATGGAGATATTTCATCAAAGTATAGATTGCAACAAAGACAAAAAGCCCGACAAAAGATCTAACGGCATTAATCTTCCCTAAGATAATCGGTGCGGTTTTTTTCTCTAGCCATTGCAGGCTCAAAGATTGATTTAGCGTCTCTAAATAGTGAAACCCTAAAGACATCACAACCGTTGTCGTATATAATCCTATGGGCTTTGGAAAATATCCGGTCAATGCTGTGCCAGCACCGAGTAATATCATAGAGAGATAAACGAGCTTTTGTTGGTGAATAAAAAGAAGCACCAAGACAACACTAAAAGCTAAAAGTCCGGGAATCTCACGCAAACTTTGCAGGATTCCTATCTGTTTTCCATTGAAAGAGGCCACTTCGATGACGAAGTTGTTCAAAAGAGAGGTCCACGCAGAAAATGAGATAATCGAAGCGATAGATATGGTGTATAGCAGTGCTTCTTTTGAGGTACAAAACCGAATCCATGTTGTTTTTTTCAAGATAACTCCGAGAATAAATATATTTTACAAAAAGAAGGCATCAATCAATTATCCACTCTTTACAATGCGATACGCTACGGCATTTTCAAAGATGAGAGCATTTTTGTATTGACAGGCGATGAGTCCATCGGTAGGAGAGACAATGTGATGGATGATATTGCCTTCTAGTGCATCGATCACGGTTCCAATCATCTCATCTTTAGAGGCAAAAGAGCCAACGTTTTTGATGGGTACAAAGATACCACTTTTGGGTGTTTTAATGACTTCAATATCAGATTTTTTGGCAACAGTTGATTGATAGCCTGATAAAATTTTGTAATCAATAATTTTATTTTTGCTCAGAAAACTGATAATGCCCTCAAAGACACTATCGGCTTTGAGACAGTCGATTTTAGTTTCATTAGGGCAGACAATAGAATAGGCTTTGGTTCCCCAAAGCTGCCAATTGTACTGCAACGAGACGATGTCGGTAGGCTCTAATTCTTTGTGATAAATCAATCGAAACCCAAATTTCTTAGAGGCCCCTCTATCTTCATAACCGGATTTAAAAAGTTTGACATAAGGAATACAAGTCGCGAGATCTTTACGTGTTTCAAGAATAATGCCATGGGTATAATCTTGTAAAACATCAAAGACTTTTTTGGCGATGCGTTGTGTAGTCTCCCCCTGTTCGTATCCGGGAAACATCATGTTAATGTCTGTGTGATCAAGAGGCCAATAGCGCTCATTGAGATTGAGGGCATAATGGTTGAGTGATGGGATGATGAGGATATCACCTAAAATCTTCTGTGAATGGGCCATATGATTTTTCATAAAATCAACAAGTTTGGATGCAGTATAAAGGGGGATAATGGTATTGCCCTCCATGGCTCCGATGATGGCAACACTAGGAGCAGAGGGTTGGGAACCTTTAAATAAATACCCCTCAATATGCAAGGGCGCACGACTGAGTGAGTCGATGTGAACGATTTCAATCTTTTTCATGATAACCCCCAAAAATCCTTGCCAACAAAGAGCCCTCATACACGACGGGGTATTCTCTTAGCGTAAACAAAATACCATCACTTGGTGCATAAATACTCTCAAGTGTATGCCCATCAATCGGATTCACGATTGCGCCGATTTTGTCATCTTTTTTGATAATATCACAGTGGTCGAGTTCGGGGACAAAAAGACCACTTTTAGGAGAATTGATATAAAATACTTCTCCTACCTCAGAGGAGAAAGCCTCACGAATATCAAAGACTTCTTCTGTGTCTATGATGCCTTCTGATTTCATAAGATTTAAAATTCCCTGCAAGAGTTGGTGACCGTAATTTTTAGTGAGTCGCATTCCTACGCCCATTTCAACAACCAGTGTCTTGGTGCCAAGCGCATTCATCGTGTGCGCCAATGTTGTCTCCAAGACGGTGATAGCATCACTGATCCATATAAAATCACAGTTGAGTTTTTTTGCAAGGGGAAGGGTTGGTTTTGAGAACTCTTTGCTGATTCTAATTTGTGGTATTTCTCTTAGAAAAATATTAGAAGAGTGAATATCAACAGCAATATCGCTGCCTTGGATATCTTCGCTTAAGGCATGGACCAATTGTCCGGGTAAAAACTCTTGACTGCCACCGGGAAATGTTCGATTCAAATCGACTTCATAGATAGGAAATCCTCTGGTAATCGAATCAATTCCTAGCGCATTGATGGCGGGGTATAAGTCAATGATTCCATGAATCGCGTCTTGATGTTGACGTAGCCATTGGGCTAAGAGAAAAATGACATATTGTCCTTCTAATTCATCACCGTGAATACCACTAACGATACTAATACGCTTGGGATTGGTTACTGTTTTAGAGGGACTAAAGCGCCCCTTTTTGATACTGAGCATCTCCCCGACTGGTAGTCTGGAAGAAAAAATTTCTTTTATTTGCATACTACTCCACTATGATGGTTGCAATTTTTTTGTAAATATCATCAAAGATTTCTTGTTGATTTTTGCGTTTTTTTTGGAATAATATCATGTTTTGAGGCAAATCAGGTGCAAGGGTATGCATCACCATATAGGCTTCATTGATGATGTTGTTGGTCAGAGCTTCATCTTTGTCTAAACGAAAGCAAAAATCGATTTCTTCGACTAATTTTCCCAACCGTATAAAAAAGTCGCTCCCTTGTTTGGCCTTTCTTTTGGAGAGCTCACCCAATATTTCATTGATGAGGGATTGTGCATGGTCAATAAACTGATAATCAATGGTGAGGGCATTGGTGGTGGCATCTCGAAAGAGTGCATTGAGGGCAATCACTTCTCCAAACATTTCAGTATTAATATAATTTCTCGCAATGATGGCATTTTCTCTGGCATTGGCCGTAATGGTTCTTAGGTTGTTATTGTGATTTCCCAAAATGGCGTTATGCAAAAATCCCATCGCATTTTTATATTTTAAATTGATTCCAAATTTTTCATACAATTTGGCACCGGCATCTTTGTCCACATCAATAATCAAATCATACGTTTTAATAACATTATAAAGCGTGGCTTCGGTGCGGTCTAAATGTCTTCCGAGCCAATAAAGATTTGAGGCTACATTTGCTGTTAGTAATTGATCCATATTATAACTCCATTACCCAAGTATCTTTAAAGCCGCCACCTTGTGATGAATTGACAAGGTAATTGCCTTCTTCTAGTGCATATCGCGTGAGTCCGCATTGCCAAACTTTGATATCTTCGCCCATGACAACATAAGCCCTAAAATCTGCTTTTCTCGCACTGAGTTTTTGATCAAGATAGCATTGTTCATCATAGAATTCTATTAATTCTTGGGCGATGAATCTCCTCGGATGCAATTCGATAATCTTCTTGAGATCGTCCAATTGCACTTGGGTCATGTTGTGTCCAAATAAGACACCATATCCTCCCGCCTCAGCAACATCTTTGATAACCAATTTGGCAATATTGTCAAAAATATATTGGCAATCTTTTTCAAAATAAGGCAAATATGTCGGCGCATTTTTCAAAATGGGGGTTTCTCCCAAATAGTACTCAATCATCTTAGGGACAAAATAATAGATTCCTTTGTCATCAGCCACGCCATTTCCTATGGCATTTAAAATCGCCACATTACCGGCTAAATAGACATCGATAATCCCCGGCACACCAATCAAGCTCTCAGGATTAAAGCATAAAGGGTCGAGAAAATCATCATCTAGCCTACGATAGACCGATCCGACGCGAATCAGTTTGCCATTGTAATTTTTAAAATAGAGTTTTTTGTTTTTGACAACAAGCTCATGTGATCTTGCTAGTTGAGCATTCATCTTTTTGGCCAAATAACTGTGCTCATAATAGGCTGAATTATATCTTCCTGGCGTTAAGACGACATTGATGCCTCCGCAATTTACATAATCCATCGATTCTGTGATGTAGCTTGGGTATTGTTTAATCGGTTCGATTTTTAATTGTTCAAAGAAATCGGGATAAATTTTTCTGTAAGTATTGCGAATTGAGAGTGGATAGCTTGAACCGCTTGGGACTCTTAGGTTATCCTCAAGAATAACCCATGCATCATTTTTTGTATCTTTGACTAAATCAATACCGTTGATATGGGTGCGAATCTTTTTGGAGGGGGAAAAGCCGCGAAAGTCTTTGAGATATCCTTTGGCTTGGTGCACAAATGCCTCAGGAATCACCCCTTCTTTGACAATTTTTGCCTCTTGGTATAAATCTTCCAAAAAAAGATTAAGTGCCATAACACGCTGTTGCAAGCCTTTTTCTATGGTTGCAAACTCACTTTTTGAAATAATACGAGGGACGACATCAAAAGGGAGGGAGCGTTCTATAAAATTTCCATCTTTGTAGAGGTTGAAGTTGATGGCAAATTTATCCATGTATTGTTGGAACTGTTCGATTTTGTTTCTATCTTGCTTTGCAAAAATATTCCAAAATTTTTTATGAAGCTTGGTTTCTTTTTCTAACAAATGACACCCCCTAAGATTTTATCTTTGTTATTGATTATACCGCTTGTTGATATTGTATATCAACTAATCTTGTTTAAATATTAATCACAAAGAAATAGACCCCTTCTTTTATGAAATATCAGTATCTTAGAGGATTTTGCGATTAGGTTTTGTACTTTGTGAGTTCATTATTTAATTTTTTTGTGAGTGTGTTGAGATGTTCACTTGCCTTGGCTAACTCTTCAACACTCTTAGAGTTAGTGTTTGAGAGGTTGTTGATGTAAGCTAAATCTTTGACAATTTCTTCTATTTTACTCGCGGTATTGATATATTCATTGATGGTATTTTGGGTGATTTTTGTAGTTTTGTGCATACTGGTCACGGTCGTTTCGACATTTTTATTCAAATCTTCACCACTTTTAGAGATTTTTAAAATCTCCTCAGAGGAGCGGTTCATCTCTTCACTGGCTTCTTGAACAGATTGTACTACGACATTAATCGTTGAATTGATTTCAACCAAGGATCTTTGCGTTTTTTCGGCAAGCTTGCGTACTTCATCGGCAACGACTGCAAATCCTCTTCCGTGTTCGCCTGCGCGTGCGGCTTCTATGGCGGCATTTAATGCAAGTAGGTTGGTTTGGTCTGCGATATCATTAATCACATTGAGCACGGCTTTGATCTCTTGAGTGTTTTGACTTGTTTGCTGAAGTTTCTGTGCTAATTCTACATCTTTGATAGAGGTGGTATTGAGTTTTTCGTATAAATCTTGTATTCCCCCTTTAATCTCTAAGAGTACTTTGTTGGAGGTCTCTAAATATTCGCTTGCTTTTTTAGCATCATCGAGTGAATTGGTGAGGTTTGTATGGATTGTATTGCCATTTTCACTGATATGTCCGATGGAGATACTCTCCTCTTTCACGCGTTTTCCTACATCCAAAGAGGTAGTGCTTAGTTTTTCTGCAATGATGAGATTTTCTTGACTGCTTTTTTTGCTCTCTTGTAGCAAGTGTTGCATTTTTTCTACAAAGAGATTGATGCCTGTTCCGGTCTCGGAGATGACATCTTCTCCTGTTGTGACAATGCGCGATGTCAAATCAGCATCTTTAGTGGCAAGCTCCATCACCATATCTTTTAATTTTGTGATAGGAACAAAAAGTTTTTTGAGGATTAAGAGCATCAAAATCAAGCCGATGAGGGTAAAACATAGTGTCATGATAATATTTTTGATGAATTGATTGCCGATTTCTTGATACGCTTCTTTTGTTGTTGTTGAGATGACGAGTTTCCAGCCGGTTCCCTTGATGGTATCAAAGGCGATGATTTTACTGCTATCATGATCGTGATATTCTAATAAGCCCTGTTTAGATTTCAAGATGTTTTGTTTGATTTGGGATAGAGATTTTTTAAGCATAGCGTGTTGTTGGGGTGAATGAAATTGTTTTGGATACGCTAAAAGGGTGCCGTGATTGTTGAGCATAAAAGCGTATCCGCCTTTGACTTTGATATTTTTTACGATATTTTCTATGTCTGAAAAATTATTGACAGCAGCCAATACTCCGACAAATTTTGAACTATCACTTCCCATTTTTACTAAAAAAGCATAAGATTTTTTACCCGTTGTGTCGTTGATATAGACATCAGATATTTCATCATGATGTGATGTTGTTGCTTTTTGATACCACGCTTGTTTTCTTGGGTCCTCATTATTTTTGAGTGGATTTAAAGAAGAGCTGACAAATCTTCCATCTTCTTGGAATCCCATATAAACATCGCTAGCTTGCATCACCTTTTGAAAACTTCTAAATCTTTTTAATAGATAACTGTCTGAGCGATTTTCTGGATTGGTTAAACTTTTGGATATATTAAGAAGTACCTGATGCTTGAATGAAATCGCATCACCGATTGCTGAGGCATTTGAGGTGGCGAGGTCCTTTAAAATGGTGCCGACCTTTTGTTCCATTAAACTCTTTGATGCTTGATAACTTAAGATATTGCTTGAGAGTAAACTCAAGACCAATATCACACCGACTGATACATAAATTTTGTTTTTAAATCCTAATTTCATTGTAAAACCACCTTTTGGAACTGTAATTTTACCCTAAAAAAATAAAGATATTAAAAATTTAATGATTTATTTTATGGTTTAAGATTGATAAAAAGTGCAGAAGTTGAAATTTCTACACTTTTCTTTGAGTATTACACCGATGCGTGAGTTCCATCACAAAAGGGTAGATTGTTGCTTTTTTTACACGTACAAAGATGATAATTTTTGCTCTCTTTGACACTAAAATGTAGTGGCTTAAAACGTGTATCTCGGTGCGCACCATCGCATAATACGGTGTCTTTACTTTTACCACAGGTGCAAAATAGATATTTTTTTTCTGCTTCTAACTTCATGCTAATAGGTCCCATAAATCAATCCTTTATTAAAGTATTTAGTGTGTAGTGCTACTGAAAATTACTGTGCTTTTTGTAGTTTTCTCAGTAGGGTAAACAAAGTCTCCACATCATCATCATCAAACGCTTCAAAATAAGATTCAAAATTTTTGACATGCTGGGGAAACAACCGCTCGATAACATCTTTTCCTTTAGGGGCGATAGAGAGTATTGAAGCGCGTTGATCTTTTTCATTGGTATGTGTTGTGATGTATCCATCTCGTTTGAGATTTCGTACCACAACAGTAGTATTCCCAGGGGTGCTCATCGTGAGTTTTGTAATAGAACCGATGGTGAGATCACCACGGTGATAGAGAACTTCTAAGACTTGAAATTGATTCATGGTTAAGTCAAAAGTGTGAATATAGCCGGTCTCTTTTGCTCTAATCTTATGGTATGACCTGAAAAGCTGTATCCACGTTTTCATCAATTTGTCTGCTCGTGTACCGTAGCTTTTTGTGCTTTTTATCTTCATCTACCAACTCCTGAAAATCATTATATTACTAATTAGTAATAATGTCAAGCATCATCATGATAATTTTATTTTTTGAAATTTTGCACAAGTCCGACTACTTTTCCAATAATCCTCACCGCTTCAAAATCAATCATTTCTGCCTCATAAGCAGGATTTTCAGAAATGAGTTTGAGTTTGCCAGATACGGTGATATCCAGACGTTTGACTAAAAGACCTCCGGGTGTGTGAAGGACGTAAATCTCTTTTTTATCTTTGTGCACGGTGGTGTTGTTCCTATCAATAAAAAGAATCGCATGATCGTTGATGAGAGGTTCCATCGAATCACCAATGGCATTGAGGGCTTCGATGTGTTTGAGGTTACTTTTGTTAGCCAACGTGGCCGTAAGTGTTTCATCGAGTGTTAGGTATTCAAAATCTTCTTGATCATTGAGTGCACCGCCTCCTGCTGAGGTATTGACGTGTTTAAAGTACTTGATTGTTATGAGTTTGTTAGTTGTTTGCATGAGTGAGTCTGGGGATTGGTCAAATAAGATATAGTTAATCACAATGTTCTCTTTAGCACAAAACTCGATAATCGATTTAAGGGGGACATTATTGTTCTTTTTGGAGCGACTGTAATGTTCTTTGGAAATACCCAGCGCTTGGGCGATATCTGAGTCATATATCTTTGTATTGCGTTTTTGTTGCAAATACATTCTGATTTTTTCTGTGATTTTTTTGAAATCCATCATGATCTCCTGATGATTGATATCTTTATCAATTTATTTGCTTATTATATCAAAAATAGGGATAATAACGCGAGTATTTAAAGGAAATTGATGAAGATACATATGGATTTGGACTGTTTTTTTGCATCATGTGAGCGGACGAAAAACCCTATGCTTATGGGCAAACCCATCGCGGTGGGTGGACGCAGTGATGTGCGCATCTTTGAAAAGGGCTACACGCAGCGTAAACTTTACAATCAAAATAGCGGTGCTTTTGTCCCCAATGTTTTTTATTCTAATAAGCAACAATGGCGCGCCAAAACAGAAGAGTATTTTTTTGAAAAAACAGATCATAAAACAAAAATCCGAGGCATTATCACCACCGCTTCGTATGAAGCACGCGCCTATAAAATTAAAACAGGAATGACTATCAATGAGGCATTGCAACTTTGTCCAAAACTCATCGTGTTGCCGCCCAATCATCTTTTATATCATGAATTATCACACCAATTGGCTCAATTTTTAGCTACAAAGATTCCACTATTGGAACAATACAGTATTGATGAATTTTTTGGAGATTTGAGCGGTTGGGTTAAGGATGAGGATATGGTGTCTTATTGTGAACATTTAAAAGATGAGATTTTAAAGCGTTTTGGGTTGCCGATATCTTTTGGTATTGCACAGTCCAAATGGGCTGCCAAATTAGCCACAACGCATGCCAAGCCTTTTGGAGTGTGCCAAATCAAACCAGAGGAGTGGGACGCCTTTATTCGTGAGATGAAAATCGAGCAATTTCCCGGTATCTCAAAAGGATACAAAAAACGACTCAATGCCCGAGGGATTGAAACGTTAGGAGATATCAAGGAGGCAAAAGCGCTTTTTTATTCTTGGAAAAAACCTGGAATCCAGCTTTATAAAAGAGTGCAGGGGATTGATGAGGAGCAAATCCATCCCCAACATCCTCGCAAATCCATCGGAATCAGCCGCACGTTTGATCCGATTAAAAAACGTGATGAAGTACTGCGTCGAGCCGTAATCTTGGCGCGAAATCTCACCTATACGACGCTTCATCTTGGACTCAATCCGACAACTTATTATATGAAAATTCGCTATGAAGTAGGGCTTAAAGAGGAGTGCCGCATCAGTGTTGAGCGGCTGTTTCATGAGCGGTTTTTTAAAGCTCTCGTGATAGAGATGTTCTCCAAAATCGATAAACATCACACTCAAGCGATTAAATACATTGGCTTGAGTGTGTCAAATTTCATGGAATACAAAAACAGACCTTACGATTTGCTTCATTTTGATAAAGATACCAAACACAATAAACTCAGCCACAGTATCCAAACCCTTAGAGACAAATACGGAATCGATGTCGTCAAAACGGCCAATGAAATATAGCACGATAAAAGGGGAGCGCCTCCCCTGTGATTTTAGCTTGCGCCACTGAGATATGTGTGAATGGCTTTGGCGGCGTTTTTGCCCTCTCCTAAGGCTTTGATAACCGTAGCAGCACCACTGGCAGCATCGCCTCCTGCGAAGGTTCCCTCCACACTGGTCATGTAATTTTCATCAACGATAATGACGCCATTTTTGTCGCGCTTGATTTCTGGAGCGCGATCTAAGAAGAGTCTGTTTGGTACCGTTCCAAGCGCTTCGATGATGGTATCTACTCCCATATAAAAGTTGCTTCCTGGTATGGGCATAGGGCGCAGACTACCATCTGCTTGTTCGACCAACTCCATACGAGCAAGTTCCATATAATCGATAAATCCCTCATCATTACCATGGAATCGCACAGGATTGACTAATTCATGAAAGATGATGCCCTCTTCAAGCGCATGATGGAGCTCCTCAGCTCGTGCAGGGGCATATTCTTTGGTACGTCGGTAGATGATATGTACTTCTTCTGCACCTAGGCGTATGGCGGTTCTGGCCGCATCCATAGCGACATTCCCTGCCCCTAAAACAGCGACGATTTTGCCTACATCAATCGGGGTGTCCCATTCTGGGAATTTGTACGCTTTCATCAGATTGGCGCGAATCAAAAATTCATTAGAAGAGTAAACCCCATCGAGTGGATTTTCCCCTTGTATGCCCATGAATTTTGGTGCTCCTGCTCCCATCGCTAAAAAGACAGCATCATTTTGTGAGACCAATTCATAATAATAGATATTTTGTCCTACGGTATTATTCAGAACGATTTTGACCCCTTTTGCTTCAAGTTTGGCGACTTCATCATCGACAATATCTTTTGGCAATCGAAACTCAGGGATACCATATTGTAGTACGCCCCCTGCTTTGTGCAATGTTTCATAAATGGTGACAGCATACCCGTATTTACGACACTCAGCAGCACAAGCAAGCCCTGCCGGTCCTGAGCCAACGATGGCTATGTGTTTGTCTTCATTATCGCTAATACACTCTTGGACTTCTACTTGATGTGCCGCTCCCCAATCTGCGATAAACGCCTCAAGTTTACCAATAGAAACGGGCTGGTCGAATTTTTTCAAGATACAATCACCCTCGCACTGTTTTTCCTGAGGGCAGACTCTTCCTGAACAAGCCGGAAAGGCATTGTCTTCTTTGACCAAAAGATAAGCTTCTTTGAATTTTCTCTGCGAAATTAAAAGGTTCATCTCTTTGATGCCAATATTGACAGGACAAGCACTCTCACATGCTGGTTTTTTACATTGGATACAACGAGCGGCTTCTTCTACGGCTTGGTCTTCTGTGTAACCATAAGGCACGGAATCAAAGTTTTTGATACGTTGTAAAGCCGGTTGTTCTTTCATCGGGACTCTTGGTTTTATTTTTGGCATTGTCCGCACCCTCCTTTATGAGCTTCATAATATTCATTGGCGATTTTTTCTTCTTTTTTGAACATACCATAGCGTTTCATCGCACGGGTCCAATTCACTTTTCTGCTATCAAACATCGGGCCATCGACACAGGCTAGTTTCATCTCTCCATCGATATAAAGACGACATGCTCCACACATGCCTGAGCCATCGACCATCATCTGTCTTGTGGTGAAAAGATTGTCGATATTGTTGATAGCAAGAATCGTCGAGACGGCTTTCATGGTAGGCAATTTACCTCCTCCAAAGACAAAGTCAATCGGCACGTCATTTTTGAGTAATCTCTTGAGTGTCGTGACATAGCTGCCTGCATCACCAAATGAACCATCTTCGGTTGTGATGAAGTGGCGATCGGCCACATTTTTTGCTAGGTATTCATCGGGATAAATCTCTGCTTTACTTGGAAATGTCTGCACTGAGGTGATTGTATTGCCTTCTATTTTTCCTAGTGCGTCACAGATTGCATAATTTTCAGCATGTCCACATACCGCATCGGAGAGTACCAGAATATTGCCATAGACCTTCTCTTCAACACCATGGCCCAAAGGACCGATGACATTTTCAAAAGCCTCTATGCCATCTCTCAATTCCTTAGACGTTTTGCCCAATTTTCGTATGAACATGCTCAGTTTGCCATCTTCTGCTTTCATGACAGACATAGGAATACGTTCTCCCTCTTTTCTTGTCATGAGCATCACAAACTGTCCCGGATGAAATCGCTCTGCGATCTCAGGAGCTTCAACATCGACCAAAAAATCTATAGAATCCAGATCGATCATCTTTGTAATCTTAAATGCCACGGTACCCTCCTACTTATATTTTAATTTCATATTATTATAATAAGAAAAGAATATGATGTCAAAAAACACAACTTAGACATAAATAGCGCGTTTATTTTGTTTTATGTGTAGAAAAGGAACATCTATTAAAAAGACTAAAATAGTCTTCAAAAACCCGTCTTTTGGGCTTTTGAAGGCATTATGGTAATTTGGAAATTTATTATTTTTTTAAGGTTGGGAATTTTTGTAAAAATTTCTCTACTTTTGGTTTGACAACATAAACACAATATCCTTGGTATGGATTTTTCTTGAAGTAGTCTTGGTGGTACGCTTCAGCCTTGTAAAACACAGGGGCAGGAGCGAGTTCTGTCACGATGGGTTTGTTGAATTTTGGAGCCTCTTCTTGCATCACTTTTTGCGCGATTTCTTTTTGTGCATCATCGGTATAAAAGATGACCGATCGGTATTGGGTTCCGATATCATTACCTTGCTGATTGAGTGAGGTGGGGTCATGAATGGCAAAAAAGATATTCAAAAGTTTTTCCAGCGTGACGATGTGCTCATCAAAGGTGACTTTGACGACTTCTGCATAGCCGGTTTTTCCAGTACTAACTTGTTCGTATGTTGGGTTTTCTCCCACGCCACCGGCATAGCCACTCTCCACTGACGTGACTCCTTTGACATCTTCAAATACAGCTTCTAAGCACCAAAAACAACCACCGCCTAATATGACAGTTTGTGAATGTTCCATCTTATCTCCTTTGGCATATGCCATGATAGTCATCAATACAAATAACATCAATCCGATTTTCTTCATATCATTTCCTTTGCCACTGCGCCATTTAAGGCAATATTATAATAAATACTATTACAATACTTACATGAGTAGTTTTGATATCATACAAAAAGATAGTAAACGATGCAATATAAAAATTTCCGGTGATTTTGATAAAGTTAATCTGAAAAAATTATATCCCAAGATCAAAAAAATCAAGCAGGGAACTTTTGCTATCGTGACTATTGATTGTCAGGATTTACAAGCATTGGACTTTGCTGGAGCGATTGTTCTGGCAGATTTGGGTGCATATTTTAGTGACATAAAAGTACCGTTTGTTCTCACCGGTATGAATCCGGACTTTGAGGGACTACTCCTCTTTGCTAGACGAAATCTAAGACAAAAATCCAAAATTACAATCAAAAAAGAAAACATTTTTGCATCGAGTGTCTATAAAATTGGAAAACTTGTTATTGACATGTTTGAATCACTACTTCTGTTTTCCTCTTTCTTGGGGCAAAGTACGATTGAATTTTTACGTATTCTTCCTAAACCTTGGCGCTTTCGCTATAAGGCAACGGCGGTACATATCGAACGCTCAGGTGCGCAAGCGCTACCGATTGTGGCATTGACCTCATTTTTGGTCGGACTGGTGATTGCCTATCAAGGGGCTGAACAGTTAGCGAGATTTGGGGCCAATATTTTTATTGTTGAATTGGTCAGCATCTCGATGTTTCGGGAACTCGCTCCATTGATTGCGGCGATTGTTATTGCAGGTAGAAGTGCTTCTGCTTATACGGCAGAAATTGGCACGATGAAGATTACGCAAGAAATTGATGCGATGAAAACGATGGGACTTGACCCGGTTTTGTTTCTTGTATTGCCACGGATGTTTGCTCTGTTGATAGCCATGCCTTTGATTGTATTTTTTGCTGATATTATTGGCACCTTTGGGGGCATGATTGTAGCGAAATACCAATTGGGCATTTCCTATCATGAATTTATTATCAGAATGCGCAATGTTGTAGAAGTCAAACACATTCTTATCGGGCTTTTCAAAGCACCATTTTTTGGTTTGCTTATTGCCTTGATTGGATGTTTTCGTGGTTTTCAAGTCTCTGGGAGCACTGAGAGTATCGGTAAATATACGACCATCAGCGTCGTCAATGCAATCTTTTGGGTGATTGCGTGTAATGCTCTGATATCGGTCGTTTTGACTAAGGTTGGCATTTGAAACCGATTATTATTAGCGCTCATGATATTGTCACGCAATTTGGTAAAAAAGTGGTTCATGATAAGGTCTCGGTTGATATCTATGAGGGTGAGATTTATGGTATTTTAGGAGGAAGTGGGAGTGGTAAATCGACGCTTTTGAGAGAAATTGTCATGCTTCAACCCTTTAAAAGTGGCACCATTGATATCTTAGGCTATCGCATCGGGGCACTCACATACTCACAAATGGAAGCATTGCGAAAAAATTGGGCGGTTTTATTTCAGTTTGGTGCCCTTTATTCTTCGCTTAATGTTTTGGAAAATGTCTCGATTCCATTGATTGAGCATACCAATTTGCCTATGGAAGTGATAGAGCAGATTGCCCTTAGTAAATTAAAAATGACAGGACTTGATCCTGAGGCTACTTATCTGTTCCCGAGTGAACTAAGCGGGGGTATGAAAAAGAGAGTGGCGCTCGCACGTGCGCTTGTTATGGACCCTAAAGTGCTCTTCTTGGATGAGCCTACAAGTGGTTTGGACCCTGTTGGTGCGGAAAATTTTGATATACTCATACGCGAGATTGCATCACTTTTGAAACTCACTGTGGTGATAGTGACGCATGATTTGCATACGATTGAACATGTTTTGGATCGATTTTGTATCCTTCAAAATAAAAAAATTGCATTTGAAGGAAACTATAAAGAGGCGATTCAATCAGAGAATTATGCTATCAGAGAGTTTTTGAAAAACTGATGGATACGATAAAAGGAATATAGTATGGAAAAAAGACTCAGTTATACCATCGTTGGTACCTTTGTGATTGCTATCACATTGGCACTTTTTTCTTTTTTGTATTGGATCACAAAATATGGAGACAATGCGATAGAGCACCATTATTACAAGACCTATTTTACAGAATCGGTCTCGGGGCTCAGTTTGGACTCCCCTGTAAAACTTCGAGGGGTAGAAATCGGACGGGTTAAAAGCATTTCAATCAGTGAAAAAAACAGTGAAGAGGTAAAAGTACTCCTTGAGATTAATAAAGGCACGCCGATTAAAAAGGATACCTTTGCCCTATTAGATTCCCAAGGCATTACCGGACTCAAGCATGTTGAACTTGAAGGTGGCAGCAAAGATTCCCCCCTTCTTATGGGCGATGATAAAACAAAAATTCCTACGATTCCCTCCAAAAAATCAGTCATTGCGATGTTGTATGATAGTGGCGAATCCATGATTGAAAAACTCAATGTCATCTCAGAAAAAGCCAATAAAATTTTGAGTGAACAAAACGTCCAGTATCTTTCTAATATTATTCAAAACTTATCGCGTACGACAACATTTATCGATGAAAACAAACATCGTCTCACTGAGATGTTTGATCAGATTAGCTTGTTAAAAGCAAGTGTGGAGACCAATTTTAATGCGATAGAAAAAGATTTTAAAAGTTTTAAAGATAGCAGTAGTGATTTGATTGAACATACCAAAAAATTCGAAGACAAACTCACGCCTACCTTTGATAAACTAGGACGTGCTAGTGACCAGCTCGGTGATGCTAGTGATATGGCGAAATTGTTTTTTCGCTCCGTACAAAAAGAGCTCGATAGTGGGGCATTTAATCTCTCAGATATTGTAGAGAGAAATTTACAGATACTCAATGATGCGGCTTTCTCAATCAAGGATACCTCCTTGAAGCTCGATGATGTAATAGAAGAGTTCAAACAAAGCCCAAGTGATATCTTTTATAAAGTGGGCACAAAAATTCCAGGACCAGGGGAGCGTCATGAATAAGATTTTAACGGCTATTTTTATAGTGATTTTCATCAGTGGATGTTCGATTAAAGAGGTCAGCCCTCCTGTTGTGACCTATCATCTCGAAGACAATCATCAAGCACAGCAACAGATTATAGGGGATAAAATCTTGAAGATAGCACGGTTTAAATCTCCAAATTTCTTGCAGAGTAGAAAAATTTGGTATCAGGAACCTTCTGGGAGAATAGGAGCGTATTTGTACTCAACATGGAATGAAAATTTCACCAGTATGGTAGCACAAAGTTTGACGGACAATATTTTTAAAAGCGGTCTTTTTAAAAGTGTTTATAGTGAGTATTCCAAAATGTTACCGGATTTGTTGTTGGAGGCAAATATCGTCAATGCCGTGCAAAATATGAAAAAGGTTTCCTTTGAGATACGCGTGTATGTGGTTGAGAGAAAAAGTGCTGCTTTGGTGGCTACTAAAGCATTTATCTATCAGGAGACTTGTGATAGTATCGATGCCAAAGGGGCGGTGGATGCGTATCAAAAAATACTTAATAAATTTAATAAAGATGTGATATTATGGCTAAAGAGATCAGTGAAAATAAATTAAACCAATTATTAGAACTCAACAAAAAACTCGTCTCACAAGAAGAGAATCCCAAAAGACTCAAACTGCTATCTGATGCGATTAAATCGATGTTAAATGTCGATCGCTGTACCGTATTTATGCATGATGATACCAATGGTAGCTTTTGGTCTGTGTGTCTGGATGGGCTGAGTTTTTTAGAAGTGCCTGATGATACTGGGATTGTGGGTGAAGTTTTTAAAACCAAGAACACAATCATGATCAATAATGCTAAAAACTCAAAACTCTTTAATGATGTGATTGATACAAGTATCGGCTATGATACCCGCAATATCTTGACTATGCCGATTTTTGGTTATGATAAAAAGACGATTGGAGTCATCCAGCTTTTGAATAAAACCGATGGCAGTGAGGGCTTTAGCGAAGAAGATGAGAAAGTCTTGAATTATGTCATGAGCCATATCAGTGCGTATTTGGAAGCGATGTTGTAAATTAAGAGTGTTTCACAATCGCAACACAATTATTTTGATACAATAATAAAAAGGATTAATACTATGAAAAAAGTGTTTTGCTGCCTTTTCATCTTTAGCATAGCATTATTGGCAAAAGTTGATTATAGTGTCGTAAGCACTGAAGAGTTGATGGCGATGGTGGGGTATGTACCGGCTGAGAATAAAAGTGCCTTTTTGCGAGAAGTCAATGCCAGAATTCGTACCATGTCGGACCAAGAGAAACACGTCTATCAACACAATATCAAAAAATTAAAAAAAGTAAAAAAATGAATACCGCCAAACTGTTCTTGCTCGAAGATGATGTGAACCTCAATGATACTATTGTAGAATTTCTTGAAGAATCAGGTTTTGAGGTGGATACGGCGTATGATGGCGATGAAGCGGAGAGCATGATATATGAAAAGAATTATGATCTTTATCTCTTAGATGTCAATGTCCCGGGAATCAATGGATTTGAATTATTGAAAAAAATCCGCACCAATCGGGATATGGTGCCTGCTATCTTTATGACCTCACTCAATACGATGGATGATGTCGAAAATGGATATGCAAGTGGTTGTGATGATTATATCCGTAAGCCCTTTGAACTCAAAGAATTGCGCCTGAGGATTCAGACATTGTTGGCCAGAGAATTTTTTCATGCGCGCGATTCTAAGATACAAATTGACCAATCGATTACTTACGATACACTAACTCATGAGCTCAGCGTGAGTGGTAAAGTGATGCAACTACAAAAGAAAGAGGCACTGCTTTTAAAGCTGTTTTTACAGAAAAAAAATGAGATTATAACTCACGATGTTATTTACGCGACATTGTGGGATTACAACGAAGTTAGTAGTGATGATGCGCTGCGGACGTATATCAAAAACTTACGAAAAATCATAGGGAAAGAAAAAATTGTCAGTGTTAAAAAGCTGGGATATAAATTTACGACAGAGTGAGAAAAAAACACTCGTCTCATTTTTTATTCTTTATGCATTTTTTACGATTGTGTTGTTGCTCTTTTTTGCAATCTATTACTACAATACACAAAAAGATTTGATGCTTCAAAGTAAACGATTAGGATTGTCTACTTTGGCGAGTGAGCAGATTGAAAGGCTCAAAGAGGTGCATGTCAATTTTGATAAAACGAAGCGCTACCCAAGAGACACACGGTTCAAATCAGCGATTTATGATAGTACCTATCACAAGATATTTTCTCTTTTGGATCATGATGCCGATGTGGATCTGAATCAAGATATTTATATGCGCGGGAATAAAATCTTTTTTATAAAAGAGCCTGAATACTACTATTTGGGTGCCAAATATGTCGTCATTGAAGTCAAAGATAGTGGGATTTGGAAGCAAACAGTTTATAAAAATCTTGTGATATATGGTGGAGTATTTTTGTTCATGATGCTTGCGATGGGATATTTTTTGATGCATCTTATTTTAAAACCGATGAAAGAGGCCATCTCCTTATTAGACCGCTTTATCAAAGATACCACACACGAACTCAACACGCCTGTGGGTACGATTCTCTCCAATATCGAGTTGAGTGAAAACACGCATTTGGATGAAAAATTAAAAAAAAGATTGGCACGAATCAAAATCGCTGCACGCACAATCTCAAATCTCCATCAAGATTTGATTTTTCTCACGCTTGAGAATAAAATCATCTCCAAAAATGAATCGATTGATATGAAAGCGTTGATTTTAGAGCGCTTGGAGTATGTCTCTTTATTCTTAAAATCAAAAAAAATCCAAACAAAAACCCGCTTACAAGAGCAGGTGTTCCTTGAGGCAGATCGCAACAAAATAGTAAAATTAATCGATAATCTCATCTCCAATGCTATCAAATACAATAAAATCAATGGCTCATTAGAAGTCATCCTCTCAGCGCATCATCTATCGATTAAAAACAGTGGTCGGGGCATTGCCAAAGAAAAATTATCGCAGATTTTCAATCGATACGAGCGTGCGGATAAAAGTGTCGGGGGCTTTGGTATTGGCTTGAGTATTGTGAGCAAGATTGCAGAAGAGTATCATTTGAAAATTACAATTGACTCCAAAGTCAATGAATACACGGAGGTACAACTCTCATGGTGAAGATTGTCGTGCTTATATTGAGTCTCTTCATACATCTACACGCCTCAGTATATCAAGATAACTGTGTGCAATGCCATCAAAAATTGCCGGTTAAAATCGATAAGTTTTTTTATCGTTATCTTTTGAAATACAGCAGTGCCATTGAGACCAAATATGCGATGAAACTGTATCTTTTAAATCCGACAAAAGAGACGTCGATTTTAAATAAAGCGTTGTTAAACCGTTTTGGTGTGAAGCAAAAAACAACACTGAGCGAGCAGCAACTCGACGAGGCGATTGATGAATATTGGGATATTTATAAGGTATTTGGAAAATTAAAATGAATAGGATAGGATCATGAAAACGTTGATACTGCATGGCTGGGGCGGCAGTGATATGCCCCATTGGCAGAGTTGGCTTGCGGGAGAACTGGCCAAAGATTATGGTACCGTCTGTTTTCCCCTCTTAAAAGATAAAGATGCGCCAATAAAAGAGGTGTGGATGCAACAGGTCAAAGCGCTGTTGGATGATTTTAAACCCGATACCGTTGTGTGTCATTCACTGGCAAACACATTGTGGTTTCATCTGTGCCAAGCGTATGATTTGCCTGAGGTACACAAGCTGTTTTTAGTGGCACCACCGAGTTTAAAGGTCACGATTCAAGAGGTGGCGACTTTCTTCCCCGTGGAGGTACCACGTAATTTGCATGCGAGTGATGTGGTCTTAATCACCTCGACCACCGATCCGTATATGAGCCAAGATGAAGCCAATGATTTGGCACATCAATTGGGAGTGACTCACAAAATTTTGGATCAAGCCGGACACATCAATGCCGATAGTGGATTTGGTGTCTGGGATGATATTTTGGATATGATAAAGAGGGATGATTGAACTATATTGGCTCAAAATCTAGACTCTCTTCTTGGATCAAAGAAGAGATAACAGATGTTTTCAATGCGGACCTCTCGGATAAAATTTTTTGTGATATTTTTGCAGGTACGGGTATCATCGGTAGAACTTTTAAAGGGCATGTCAAGAAAATCATCAGCAATGATTTTGAATATTACAGTTTTGTATTAAATAAAAATTATATTAGCAATCGACACGCTTTAGAAGATAAAGAGTATTATTTGGAATATCTCAATACTGTGCCACTGGTGCGTGATGGATTTATTTATCAACACTACTGTCTAGGAGGCGGGAGCGGTCGGCAATATTTTAGCGATACCAATGGTATGAAGATTGATGCCATACGTCAACAAATCAATCGATGGTTTTCACATCATGAGATCAGTGAGGAGATGTATTATTTTTTATTGGCATCGTTGATTGAGAGTGCTGATAAAGTGGCCAATACCGCTTCGATTTATGGAGCTTATTTAAAACACCTCAAAAAATCAGCACAGCAAGAGTTGCGATTACAACCGGCGCATTTTGAATATGATGTGGGACAACATGAAGTGTATCATGAGGATGCCAATGTGCTGATTAAAAAAATAAGTGGCGATATTTTATATCTGGACCCACCCTATAATGAACGTCAATACAGTGCCAATTATCATATCCTCAATACTATTGCGCTGTATGATCATTTTATACCGAGAGGGAAAACTGGCCTTCGTGGTGATTTCAACAAATCAAATTATTGCAGGCGAAATCGCGTGCATCGCAGTTTTGAAGCATTAATCAAAAATGCGCAATTTCCTTATATATTTTTGAGCTACAACAATGAAGGCTTGATGCATAAAGAAGATGTCAGCGCGATTATGTCACGCTATGGGACGTATGATTTGGTGACAACAGAATACAAAAGGTTTAAAGCCGACCAAACTCTAAGTCGCAACCATAAAGCATCCGTGACTAAAGAGTATCTTCATATTTTAAAAAAATAACTTCACAATGACTTCACTTTTTTATTTTATACTGTGACAAATCAAAAAGGAGTCGAAATGAAAAAGTTACTTTTGGCCGTATTGGCAGTATTTGCTATCAATGTGATGGCAGCAGAAGATGGTGCCACATTGTACAAAAAATGCTCAGCCTGCCACGGGATGCATGGAGAAAAAAAGGCTTTGGGTAAATCTGTCGTCATTAATACATGGGATGCACAAAAGCTTGAAGATGCCCTCAAAGGCTATAAAGATGGCACCTTTGGTGGTGTGATGAAAGGCATCATGAAAGGGCAAGTCGCACATATGACTGACGCGCAAATCAAGGCGGTATCTGAGTATATCACGACGTTGAAGAAGTAAGGATTATGACCCTTTTATCATCATGTTTGATGATGTTAAGCCCACACATATCGGCCAAAACTTCAAAAGAGTGCGGCGTGTAAAAGGTGATATGTGTGGGGTCTCTATGATACCACCAATCTAAAAATTCACGAGAATCATTGGTATGAAAGAGTGTCATGATAGCAATGATACCTCTGTTCTTTAAGTGCTTTTTAAAGAGCATCAACAGGGCTTTTGGGTCGGCAACATGCTCTAAGACTTCAGTACACGTAATCAAATCATACTGCTTGTCTTCATAAACTTTTTCGGGTTGAAAAAATTTATCATACCCATCTGCTTGCAACCCACGGCGTTTTAAAATCTCAGCTAAAACCGGTCCAGGACCAGAACCAAAATCGAGTGCTTGGGTTGCATCTTTTGGTAAATCTGACCAAAAATAATCCAAAAAGTTTTCAAACATTTTGACATAACCGGTGCTTTCAAAATTATTATGGTGTTGATTATATTGTTGCTTTTCTTTGGAATCATCTAAGAAGCATTCTTGATCCATCCAGATGGTTTGACAAGCGTGACATTGGTGATATTTTTTGTTTTGTTTTACGTCATTGATCAACGTCGTATCATGATGACAAATCTTACAGCGCATTTTTTACCTTAATTTATCTTTGTTAAGTTTTATTTACTTATTTAAGCAGTTATACAAAAACTTATTGCTATTATATCTTTTATGAATAAAATTGTAACTGCACTCTTTTTATTGTTACTGCTTTTGAGCGCTATTTATGTCTCACAAGGGAAATTTTCTGGTAAAGAAATACGTTTGGGGATGAGTGGACCCTTCTCCGGGAGCAAAAAAAATCTCGGTCAAGAGATGTTGATGGGGGCACAAGCATATTTCAAAGGAATCAATACCCAAGGGGGTGTTTTTGGTAGATATATCAAAATTATTACTCGTGATGACCGATACGAACCCAATCTTGCTATTGAAAATGCTAAGAAATTTATAAACGATGATAAAATATTTGCTTTTTTCGGATTGATTGGAACGCCTACGGCTAAAGTCATCTTGCCGATTGCCCTCGAACATAATATTCCCGTGATAGGGACATTTTCTGGAGCAAATTTTCTACGAAAACCCGCTCATTCTCAATGCCCGTGCTGGATATGAAGCAGAGACCGAGAATCTCGTCAATCTTTTTGTGAATAAAAAGAAAATGACACGGATTGCAGTGTTGTATCAAAATGATAGCTATGGTCGAAGCGGATTACGAGGCATTAGAAAAGCATTGGACAAAAGAAATCTCAAAATTATTGGAGAGGGGAGTTACAAACGCAACACGCTCTCAGTAGGGAATGCACTCTATGAGATTAGTCTCACGCGACCCGAAGCGATTATTTTGGTCGGTACAACAAATCCCGTAGCAGAATTCATAAAGCGGGCACGCAAAGATGATAAAATTATCAAAAATATTCATTTTGGTGTTCTCTCTTTTGTGAGTCCCAAATTGCTGGTGAAAACCCTACACTATAAAACCAAAAATATCTATTTTTCTCAAGTCGTACCCACACCTTGGACGTCTCAAAAAGAGACTGTAAAAGCGTATCGTAAGGCTATGAAAAAATATTTCCCAGGGCATGATTTGGGCTATGTCTCTTTAGAAGGATATTTTGCCGCTAAGATGATTACAGAAGTGTTTAAATCCGTCGGTGAGACCTTCACAAAAGCTGATTTTATTCAAGGCATGGAGAAACTCTCACGAGAGATTGATAACAACAGACACCCCGATAAAGTCTCCAAAAAATGTCCGTGCTTGCGTCTGGTGACCATCAGTCGATATATCAATGGCACATTTGAGTTGGTACCATGAAAATTAAAACGACCAAGGATTTGATTGCTAAAATCAACGATATGACGATTGAGACCAAGACAAGCTTGCTGTTTTTAGTGATGGTAACAGGGATGCTCTTTATCGGTAGCTTTTCACATATCAGCCTCAACCGCATCATGGAAAATTACAATATTATCTACACCAAACGAATGCTTCCTATCGCAAGCTTGGAAAAACTCAAAGATATTTATAGCGTCAATGTCCTCGATACCCTGCGAGATATGGAGCGTCATTTAATCGTTTACAAACAAGGAGAAGATGTGATCTCTTTGGCGCAAGAGTTGATACGACGCGATTGGAGAGATTATAAATCAGGATTGAGTGATGAAAAAATAGATTTTTTTGATCGGTTTATTAATCTTTTTTATAATTATAAAACACCAAATGCGACCACACCTCTAGATATTGATGAAGAGAGTTTGATTGAAAAAGTAGATAAGAAAATTGATTATATTGACAATATTTTGACGCATATTTTTGCCCTGCTTAAGAGTCATCATGAGGTTCAAGCCTATAAGATACTCAAAACACAACTCTATCCGACGGTTTATTCTGTCAATATTGATTTGACGCAGTTAATTAATCTCAATTTAGAAGCCTCTATTCAAGACAAAGATAAGACGCATCAAGTCTATAAGGCAACATTTGAGTGGATTGTCGCTGGTACTATTGGTACGATTATTGTCGCGGCATTGATTGCTATTGTGATTTTACAAAATATCAGGATGCTGCATGATAGTCTGGCTCAAAGGGTGGATCAAAAAACCAAAGAGTTGCAAGCGCTTAATCATGATTTGGAGCTCAAAATTGACCAAGGAATCGAAGTATGCCGACAAAAAGATGAGATCATGATACGCCAATCGCGCCATGCTGCGATGGGTGAAATGATTGGAAATATTGCCCATCAATGGCGTCAACCGCTTAATGCCTTGAGTTTGGTCATACAGAGTTTTCAAACCAAGCAAATGCTCGGACAAGAATTGAGCGAAGAGTTTGTAGATAAGCAGGTTAAAGAGGGCTTGATGCTCGCTGGAAGTATGTCCAAAACGATTGATGATTTTAGAAATTTTTTCAACCCAAACAAGCATAAATCACGCTTTAGTATTGCGCAATCTATTAAGAAAAGTATTGAGATTATGGGCGGTTATTATAAACGACACCATATTAATATTATATTGAGCGTGAGAGATGATTTTGAAATCATGGGCTTTCCTAATGAGTTTTCGCAAGTCATCGTCAATCTTTTGTCAAATTCAAAAGATGTATTATGTGAAAAGGAGATTGAGAATCGATTAATTGAAGTATTGATTTATACCGAAGAAGAATACGGATATGTCCGCGTTATAGACAATGGAGGAGGAATCAAGCCAGAGGTGATTGACAGGATTTTTGAACCCTATTTCACCACCAAGCACAAGTCCTCAGGCAGTGGCATTGGTCTTTATATGTCGCAACAGATTATAGAGAAACAGATGCAAGGAAGTATTATTGCAGAAAATATTTCTCATACCTTTACAAATTTTAAAGCGTATGAAAAATGTGCAAATATAAAAATATGTTTACCATTAAAAGGAGGTAAAGGTTATGGATTTAAACAGTCTTAGAGATTGCGTTATTCTCTATGTTGAAGATGATATTGCTGTACAAAATCAGACAAAAATGATATTGAGCGATTTTGTCAAAGAAGTTTTGGTTGCTAGTAGTGGCGCTGAAGGACTGGCAGTACTGAGAGAGAAAAAAGTAGATTTGATTATTACTGATATTACGATGCCAGAATTAAACGGTATTGAGATGCTAAAAACACTTCGATATGAAGATAAAAATATGACACCGGTCATCATTACGACAGCTTTTACAGAGACAGATTATCTTTTGGATGCGGTGAAACTTCGCGTCGAAGGGTTTATCATGAAGCCTATCAATATCAAAGAGTTGGTGACTTCGATGTATAATATAGTCTTGCCAATTATGCAAAAGAAAGAGCTTGAAGATTGTTCGAGCATTGTTGAGAGTTTGTCGGTATTAGTGGGGGGTAAGAAGATTGAGATCCTCAAATATATTATGAATAATCTCGACGATGATCACATCTTTAATGGTTCTTATCAAGATATTATGGACAATATCGGTGTGAGTAAGCCAACCGTTGTGGGGATGTTCAAGCAGTTGATTAAGGCGGGTATTTTAGAAAAATTGAAAAATAAAATGTACAAATTCACCAACAAAAGATTGATATCAAAGATTAATTAAGAACCAAAATAAGGAGAATCAATCATGTTTTGTATTTTGTATCCATATATAAATATAAAATTATAAAAAACTCGGTACAATACAAAAAATAAAGGAGTCGATACAATGAAAAAAATCGAAGCAATTATAAAACCATTTAAATTAGATGATGTCAAAGAGGCCCTCAATGCGATTGATGTGACGGGGATGACGATACAAGAAATCCGAGGTTATGGACGACAGCAAGGTCATTCTGAATTATATCGTGGAGCAGAATATGTTGTCGATTTTGTACCTAAAATCAAGATTGAAGTGATTATTAGAAATGATGATGAAGATCGTGTCATCCATGCAATTATCGAAGCAGCAAAAACAGGTAAAATCGGTGATGGTAAAATCTTTGTGAGTAACGTAGAAAAGGTCATAAGAATTAGAACTTCAGAAGAAGACGAAAACGCTATCTAGTTATAATCTTACTAAAAGAGGGACAAATCCCCCTTTTTTTAGGACTTACTGTACATTTTTTTTCACTTCGGCTATAAATTCATGAATATCATCATACAAGGCTTGCAAGTCCTCTTCATGTTCAACTTCATCTGCTAGTATTTGAGAGACCATATCATAGGTGACAATATCGCGCTCTCGTGTCGTATCGGCAAGTTTCGAATAGATGCTAATGGCGCATTGTTCTCCTTTGATGGCTTGTTCTAATACCGGCAATACGTTGGCATCAGTTGGGGCATCATAACCGCAATTTGTGTGCGTGAGCCAATCTTGCGGATGTAAAAGGGGCGTACCGCCAAGTTGCATAATCCTATCACACACCATTGTCGCATGGCGCAACTCATCAGCCGCGTGTTGGTCAAGCTCTGCAATAGCCGCATCTTTCATGATGCCTTTGACGACTTTAGCTTCAATAAAATATTGATAATAGGCCAACCATTCATCGGCATAAGCTTTATTGAGAAGTGTGACGACTGCGTCAGCTTCGATTCCCTTTAAGATAGAAATTCCTCTTTTTGCCATAATATTTTCCTTTGATT
The DNA here is from genome assembly GCF_036556685.1 of Sulfurospirillum sp. 1612. Lineage (NCBI taxonomy): Bacteria > Pseudomonadati > Campylobacterota > Epsilonproteobacteria > Campylobacterales > Sulfurospirillaceae > Sulfurospirillum > Sulfurospirillum sp. 1612. The sequence continues at coordinate 206,411 of NZ_CP140614.1, forward strand.
CAGTAAGGTACTTACTTTTTAGGCAAGTACCAAGGGGTTAGACGAGGTGTTGTCTTTTGAAATACTCTTGTGGTACTTTACAAAGTGGGCATACTTTTGGTGGTTTTTTGCCTCTGTGAACATGGCCACAGACTTCACAAACCCAAAATTCATCTTCATCACTATCAAAGAAGCCCTCTTCTTCGAGTACTTTTTTAAGTTCGGCATATTCTCTCTCGTGTTCGACTTCTACTTTAGCGATGGCTTTGAGCAATCTTGAGATCTCTTTATGTCCTTCTTCTGCGGCAATGGCTGCAAAATTTGGATACATCTCTGTATGCTCATAATTTTCACCTGCAATTGCAATGTCGAGATTTTTGAGGGTTTCGTGCATTTCTATGCCATAGACCAGTTTGTTGTAAGCTTCATATTCTGCTTTGGCGTGGTATTTTTCATTTTGTGCCGCTTCCATAAAATGTTCTGCAATGACATGCCATCCTGCCTCACGTGCGAGTTCGCCGAAAAATTCGTATTTATTTCGAGCTTGAGACTCTCCGGCAAAGGCCTTCATGAGATTGACGGCTGTGAGATCCTTGGTAGTGCATTCCATGGCTTGATCACAACAAGTCAGTGTTCCGCCCCCAACATTTTGTACCTCTACTTCGTTACCGCAAACATTACATTTGTAGGTTTCGTACTGCTTCATTCTTACTCCTTCATTAAAGTGTTTGTAAAATCTTAACTGAATAAAAATAATATGTCAATAGGAATTATTTGCATTATATTTACTCTGATATAATATGATGTTTGCGCAAAATATTTCGAAGCGTACTGCGTGAAATATCCAAATATTTTGCCAAATGTGTGATGTTGTCACATTTTTGTAGTAATATGTCATAAAACTCTTTTTCTAGACTATTGTGAATCTCTTTTGCATTTTCGATACCGCGTATTTCAATCATTTGTGCAATAATCTCTTGGGCGCTGCAATCTTTTGTTTTTTCGATTTCAAATTGAATATGCTCTTTTTGGATGACATCTTCATGCGCATTGAGGGCTGAGTTATAAACGGTATTTTTTAATTCTCGGATGTTGCCCTTGTAGGTTCGTTTTTTGAGCAATTCCAATGCGTCATTTGAAATACCTTTGATATTGAGATTGAGTTCAGTGTTGGCTTGCTTGATAAAAAAATCAACCAATGCCGGAATATCTTTTTTGCGTTGATTGAGTGCGGGTATTTCAATTTTAATCATGGAGAGACGATAGTATAAATCTTGCCTAAAAAGATCCTTCTCGATATTGTCATTGATGTTGATATTAGTCGCAGAGATAATCCTACCATGAAATTTTATATCATGAGTACCTCCGACACGTCGAAAGGTTTTATTTTCTAAAAATCGAAGCAATTTACTTTGTGATTCTGTACTAATCTCTCCGATTTCATCCAAAAATAGCGTGCCATCTCCCACTGATTCTGCAAATCCGATATGTGCCGTTCTCGCATCAGTAAAAGCGCCTTTTTCATGACCAAAGAGTTGCGATTCAAAGAGTTCTTTGGGAATCGAAGCACAATTGATGGCTAAAATTTCAGATTTTGAATTTCTTGAATTTTTGTGGATCAGGTTGGCGATGAGCTCCTTTCCTGTGCCGGTATCCCCTAGTATCATGATAGGCAAATCATTGTTAGCCGCTACGCCGATTTTGCTATAGATATCCTTCATCGTCTCAAAAGAGCCGACAAATTCTTCATTGATTTGATCTAGTACCTGGATAAAAGCATCATCTTTTTCTTCATATTTTTTGACGATATTCTTGAGTTCATCGACGGTGAAAGGTTTTTGAAGAATATCTTTGATACCAATTTTTGAGGCTTCAATCATATTCGTAGGGGTGGTATAGGCCGTCATCAAAATCGCAGGGAGTGTGATGTTGTGCTGTCTCAAATTTTTTATCAAATCAATACCTGAAAAATCATCCGAGAGCATAATATCTACAATCAAAAGCTGAATCTGCTCGTCTTTAATGCGCGCAATAATATCAGATTCCAAACCATGGAATAGAACCGTTTCATATTTTGCTCTCTTTAAAATCTTAGAAACAGAATACCGAATCTCATCTTGATCGTCTATGATGGCAATCTTCACGATAATTCTCCTTGTGGTAGTTTTATGATAAAGGTCGTCGTATCGTCATCGGCGATGTGAATTTGACCTCCTGAGAGATAGACAATCTTATACACCGTAAAAAGTCCCAATCCAGAGCCGTGACTTTTGGTTGTAAAAAAAGGTTTAAAAATTTTCTTTCGCAATGTTTTTGGTATGCCACATCCACTATCTGTGATTTTGAGTTCACTCATTTGGTTAGGTTTTTTGACCCAACTTATCTCTATATTCCCCTTTTGTTTGATGGCATCTATCGCATTATTGATGAGGTTGAGTACAATCATCTCAAAGGAATTTTTACTGATTTTGACATGCAAACCATCTTGGACATACTGTTTTATATGGATGTGGTGTTCTTGCAGTTTTGGTTGCAAAATAGCCAGCAATTCATCCAAAGATTTTTGAATGGGAAGAGCGACGATATCCCGCTGGTCAATCGGTTTTCCTAATGATAAAAAGTCGATAACTTGGGCATCCATACGATTGAGAGTGTTATGAATGATGTGCAAATCCTCTTTATCAATCTCTTCATCTTCTTGGAGTAATAGTTTTAAAGGTTGCAAAAGATTTTTGATTTCATGCGCAAATAAAGAGCTGATTTCACCCAACGTTTTGAGGGAGTGGAGGATTTTCTCATTTTCTTCTAGCTTTGAGAGTTGCGTGATGTCAGAAAATGAGATGACAAGGTATTCATTGACCAATTGAATTTGATAATACAATGATAAATCTTCGCCCAAATCATTCGTGATTTTTTGTTTACAAAAAGTACATGAGTGATTTTGATAGCATTGAATGAGGTTTGTGATGTATTCGCTTTTAAATTGATTCTCTTCAAGCAACAGTGTGCTGATGGGATGTTCGTTTTGATACATGATATTGAGATCTTCATCACAAATGACAATGAAAACATCCACCGATGCCAAGGTGCGTTGGTAAAAGTTTTTGAGTTCTTCTTCTTTTTTAACCGATTCTTTGATCTCTTTGAGTAAGAGGGTGGTTGTCTTGACAAGATCCGTAATTTCATCATTTTCAACACTTTGTATCTCGCGTATGTCATCCCACTTTTTCAGCGATATCGCTTTGGTATTATCTCGCAATATATTGAGTCGATCCAGTAGATTTTTCATAAAATAAATGGCAAAAAGAAATGAAAAAACAGCTGCAAAGGTCATGATTAAAAAGTTGGTTGAAAAGCTCCTCTCGAGCATATTTTTGATGGAGCTTTTTTCAATATCTAAGACAAAATATCCCAGCAGTACACCATCTTTTTTGAAAGGAAGTATTTTGTGTTCTTCGGGGTCATCAAGGCGGGTTCCCATCTTGTGACGCGCGGTGTCGGTATGTGCCAAGACAATAGAGTGCTTATCGATAATACCGGCATCTTTAATAGCACTATTTTGAGAGAAGGATTTGAGAAACTTAAACAAAGCCCACCGGTCATTAGCCAAGATGGCACTGGTGAGAAAATCTTTGTTAGATTGGATGTTGCTATCAATCATTTCATTGATGATTTCATTGGTCTGTTTTTTGGACGTATCGATGGCAAGTACGACGATGAGAGAAGAGAATATGAAAATAATCATGAAAATCAAAAAAGCCAATTTGGTATAGATGGATTGTGAGTGCAACCAGTGTAAGAGTTTGGTCATTTTTTTTCTTTTAATGCATTGAGCATTTTGTAGATATTAGAATAGGTTTGATTGGTTGGCTTCTCAAATCGGTCAATATTGAGATGATTCAAAATTTCTTTACCGATTTTGGTGTGGTGCATATTTAAAAAGAGGTTTTGAAGTTCTTGAAATTCTCTTTTATTGAGGTTGTTACGCGCTACGATAGGTGAAATGGTATAGGGGCCCAATTTTTGTACCACTCTTAGATTTTGCATATCTTTGGGGTGTTTTTTGGCATATTGTGTCAAGACCAAACTATCGATACTCGCCCCATCAACAAATCCATCTAATACCGCTTTTATAGATTCACCATGATCATACGTATAGATAAGATTGCTAAAAAAATTGGTGATTGTGTCTCCGTGCATAAAAATTGTATACGTGGGGGCAATGGAGCCTGAGGTGGAGTCAGGGTCAGTAAACGCAAAGATTTTTCCTTTAAAATCCATAATACTTTTATATTTTGTGCCTTTGAGTGCAATGATTTCTGAGTAGTATTTGTCCTGACCATTGATAATCGGGATGGCCAATAAATCAGCATTGTCTTTGTCTTTTAATAGGGTATAAGTAGAGCTACAAACATAGGCGATATCAGATTTTGCATCTTTTATATTGGAGACGACCTCCGCATAAGTTCGGGCAAATTTAATATCAATTTTAAACTTTGAATTTTGTTCTAAATATGTTTTCCATTGTAGATAGGTTTTTAAATCTTCTTTGAGTGTAGTGCCGGTAAATGAAAAGGTAATATTTTTAGCATCAAGCGGTAAAAAGAGTGTAAAAAGCAGTAAAAAAGTGGTAAAAATTTTACCACCGGTGGAAAATTTTTTATCGTTTTTCATATTGTATTTCCTTTAAAAATATACGACAACGCCCAAATTGTGGGATTTATAAAAAACTGGAATAGTATTTGCGCCTATAGAGGTACAAACTGTATGCGTATTATATACATGTAATGTAAAAATCTGCTTTAAAGGAGTTGCCATGAGCAAAGATGAGCTTCGAAAAGTTGGCGAAACACTGACTTTAGAAACCGATGCGTCTAGGAGAGAATTCTTAGACAAGTTTAGTAAAGGCATATTTGGCGGGTTGATAGCAGGAGGTATTGTCAATGCCCTTGCCCCCACTCAAGCCAAAGCGAGGATGGATGGTAGCAATATCAATTTTTCTACACCATTTGAATCTTTTGACTTGCCAGAATACCAACCCGGAGAGGATTCTATCCTAAGAATGATGCGTGATCTTCAAAGAGCACTTAAAAAACCAATCGAGCTACGACGCTGGAATATGGTGATTGATTTAAGAAAATGTGTCGGTTGTGACGCCTGTTCTGTTTCATGTGCTGCTGAAAATAAACTACCACCAGGGGTGATTTACCGACCTGTTATTCAACAAGAAATCGGAACTTATCCCAATGTAGGTCATGTGACACTACCCCGTCCTTGTATGCATTGTGATGAGCCTCCTTGTGTGCCGGTTTGTCCGGCTGAAGCGACGTGGAAACGTGCCGATGGTATTGTGATTGTTGATTATGACCAATGTATTGGATGTCGGTATTGTTTGACTGCATGTCCTTATGATGCGAGAACTTTTGATTTTGGTTTAGAGTACATCGATGATGCCGCAGACGCTCCAAAAGTATTTTTAGGCAAAGATAAAGCAGGCAAATATGAAACGTTGGCTTCTTATGAATATGCCAAAGAGTGGAAGCGAGAAGGCGAAGAATCACCGATAGGCAACGCGCGAAAATGTCATTTTTGTATCCCTAGAATCGAGAAGGGGTTGCTTCCTGAGTGCGTTGTGACATGTATTGGACGGGCTACTTATTTTGGCGATGCTAATGATCCAGATAGTTTGGTTTCTGAGCTTGTGGCATTACCTAATGCTTTTAGACTCAAAGAAGAGATTGGTACACATCCTAGTGTGTATTATATTAAGTAGGGGGATGAGATGACAAGAGAAAAAATGGGCAACATCCTGGTTTGGATTTTAATCATTGGTTTTGGTGCCTGGGGTATGCCTGGTATCATAGATAGATTTACGAATGGACATATTAATACCGCGTATGGTTCTTATATCCCTTGGGGATTGTGGATTTCATCTTATATTTGGTTGATTGGGTTATCAGCAGGGGCTTTGATGATTTCGGTCATGACCTATGTGTTTGATATCCAAGCTGTTAAAAAAGTAGGCAAGATGGCGTTTTTGGTAGCCATAGCTACTTTGGTTGGTGCGATGATTTCTGTGGGACTTGATTTGGGTCATCCTTTGCGAGCCTTCAACCTAATCCTTGATCCAAATCTTCACTCCATGATGGGATGGATGGCGATTTTATATACGGCTTATTTTATAACACTTTGTGTTGAATTGTATTTAGCAATCAAAAAAGAGCAAGCACAAGGTGCCAAACAAAAGTCTATCAAAAAGATTTTAATCGTTTTAGGAATTTGGAGTATTCCATTGGCATTTGCGTTCCACGGAGGTGTGGGTGGTGTTTTTGCTAATGTCATCGCAAAACCGTTCTGGCATGGACCCATGTTACCGGTTGTCTTTTTGGCGGGCGCCTTTTTGAGTGGGGGTGCACTATTTGCAACCGTCGCTTATATCTGGAGACCCAACCAGTCACAAGAAGAGTTTTCAAAAATGATGATATTTTTGGGAAAAACCACTTTGGCACTTTTGATTTTAGATGAAATTTTAGAGATTTCAGAAGTGTATATTGGAACTTTTTATGCCGCATTTGGTGAGGGACATATCTGGCAAGAGATTTTGTTCGGACCCTATTGGTTTACTTTTTGGGTTGTTCACATCCTCATTGGGGTGTTAATTCCACTGTTTTTACTCACTGTCAAATCAAAATCCCCCGGTGCCATCGCGCTGGCTGGTTTATTGATTGCGGGTAGTTTCTTGGCGGTGAGACTCAATATCGTAATCCCAGGGATGATTGATCCGGGATTTCAAGGTATCGCTGAAGCTTGGGTGCATAGCAAATTGACATTCTCATATTTGCCATCAACCATGGAGTGGCAGGTACTGTTCTTTATCGTAGCGGTTGTGATGGCCGTCTTTATGATCGGTAAAAAACTCTTACCAATATATCAAGTAGCAGGAGAAGAATAATGAAAAATGAAATTATAGAAAACAAACCCATGGACCGAAGAAGTTTCCTTAAAACTTCAGCCCTACTTGGTGGTTCTGCCGCATGTTTGGGTGCCGTTGAAAAGATTAATTCACAAGGAACAGGAAGGGGTAAAATCGATTATCCTCTCAATGATGCTGAGAATGTGATTTATTCTGTCTGTTTGCAGTGTCATACTGCCTGTCCCATCAAGGTCAAAATTGAAGATGGCGTCGCGGTGAAAATCGATGGTAATCCATACTCGATACAAAACCTTAACAGCCCGATTCCAACATCCACAGATATCCAAGTGGGTGCGAAGATTGATGCGGGTCTTTGTCCTAAAGGTCAAGCAGGGATTCAAACGATTTATGACCCATACCGTGTTGTCAAAGTATTAAAAAGAGATGGTAAACGGGGTGAAAATAAATGGAAAGTGATTCCTTTCGATCAAGCGATTACTGAAGTCGTTGAGGGAGGAAAACTGTTCTCACACGTACCAGGAGAAGAGAATCGAGTGGTAGAAGGCTTGCGACAAGTGCGTGCCTTGCAAGATGCTAGCATTGCCAAAGCGATGGCAGCAGATGCGATGAATGTCGGTAAAGGCAAGATGGCATTAGCCGATTTTAAGGCAAAGTACAAAGCACACCTTCATACATTAATTGATCCGGACCAGCCCGATCTTGGACCCAAAAATAACCAATTTGTCATGTTGGCAGGAAGAATGGAACACGGACGAAAAGAACTGGCAAAAAGATGGCAAAAAGGCTCTTTTGGAAGTATCAACTTTATGGAGCATACTACCGTTTGTGAGCAATCTCACCATATCGCCTATAAACAAGTCACCAGCCAATATTTAGGCAAAGGCAAATGGAAACCAGCAGCAGAGCATCTAAAACCCGATTTTAGAAATGCCAGATTTGTTATCTTTTTTGGAACGGGCTTTGTGGAAGCAAACTTTGGACCTCCAATCATGGCCAACTTAGTCACCAATTCCGTGACGCATGAAGGTTGTAAAGTCGCAGTAGTCGATCCTAGATTTTCAAAAAGTGCGGCTAAAGCATGGCAATGGGTTCCCGTACGCCCTGGTGGTGATGCTGCCTTGATTTATGCGATGATTAGATGGATGTTTGAAAATGACAAGATTAATAAAGAATTTTTGGCCAATGCCAATAAAGCCGCGGCAAAAAATGCGAATGAAGAGAGTTGGACGAGCGCGACACACTTAGTGGCATTTGATAAAGAGGGACCGGGCAAAAAACTAAGAGCCAGTGATATTGGCATCGGAACCAGTGATGAGTTTGTCACGACCAAAGATGGAAAGCCCGTGGCCGTTAATACCAACGACAAGCTCAATCCAATCGTTGGAGATCTCTTCTTCTCAGGTGAGCTTGGGGGTATCAAAGTCAAATCAGAATTGATGATGGTAAAAGAGTATGCCATGAGCAAATCTATGGAAGAGTGGGCAAAAGAGGCCGGTCTTAGTGTGAAAGAGATTGTAAAATTAACGAGAGAATATACAAAATACGGCCGACAAGCCGGAGCGGAGATGTACCGAGGTCCGGTGCAACACACCAATGGATATTATAATGGAATGGCCGTTATTTATCTCAATATGTTGATTGGAAATATCGATTATAACGGGGGTTTGATTAAAGGGGGTGGACATTACCACGAAGATGGTAGTAAAGGTGGTCCTTTTAATCTTAAAGTAGATGCATATCCGGGAAAAACCAAAGCGTTTGGACACAAAATAACCCGCGAGGGCTCTTATTATGAGCATAGCAGTTATTTCCAAAAATACGGCTATCCTGCCAAACGACCGTGGTTCCCACATACAGGAAATGTCTATCAAGAAGCAATTCCTTCTATGGATGATGCCTACCCTTATAGCGTCAAGATTTTGATGACGATTATGGGGACACCGCTTCTGTCAAATCCGGCAGCACAAATGTCAATGCAGACCATTCTTGATCTGAAAAAGACGCCACTGTATATTGCTAATGATGTAGCGATTGGTGAAAGTAGTATGTTTGCTGATTATATCTTTCCGGATGAAGCGATTTGGGAACGATGGGGAAGCCCACATGTGCCACCATCTGCGGTGACGAAAATGTCAAAATTTAGACAACCAACCATCGAGCCATTGACCGATGTCGTGAGTGTTTTTGGTGAAAAACAACATATCGGTTATGAATCCATGCTTTTAGCGATGGCTGAAAAACTAGGACTTCCAGGATTTGGAGATGATGGTTTTGGCAAAGGTATTCCCTTCAAAAGAACGGAAGATTGGTATCTCAAATTGGCCGCAAATATTGCAGCAGGGGATCACAAGGGGGATGATTTACCAGAAGCAGATGATAGAGAGATTGCAATTTTCAAAAAAGCACGACGTCATATGAGTTCGGCAACCTTTGATTTTGCACGATGGGAAAAAGCTTGTATTGATGCCAATGGTAAAAATTGGTTCAAAAAGACCATTTACCTCCTCAACCGTGGTGCTCGTGGTGAGGATTTCACAAAATATACCAAAAATGTGGCAAATAGTGATAAGATATTGCATAAATTTGGCAAAATGTTTAATTTCTACTGCGAAAATGTTGCCAATACACGACACTGTTATACCGGTAAAAAGTTTGGTGGCATTAGTCAATTTAACAAAGCCGTGGATTATACGGGTAAAGAAGTCGTGGGAAGCAGTGCCTATCCACTTCGCTCTATCACTTATAAACCGATAACCGGAGGTCAAGCAAGAACGCAATCTGTGGATTACTGGTTGCAAGCGATAATGCCTGAAAATACTATCGACATCAATGCCCAAACTGCCTCAGATATGGGATTAAGAGATGGTGATATGGCAAAAATCGTCTCAGCGGACAATCCAAGTGGTAACTGGGATTTGGGACCATCAGGTAAAAAGCCAATGATCGGTAAAATTAGAGCGATTGAAGGCCTAAAACCTGGTGTCATCAGCGTCTCTTGGAGTTTTGGTCACTGGGCATATGGTGCCAGAGATATCATGGTAGATGGTACTGTTATCAAAGGGGAAAAAGCCAGAGAGAGCGGTTTGTGTTCTAATGCCGCATTGACGGTGGATAGCGGACTCAAAAATTCTACTTTAGAAGATATGATCGGCGGGTCAGCTGTGTTCTATGATTCATTTGTAGGACTTGAAAAAGTGTGACAGTGTGAACCCGTCAAGGAAACATCCTTGGCGGGTTCATTGTATCATGAGAGGGGTGATGATGCGAGGTAGATTATGGTGTGCGGTTTTTATGGCTATCATGATAGGTTCTGTTGCGCCAGCACATGAGAGAGATGTGTTCGAAGATATCATGAAGCCCAGTATTGTACGCTACTATAAAAATCAAAAAGTAATATTTTTATTTTTTCAAAAAATGGAAAATGGAAATTATTATGCCATCATAAAAACGAAACATTTACAAGAGTGTCTTACCTTAGATAAAACCGGCAAGATATTAAGTGTCATGGAAGATTTGAATGCACTTGATGAGGTAGAAGAGGGCTGTTAAATCAAGCTTACTCAAATACACATGCCTTATCTTCTATCTTCATAATTCGATCACAATACTCCAGCATCCGATCATCATGCGTGACCATGATAATAGCAACATCTTGTTGGGTGGCGATTTGTTTGAGCATTTTGACAACATCAACAGACCGTTGCATATCCAGAGCTGCTGTGGGTTCATCTGCTAGGATGATTTGTGGATTATTTGCTAATGCCCTCGCGATAGCAACACGTTGATTTTGTCCTCCTGAGAGTTGCGAAGGCATTGCTTTTTCTTTTTCTGCAATATCAAAATATTTTAAAAGCTCGCGTGCTTTTTCTTTTGTGATTTTTTCTTCAACCCCGTTGGCTTGCGGCACGAGCGTGATATTATCGATGATATTTAAAAAAGGTACTAAATAGTGTGCTTGAAATATAAAGCCGAGTTTTTCTCTTCGTATCTTTCGTGTCTCTTTGGTGAGCCATTTATCATGATAAACCAGTTCATCACCCAGCCATATTTTGCCACTATTGGGCTCTTCAAGGCAGCCAATCATCATCAAAAGTGTAGTTTTGCCTGCCCCACTAGGTGCGATGAGTGCGACCAATTCGCCTTTGTTAATCTCAAAAGAGGCCTCTTTGATGACATCAACAAAAGTGTCACCTTCTCCAAAATGTTTGTTGAGATTTTCTACTTTAATCGCTTGTTTGATGCCCATATTATCCTCCTATCGCAGCAGCGGGGTCTGCATTCATGACTTTTTTAATCCCGACAAATGAAGCTAGAATTGATGCCACAATCACAATAAAAAAGAGCATCCAGGCATCAGGGATTTCTAAAACAACGCGTTTTGGAAATTTTGCATAGATGAGATGTGAAAAGATATTGCCAAAAATAAATGCCAAAATACCCAAAATCAAAGCTTCTTGGATAATCATCTTAAGAATCATGCTATTGGGTAAACCAATCAGCTTCATGATAGAGATTTCTTTCATCTTCTCGAGCGTCATCGTGTATAAAATCAGCGCGATAATAATCGTGGAGACGATGATGAGGATGGCGGTAAACATCCCGATTTGTTTTGAAGATTTTTCGATGAGATTTTTAGTGAGTATGGTTTGTTGTTGATCTCTTGTGTAGACGCTTTTATGTTGCCACGTTCGGATACTTTGAGCGATTTCATCCACTCCATATCCTGGTTTTATCGTGGCGATGATTGCATTGACCATATGGGAGTCTTTGTTGATGATACCACGGGCACGGTCATTTTGAATCTCTTTATTAGAATATAAAAACTGTAATTCTTGTGCATCTTTTAAACTCAAATAAACAAGCAAATCTCCACTTGATGAGACGGTACCTGTGGTGATACCCACTACTTTGTACCAATTTCTTCCCAGTGGAATCTCATCTCCCAATTTAAAGCCAGTTTTATCCGTGACGACAATCTCATAATGGTCTCTTTTTAATCCTCTACCTGCGATGAGTTTGGATTCTTTTATAGGATTGATGCGTCCATAAGGGTCAAACCCCACCGCGGTGACACGGATTTTTTGGCCATGCTGTGGGAGTTGGATATTTTGAAAGGTGATGGCCTCACTTTTATCGATGCCTTGAAGTGCGGCAATGGTGTATTTTAAATCCTCATGAACACGAGAAGACTCAGCAAAAGGCCCTAGCGTATCTTGCTGTACAATCCAAAGATCAGCATTGATATCATCGAGTAAGACTTCTGCATCGACAATCATCCCGCGATACACGCCTATCATGATAAGGACAATACCCAATAACATTCCCACCCCCATTGCGGTGACGATAAACTTGCCGAATGTATGCTTGATATCTTCTTTGGCTAGATTAATCATTCTCTTATTTTCATCCCCTCTTGTAGTGGTTTTTTATTGGCCTCAGGCACGATGATTCTGGTTTGTTCATCAATATTTGAGAGTGCGATTTCATTCTCATTTTGTGCGATTTTATGAATCCTTTGAAAGGAGGCGTGTCCATCCTTTACAGTCCAAATACCCAGTGTTCCTTTGTAATTCACTAGCAAGTTCAAAGGGATTTTAAAAACATTCTCATAGCTTTTGACATGGATGGTAACCAGCGCTTGGGCATTGATATAAAAGGGTTCAGGAATCGTATCAAAGGCAACATCAATTTTGCGCTCTAGCGTCACCGCGTCACTTTGCGTTTCGATTCTGACCACTTTGCCCGAATAGGGATGATTGGGGTGCGATCTGAGGGCGATGGAAGCTTTTTGATTGGGCTTGATTTGTGCACTGATACGCTCATCAATATTGGTTTCAACCCACAAGGTTTTGGGATCGACGATTGTCAAAATGGCCGTGGTCGGAAGGACATCTTGTGCTTCTTGTGCCCCTTTGGATAATACCAATCCATCAACAGGGGCATACACTTTTAAGTTTTTGATTTTGATTTGTAGCGCTTCGACATTTTTTTGGGCTCGGAGTGCTTCTGCCTTGGAGGCTTTGATTTTAGCGCGTGCTGCTGTGATGGCCGCTTGGATACTTTGGAGATCACTTTGGGCTTTATCGTACTCCGCTTTGGTGACATAGCCTTGTTGATTAAGTGTTTGGTAGCGATCATAGGTTTTTTGGATCAATGTTTTTTGCGCTTGAGTATTTTTGAGCTCACTGTTGCTGGCTTGGATATCAAATGTTGCTTTTTGCAAACTGGCTTGTGCACTTTCAAGTTGTGCTTGTAACTCCTCACCATCCATCACAATGAGCACATCTCCTTTTTTGACCCATTGGCCTTCATCTGTGAGAATGGCTGTAATTTTGCCGCCGCTTTGTGCGGTAATGGGATAGATTTCTTTAGCGCTGACATTGCCGATACCATGGATACTCACATGCAAGGTGCCTTTTTGGGGAGAGACGATGGTAAAGGTATCTTTTGGAATATAGACTTTGGTGTAAAAAAGGATTCCAAATAGAGCGATTAGAATGATAGCGATGAGGTATTTGACCCATGTTTTCATAGTGTTTTTCCTTGTAAATATTCGATTCTATTGATGATATTGTGTTGTTCATAATGTGCTTCAATCAAGCCTAATTTAGCATTTAAATAAAGAGATATTGCATCTAACACTTCGATATAAGTGGACAAGCCCTCTTTGTATCTGGCTTCAATGAGCTGTTTGGTCTGGATGGATGCTTCGAGTTGAACTTTTTTGGAAGCTATGGTTGTATTGTAGCGTTTGAAATCGGTCAATAATTGTGCCAATTCTTGTTGTAGGGCTAGTTTTTTTGATTGATACGCTCTCTTTGAAATCTCTTGGCTGATTTTAGCCTGCTGAATCACAGCAGCCGTGCGTCCGCCACTGTAAAGTGGGATTTTAAAGCTGATGCCGACGATAGAATTATTGTAGCGGTACAATATGTCCTGGTGCGAATAGGATAGTGAGGCATCAATGGAGCCATAACGCGATGCTTTTGCTTCTTGATATAAATATTTATTTTTGTCTATCGTCTCTTTGATTTCTTGTAATTGTGGATTGTGCTCAAGCATTGAAGCGTTATTAAGATGCATTATCTCTTTGGTATTTTTGTAAATCATCGCATCCAGAGTGACATCTTTTTTAATCGGTTCGCCGATTAGGGTAGCCAACGCAATCCTTGCTTTTTCAAGATTGGCGTGTGCGATACTCAGGTTATCTTTGGCGTTATAAAAGGCGGAGAGAAATCGTGTCGTATCGGCTTTGGTTTTTATTCCTTGTTTGAGCAATGCTTTGGCTTGTTCATAAAGCTCTTTTTTGCTTTTCATATCTTGTTCTCGCACAAGAATAGCCTCTTTTTGTACGCGTATTTGTTCGTATTGCAATTTCACATAATAGACCAAAAGTGCCCTGGCATCTTTGAGTGAAAGTGCGGCGATATTTTCGCTTTTTTGTGCGGCTTTGATGGCAAAAGAGGTTTTAGAAAAATCCCAAATTTTTTGATTGATGTTCACCCCACCTTGCCAACCGCTTGCTTGCGTAGTATCAAACGCCCCATTTTGTGTCATGGTGAAGGTGTGCGTTGGGTCATATTCGGCATTGAGACTGATTTGCGGTCGATTATCTGCCTTAATGGCGTCTTTTGCATACCTGCTTTGTTCTACTTGCAAGATGAATTTTTTGATATCAGGATGGGTAGAGAGTGCTTTAGTGATGCATTCATGGAGGGTAAGAGATTGGGCATTTAAGGGACTAAGCATCACCAAAAACGCTATGAAAATAGTCATCGTTTTCATCAATATCCTTGCGATAAATCAATTTTATTTTGAGATTATGACATAGTATTGTTAGCGCATCGTTAAGATAAAAATACTCCCTTCATGATTGGATTGCACTTGGATTTGTATCTTCATCGCATAAGCGAGTCGTTTGACAATATCCAACCCAATCCCACTACTTTGCTTACCACTATAGGAGCGGTCGAAGATTTTTTCTGGTTCTTTGATGCCACTACCTCCATCTTGGATATACAGCGCATTATGGCTAACATAGATTTTGATATATCCGTGCTTTTTATTATATTTACACGCATTGGCGATAATGTTTTGCAAGATTTGTTTCATAGCTTTGGGATTGACTTTGGCCTCAAAAGAAGAAAATTCAATCTTAAAATTCAAGTGTGGGTAGAGCGGTTCTTGGATTTGTACAATCTCTTGCACAATAGGAAAGAGATTGGTTTTTTGCATCTGAAAGGTCTCTTCTTCGAGAAGAATCGTCAAATTTTCATGTAATTCTGAAATCGTTTGAACACTTTTATTTAATCGTTGTATTGCTTTATTCTCTTTTGCATCGAGCTGTTTTTCAAGTAATTTCATATTGAGTTTTATAGAAGTGACCGGTGTGTTGAGATCATGAATCAAATCTTTTGCAAATTTATCAAGGGTCGTGATACTTTTTTCAAGTGGTTTGAGCGCATTTTTGGCCAAGCGAAAACTAAGCAAGGCAAACAGTAACAATAAGATGATTTGAATAGTGATAATCTCTACTTTTAACTCCTTTAGATGACTCAGAAAGTGCGCTTTTGTTTTGGTGATTTTCAGATAATTTCCATATTGGTCCATCGGCACATATTTGATAAATGCATTTTGGGTTATCGTAAAATTTCGAATATCGATATATTCCCCTTTTTTATCGACATACGTATGATGAAAGGTATGGTCAAAGGAATCCGAATTGTCCATGATTTTGATATGTCGCGCATAATCGATGATAGAAAACTCTTCTGCTTTTAAAAATTGATTTTTCATCTCAATAAAGTAAAAAGACCCTGCCATCAAGATTAAAATAGCGACACTAAGAAAGTAGATGAGAAAAAATTTTAAAAATGCACTTTTTTCATGATGTGCCAAGACGATATCCTATCCCTTTGATGGTGGTAATGGGTAATCCAATATTGCGCAGTTTATTGATATGCACCCGAAGGGCTCCTTCGCTCATCTCTTTGCCGCTGCTCAGTGCTTCTAGTAAGTATTCTTTTAGGAGGGTTTTATTGAGATTTTGAAACAATAATCGTGTGATATGTAACTCATAAGGGGGCAAAGGGATAAAATCGGCATCTTTGTAGAGTTCATCCTTTTCGATGACAAAACGAAAACGGTCGATTTTGATTTCATTGGCATAGGTATGATAGCGTTTTTTGATTAGTGCTTTGATGCGGATTAACAGCTCATTGAAATCAAAGGGCTTTTTGATATAATCATCCGCTCCGACATCAAAACCTTGCGACAACGATGCGACATCGCTCAGAGCGGTGATAAAGATAGCAGGCGTCATATCCCCACTGTGTCGTAGTTCACTCAGAAGTTCAAAGCCATTGAGAAAGGGAACATTGACATCGAGTAATAATAAATCAAAGTGCTTAACAAATGTGGCATCAAGCGCTTTTTCTCCATCATTGACATGAACGACTTCAAAATTTTCACTCTCTAAGAGTTCTATTAAGGTTTCGGATAAGACATCATCATCTTCTAATAATAATATTTTTGACATAAGTGAGTATAGTAAAAACTACGTTAACGTATCGTTAATAAAAATTAAAACGTGATAAATTTATTTATAGTGGCTTAAGTTTGTTTGGATTATAATTAACCAACTGGTTAGTTAATAAGGAGCGTTTCAGATGGCAAAAAAAACAAGGAATACGACGGTTTCTAAGAAGCTTATTTTGGAAAATGCCATAAAACTTTTCTCTACTAAAGGCTATGGGTCAAGTTCAATGGAAGAATTAGCCACCATGTGCGGCTTAAACAAAGCGATGATTTTTTACTATTTTAAGAACAAACAAGGGTTGTATGATGCGGTCATTGAGATGGTAATCGATGAAATCTACCAAACCGTACATCATGATGAAGAAAAAGTGCAAGACCCTATGGCTGAGCTTGAGTATTTTATCAAAACGTACGCCTCTTTTGCCTGTGTGCATCCCTATTTACCGGCACTATTGCTTAGAGAGTTGAGTGCTAGTGGTGCGGCGATTTCAGAAAAACTATTTTTTAAAATGAGAAAATTATTTGTGCATTTTAGTGATATTTTGAGGCGGGGAGAAGAAGAAGGGATATTTAAAGATGCCATCCCTATGGTGTTGTATTTTATGGTTCTTGGGACGATTAATCTCATCATCACGACCAAACCGCTGAGAATAAAAGCACAGGAAATCGAAGGCATTGATACCTGTGCCCAATGCGATATTAATGATATGTCTGAGTATTTAGTAAAAAAAATAAAAAAAATGTTAAAGGAGTAGCCATGAAGAGATTCTTTCTCCTGCTTTTTGTCGTGGCAGTGATAGATTTGCAAGCTGTGACCATGTCGGATTTGTTTCATGCTATCAAGCAACAACCCTCCAGCCAACTCGATAGTATTCGCACCAAAATGGCTCAAATAGGCAAAGATCAGGTGCGTGCCAACTATTTTCCAGTCGTGAATGGATTTGCAGCGTACACACACTACAATTCGCCCACGAATATGAAACCGCTCGATCCTCTCAATGCCGCAAAATTGATGGGTGACAATAAATCGATTCCCTTTGCTAAAACCATCCAAAAATTTGGAGTGCATCTCAGTGTGCCACTTTTTGTCAAAGAGTTGAGTGATTTAAGCCACAAAGCAGCCTATCTGTTAAAAAGTGCCAAATTAAGAAAAAAACTAAATTTTTATCAAAATGAAGCGTTAGTCTTAGGGGCCAATGCCAATTTACAATATTTACAAAATCTCACACAAGCTCTAGAGGCGACTAAGCGATCGTTAATGAGCACCAAAAAGACGCTTGAAGTTTCTGTCAATTCCGGACGAACGCCTGCGATTGCCCTCGATAAGCTTGATGAAAAACTCAATCAACTTGATATTGCTCTTAATAATGTCGCCATCAAAAGTTTACAAATCCGAGGAAGTATCGAAAATCTCACCGGGATAACACTCAAAGATGCCGTACCGATGGAATCGATTGCAACGGTACAAAAGCATGAACTCTATGCGCTCAAACCTTTGCAAGAAGCCATTCATGCATCGCAAAGTGATTTAAAAGCAGCCCAAGCAAAACGTTACTATCCAAAGGTCACCCTAAGCGGTTTGTGGAGTGAAAATTATGCGCCTCATGATGTTTTCAAAAACGATAGCGTGCATACTGGCTATGGATATTACGAATTGGGAGTTTCATTGCCACTGTACAATAAAAACGGAGATGTTGCTGTGGAGATGAAGCAGGTTGCTATTTTAAAAGAGAAGATGCAATTAGCTAAAACTAAAAATGCGTTGCAGATTGAAGCAAAAGAGTTAGAAAACAATTTGGTATTACTCAAACGCTCCCAAAAGCTCAATCGTCTCAATATCCAAAAACGCAAAGCCCTATTGCAGTATGCCAAAGTAGCCTACCAAGAGGGACGGATGATTGAAGAAGATTATCTCAATTATGAGGACAAACTACTGAGTGCGAAAGCGAGTTATTTTGAAACGATTTCTCAAGAGTGGCAAAGCAGAGCAAAACTTGCAGTGCTTTATGGAAATGATTTAAAAGGAATAGTCAGATGAAAAAGTTATTAAGATATGGAATCATATTGGTGGTGATTGCCATCATTGTAGTGCTTGGCATGCGTGTGATTAAGGCAAAACGAGCGGATGAGGCCAAGTTGCCCCTTGCTGTGAATTATGATATGCTAATCAAAACAATTTCTCCCACGCCCAAAGAGGTCACTTTGAGTTTGCCGTATTTAGCCTTGACAAAAAGCAATGATGATGTCAAGATTAGTTCTCGCATCAGCGGTCGGATTCAATCAATCGTCAAAAGCGGCAGCATTGTCAAAAAAGGTGATACCATCCTGAAAATCGACGATCAAGAGTTAAAGACCCAGCGCAAAAGTATTAATTTAAATATTGACACCTTGAAATCTCAATACCACGCAAAAAAAGTAGCATTAAAAAATCTTGAAGAGTCACACCAAAGAACTCAAAAACTTTTAGCCGTTAAAGGGGCATCAAAAGAGGCTTTTGACAAAGAAGTGAGCAATATTGTGGCAACAAAATCTGCACTTGATGCTCTCAAATTTAAAATTCAAGAGTTACAATCTAGTCGGGCATCAATCGATAACATGCTCTCTTATGCGACGATAAAATCGCCCATTGATGGTATCGTGACCAAGTTAGCCAACATCGGTGATGTGGCATTTATGGGAAAACCGTTGATTAGTATCAGTGCGAAATCTAGTAGTTATCTGTTGGTGCGTTTACCCAGTGATATTAAGCCAAAGGCGATTATTTACAATAAAAAGAGTTATCCGCTTAGTGCATTAAACACGACGGACAATGGACTATTAGAGTATTTGGCCAATATTGATGCGCATGTTGTGAGTAATCAAAGTGTGAATATCGATGTGGTTATCTTTCATGATAAAGGCATACTACTGCCTCATGATGCGATTTTAAATCGCAACGGTCACAGTGCGGTTTTAGTATTAAAAAATCACAAAGCCATCGCCAAAAACGTCATGATTTTAGCCAATGGTGAACAGGGTGTCATCGTCGATGGAGTACATCATGATGAGAAAATTATCGTAGCCAAACAAGATATCTTGCTGAAGCTTTTAGGCGGTGTGAACGCACGAGCAGAAAAATAAAGGATTTATGATGATATTTGAATATTTTTATAAAAGACCGTATCTGCTTTATAGCATCATTTTTGGTTTTTTTATTATGGGTATCGTAGGGCTGGCCACTTTGCCAAAAAATCTCTTCCCTGATGCCAATCCTGCCAAGATTGTTGTCATCACCAAAGTACCCGGTGCGACAGCAAAAGTAGTGGCAAGTACGGTTTCAAAACCTATCGAAGAGGAACTCTCGCGCTTAGGTGAAGTGAGTGATGTGAGCAGTGTCAATGTGGCGAATATGTCTGTTGTGAGTGTGGAATTTGGATACAAAAAGAGTCTCAATAATGCCGCCGTTGAAGTAGCCAATGCCCTCAATATCGCCAAAGCTAAAATTCCATCGGGTTTAAATCCTGCCATTTATGAAGCAGGAGATTTTACGCTTCCTGTCGATGTGATTGCGCTGAGTCCCAAAAATAAATCCATCACACTGGGTGAAATTAGAAAGATTGCCGATAGTTTTATAAAACCACGTCTTTTAAGCAACGAAAAAATTGGTAATGTTGAGGTGTTTGGTGGATATGAGAGTGCTATTAATGTGGAAATCGACCCTTTTAAAGCTAAAAAATATGGCGTTGATTTTGCGACTATTGCGAAAGTAATCGCCGCACAAAACAAAGATATCCCCGTAGGTTTTATCAAAGGCAATGATAGTTTTTATACGGTGACCATTTATGGTGAAAAAGATAATGTTTTAAATTTAGAAAATCTTCTCATTAAACCTAATGTGAGATTAAAAGATATTGCGACGGTCAAATGGGGACATCAAAAACGAACCAGCGGTTATATCGGAAATGGTAAGCAAGCAATCGCACTGGCGATTCAAAGAGCACCCGGTGGTAGTGTGCTTGATGTGAGCAAAGCCGCACGGGCACAGATGGCTAAACTTGAAGTCAAATATCCTAATATTAACTTTGAAATCAGTGATACCCAAAGAGATTTGATTGAACAAGCCAATAGCAATATGCTCGATGCCCTCAAAGATGCAGTGATTTATACTTTGCTTGTGATTATGCTATTTTTGGGTAATTTTAGAGCTATCATTGCAGCGGGTCTTTCGATTCCGATGGTATTTTTCTCCACCATTGCTGTTATTTGGTTGATGGGAGGAGAGTTAAATATCGTGATTTATACTGCGATTATTTTAGCCCTAGGGATGCTCACCGATGATGCGGTGGTAGTGTTAGAAAATATCGAGCGGCATTTGGTTGAGGGGAAGGAAAACCTGCAAGAGGCCATCAAACATGGAACCAAAGAGGTTTTAAGCCCCGTCTTTGCAGGAACCTTTGCTACGGTGGCGATTATGTTTCCTTTGATGTTTGTAGGGGGATATCCTCAAAAGATATTTAAACCTTTGATTGAGACCTTAATCATCGCCTTGATTATCAGCTACTTTTTATCCATCACTTTTATCCCGCTATTATCGGCGTGGCTGTACAAAAATGGCACCAAAAAGACAAAAATTGAGAATGCATTTGAGTGGTTTTATCAACACAGTGTTGGAAAGTTGGTCAAGCCCTATGAAGGCATTATAAAATTCTCAAACAATGGTTGGAAAATCGCACGGCGTGTGATTTTGACGATGGGTGTGGTGATGTTTTTAGTCTTTAGTATGAAAAATATTATGCCAACAATCGGGAAAGATGCGATGCCTCCGATGGATACGGGTATCTTAAAAGCTCAAATCACCTTTAGTGCTAATAGCACCGTCGATGATGCTGAAAGCAAGCTCACTCCTTTTCTCAAATGGCTCAATAAACAACCCTGGAATATTCGCAGTTCCATCGCTTTTGGGACAGAACCGGGTGTGTTGAGCTTAGGAAGTGGGAATCTTCCAACTGAGGCGACCATCACCATCAATGCCATCAACCGCTTTGATCGTAAAAAGACACTGTGGGATCTTGAAAACAGTGTGAGAAAACAACTCTCATTAATCCCAGGAATCAAGAGAAATGATGTGTTTGATTTTGGTGCGACACCACTCTCAAGCATCAAAGCAACCGTGGATACAAGAATCACAGCTCCAACACTCGATGGTATGGCGCCGTATTCTAAAAAAGTAGCGGGGGCCCTCAAACAGGTTCGAGGATTGACCTCAGTGTCGACAAGTTGGGGTAAAGATTTTACCGAATACATCATTGATGTGAATCGCAACAAAGCCTTGCGCTATGGTATTACGCCGTTAAATGTTGCCATGCAAATTCCAATCAAAGGCGAAATCGTCTCATTTGATGCCAACTTAGAATCGATGAATACGCAGTTTGTGAGACTCTATCTCAAAGATCGCTTTACCAAAAATCTTGAGACATTAAAATTATTGCCGATTACAACAAAATTTGGCAATATTCCGCTTTCTCAAATAGCGACGATTAAAAAAAGTTTGACCTATGCAAAGATTGAGCGCGATAAGATGCAATACGCTCTTGATGTCAATGGATACCGCGCTAAAAGACCGGTGACACATCTCACCGATGATACTGTCACCGCACTAAAAAGTGTCAAATCTGATGCCTTCACTCTGACACAAACGGGAACCATTGCCACGATTAATGATAGTTTTAATCGTATGTTTAAAGCCATCGGTTTGGGTGTCGTGTTGTTGATTATTAGTTTGATAGCGATTTATCGATCGATTCGTATGGCTTTAATCATGATACTCGTATTGCCCCTCTCTTTGATAGGTGCTTCATGGGGAATGCTGCTATTTGATAAGCCAAGTTGTATGCCAAGTTTGCTGGGAATCTTACTGCTTTTTGGGATTATCATCAAAAATGCGGTCTTGCTCATCGACTTTTATCAAGCCAATAAAGCCAAGGGAGAGAGTCCTTTTCAAAGTGCGATTGATAGTGTTACTGTGCGATTTCGTCCGGTTATGATGACTGCTTTTGGTACGATTGCGGGGATGATTCCGATTGCGTTAGAGCAAGCAGTAGGCTTAGAGCGGTTGAGTCCTCTAGCAGATGTAGCGATTGGAGGACTTTTGATTGGGACATTGTTGACACTGATTTATGTACCAATATATGCTTATATATTTGATAATAAAAAATCAAAAAAGGAGTAAGAGATGAATGAAACAGAAAAAGGAGTCGCCGCATTGAAAGATGAGATTCGAGCGGAAATCCGAGGCATTTATAAGTTAAATATGACCTTTGAAGGTTGGAGTGTGCCGGAGATGGATGCGGCGAAGGCCAAAGAGAGAATTTTAGCAGTGATGCAAGAAGCATTGGATGAATTAAAAGAAGAAAATCAATAAAAGGAAACAATACCGTGGATGATATAATAAAAGAAGTAACCCCCAAAAATATGAAAGATATTCGGGTGGATGTTGAGGAATTTATCACTTTATACAATGAACAAAAAGCAGAACTCATTGATATCAGAATGGAGACAGAAACTCAAGTATGGCAAGTAAATTTTGGCTTAAAAATCCCAGCACATGAGCTCCCCAATCGATTGGATGAATTACCCAAAGACAAAGAGCTTGTCGTCGCATGTCCACATAATGACCGCTCCAATATGGCACGATTTTATCTGGCTTCCAAAGGTTTCAAAGTGCGTTATTTGACAGAAGGATTGCTAGGATTAATGAGCCGATTAAAAGGCGGCAAGGCTAAAGATATAGCTGTGCATTAAATGATGTATGAATATCTATTATATTTTGGTGTGACACTTTTTTTCTCCACCTTTTTTGCTATGGGTGGAGTGGGTAGTGCTGTGGCGTTAGTGTCCGTATTTCCAATGCTGGGGCAGAGTTTTGAACTCTCCCGAGCTTTGGCCCTTTTTGTCAATACCTCCTCAACACTGAGTGCGAGCGTGATGAATTTCTATCGCGGGGTATTAGATTTTAAATTTGTACTGCCGTTGGTACTCTCTATTTTGATTTTTACCCCTATTGGCGCCTATTTTTCTCAATATGTTGATCATAAGATTTTGATGTGGATGCTGATAGTTTTTTTATTAGTGAGTGCGACGTTGATGCTCTTTTATAAAAAAGAGGCCAAAGCACAATATACCAAACGTTGGATTTTATACCTTCTTGGTGCCGTTGTTGGTACGATTTCTGGGATGTTAGGGGTTGGTGGTGGTGCCTTGTTGATGTCCCTTTTGATACTGCTTGGTTTTGATGCGAAAAAAGCAGCCTATGGGGTGAGCTTTATCATTCCCTTTTCTTCTTTTGGTGCTTTTGTGACCTATTTGCAATTTGTCAAGATGGATTGGATTCTCCTAGCCGATGTGACGGTGGCTGCATTAATAGGAGGCTATTTGGGTGAAAAAATTATGCATTTCAAACTTTCACAATCTCAAATCAAAAAGTTAATCGGATTGGTACTTTATTTGATTGCGACCAAAATGATTTTAAAATTAGTGACATCATGATGCCCATCTGGTTCTAAAAATCGCTATAATATGCCAAATTTTTGAAAATTACAAAATAGGAGTAACGCGATGGACCAAGTAATACGTGAAGTGATGCCAAAAAATATGGCAAAAATTCGTATTGATGTGGAGGAGTTTATCACACTTTTTAATGAAAAAAAGATTGAAGTTATTGATATTAGAATTCCCAAAGAGACAGCAATCTGGCAGATGAACTTTGGGCTTAAAATCCCTGCACACGAGCTTCCTGACCATTTAGATACATTGCCAAGAGACAAAGAGTTGATTATCGTTTGTCCTTATACCGACCGCTCTAATATGGCACGATTTTATCTGGCATCCAAAGGTTTTAAAGTACGCTATCTTTATCCTGGATTGATGGCCTTGATGGATCGCCTCAAAGGGGGATTAAGCAACGATTTGATTCTATCATGAGCTTTCATAGAGCCTATATTGAAATTACCAATATTTGTGGACTTCAATGTACTTTTTGCCCTACTAAAACAAAACCTACGTGTACCATGGATTTGGATTTTTTCACCCAAGTACTCCGCGAGGTGCGCCCCTATACTAAAGAGGTAGCCTTGCATGTCTTTGGTGACCCCTTGGCGCTTTCAAATCTCAATGATTATCTTGATATCGCTCAAAGTTTGGGGATTAAAGTGATGATTACAACCAGTGGCTTATTTCTCAAAAATCACAAAGATTTGTGTCATCCAAGCATCCGACAAATCAATATCTCACTCAATAGTTACAATAAAAATACCATGCGCTGTACTTTTGAGGAGTATATGGCTGAGGTGCTAAGGGTATGCCAATCGCGTGTTGATGAGGAAGTTTTTATCAATCTGAGATTGTGGAATTTGGATAAATTAAACAGTGAAGATGCCTATAACAAGAGGGTACTCTCTCTTTTGTCTGAGTATTTTCATGTTAAAATAGATGATAATATTATGCAAAATCCTCCCAAAACACTGCGTTTAGCCAAGAAGATTTTGGTACATTTTGATCATTACTTTGAATGGCCAAGTCTGAATAATCCTCATTATGGCGATGGATTTTGTCACGGTCTGAGTGCGCAACTTGCGATTTTAGCAGATGGTACAGTGGTGCCTTGTTGTTTAGATGGTGAGGGGGTGATTCATTTGGGAAATTTGCATCATGATAGATTAAAAACCATACTCAATGCTCCAAGAGCACAAGCGATTATCGAAGGATTTGCCAATCACAAAGCCGTCGAATCGCTGTGTCAAAAATGCTCATTTAAAGCCCGATTTAATAATCCCTAGCTACTTTATACGTCGGATTATCTACCTCATGAGTGCAAAATCGACCCGCATTTTGCAAGGCTTCGATGCAGTCATCACTGAGGTGGCGGAGTTTGAGGCTTTTGCCAAGTTCCGTGTATTTTTTCGTGACCTTATCAATCGCTTCCACGCCGCTTGAATCCATCACGCGGGTATTGGTAAAGTCAATAACGACATTTTGTGGATCTTGTTTGGCATCAAAGATATCATTGCTAAATTGCGTGGCGGAACCAAAAAAGAGGGGACCGTTTAATTCATACACTTTGGTGCCATCTGCTTCTATTCGTGTACGTTTGGTGAGTTTGGCTTGTTGATAAGCAAAGACAAGTGCTGAGATGACGACACCTGAGAGTACGGCGATTGCAAGATCAAAAAAGATAGTAATAATCGTCACAGTGATGAGAATAAAGGCATCGGCTTTGTGCATTTTCTGAAGTCGTGCGACACTCGCCCACTCGAAAGTCTCGATGGAAACCATAAACATAATCCCCACAAGTACGGCGATAGGAATGGTTCCGATGATAGATGAGAGTTGTACGACAAAGGTGATGAGCAAAATCGCCGCGGTGGCACTGGAGAGTCTTGTGAGACCGCCTGAGGTGAAGTTGATAATCGATTGCCCAATCATCGCACATCCTGCCATCCCGCCAAAGAGACCACAGGTGGCATTGCCAATTCCTTGTGCGACGCACTCTTTGTTACCACTTCCTCGCTTTTCACTCATCTCATCAAGTACGGAGAGGGTAAGCAGGGATTCGATTAATCCAACCAAAGCCAAGATCACCGAATAGGGCAAAATCGTTATCAAAGTATCAAGGTTAAGAGGGGCATTAGGGAGCGCAAATTTTGGCAACCCACCACTAATATTACCCAAATCGGCTACAGTTTTTGTCTCAATCCCTGAAAAATAGACGACTAAGGTTAAAATCACGATGGCGACCAAACCGCCTGGGATGGCTTTGGTGTATTTGGGTAAAAAATACATAATCAGCATCGTGGTGAGGACTAAAAGGTACATACTCTCATGTGCTTCTTTGAAAAATCGAAATTGACTCATCGCAATGACCACGGCCAGTCCATTGACAAAACCAAATATTGCAGGTTGTGGTACAAAACGGATTAATTTTCCCAATCTCGCCAACCCGATTGTCATCTGAATCAGTCCGGTTAATATGGTCGCCCATAAGACATACTGTAAGCCATGACTTTGGGCCAAGGAAGCAAGGACGACGACCATAGAACCTGTTGCACCACTAATCATACCCGGTTTCCCGCCGATGAGTGCGGTGATAAGTCCTAGGATAAAAGCGGTATAAAGTCCCACAAGTGGACTAAAATTTGCTACTAACGAAAAGGCAATAGCCTCAGGTATGAGTGCGACAGCAACAACGGAGCCTGAAAGCAGGTCATTTTTGGTATTAGATACGTCATAATTTTTGAGTGTAAACATCAATGGGTTCCTACTTTTTGTAATGAATTTTGTTATAAATATGAATCGAATGCTTGAAGTTCGCTTTAAGAGTCATTTAAAAATGCCGCGAATTCTAACGAAGTTTGGATTAATTTTTACTAAATAAAGCTTAATTTTTCATATTACTTTGATGATTTGGTATAATATACAATCATTTTAAGGAATACCATCATGACACTAACGCTTCACTCGCCACTTGATATGCATCTTCATCTTAGAGATGAAGCGATGCTAAAAGTCGTCGCACCTTTGAGTGCCACTTCATTTGCCGGAGGGATTATCATGCCCAATCTTGTTCCTCCTATCACAACCATCAGTGCCTTGGTTGCGTATAAAAAGCGCATCATAGAGGCGATGGGTGCACACGATTTTGAGCCGTTGATGACGCTCTTTTTTAAAGATAGCTACGATTTTAAATTTTTAAGTGAAGCCAAACCTTATATCCATGGACTCAAACTCTACCCCTCAGGTATCACGACCAATTCACAAGGTGGAGTGAGTAATATGGATATAGAAGCGCTTAGGGAAACATTTGAGGCGATGATTGCGCTCGATATTCCTCTTTTGGTGCATGGAGAGAGTGATGGTTTTGTGATGGATCGTGAGCGAGAATTTGGCCTTGTATATGAGAATTTTGCCCAAAATTTTCCCAAGTTGAAAATCATTATGGAGCATATCACGACAAAAGAGAGCGTGGCCTTGCTGGATCGGTATGAGAATCTTTATGCGACGATCACCTTGCACCATCTGTTAATCACACTCGATGATGTTGCTGGTGGTATGTTGCAACCGCATCTTTTTTGTAAACCAATTGCAAAAAGACCCGAAGACCGCGAGGCACTTTTAGATGTTGCATTACGGGCCCACCCAAAAGTGATGTTTGGCAGTGATTCAGCGCCGCATCCCATTAGCAAAAAAGAGTGTTGTGGTTGCGCTGCGGGAGTCTTTACCGCACCCATTGCGTTGCAAGTCTTAGCAGAGATTTTTGAACAACACAATCAATTGGAACATTTGCAAGCTTTTGTGAGTGATAATGCGAAAAGGATTTATCATTATAGGCCTTTGGAAAAGAAGGTGATTTTAGAAAAAAGCCCTTTTTTGGTGCCTGCTTCTTATGATGGGGTGGTGCCAATGATGGCAGGGCGTAACATTTCATGGAGTATTCACAGTGTCGTGTAAAATTTTAGTATTAGAAGATAATAAACTGTTGCTTGAAACGCTCGAAGAGTTTTTGAGTGATCATGGTTACATCGTCAAAGCAGTAGATCGGGGAGTCGATGCGCTGAATGCCTCTTTTGCAGAGAGTTTTGATCTGTTTTTACTTGATGTAAAGGTGCCCGATATGAGTGGGTTTGAATTTTTAAAAAGCCTGCGTGATGCTGGCAATAATACTCCTGCGATTTTTTTGACTTCATTGACCGATAAAGAGAGTTTAACCAAAGGGTTTAATTTAGGTGGCGATGATTATATCAAGAAGCCTTTTGATTTGGATGAACTTTTGTTGCGTGTTCGCGCGATTATGGAGCGTATGTGTCATAAAAACAAGCAAGTGAAAATTGATGAGAATTTTACCATTGATTTAGATCGCAAGCGTCTTATCAAAAATGGTAAAGAATTAAATCTCAATCTCAAAGATTTTCAATTATTATGCTTACTGGTCGAAGATCGCGGAAAAGTTGTGACGACGGATATGATTGTAGATACACTTTGGAAGCATGATGAGGCAAATATCGGATCGATTCGAGTGTATGTGACAAATTTGAAAAAAATATTTGGAAAAGATGCGATATCAAATATTAGAGGCATTGGTTACCGATTTGAAAAATAGCGATCAAAAGCTTTTGCTGTTAAATACTTTTTTTGTATTTTTTCTGACGATGGTGTTTGCTTTATGTTTTTGTTCCTTTGTGGATTTTGATGTTTTTGCGACTCATCGTTATACGATTATTGTCATTTACTGTATTGTTGTGATGATATCGAGCTACTATTTATCAGCATTTTTATTGTCTAGATTTTTTAAGACCAATAATCTTTTGAAACTATTACTTAAAGATACCTTACATGAGTTAAATATCCCTCTTTCTGTCATCAAAGCCAATACTCAAATGCTGAAAAGCCAGACAGATAAGGATAAAACCTTAAAAAAACTTGAAAGAATAAATCTTGCGTGTGATGAGC
The DNA here is from genome assembly GCF_036556685.1 of Sulfurospirillum sp. 1612. Taxonomy (NCBI): domain Bacteria; kingdom Pseudomonadati; phylum Campylobacterota; class Epsilonproteobacteria; order Campylobacterales; family Sulfurospirillaceae; genus Sulfurospirillum; species Sulfurospirillum sp. 1612. Next base: position 235,341 of record NZ_CP140614.1, read on the forward strand.
TGTATGGATTGTATCAAGATGTGGATTATTATATAAAAAAAGAGACAAAATATGAAATTAGAGAGGCATTTTTTTTGGATGATTTAATTCATGATGAAAGTGAAAAATTCAAAGTGCTCTATCCTCATGTTGCTCTACGCCAAGAGGTTGAAAAGCTTCAAATATATACCGATCGAAGAGGTTTTGTCAAGGTTATTAACAACTTGATTGCTAATGCGCTGAAGTACAATCAAGACGATCATGATGTCTTCATCTACACCAGAGGAAATAATCTCATCATAGAAGACCATGGTGTGGGGATGAGTGAGTCTGAACTTTTTGTGATATTTGACAGATATTATCAAGGGAACAGTAAAAAAGATGGCTTTGGAATCGGTTTGAGCATTGTCAAAGCGTTCTGTGATGAATATAAAATACAAATCAAGATAGAATCGCAACTTGGCAAAGGAACAAAAATTTACCTAGATTTAGATAGAATACTATCACAAATTAAAAATGAGAGATAGGGAAGGAAATGGATAGTGCTTTTATAAAGAGTTTTGATACCTTTGTCGATGGTTTTAGAGGTGAATTTGAGAGTTTTCTAAGATTGCAGTGTGATTTATACGGTTATACCATGCCTCATGATAATTGCACAATTTTGGCTCAAGATATACTCAATAATATCGCAAAAAAAGATATTGATATTACCGATGACAGTATTGAGCTTTTTATCAATATCACCGGGCATCATTCGATGTCAGGATTTCTTCTCAGTAAAAGCCTATTGTATATTCTCGAAAATTATACACTTTTTTTGAAACAACATCCTGATCACAACTTTGAACATATTGGGGCATGTTTGCACTATTTTAGCAGATTTTCCTACCTTTTTGAGCAAAAAACACGTGAAAAAGAGGAGTTGAAAATTGCCGCTGTTAACTTCTCCACCAATAATGAAATCGCAATCAAAAATAATATTATAGAAATTTTTGAACAAATGAAACAAGACAAAAAACCCGTCACCTTTATGAACCTGTATCAAGGTATTCCCATCAGTTATGAAGGAAAGATTTTGGATATTGGTGATGATACGGTTGTATTTGAAGTCTCAAATGAGCTTCAAGAAATCGCGATGAAACTCAAAGGTAAAGCGCACTTTATCCAAAACGAATACCTTCTCAGACATGTGAAAGCCGATGTCGTTTACAGCAATTTTTATGACCATACCGTGACCTTGAGTAATTTTGTCTATCTTCTTAATATGCCCGCTATCAAAAGAGAGTTTGTGCGTATTTATCCTGATTTCTTTGTGAACGTGACCTTGATAGGGCATGAGAGCGAACAGATAAATGGTAATTTATATGACTTATCTCAAAATGGCATGGGACTGATTAGTAGTTATAATCCTGGATTTTATATCGGGGCTAAGGTGATTGTATCGTTTTCATTGACCTATGGAAGTTCAGAACACGAAATACGCACCAGTGGTGAAATCGTGAATATTTTAGATTATGAAAATGCCTACCGATATTGTCTTAAAATTTTTCCAAACGAAGAGCATTTGGTAGATATCATGGCATATATTGCGCAAAGAAAAAAAGATATTATCGAAACATTGCGCACGGAATTAAAAGAATATCAATTTTAATTTTTGGACTTATTTTCATAAATACGTTCGCTAAATTCTGCAAATTTACCTCTGACGGCTGTTTGTAAATCTATCGCAAAAATATTTAACTCTTGAGTCGGATTTTGTGTCTCTTTGATGAGGCTGGTTAGGCCATTGTTATATTTATTGAGATAGAGATTGTCGATTTGTCGATTGGAGCCGATGACGATGGCCATACAACTGTTGTCAAGTCTTGAGAGGATGAGCTGCGTGGTGCTTTGGGAGCTGTTTTGCCACTCATCCAAAATCACAATCGCATTGCTAAGTGTCCGTCCTCGTGCCTCTCCTGGCCATAATTTTTCGATACGGTACTTAACCATCAACTCCTCTACTTTGGTTTTGATAATATCTACATTTTCTGTGGTTTCTTGTTTTTTGAGCATAAATTTTGCGATAAATTCTAAAGTATCATAAAGGGCCATATTATAAACACGAAATTTCTCTTCATTACCAGAGAGGTATCCAATATCTGCCCCTTTATCGAGGCTTTCGATTGAATTTCTAGTATAGACGATTTTATCGTATGCCCCCTGAGATATTAATCGCATCGCACCATAAAGGGAGAGGAGTGTCTTGCCACTTCCTGCTTTGGCATCGACGACGATGAGATCATAAAGATTACTAGAGATTGCTTTCATGAGGAGTTTTTGATTGATATTGACCGGTTTGATTTTATATCCTGTAAAATCATTTTTGGTGTGTAATAAAATCTTTTTATTATGGATGATACCATACTCTTTTTTGCCCTCTTGCGTCCAAAATTCATAACTTTTATTGCAATGGCGATATTCTGGATCAAGGGTATCAATAGCATGCTCATTGAGCGTTTCTAATGTCTCTAAGTCTACTTCAAGTTTCTTGAAGAGTTCGATTTTTGGTACTTCAGCACGGTCATCACGAAGCGTCTCGGTTTCGACTTCTTTAAGCAATGCGAAAATCCTCGCATAGACATCAATGGACAAAAAGGTAACGGGATAGTTTTTATAATACTTTTTTGCGAGTTCGGCTACTTCGATAATACGTTTGTCATTGCTCTCTGCGATATTGTTATCTGTCAGCGGGGTGTCGTAACGATCTTTTGAGATGATGTCAATAATGATGGTTTGATTGGACATGCGCACGACTTTAAATCCATCATTTTGTTCTATCTTTAACACTGCGGCATTGGCTAAAAATCTAGCAAATTCTCGGGCATTATATCCCACATCATCAAGGAGCTTTTTCTTATTTTCCACTTCGATGAGAACCGTCTCTGCGATGACGATGATATTGGTGCCCTCTTGCGAGAGGTTGGTGATATTGTAAAGACCTTGTAAAATAATGTTGGTATCAACGATAAATATTTTTTTATTCATGATAAGATTATACAATAACTCCGCTCAGAAACTATCATGATAGTGTTGCTTTTTTATGATAGATGGGTAAAATGTGTAAAAACCAGAGTGAAGAAGAGGGTGGGGATAAAGTGACGACCAAAGAGGATCGTCACTTTGTTTGAGTTTTTAGGGCAAAATTATAACACTCTTTTTTGCCATGCGGAATCATTAAACCATTTGTTATACATCTTTTGATAGAGGCCATCATTTTTGATTTGATTTAAGAAATTATCCAACCAGTTGATAAAATCTGGATCTCCTTGTTTGATTGCAAAGCCTAAAGGCTCATAGGTTAAATCATGGTCTAAGTGAACGATTTTACCTTTACCTTTTGTGGCATAGAAGATAGCATTAGCAGGTTTATCATAGATAAAAGCATCGGCTTTGCCATTGATGACTTCTTGTGCCGCATCTGATTGCGAGTCAAATGTTCTGACTTTTGCATGTTTGAACATTTTTTTGGCGACGATTTCACCGGTTGTACCAATTTTTGTGACGATGGTGTATTGTGGTTTGTCAAGATCTCTCCATGTTTTGTTTGCAAATTTTTTCTGTGCTAAGAGTGTTTGTCCGACGCTAATATAAGGGGTTGCAAAACTGACTTGAAGATTTCGTTTTTGGGTAATGGTCATCCCGGCAATAATAATATCGTATTTTCCTGCTAATAACCCTGCAATAATTCCATCCCATGCTGTTGGAACGATGACAAGTTTCACTCCCATGCCTTTGGCCATGGCGCGTGCGATATCGATATCAAAGCCAATCAGTTTGCCTTTTTTGTCTTTCATCTCAAATGGCATGTAGCCCGGATCCAATCCAACACGAAGTTCCCCTCTTTGTACGATAGCGTTCAAAGTAGATTTTTGCCACAAATTGATATCATCAGCCATCGCATGAATGCCCAACATCAATAATAATGCAACCAAAACTTTTCTCATTTTTTCTCCTTATCTATTTTATGTAGAATCAATTATACAATAACTCTATGGAGAAAGTAAGTGATTTGTTGCTGTTTTGTAATCAAAACAGTGTAAAGTGTCACATATGAAATACAAAACGATATTTATATCTGATATGCATCTTGGTACACGGTTTGCAAGGGCAGAACTTTTTTTAGATTTTTTGAGAGAAAATGAGTCTGATACCTTGATTTTTGTAGGAGATATTATCGATGGCTGGGCGATTAAGAGAAAATTCAAATGGGCACAATCTCATTCTGATGTCATACAAAAAGTCATCAGAAAGGCGAGAAAAGGAACCAAAGTCCACTATATCACCGGCAATCATGATGAATTTTTGCGCCCCTTTGTGCCCCTTCGTATGGGGAATAATTTGGAAATCAAAAATGAGATGGATTTTTATGCCCTCAATGGCAAGCGCTATCTCATCACGCATGGAGATTTTTTCGATAGTATTACTATGACTAAAAGATGGCTAGCAATATTGGGCGATATTGGGTATGATTTTGTTTTGTATATTAATCATGTGCTTAATATACTAAGAAATAGACTTCACATACAAAGACAATGGTCGCTTTCCAAATACGTGAAGGATAACGTCAAAAGCTCCATTAGCTTTATTACCAACTTTGAGGAGGTGTTATCGATGCATGCAAAAAGACAAGCGTATGATGGCGTGATATGCGGACATATTCACAAGGCTGAATCTCGTATGATAGATGATATTGAGTATCTCAATTGTGGGGATTGGGTTGAATCTTGCACCGCTTTGGTAGAACATTTTGATGGGACTTTTGAGATTGTTGATTGGTTGCATCGATGACATCCATCACCCTAGCACTCTCAGGAGGTGCAGCAAGAGGGGCGTATCACTTGGGTGTTTTAGAATACATCGATCATCATGATATTTGTGTTGAGGCCATCTGTGGGACTTCGATTGGTGCTATTATTGCTGCGAGTTACTTCAGTGGTGTCACACCGAAAGAACAGCTTGAGATTATCAAATCCAAGGCATTTCGTGAGATATTTTCTTTTCATTATTTCAAAGGCTCACTCTTCCAAATAGAAGGTAATCATGAACTCTTAACACGATGGATCCCTACCAAAAATCTGGAAGATTTGAACAAACCTTTATATCTGACAGCGGTGGATCTTTATAGTGGTAAAAATCTCTATTTTGACCATGGTGACATTAAAACACTCTGCATGGCCTCTTCTGCCTTGATTCCATTTTTCCCTCCGGTTTCGTATCAGGAGTATCGTTTGGTTGATGGCGGGGTGAAAGATCACATGCCAATGCAACCACTGAAACAATATTATTATCCCATTGTGGGTGTCAATTTGCATCCTCTGTTGCCCAACGATGGAAAACAAACATTGTGGAGTACGGCCAAAAGAGCGCTATTTTTATCGATTTACGGGCATAGTGTTGAGGCAAAAAATATATGTGATTTTTATATCAGTTCTGATGAGTTAGCCAAATACAGCCTTTTTTCTTTTAAGCATTTTGATGAGCTTTTTACCATGGGGTATCATGAGGCTGAAAAAGTGTTGGATACTATTGTAGAATAAAATGAGACGGATGTAACGAGTGTTACATTCCGCCTTGTGTTTTCATACGATTTTCTAATTTTCTTCCCAATACTGAGAGTGCAAAGGTGACCGTAAAATACATCGCTGCGACGATGAGCCATGTCTCAAACGGTGAAAAGGTATTGGCAACAATTTCCCTACCGACTTTTGTGAGATCGGTGATGGAGATGACTGATACCAATGATGAATCTTTGACGAGCGCAATGATTTCTCCTACTAAGGTTGGCAATGCGCGTTTAAAAGCTTGCGGCATGATGATGCTTGACATGGTTTGAATATAGTTCATGCCCAAAGATTTAGCCGCCTCATATTGACCTTTATCGATAGATTGGATTGCTCCTCTTAGCACTTCAGCAATATATGCGGCATAAAAAAGTCCTAAAGATATGGCTCCTGCCATAAACCTTTCGAGATTGAATATGGTGGCGATTATAAAATAAAAGATGAAGATTTGCACCAAAAGGGGTGTCCCTCTGATGACTGCAATATACAAGGTCGCGATATCTTTTAAAAACTGAAAACTCGATATCCGCATAAAGGCTAATATAGAAGCCAGAATAAAAGCAATGACAACCGCCATGCCAGAGATCTTCAAGGTGACTAACAAGCCATCTATCAAAGGACCTTTTGTCCACGTTTGATATGTTGCTAAATTATCATTTTGATAGACTTCATCTCCAGAATCGACAATAATTTTGTATTTTTCTGGAATGTCCAGGGTTTTAGGACCGTCTTCTCCTCGAATCACAATTTTTCTGTTGTCCACTTTGATAGTACCATCAAATGGAGCCTCAATGGCTACAGTTTTTTCATAGGCAAAGTATTTCGGAACACTCGTCCATTTCCATATGTAATTCATATTGGATGCGGCAATAAAGAGTGAGTAGCCAAGTAATACGTAAAAAGCAATGGCCACAAAGTGACCAAATACTTTATTTTCTAACAAAGGTTTATGTTTTTTAGACAAATTACATTACCTTTTTTTGCCATGCGGTACTATTAAACCACTTGTCATAGATTTTTTTGTAAAGGCCGTCGTTTTTTACTTGATTTAAGAAGTTATCCAACCAGTTTAGGAAATCAGGATCACCTTTTTTGATAGCCCATCCCAGTGGTTCATAAGTCAAATCTTTATCTAAATAAGCCAATTTACCTTTTCCTTTGGCTGCATAAAAGATAGCATTAAAAGGTTTGTCATAAACAAAGGCATCAGCACGTCCGTTTAGGACTTCTTGAGCGGCATCAGCTTCAGTTTCAAAGGTTCTGATTTTAGCATGTTTAAACATTTTTCTTGTAGCAATTTCACCAGTAACACCGAGTTTTGTGACGATAGTATACTCAGGTTTGTCAAGGTCTTGCCATGTTTTACCTTTGAATTTCAAATTAGCAAGGATTGTTTGACCGACACTAATATAAGGTTTTGCAAAATTGACTTTAAGATTTCGCTCTTGTGTGATGGTCATACCGGACATAATGATGTCATATTTTCCCGCCAATAAACCGGCAATAATTCCATCCCAAGCTGTTGGAACTAAGACCAATTTGACACCCATAGCTTTTGCCATGGCGCGCGCCATATCAACATCAAATCCTATAATGTGACCTTTTTTGTCTTTCATTTCAAAAGGCATATAGCCCGGTTCCAAGCCGACACGAAGTTCACCTTTTTGTACGATGGAATTCAGGGTCGATTTTTGCCATAAGCTGATATCATCAGCCATTGCATGAATACCTAACATCAGTAATAGTGCTACCAAAACTTTTTTCATTTTTTCTCCTTAAGATTTTTTAGAATTTAATGTGTCAATATCTCTTGTAAAAACTTTTTCGCTCGTTCAGTTTTTGGATGAGAGAAAAACTCTTCGGGCGAGCCCTCTTCTAAGATTTCACCTTCGTCCATAAAAACAACGCGATTGCTAACTTCTTTAGCAAAACCCATCTCATGAGTCACACAAACAATCGTAAAGTTCTCAAGAGCAAGTTGTCTCATAACATCAAGAACCCCACCAATCATCTCGGGGTCTAGGGCACTCGTTGGCTCATCAAATAACAATACTTTGGGTTTCATCGCTAACGTTCTAGCGATGGCGACACGTTGTTTTTGTCCCCCGCTGAGTTCATTAGGATAGCCCTCTGCTTTTTGAACAAGCCCCACTTTTTCTAAAAGAAGCAATGCTTCTTCTTTGGCATCATGTTTTGAAATTTTTTTCACTTTCTCTTGTGCAATGGTAATGTTTTCTAAGATGGTTAAATGGGGAAAAAGATTAAAATGCTGAAAAACCATACCGGTTTCTGCTCGCAACTCATTGAGCTTAGTCTTTTTGTGATAGGCATCTATGCCATCCACGATTAACTCACCGCTATCGATATCTTCAAGTCGGTTGATACATCGAATCAATGTTGATTTGCCACTTCCACTTGGGCCACAAATGACGACGATTTCGCCTTGCTTTACTTCAAAATTTATATTTTTTAGTGCATGAAAATCTCCAAAATATTTTTCGATATTTTTCATACTGACTATAGTATCCATTCAAGCCTTTCTGCTGTAGAACTTTTTATAAAGTTTATTAGGGTCACTTTGTAAAAAGTTATTCTAGCAATAATATCTAAAAATAAGATAAATAGAAATAATATCGTGCTTAATTATTAATCTTTTGATTTTTAGTAAATAAATTTGAGTAATTTTTGATATTATTACACTTTTAGAAAAGGTTAAATGATGATAATGGCGAGAATTCGTGAATATGGAGCAGATTTTTTGCTGCTTTTGGTGGCATTGGCTTGGGGCAGTACTTTTTTTATTGTTCAAGATGCAATCCGTGACACTCCGGTATATATCTTTCTGTTTTGGAGGTTTTTATTTGCAGGCATTTTGATGGGAGTGATTTCGTACAAGCATCTTGGTGCCATTGACAAAGATACTCTCATAGCAGGGGGCGTTTTGGGGCTTTTTATGTTTTTAGGCTTTGCGTTTCAAACTTTTGGGCTTTCGTTAACATACTCTTCCACCGTTGCATTTATTACCGGACTCAATGTCATCATTGTCCCTTTTTTGCTTTTTATTATCTTTAAAAATAAAGCCTCAATTTACTCAATTTTTGGAGCTTTTTGTGCCGCATTGGGATTGTACTTTTTGACCTTAAAAAGCTCGATTGGATTTGGAAAAGGGGAACTTTATGCTCTAGTTTGTGCTTTTATGTTTGCCGCACATATTGTCTTTACGGATCGATTTTCTAAAAAATACAATGTGTTATTGTTGGTCATGATACAATTACTCACCGTCGCACTACTCTCTTTTGTAGCCGCAGGGATTTTTGACCACAAAATCATGCCACAAGCCTTTGATGGTGTCTTTTTAGACGCTTTGATTGTGACGGTTTTATTTGCTACAGTTTTTGCTTTTGGTGTTCAAACCGCAATGCAACGCTATACGACACCCGCAAAAACGGCGATTATTTTCACACTAGAACCGGTGAGTGCGGGAGCTTTTGGGTATTATTTTGCTGATGAAGTCTTCTCTTTTACACAACTCTCAGGTGCTTTTATGATTCTCTTTGGCATGCTTTTGGCGGAACTTGGAACCTATTTTAGAAATAAAAGACGAGATGCACATGCTTAAACAACTGCTCTTGGTTTTTATAATATTGCTCTTTGGTGGGTGTGGCCTCAAACAGGAGAGTATTCGCACCTATCCGTATAAGATTGTCGTGAAAACAAAAACCATTCGAATTGCAGATGCGGGGTTTTTAAAAGAATCACAAGGATATCAGAGTCTACAGATTTTTACTGCCGGCACGGCGGTATTGCGGGTAGAATTAGCAGATCGCGCGTGCCTCAATGGCCGGTGTACGACACGTGAAGATTTTAATACGCGTTTGTTTGGATATGCCTATTATAAAAATATGATGGATGATATTTTGAGCCAACGTCCCTTATATAATAGGAAAAATCTGGTAAAAATAGACGGTGGATTCAAACAGCAAATCCAATCAAAATATTATAATATTTTTTATCGAGTAGAGGGGAGAAATGTCTATTTTAAAGATACCCTCAATCATGTGTTAATAAAATTACAAAGGATTTAGATGAAATACGTAGGAGCCCATGTCAGTGCTAGTGGTGGTGTTTTTAATGCACCTATTAATGCTCAAAAAATTGGGGCCAAAGCTTTTGCCCTCTTTACAAAAAATCAGAGACAATGGATCGCAAAACCTTTGGATGAAGAGACGATATCACAGTTTAAAGAGGCACTTGAGCGTGCTGAAATTTTACCAAAGCATGTCTTGCCTCATGATAGTTATCTCATCAACCTCGGACATCCCGATGCTGAAAAAAGAGCCAAATCACTAGCGGCGTTTATCGATGAATTGGAGCGCTGCGAGCAGTTGGGATTGGATCGGCTAAACTTTCATCCGGGGAGTCATCTTAAGCTTATTAGTGAAGATGCGTGCTTGGAACTGATCAGTCAATCGATGAATGAAGCGATTAAGAGAACCAAAAATGTGAAACTTGTCATCGAAAATACTGCCGGACAAGGGAGCAATTTAGGTTACAAATTGGAACACTTGGGATATTTGGTTGATAACTGTATCGATAAAGAGCGTGTCGGTGTTTGCATCGATACGTGTCACATTTTTACAGCCGGATATGATATTAGAACCAAGGAAGCCTATGAGCAAACTATGAAAAAATTTGATACAATTGTCGGATTTAGGTATCTTCAAGGAATGCACCTCAATGATTCAAAACCTGATTTGGGAACTCGGGTGGATCGTCATGATTCTTTAGGTAAGGGCAAAATCGGTCTTGAGGCTTTTAGTCTGATCATGAATGATAAAAGAATCGATGATATTCCGATGATACTTGAGACCATAGATGAGAGTCTGTGGAGTGAAGAGATTGAACTCTTATACAGTTTAATCGAAAAATAATATAAAAGGATACGAATGAAAAAATATGTAGCAATGGCATCAATGCTAGGCCTAAGTGCGGCAACACTCTTTGGTGCAGGATACAAAATACCCGAGCAATCTTTAAACGGGGTTGCTTTGAGTGCTGCTTATGTGGCCAATGCAAAAGGTGCTGATGCGAGTTATTATAACCCTGCAAACATGGCATTTAGTCCAGCAGGAGCAGCCTTAGAAATGGGCATGACTTATATTAACTTGCCTAGCATTAAATATGAAGATGTCACTCCTGCTTATAGTGGTGATTCAAAAGTGGAAAACTTTCTTGTCCCAACATTTCACTATATCTCACCTGAAGTCAATAAGTGGAGATTTGGTCTCTCTTTTACAGCTCCTGGAGGGCTCTCTAAACGATGGGACAATGGATATTCAAAAGCGACAGCACAAGAATTTACGCTTAAAATAATGGAGCTCAATCCAACAGCCAGTTATAAAGTCAATGACAAATTTGCCATTGGTTTTGGTGTTCGTGGGGTTTACACTGATGGTATTGTAAAAAGTGATGCAAATGGTGTTGGAGTTAATTTAGTTCGAGATTTAAATGGTGATTCGATAGATTTTGGATATAACTTAGCTTTAAGTTATAAACCTATCAAAGAGATGACGCTCTCAGCAACATATCGCTCTAAAGTTGATTTAACTGTTGAAGGAAATGCAAAATTGACGAGCCCAATTGGCGGACATTATGATGGGGGTGCCAGTGTGACAATTCCACTGCCTGCAACTTTGGATTTAGCCGCAGCGTATACCTTTGATAAAACAACCGTAGAATTGGTGTATGAACGCGTTTATTGGTCTAGTTATAAAAACTTAGATTTTAATTATAATGGAACCATTACCGACCCATATTTATTGGCAAAATTTGACGCTTCAATTCCTAAAAATTGGAAAGATACTAATACTTACCGAATTGGTATTACACATCAGTATAGCGATAAATTAAAACTAATGCTGGGATTTGCGATTGATGAAAGCCCAGTACCAAGCGATACTTTAGGATTTGAATTGCCAGATTCTGATGCAAAACTCTACTCTGTGGGATTTGAATATCAAGTCAATAAAGCCACAAGTTTTGGTTTGGCCTATTTGTATGACCAAAAAAAGACCCGAACCATCACTCCGACAAATTCTGGGCATGTCAATGGAACATTTAAAGATGCTTCGGCACATCTTGTAACGGCTTCTATCAAATATAGGTTCTAAAATGCTTGAATATAAGTATCAGAATTTTTATGATATTATCCAAAATAACGCCAAAGTCGCGCCGAAGAAAACGGCGATATTTTTAGATGATAAAAAGGTATCAAACTTAGCATTAAAACAAGATATCGATACCTTTGCGAGGTTTTTAGAATTTAGCGGTATCAAAAAAGAGGATCGCGTTGCCATGGTCGTTGGCAACTCGATTGAGTTTATCGTATCTCTATTTGCGATTACAAAGATTGGTGCTATTGCTGTGCCAATCAATACTTTTTTAAAAAGAGAAGAGTTAGAATACATCATCAACGATTGTGAAGCAAGACTGCTCATTAGTAGCCCTGCGTATGCAAAAGAGACAAAAAATATTATTAATTCTACTCAGGTTGAGAAAATTGTCTGGACTGAAAAGTATGATGCCCTTGATGATAGAAACTATAGTTTTGCAGAGATGGAAGCAAGCATGGGAGAGGAAGATGAGACAAAAGAACTCCCGACACTCAATGATTTAGCCTGTATTGTCTATACTTCAGGTACTACCGGTAAGCCCAAAGGTGCCATGTTGAGTTTCAGAAACATTCTCTCAAATTCTGTAGGTGCCAATGAAGTCTTCAGTGTGCGCACCAACGACAGATTTATCGTATTTTTACCGATGTTTCACTCCTTTACCCTTTCCACTTCGGTACTCTTGCCCCTCTTTGCCGGAGCTTCGATTGTTGTGGTGAAATCAATCTTCCCATTTGCCCATGTGCTTAAACAAGTGTTGTTGCGACGGGTTACAGTATTTTTAGGAGTACCAACACTTTATACTTCACTGCTTAAAGCGAAGATTCCGTGGTATTTTATGTACTTTCACAAAGTACGATTATTTATATCCGGTGGTGCCCCTTTAAGCGAGGCAGCATTGAATGCTTTTGGAAAAAAATTCAAAAAATCAACCTTGATTGAAGGATATGGCCTTAGTGAATGCTCTCCCGTAGTTGCTGCAAATACCCTAGAGTTGCAAAAACCACTCTCTGTGGGAGCCCCAATTCCTGGATACAGCGTGAAAATTGTCAATGATGAAATGGTCGAACTTCCAATAGGAGATATTGGTGAGATTATCGTCAAGGGTGATAATGTGATGCAAGGCTACCTTAATCGACCCGATGCCACAGATGAGACGATTATCAACGGATGGCTTAGAACGGGAGATTTAGGGAAAGTTGATGAGGATGGCTATATCTTTATTGTAGATCGAAAAAAAGATTTGATTATCGCCAAAGGTATCAATATTTACCCTCGCGAAATCGAAGAGTTGATTTTAAAATACGATGGTGTGGACTCCACCGCTGTGGTTGGTTTAAAAAGCAAAGACGGTGATGAAGAAGTTATAGCTTTTATTCAACCAAAAGAGGATACAATTCTAGCCGAAATGGATATCAAAAAATATCTAAAAATGCATTTGGCAAACTTCAAAGTGCCAAAGATGATTTATATGGTTGAAGAATTGCCTAAAAATGCAACAGGAAAAGTCCTCAAGAGGGTTTTGAAAGAGCAGATTGCAAAGGGCGATTTTGCAAGAGATAAAAAGGGGCGCCACTAAAACTCAAGACGCCACTGATAAAAATAGAGGTGATTTTGCAATATTTAATTGATTTTTTAGAAAATAAAAACATACAACAGAGCAAAATATTTGAGTATCTAAAATGTTCTCTTGAAGAGGCGCTGATACTCAAATATTTGGCGAAAAACTATATCAACGGCTCTCCTGAAGTCGTTGTGCTTGATATCTTAAAAGATGTCTTTTCAAGTGACTATGAAAAGTACTTAGATTACCTACCCTTAGTCAAAAGCTTGATGGAGCAAGGTTGGATTATCCAGGAAAATTTCTTGCATGTTAATGCCTCGGAGATTACTAATTTGGAACTCCTTAACAGCTCTATTTCGCTGAGTTCTTCCTTTTTGAAAATCTTAGAAGAGGGCTCTTTAGAACTTGCATTACCAGAAATTACCCCTTATGTGGATCATTTAGAATATTTAAAAGACCAATTTTCACGTATTGATTTGTACCAAAAACTCGCACATTTGAAACAAAGTGTTGCCGGGCATTCTCCGAGTATTAGTCGGGTTAAAAATAGATTGCAAGAGCTAGAAGAACGCATTGAAGAGCGAGTGAAAGCCACTGAAGATAATATGGTCGTGGATGCCATTTTCAAAGAGCATGGTCTCAATCCAAAAGAACAGTTGATTTTTTTAGCACTTTTAAAAGAGGAATATTCTGCGGAATTTGAAAGTTTACGTGATATGAATACGCTGATTAATTTGATTAGTTTTGATGATTATGAGAAGATAAAAAACCGCTCCTTACTCGAAGATGGTTCCAAACTGATTGAATCATTATTGATTGATTATGATGAGATGCTCAATGGTTTTGGTGGGGTGTCGCGGAGCTTTTTTATCAGTGAGGAAATTCTCCAAAAGATTATGCATCCCAATAAAGAGAAAAAAAGTAAAAAAATCAAACTCGATATGCTCATCGGTGAGCAAGAGTTGTTTGAATTGATTGATCCGCGTACCAATATGGATGATGTTGTATTGCATCCAAAGACGCGAGAGGTCTTGGAATACCTGCTGAAACAAATCGATACCAAAGTGCTTAAATTACTCCGTGAATGGGGTATCAAAGAGCGCCGTAGCGGCATTGATGCGAGGGTTATTTTTTATGGACCTCCGGGGACGGGTAAAACGATGACAGCCCTTTCTTTAGCCAAAACGATGAAAAAAAGAGTGCTTAGTTTTGATTGTTCTAAAATTCTCTCCAAATACATCGGAGAGAGCGAAAAAAACGTCAGAAATATCTTTGATACGTACAAAGATTTGTGTCAGCGTACGAAAAGTGAGCCTTTGCTATTGCTCAATGAAGCCGATCAATTTTTGAGTTCTCGTGGTGTCGGTTCAAACTCAAGTGCTGATAAAATGCACAATCAAATGCAAAATATATTTTTAGAACAAATAGAAAAATTCAATGGAATCTTAATCGCCACGACGAATCTTTTAGAGACCATTGACCCCGCCTTTTCCCGACGATTTGATTACAAAATCGAATTTGCCAAACCCAATGCCAAACAACGATTAGAATTGTGGCAAAAAATGCTCCCTGAAAATGCGCTTTATAGTGAAGATTTCAGTATTGATGCTCTGGCATCCTATCCATTGACAGGGGGTCAAATTAAGGTCGTACTCAAGAATACCGCTTTGAGAGTGGCGATTAAAGAAGAGCCAATATTCTGTTTAGAAGATTTTGTCAATAGTATCGAACGTGAAACAAAAGGGGCGTTTGATGAGTCCAAAACCATGGGCTTTATGAAATAATAAAGTCGTGAAACTCTAATCTAAGGAAGTTTAAAAGAAGTTTTTTATATCATTGACTAAACGTAAATTAAAATTTTATAGAAAGAAGGACTTTCCATGACACCAATGTCGCATATGGATTTCACTCATCCCTATTTTGGTGCTTTTTTTCTACTAGTCTTTGCAACTGTTGTATTTTATGGCATTACGGTACTTGCACGGACAGTCAGTAGGAAAATGGCAAGATTAGATACTGAAAAGTTGAAATTGACGCTTTACGAATGTGGGCCAGAAGTGACAAAGCAGCCGAATAAGATTTCAGCACAATTTTACCTCTTTGCTATTTTATTTATTCTTTTTGATGTAGAGATTATTTTTATGTTTCCATGGGCTATCGATTTTAAAATACTCGGTTGGTTTGGATTCGTAGAAATGGTTATGTTTATTCTTCTACTGACAATCGGCTTTATCTATGCTTGGAAAAAAGGAGCGCTTGAATGGCACAGCATAAAATAAATTATTTACAAGAAGCAGGACTTCCTATCGCCCTGACTTCCGTTGATAAATTGGTTCAATGGGGACGAAGTAACTCACTATGGCCGATGACATACGGTTTGGCTTGTTGCGCGATTGAGATGATGGCCACGGGTGCGAGTCGTTATGACTTTGACCGATTTGGAACGATTTTTAGAGCCAGCCCAAGACAATCAGATGTCTTGATAATAGCAGGCACACTCACCAAAAAACATGCCCCTTTTATGAGACGACTTTATGATCAGATGACCGAACCTAAATGGGTCATTAGTATGGGAAGCTGTGCTAATACCGGTGGAATGTTTAATACTTATGCCACAGTCCAAGGCGCAGATCGTATTATCCCTGTGGATGTCTACCTCCCAGGATGTGCCCCTCGCCCTGAGACATTGCAATACGCTTTGATGATTTTACAAAAGAAAATTCGTAAAGAAAAAGCGTCAAGAAAATTAAAACCGAAGAGGTTGGTATGATGAGACAATATCAAGATAAAAAAGATGCACAGCCAAAACCTTACTACACGGACCGTTTTTGGGTCGCTCCTCAAATTCCAAAACTAGATATTTCAAGTGATGCCGTCTTTGAAAATGATGTGGCTGAGCTTAAAAAATCTTTTGATATTAAAGAGGCATACATCCAAAGAGGACAACTTGTCATCTATATTGCTCCTGAAGATAATGTTGCGGTACTAAGTTTTCTAAAAGAGACACTTGCCTATAATTTTTTGAGTGAACTCAGCGCCATTGATTGGTTGGCTAAACGAGGAGAATTTGAAATCTTCTATCAACTACTATCGACTTCAAAACGTAAACGAATGCGTGTAAAATTTTATATTAAAGAAAAAGAACCAATTAAATCGGTCATCAAACTCTATAAAAGTGCCGATTGGGCTGAACGTGAGATGTATGATATGTTTGGTGTCATTATCACGGGTCATCCCTACATGAAGCGTATTTTGATGCCAGAAGATTGGTATGGGCATCCATTGCGAAAAACCTATCCATTACATGGTGATGAAGAAGCTAGCTGGTATGAAATTGACAAAATTTTCGGCAAGGAATATCGCGATATTATCGGACCAGAAAATAGAGACAGTGCTCGAATTGATGAAGACGATACGTATCAGTACTCTAGAATTCATCATGAGGTTGAATTTGGACAAGCTCCTTCTAAAGAGATTGTAGAAACAGATTATCAAGAAAAAGATGGCGTATTCTTAATCAAAAAGATGAGCAAAGCGACCAGTAAAACCTTGAAAGAGAGACCATAGCGATGCAAAAGGTAAATAAACTTCAACCGTTTTTTGAAAATCTTGTTTTCGAGCGTGATGACAATACGATGATTGTCAACTTTGGGCCACAACACCCAAGTTCGCACGGTCAGTTACGATTGATTTTGGAACTCGATGGTGAAAAAGTTACCAAAGCCATACCGGATGTCGGATACTTACACCGGGGTATGGAAAAGATGGCTGAAAACATGATCTACAATGAATTTTTGCCGACGACCGATCGGATGGATTATATCTCCGCTACTTCAAATAACTATGGGTTTGCATTGGCTGTTGAGACACTCATCGGTCTAGAAGTCCCAAGACGTGCTAAAGTCATTCGGACGATGCTACTAGAATTGAGTCGTATTACTTCTCACCTCTTTTGGCTTGCAACGCACGCGCTTGATGTGGGGGCGATGACGATTTTCTTGTATGCATTCCGTGAACGCGAATATGCGATGGATTTGATAGAGGCTTATTGTGGTGCTAGACTCACACACTCTTCTGTCAGGATTGGTGGGGTACCACTTGATTTGCCTGAAGATTGGATTACGGGTTTGAGTAAATTCTTGGATAAATTACCAGCGAATTTGGCCGATTATGAGGGATTGTTAGATCAAAACCGTATTTGGAAAATGCGACTCGAAGATGTCGGTATTATCCCACCAGAGATGGCACAAACTTGGGCATGTAGTGGACCGATGCTACGAGGAAGTGGGATTGCTTGGGATATTAGAAAAGAAGAACCTTATGAACTTTATGACGAAGTAGAGTTTGATGTGCCGGTGAGTACGACTTTTGATAGTTATGGAAGGTACAAACTCTATATGGAAGAGATGCGTCAAAGTGCGCGCATTATCCGACAATTAATACCGATGTATTATAAAAGTGAACCTGAGATTATGGCGCATGCGCCACAATATATCTCCGCTCCAAAAGAGCAGATCATGACACAAAATTATTCATTGATGCAACACTTTGTTTTGGTGACACAAGGGATGAGACCGCCCGTGGGTGAAGTGTATGTTGCAACAGAATCTCCAAAAGGAGAGCTTGGTTTTTATATCAACTCCCAAGGAGGAGCCTATCCTTATAGATTGAAACTAAGAGCTCCTAGTTTCTGGCATACGAGTATTTTACAAGAATTACTTCCCGGACTTTATTTGGCTGATGTCGTGACGATCATCGGTAACTCAAATATCGTTTTTGGCGAAATTGACAGGTAGGGAGAGACGATGCAACGATATGATTTAAGACATTTGGGTGATAACTTTTATGACAGAATGTTGGAGATAATAGAGACAACCAAAGAGGGTGAAGTCTCCATCTTTATGTTTGAAATCGGAGATTTTTCACCGATACAAAAAAGTGCGGATGTCATCAAAGAGGCGGGTCATGAACTGATGAATTCACTAAAATTCAATGAAGCTGATTGGACTCTGGTTGTCAAAAAAAAGACAGGGGCCTAATTTGAAAGAACATTTTATGTCGCTTTTGAAGATTAAAGACCAAGATAAAATCATCAACAATTTAGAGGGTGATTTTTTGCTCATGATAGGGATGATGCCATCACGAGACCCTGAACTCTTCAACAAGCTCAAAGATAAAAAAAATGTCGTACATCTTAGCGTGATTGAAGACAGCAAGATGGCAAATATCGCCCGTATTCAAAGCCGTTATGAGGCGGGTAGTGAAGAGGGTGTTTTGGCGATTTTGGCAAAAGAGTTTCTCTCTCATCAAGACCTTGATACGCGTGCAGAAACATTTTTTGAAGCATTAGATTCAGGATATTTGAGTGCCGAATCTAATTTTGGTGAAGAAGAGATCGAAGAAATCTTCCATCTCTATGAACAGGCACAAGATCCTATTTTGGTCATTGGATATGATTTTTATAATCATCCAAAAAACCAGAATTTAGCCAAATTAATCAGCCTTCTTGTGAAATATGGCAGATTCAAGCTATACGCACAAGCAGATGAGATTGCCGTGAATGATAATGATGATGTGATTATTGATGATATTGGAGAATTGCATAGCTTCGATGGGTGTGTTGTTTATGCGTGTCCGAGTATCGATCATGAAGAAGAAGAATACCTTATAGGTTCGGAACAATTCATGAGAGCAGCAAAGATTACGGATAATCAAGAAGTCTTTGTAATCACCGATAGCGGAGAATATTCAAGACGATTTTTATTGGATAATGGACTAAAAGGCACTGTCGCATTAATGCCAAATGCTAATAGCGATGGATCGTATTACTATAAGATAGCAAAAATTATTAAGCGAGAAAATTAATGAGTGATATTACAATAACGATTGATGGAATAAAATGTGCAGCAAAAGAGGGTGAATATGTACTCCAAATCGCCAGAAGAAACAATATCTTCATCCCGGCAATGTGTTATCTGACAAATTGTTCTCCTACTTTAGCGTGTCGTTTATGCCTAGTGGAAATTGATGGTAAACGTGCTTATTCCTGTAATGCCAAAGCCAAAGACGGTATGAACGTGACGACGAAAAATGAAGAGATTGAAACTGAACGCAAGGCGATTATGCGTGTGTATGATCTCAACCATCCACTTGAGTGTGGGGTATGTGATCAAAGTGGTGAGTGTGAATTGCAAAACTATACCCTTGAGATGGGTGTGGATTCACAGCATTTTGCCATCGCGGATACGAGCAGGCCGACACATGATTGGGGCTTTATTCATTATGACTCTTCTTTGTGTATCGTTTGTGAGCGCTGTGTCACTGTTTGTAAGGATATGATTGGGGATGCTGCTCTTAAAACCGTACCACGCGGGGGAGCAGTGCTAGATAAAGAGTGGAAAGAGAGCACTCCAAAAGATACTTATGCGATGTGGAACAAACTTCAAAAATCGCTAATTGGAATCGCAAGTGGGGCGGAGAGTTTGGATTGTACCAATTGTGGTGAGTGTACTGCAGTGTGTCCGGTGGGTGCGCTTGTGGGAAGTGATTTCCAATATAAATCCAATGCCTGGGAACTCACAAAAATACCAGCTTCTAATCCACACAGTAGTGATTGCTCCTTGATGTATTATGATGTGAAACATAGTAGTATCAAAGACCCTAACCCCAAAATTTATCGTGTCAATAGTGATTTTAATTTTGCACCATTACATGGAGGTATTCGATATGGATATGACTTCCAAAATGATGCCACTGGCAAAGATGAAAAAGCATTTGCCAAAGCCGTAGCCTTTTTGCAAGAGGCCGATACGATTGCCTTTGATAGTTTTATCACGAATGAAGAAGCATTAATATTGCAACGATTGAAAGAAAAATTTGGATATAAACTTATCAATGAAGATGCCCTCTCTTATAAAAAGTTCTTAGAAGGATTTAGGGCTATGAGTGGCAAGAGCTTGTATGGCGCTGATCTCAATAAAATCCGAAGCAGTAATTTCATCATTAGTGTGGGATCCGCATTTAAAACCGATAACCCTAATGTGGGGTATGCTATTAACAATGCCTTGACGATGAACAAAGGTGCCGGCATTTATTTTCATCCGATTCCAGACAGCGTGGTTGAGGGATATTCTAAAAATTTCATGAGTGTTAACCATAAAGTTGGCGTAGAAGAGAGTATTTTATACTTGATTTTAGATCTATTTGCCGATAAAGAGAAATTACCACAAGACATCATCACCTATTTAGAACAATTTCACCAAAAACAGACAAAAACGATTACCGAAGTGGTGAAAGAACAAGTCAGTGAACGTGTCAAAGATGAAGAGAGCGGTGAAGAGAAAGAAGTCGTAAAAACCATCAGCAAAAATGTTGAAAAAGAGATCGAAGTGATACACAATACACTGTTAGATCACATTGGTATGGAGGCAGATTTTACAGACAAATTAGAAAAATTATTAGCCAAAAAAGATCGTTTTTCTTTAGTCGCTGGAGAAGATTTATACAATCATCCACAATCTTCAAACCTCTCAAAGTTGCTGGGATTGATTCAGCGTATCACCCCTTTTGAAGTGCTGCTGATTCCATCTAAAACCAACACTTTGGGTGTCTCTTTGATTTGTGATTTAGATGAAGAAAAAGGCAAACAAGTTCTTGGCTACAATGTAAAAGGTGATGTCACTCTCAGTGCATTGGGCAATGGAGATTTGGATATGCCAGCACTGAATCAGCAAGAAGGCACTTTCACTTCAATGAACAAACGGGTTGTCCCAACCAATGTAGCCGTACCTTTTAAAGGCTATTGTCTCAATGATATTGCCAACGCTTTAGGAATGAGAGCCAAATATACGATTGATTATACAAAAGAACTCGGCACGATTCCTTTATACCAAAGTGCAGAATTTGATGACCTGCCAAATGAGTTTGATAATTCAGGTTATGAAAATAGAGGCTATTTGTTAGCTGAGGAAGATTGCGAAGTCACAGCAGAAACCATAGCACCTATTGAAGCAGTGGATTTTGAATCAAGTACGGTGATTTATCTTGCGAATCCTGTCATGCAGTTTAGTCCTTTTACCAATAAAGCGCACCAACTTAATGAAGCGGGTGCTTTATATGTATCGAGTGAATTTTTAGAACAACACGATCTCAAATCAGGGTCGATGGTACTCATCACTAATGGTGATGTGAAACTCATCGTAGCAACAAAGTTAGACCATCAGATAAAAGGACTCATCCCTTATCTGCCGACATTTGATACGAAGTTAGATGTGATGCCGTTTTTTGCGGATGGTTATAGGTTTTCAAAAGTAACGATAAAAGGTGCGGAAAAATGAATGAAACAGCCTTAATAATAGAAACAATAGTAAAAGCAGTGATTGCATTAGCCGTTGTTGCGGCTATGGGTGCATTTGCTACATTTATTGAACGTAAAGTTTTGGCTTTTATGCAACGACGTCTTGGGCCGATGCATGTGGGTCCTTATGGTTTATTGCAATTAGTAGCAGATGGTATTAAACTCTTTACAAAAGAGGATATTATCCCGCAAAATGTTGTGAAACCAATCTTTATTTTGGCGCCTTTAGTCGGGGTAGTATCGGCATTTGTTGCCATTGCTGCGGTGCCTTATTTCCCTGAGTTTACGGTATTTGGATATACCGTACATCCCATTGTATCTGATATCAATGTGGGCTTACTTTTTATCATGGGAGCAGCATCAGTTGGGATGTATGGTCCTTTGTTAGCGGGACTGAGTAGTGCCAATAAATGGTCACTTCTTGGTGGTGCGCGTGCGGTGGTACAACTTTTGAGTTTTGAAGTGGTGAGCGGACTCTCTATCTTGGCTCCTATCATGATGATTGGATCTTTGTCCTTGATTGATATCAATGATTATCAAATCGGAGGCATTGCCAATTGGTTGGTATGGAAGCAACCGCTTGCATTTTTACTTTTTGCCATTGCAGGATTTGCAGAGACCAATAGAACGCCATTTGATTTAGTAGAGTTTGAAGCTGAAATTGTCTCCGGTTATGCTACTGAGTATTCGGGCATGAGATGGGGCTTGTTTTTTATCGGTGAATATGCCAATATGATTACCATATCGGCTTTGGTTAGTATTATCTTTATGGGAGGTTATAACCCACTTTGGATTATACCAGGGGCTTTGATGATGCTATTGAAAGTTTCATTTTGGATATTTTTATTTTTATGGGTAAGAGCTGCATGGCCACATATTAGACCCGATCAGCTTATGTGGGTATGTTGGAAAGTGTTGATGCCATTGGCGCTTTTGAACATATTAATTACCGGTATCATTTTGGTTTAGGAGTAGAATATGGAATTAAGAGGCTTTAAAAATAGAAATGCGACTCCTGGCTATATTTATTATGAAGGGGAAGCAAAACCAGAAACAGGTTGGGAACGATTTCAAAGAGTTCTAAATCGTGCCGTAAAAGGCGAACTTTTTGTAGGGCTTTGGATTGTGCTGAGAGAAATGTTTAAATTCAACATTCATACGGTTCAATATCCAATGGAAAAACTTGAAATGAGCCCAAGATACCGAGCAGTTCATAAATTATTACGATTGTTTGAAAGTGGAAGTGAACGTTGTATCGGTTGCGGATTATGTGAGAAGATTTGTATCTCAAATTGTATCAGAATGGACACTCATATTGATGAAAAAAGTCGTAAAGAGGTCACCCAATACAGTATCAACTTTGGTCGTTGTATCTTTTGTGGATATTGTGCTGAGGTTTGTCCTGAGCTTGCGATTGTACATGGTGATGATTATGAGTATGCAAGTGAACAACGGGCAAGTTTTGGACTCAAAGAGGACATGCTAACACCGCTTGATAGTTTTAGAGCAAAAAAACAAAAAGAGTTCCCGGGATTTGGTGCATTAAGTAAAAATGCTGATGAATTTGTCAAAAAAACTCCATTAGCGTATTGAGGTAGATATGTTTGAAGCAATAGCGTTTTATATGTTTTCGATTTTAGTGATAGGGATGTTTGGCATCGTTGTCTTTAGTAAAAATGCTCTGTATGCATTGAGTGCATTAGCTGGAGGTATGATTTTTATCTCTGGATTTTTCTTTTTACTTAATGCTGAGTTTTTAGGTGTGGTGCAGATTGTGGTATATACTGGCGCCGTTATGGCCGTGTATGCGTTTGGTATGATGTTTTTCGATACCAAAGTGGATGTAAAAGAAAATATCAAATACAAAAAGATTATCTATACCCTCTCCATGCTTTCTGCAATTTTTACCATTTTTGTTTTCTTAGCACCTATTTATTCATTAAAAATAGAATCATTTTATCCGACGATTGAAGGGGTGAGCAATATCAAAATGATTGGTCTCATTTTGTTTACAAAATATCTGGTTCCATTTGAACTCGCTGCGATTATGTTGCTTGTTGCGATGATTGCCGGTATTGTTTTGGTAAAAGTTAAAATGGACGAAACTCCGACGAATTTAGAAGTAGCAAGGGGTGAAAAATGATAACACTAACGCATTATCTCGTATTGAGTGGCATTTTATTTTCATTGGGTGTTGTGGGGATTTTAAGAAGAAAAAATCTACTCATGTTGTTTTTTTCTACAGAAATCATGTTAAATGCTGTCAATGTAGGATTTGCGGCTGTATCACGCTATTATGGTGACCTTAGCGGGCAAATATTTGCATTTTTTATCATTGCGATAGCAGCAAGTGAAGTCGCTGTGGGACTTGGGTTGTTGGTACTTTGGTATAAAAGAAGTGGTACCATTGATCTTGATAGCTTACATATCATGAAAGGGTAATGATGGAAAAATACTTATACGTCGCACTGTTTGCTCCACTTGTTGGGTCACTCTTTAGTGCTTTTTTTACAGCTCAGAAGAAAAACGTTATTACAGGATTGATGACTTCAGCTCTGTTATTAATCTCTTTTGTTTCATCCTTGACCCTGATGTTTGCAGTGCATGATGGATTATTGCTACATGTTACCATGATGGATTGGATTAGTGCAGGAAATCTTGTATTACCTTTTGGATTTACCGTAGATAATGTCTCTGTTGTCATGATGGTGACTGTGACCTTGGTATCCACCGTTGTCAATGTCTATTCCATGGGGTACATGATGCACGATGAAGGATATAATAGATTCTTTACCTACATCTCCGCCTTTGTTTTCTCGATGTTGATTTTGGTCATGAGTGATAACTTCGCAGGATTGTTCATCGGATGGGAAGGTGTTGGTCTTTGTTCTTGGATGTTGATTGGATTTTGGTACAAAAAACACAGCGCCTCTTGGGCGGCCAATGAAGCCTTTATCATGAACCGTATTGCGGACCTTGGTATGTTGATGGGACTTTTCTTGATTTATTGGCAATTTGGCTCATTTCGTTATAGTGTGGTTTTCTCAGGAATTGCAGATATTAACCCCAGTGTTGTGACTACGATTGCTTTGCTTTTATTCGTCGGTGCGATGGGTAAATCAGCACAATTTCCATTTCATACATGGCTTGCCGATGCGATGGAAGGCCCGACTCCGGTTTCAGCTCTGATTCACGCGGCGACTATGGTAACCGCAGGGGTATATCTTATCGTGAGAGCCAGTCAGCTTTTTATTTTAGTGCCAGAAGTGGGTTATATCATCGCCAGTTTGGGTGCATTTGTAGCCGTCTTTGCAGCGTCTATGGCGCTGGTCAATCGGGATTTGAAGCGTATCATTGCCTATTCCACCCTTTCGCAACTTGGTTACATGTTTGTGGCTGCAGGTTTAGGGGCT
Organism: Sulfurospirillum sp. 1612; assembly: GCF_036556685.1. Classification (NCBI taxonomy): domain Bacteria; kingdom Pseudomonadati; phylum Campylobacterota; class Epsilonproteobacteria; order Campylobacterales; family Sulfurospirillaceae; genus Sulfurospirillum; species Sulfurospirillum sp. 1612. Next base: position 260,426 of record NZ_CP140614.1, read on the forward strand.
TATTGGATTGCACTCTTTCACTTGATGACGCACGCTTTTTTCAAATCATTGCTATTCTTGGGTGCAGGAAATGTGATGCATGCGATGGATGATGAGTTGGATATTAAGAAAATGGGTGGTCTTTTTTCTAGTATGAAATATACTGCGATTTTGATGAGTGTCGCCTCAGTAGCACTTTGTGGTATCTATCCATTTGCAGGATTCTTTAGTAAAGATATGATTTTGGCTGCGGCTTTTAATGAACATGCTTATTTCTTATGGTTGGCACTCTTTATCGGTGCGGGTATGACGGCATTTTATAGCTTTAGATTGATTATGTTGGTATTTTTTGGTGAAAAAGTACATGAAAAGTTGGGTTTTCATCCTCATGAAACGTATCCTTTTGTTTTATGGGCGTTGTTGCCACTTGGTATTCTTTCTGTGATTGCCGGTTTTTTCGAAAAATCATTTGAAGAATTTACAACAAAGATTTTATCAAAATATGAATTGCACATGACACACAGTGTTGAATCAATATTGATTTTAGCAACTTCAGTGATGGCAATAGGAGGCGTTTTGTTTGCGATTTACAAATATAAAAGAGGCGGTTTTAGCAAAGAAGTAGAGGCATTACCTCTTTATAAGCTACTCATAAATCAATATTACATTCCGAAGTTTTATGAGGTAGCAATCTTGAAACCCTATTATATGCTGTCGAAATTGGCATGGCAGAAGATTGATGTTAAGATTATTGATTTTACGGTTGACTTGATTGCAAGGACGCTTTACAAGATGGGCTCAAAAAGTAGGAAAATGCAAAGCGGTAATTTATCGGATATGTTACGATGGATGGCTGTGGGTATTGTAACCTTGTTGGCACTTGCCATATTTTATAGACCGATGATGTAGGGGGGCGTGATGGAACATATATTAACCTTAATTGTCTTTTTTCCTTTTGTCGCCGGTTTGTTTGGTTTCTTTGTCAATAAAGAGAGTATTAAAGTATTTGGAATTTCCGTGGCCGTCATTGAGTTTTTATTGACCGTTATTTTGTGGATTGGTTTTGACTCAAGTAATGCAGGCTATCAATTTGTTGAATACTTTCCGTTAATCTCACAATTTGGTATTAATTACTATATGGGTGTCGATGGTATCTCCCTCTTTTTAGTTGTCCTTAGTACGTTCATGACTTTGGTCGCTTTGATTGGATTGAGTATCACCAAAGATATCAAAAATCTCATCATTACCGTGTTGTTTTTAGAGATGACACTTGTGGGTGTATTTTTGAGTTTAGATATGATACTCTTTTATATCTTTTGGGAACTCTCCCTCATTCCGATGCTCTATATCATCGGCGCATGGGGAAGTGGACAGCGCATTTATGCCGCGATTAAATTCTTTTTATATACCTTTGCTGGGTCTGCTTTGATGCTAGTAGGGATTTTGTATTTAGGATACCAATACTACTTAGCTACTGGTACTTGGAGCTTTTCTGTTCCTGATTGGCATTTGTTAGTCTTGCCTTTTCACACGCAATTGTGGCTTTTTGGTGCATTTTTCTTGGCATTTGCTGTCAAGGTTCCTATGTTTCCATTCCATACGTGGTTGCCTTATGCTCACGGACAAGCGCCAACCATCGGTTCTGTTTTATTGGCCGCGGTGATGTTGAAAATGGGAACGTATGCATTTGTTAGATTCTCGTTGCCACTTTTCCCTGATGCGTCATTGTATTTCTTATATCCGATTGCGATTATCGCGATTATCATGGTGATTTATGCGGCGATGGTGGCATATGCACAAGAAGATATGAAACAGGTGATTGCTTACAGTTCAATCTCTCATATGGGGATTATCATCTTAGGTATTTTTGCCCTCAATGCAGAAGGTATTACCGGAGCGATATTTTTGATGTTGAGTCACGGAATCGTGAGTGGGGCACTCTTCTTGCTCGTGGGTGTCATTTATGATCGACGTCATACGAAGATGATGAGTGAATTTGGTGGTCTTGCGACAGTCATGCCGCGTTATGCAACCATCTTTGGTATTGTATTATTTGGTGCAGTTGGACTTCCTTTGACGATTGGATTTGTCGGAGAATTTTTATCCCTTCTTGGATTTTATAAAGTCAGTTGGTTGATGACATTATTGGCAGGAACGGGTATCATCCTAGGTGCTGTTTATATGTTGGTTTTATTTAAAAGATCATTTTTTGGTGAAGTCACTCATGAGGAAAATAGAAAGTTAAAAGATTTGGATAAAAAAGAGTATGTGGCACTGATTCCTTTGGTTGCATTGGTCGTGGTATTGGGTATTTATCCAAAACCAATCTTACATGATATCGATATGAGTGTCAAGAAAATGATTGTATTGATGGAACACAAAGCTTTATTGCCAAAGACCAAAGAGTTCCTGATTCGAGTGAATAGCACAGGAGGTACAAAATAATGTTAGAGCCTATCTCAATTAGCCTATCAAGTTTAAATATGGACTTGCTCATTCCTATGGCGGTTTTAGCTTTTGGGGCATTGTGTATCATCTGTATTGATATTTTTACAAAGAATTTAACAAAAAGTTTTTATGTGGCATTTACGTTGTTATTCCTCTTCTTGGATTTTACGGCGTTGATTAGTATTAAAGGGCCAGATCGAGGATTTTTTAATGTCTTGTTAGTAGATGGAATCTCGGTCTTAGGGCAGGGAATTATTTTGATTACCTCGGCACTCTTTATTTTGACCGTTTTGAGTAATAAACCGTTTAAAGAGTTCAAAAAAGCAGAATACTATGCCATATTTTTATTCATGATTGTCGGATTCCAATTTATGGTAGCCAGTGATAATCTGATTTTGATATTTTTAGGCTTAGAGACAGCCAGTCTCTCATTGTATGCGTTGATTGCGATGCACAACCGAGATAAAGCATTTGAGGCGGCGATTAAATACTTCACGATGGGAGCACTTGCGAGTGGATTTTTTGCCATGGCATCGTTGATTTTTTATACGTTAACAGGAAGTATCGAACTCTCAACAATATCGAAAGTATTAGTAGCCAACTCTTTTTCTCCAGGCTTGTTGATTTTGGCGGGAGTATCCTTTATGCTTATTGCACTTGGGTTTAAACTCTCCATTGTACCGGTACATACATGGTTGCCTGATGTTTATGAAGGAAGTTCGGCGCCACTTGCGGGTTATATCGCCGTTGTTCCAAAAATCGCAGGACTTGTGGTTGCGGTGAGATTTTTTGATATCTTTTTAGCACACCATATTATGTGGGTTGAAAATATCTTGATTTTAGTCTCAGTCATCACCATGACACTTGCCAATATTACCGCATTAGTGCAAGAAGATGTCAAAAGAATGCTTGCCTTTAGTTCGATTGCGCATGCAGGTTTTGTGTTGACTGCCATCATGGTAGGAAATACCCAAGCCTATTCTGCTATATTCTTATATTGGATTCTCTTTATGTTTACCAATATGGGTGCCTTTACGATGCTTTGGATTGCTCGACACAAAAGAAATCTTTGGGATTCAAGATACCAACATCCCTTTGTAAAATTCTCCGGTATGGCTAAAGTGGCACCTATGATGGCGACGATTTTTGGGCTTTTTATGTTTACGCTCGCGGGGATGCCTCCCTTTTCAGTCTTTTGGGGTAAATTATATGTGTTAGGTACGGTTGTCAATAGTGGCCATGAGGGCTTGGCTGTCATTATGGTAATCAATAGTGCGATTGCGGTATATTACTATATGAAACTGATGGTCTATATGTTCTTAAAAGAACCCATCACTGAAGATGGTAATATTTATGAAGCGAATATGACGGTCTCTTTGAAATTGATTGTGGGGGCGACGATTATCTTCACCATCACTGCATCACTTTTTGTTGAGCCGATTTTAAACTTGATTACCCGTCTTATTGGAACCAGTTCTATATAAAAAACAGGGGAAGTATTCCCTTGTTTTTTATCTCATGATAATAAATCTCAGCAAGGCAATGACGTGAAAATAAAAAATGAAGAACAATATGCCAGTGATAATTATTCAGGAATCTCTCCTGAAGTATTACATGCAATCAAAAAAGCAAATGATGGCTCTATTCGGGCTTATGGTGAAGATATTTATACCAAAATGGCTACTGATAAAATTCGAGAAATCTTTGAGTGTGATTGTGAAGTTTTCTTTGTCTTTAATGGTACATCGGCCAATGCCTTATCTTTGGCGCACATGTGTCAATCGTATCACAGTGTGATTTGTCATGAGTTGGCACATATTGAAACCGATGAGTGTGGCGCATTTGCTTTTGCCTCCAATGGTTCAAAATTACTCTTAGCCAAAGGTGAAAATGGCAAACTCATTCCTGCTGCGATTGAGGAGTTAATCACAAAACGTGAAGACATACACTATCCTAAACCCAAAGTAATCAGCCTAACCCAATCCAATGAAGTCGGTGTGGTTTACACCATAGATGAGATTAAAGCCATCAAAAAGATTGCCAAAAAACATGACCTCAAAATTCATATGGATGGGGCAAGATTTGCCAATGCCGTGGCGTCACTAAAGTGCCATCCGAGTGAAGTCACCTGGAAGGCAGGAGTCGATGTACTCAGTTTTGGTGGGACGAAAAATGGTATGGCATTTGGTGAAGCGGTCGTATTTTTTAAAAAAGAGTTAGCCGAAGATTTTGAATATCGGGTCAAGCAAGCAGGTCAATTGGCATCTAAGATGCGATTTATTGCAGCGCAATGGTTGGGTCTTTTAGAAGAAGACGTTTGGCTCAAAAATGCACGTCACGCCAATGAAATGGCACAATATTTTGTCAGTAAAGTGGAAGATTTGCATGGGGTTAATTTGATGTTTCCTTGTGATGCCAATGAAGTTTTTTTGAAATTAAAACCAGAAATCGAAGTAGAACTGCGTAAAAAAGGCTGGGAATTTTACGGATTTATCGGCGTTTCAAATCGATTTGTTTTTTCATGGAGCAGTACACAAAAACGCGTGGACAAACTGATTCATGATATCACCTTAGCCAGTCAACACTAATACATCAAATTGTATTGAAAAAAGTATCATGAGCGCCATTATCAGTCTGTCAGTTTTGACTGTATTTATCCCCACATTTTTCTTGGTCTCTTTGACTCCGGGAATGTGTATGACTTTGGCGATGAGTTTGGGGATGAGTATTGGTCTCAAACGGACACTGGCGATGATGGCAGGTGAACTTGTTGGTGTTGCTATTGTCGCACTCTCTTCGGTGATTGGGGCTTCTGCGATTATGTTGCGTTATCCTGAAGTTTTTGTGATGCTTAAGACCATCGGCGGTCTGTATCTGATTTATATTGGTATCATGATGCTTAAAAGCAAAGGAAAATTGGCATTATCAGAGTGTGGGGCGTCACAATTTTCTCATCTTAGCAATAAAAATTTAGCATTTCAAGGTTTTATCACTGCGATTGCAAATCCCAAAGGTTGGGCCTTTTTTATTTCACTACTGCCCCCTTTTATCAACAACAATCACCCCATCCTTCCTCAAATCATGATACTGTTGAGTATTATCTTGTGTCTGGAATTTACCTGCCTTATGATTTATGCAAGCGGGGGCAGTGGACTCAAAAAATTTCTACAAAAAAAGGACAATGTCAAAGGGATGAATAAGATTGCAGGATGCCTGATGTGTGGTGTTGGAATTTGGCTGATATTTGATTAGATAATATGCTATAATAGCCCTATGAAAGTTTTACTGCTATTGCTCATTTCGAGTATTCAAATTTTTGCTTTAAATATTTTTTTAAATAGTGCTAAAGAGAAGCAATCCTCTTATGCTGTGCTGCATATTATAGATCACGAACCCATAGATTGCAAAACAGTACCTTTGCCGCTGGATAAAAAAGAGTATTTATGTGAATTTAATAAGACGATTGATAGCCCGATAGAAAGTAAAAAATTAAAGCTGGTTGATATCGATTTTCTCAATAAAAATGATAGATTTTTTCTCAAAATAATTCCCAAAGTTGCATCACGTATTAGTGTCATCAAAGCACCACTTTATAGTATGAAAAACGTGCATCAAGCACAAAATCATAAAGGCGCAAAACACTGGGTGATTGTCCTTTATAACAAGCCACCATTTGGTCAAAAAGACCATGCTGAAGGCATTAATTTTCCGATTACTTACGAACAATACCAAATGCCTTATATCGGGCCAGTTGATTTAAATGGAGCACCGATTTCGTACGCAGCAGGAGATGATATCAATGCGTATTTGACAATACAAAAAGAGTATGAAAACAAGGATTATATCAGTACGATTCGTGATGTGGAGAGTGCCTTAAAAAAATACCCAAGTACGATTTTTAAAAGCGACTTATGGCGCTACAAACTCAATGCATTAGATCATATACTAGAAAATGAATCCGATGAGCGGAGCAATCATTACAGTGATGCGGATTTAGCAAAAGAGGCAAAAGCTTGGATTCGAGAATTTTCTTCGAGTGAAAATATCCCTGAAGTGCTGTATCTTTTGGTGAAAGATTATCTAAGAATTGGCTCTGGTGCAGATGTTGAATATTTTCTAGATATCCTCATGAATGAACATCCAGAAAATCCCTATACCAAGAAAGCCATCTTAGCGTTTGCTGATTCCCTATACCAAAAAGGGAAAAAAGAAAAAGCCATCCAACTCTATAAAGACGTCCTTTACAGTACGAAAGATTTAGATATTGCATCTGAAGCGGCCATCCATTTGACCAATAGTAATATTGACATGGGCAACCTCCAAGAAGCTAAAGATTATCTTGCTAAAGTATTGGATGCTAATAAAAACTATCTACTTCAAGATACCCTCGTAACCCAAAAATTAGCAGAAAAACTAGCCGCAAATCGATTAGCGGGAATGGCCGCAAAATTGAGCGATATGTTACTGGAGAATTTAGGAAAAGACCCAAATGCCCAACGTGAGTTATTGCTAAAAGAGAGCGGAGATTGGCATGCAAAACATGGGGATATCAAAGAGGCATATGCCCGCTATGAAGCGTATAAAAAACGTTATCCTTATGGAGATTATATCGATCATGTCAATCGCGCGCTTGATGAACTCTTCTTTGAGACCGATGAAAACAATGAGACAAAACTTTTAAATTATTATAATGTTTTAATTGGAAAATATAATAATTTTATCAAAGATAAAGCCATCATTGAAAAAGCAAAATTACTCATAAAAAATGGGCAATATGCTGAGGTGTTAAAGATGAAAGACCTCCTGATGAGCATAAAAAATGAAGATAAAAATAGCTCCAAAGCATTGTTATATCAAGCAGGATATGCTCTTGTGGATCAAGATCTCAAGAATCACGCATGTGAGCGTGCTATCTTGGTGCTTGAAACACACAAATTAGAGTTACATCATATTCAAGATAAAGCCAAACTGTTCACCTGTCTGATGCGTACATCAAGGTATCAAAAGGCGAATCAACTCGCACAATCAATGGCCACAGCTGGTGATTTGAATCACAAATTTGGGTGGTTAGAGCGTTTGATTAATGTCAAAGCCAAGTTGTTAGCCTACCAAGGGATTCCTTCATTGGAAAAAGATTTGATGGCCCTGTCAAAAATCTTGAAAAAGAGTCCATCAGAGACAACGTATCGAAGCCTTTTTAGAACCTATTACAGTCTAAAGCAATACAATAAGGCGCTCAATATTTTAGATAGCATAACAAAAAAATGGCCCAATAATATTAAAAATACCGAGTTGTACTATCAAATGGCACTTTATGCTAGTCGTAAACAAGATGATTTGTTATTGATTAAATATGCACGCGATATTATGGCCTTGCAAGATAAATATCAGATTTTACTACACAGCCCTAATATTGAATTCTTATTGATTGATGCGCTAAAACGCATCGGAAAACCAAAAGAAGCCCTAGCGGTGGCCGAACGTCTAAAAACGCAAAAATTAGATGATAATGACAAGGCACGAAGTCTCTATGAGTTGGGTGAATTAAGTGTCAAACTCAAAGATGATTCTGGTGCAAAATCATATTTTGAGACTTGTTCTAAAATCAAGGGCGCTAGTGCTTGGAAATCTCTTTGTATTGAAAACATGAGTCTACTTTAGAAACTCTTTAGCTACTTTGCTTGCAATCTCTTCAAGTGAGCCTTTGGTAATATTTTGAAATTGTGTCTGATTAAAAGTCCGCTGTCTCTTGGCGAGTTTTAGCGTATTCATCGTAATATGCTCTTCGAGTTCCTCTTTGGTGTAGAGTCCATCTAGGTACGCTAAAGTCTCTTTGATTCCGATGGATTTGAGTGCATTGGGCGCTCTTGTATATCGCTTTTCAAGATAGGCAACTTCATCGATTAATCCTTGCTTGACCATCTCATGCGTTCTTTTGGAAACACGCGTGGCAAGATAATCCCTTGGTACGTCTATATTAAACAAAGGGAGGGTGTCATTGATGAGTGGTTTTTGTTGATGAGTGCTAAAGTAGGTGCTGGCATCGAGTCCACTTTGTATAAATATCTCCAACCATTTTTCGATACGATAGGAATCATTGGGAGAGATTTTTTGTGCATATTTTGGGTCATTTTGAACCATGATGTCGTAAGCGTGACTTAAATTTTGCATGATTTGTGTGACTTTAGCACGATTTTGTGGGGAGAGTTTAGGTTTTTCACTCAATCCGCAAAGCAATGATTTTAAGTAAAAACCGGTACCGCCTACGATGATGAGGTCTTTGTGTTCCTTGATAGAGCATGCTTGTGCTTTTTTGTAGATATCAAAATATAAAGAAACATTAAAATTTTCATGAGGATAAATCTCATCAATTCCAAAATGTTTAATGTCCCCACGCTCTTCAAGTGTCGGTTTTGCAGAGGCTATATCTATTTCTTTATAAATACTTAAAGAGTCTAAAGAGAGAATATTGGCGTTGAATTTACGGGCCAAATCGAGTGATAATGCCGTCTTCCCTGAGGCTGTTGGACCTAATATTGCTAAGATTTTCATGATCCTTGATAAAATCCTGAAAAGAGTAAGATATCGGTATTTTCCTGGTTTGTTTGATTGCGGACTACCATCTCACTGATAATCTCACCGATTGCTGGTCCAAAAGTCACACCAAGCCAGCCAAGTCCGGTGGCATAGATGAGATTTTTGTACGTTTCATCGCGGCCGATGAGCGGCATGTCATTAGGGGTCAAAGGACGAAATCCCGCCCAATGTTTTTGATTTTTCATCTCAAAGTCGATGCTATATTTTTTGAAATTCTTAATAATGGTATCAATCTTTTCGCGCTCAACAAAGCGATTTTTGTTGGCGATTTCAAGTTTACCAGTAATTCTCATATCCTCTCTTCTAGGGGCACAGCCGATAAATTGATCGGCAAAAATAATAGGCACCTTAGGCTTGAGTGCAGCATCCATTTCAAATGTGATGCTATAGCCTTTGGCAGGGGTGAGCATCAACTCCGTACCCGTTTTGCGAGCAATTGCTGTGTGTGCTCCAGTCGCAAAGATAATCGTATCGGCTTGGTAGCTGTTTTTGGTGGTCATGATCTTCTCGACTGCGTCAAAGCGCAACTTAAAATCAATCACTTCTTCTTCTAATATAAACTCCACACCAGAGTCCTCAAGGTAGTGATGAAGGGTGCGCATCATCAAGCCTGGGTCTAAGTGGGCATTACGCTTTAAAAGAACGGAGCCTTGAATATCATTATTCGCAAAGGGAACCAATTTCTGAGTTTCAGATTTATCCAAGATTTCACACGTGGAGCGATTTTTGGCTTGTTTAATCTGTTTTTCAAAAGATGCCTCTTGCGTATAGAGCATCATGAGACCATTTTGATGAAAATCAAAATCCATACCACTCTCTTTTAGCATTTGTTGATACAATGAGAGGGTAAGATGACCATAGCGCTCAAATAGAGCATGAGTCTTTTTCACGCGCTGTTGGGTTGCATTCATCAAAAATTTCAAAAGCCAACGATGTATCATGATATCCATCGTAGGATAGATTTTGAGTGGACTTTGACCTTTGAGCATGAGGGCTAAGGTATCGCGTAAAATGCCCGGTCTTGAGAGTGGATTTTCATCAAAAGGAGAGAGAATTCCAGCATTTCCAAAAGAGGTTGCATCGGTGATATTGCCTTTGTCTATGATGGTGACCTTTCTGCCTTTTTTATGTAAAGCATAAGCACACATCAATCCCGCAACACCGCCTCCGACAATGATGACATCTCTCATATCTCTCTCCCTTATCAGCAAATTATCGTGTATTTATACGAAATTATAACACTTTTAATCTCATTTATTGTAAAATTTGTGACTAAAATTTGTAAAAGGGAAACATTGAAGAAGTATCTAGATATTTTAAAAAGCATCAATGAACTGATTGTCTTTAAACACTCCATTTTTGCGCTACCGTTTATATTTATTGCGATGATAGTCTCATCATCGTTGTTGCATCATACCATGTGGTTTGGCTGGAAATTGTTGATTTTAGGACTTTTGGCTGCGGTGAGTGCCCGAAGTTTTGCGATGGCATTTAATCGATGGGCGGATAAAGATATTGATAAATTTAACCCCCGAACCAAAGAGAGACCCAGTGTTGATGGTCGCGTAGGTGAGGCCAATATGCTAGGGTTTATTGCTATTAATGCTTTGATTTTTATTGTCGTGGCATATTTTATCAATACGTTGGCGTTTTATCTCTCTATTCCAATTTTAATAGTGCTTGGAGGGTATTCGGTCTTTAAGCGCTTCTCTGAAACGGCCCATCTGGTTTTGGGACTCTCTTTGGGATTGGCACCGATTGCAGGCGCTGTGGCTGTGAGCGAATCCATCCCGATATGGGCGGTGATGCTCTGTATCGGTGTGATGTACTGGGTAGCAGGATTTGATTTGTTGTACTCATTACAAGATATGGAGTATGATAGAGCTCATAATCTTTTTTCGATTCCATCAAAATATGGCAAAGAGGCGACCTTTTTTATATCAAAACTCTTTCATGCACAAACTATTTTATTTTGGATTTTGTTTGCGTATCTAGCCAATTTGGGTATATTTGCTTACCTTGGGATTATAATATCTGCTATAATACTTTATAAAGAGCATCGCATTGTTGCAAAAGATTTCTCCAAGATTGATAAAGCATTTTTTACGCTCAATGGCTATCTTGGAATCATCTTTTTTATTTTTATATGGATGGATAGATTTTTTATGAACGGAGTGTAGCGATTATGAGTGATATTCGTTTTGTAGCGGCCCCTTTGAAGATTGTCTTTGATGAGATTGATAAACAAGATGAAAAATACAAACGGGAGTATGACCAACTTTCCAATGCGGATGAGGATACTGTAGGACAATGGCTGAAACTTGCCAAAGCAAGAGGAGAGACCACAGAGAGTGATCCGGTATTGTTGACACTTTTAATAGAATTGCACCGAAAAATCGATGATTTGAGTGCTTATATCAAAGATGAAAAACCAGATTTCTTGCCCCTCTCTCTAGCGGCAAATATCGAGGCTATAGGTTTTGAACACTTTCGTCTCCAAGAGGCGAGTTTGCTTCCTAATGTGAAATATTATGGTAGAGTGTTGATGCCAGTTTTTCCCAAGCGGGAAATTCCGATATTTTTTGTTGCGCTGGATGAAAAGATTGCTAAAATCTTTTTGATTCATGATAAAGACAATAAAGATTGGAGTGCGTATCTTAGTGCACGAGAACGTGCATTGATTCGTGAGATGAAGGCCATGAAAGAGGGAATATCATGAATATTGAATTTGCAGGATTGATTGCATTAGGGATTTTGGTGGCCGTATTGTTTTTTATTATGATGCTTCGTGACCAAGAAGTCGCCAAAAAATTGAGTATTTATGAAAAAATCATCGAAGATCTCAATCATGAACATCACCAACTCTCCAAAGAGATTCAAAACCTATCCAAGAGCAATGATTTTGATTTGGAGGCTTTTAGAACCGAAGTAGCCCAGCAAGTTGCCTTTGAAGTGCAAAATTCTTTGACCCCAATTATCCAGTCTATCAAAGAAATCGATGAGATTATGCAAACGTTTCAAGATGAACAAACCAATCGTATTGATGCTTTGGAGCATCGTACAAAAGAGAAAAACTTTTCTCAAATCAATAATACCGAATCCAATGAAAAAACGATTATTTCTCAGTACAAATCTGGAAAAAGCGAAGCCATGATAGCCAAAGATTTGCGCATCGGTATTGGAGAAGTTGATTTGATTTTAAAACTAGCGAATTTGAAGTGATGATGGTCCATCCTTCTTGGCAAAAAATTGTGCGGGCATGTTATGATGCTTTGGACCAGCCGTATCGAGAGTTTCTAGAACAAGATCGCGGGTATTTTCCTCATCATGATACCTTTCTCAATGCCTTTAAAACTCTGCGACTTGAAGATACAAAATACATCTTATTTGGGCAAGATCCCTATCCTAGAAAAGAGAGTGCCATAGGCTATGCTTTTATTGATGGATTGGTGGATGAGATCTTCACCGATACGGGCTTATCAAAGCCGGTCAACAAAGCGACAAGTTTGAGAAATTTCATCAAAATGCTGTGTGTGGCACAGGGCGTATTGCCCCATGATAATACATCGCAGCAAGCCATCTCACAACTTCCTAAAGAGGGATATATTAGAACGATTTTTGATTTAAAAGAAAATTTTGAAAAAAACGGTGTTTTATTGCTCAATACTTCTTTGATTTTTACATCTAAAAAAAATACGATGCGACATGCCCGTGCCTTTTTGCCCTTTATGGATACATTGTTGCAAACATTGAAAGATAGAAATATCGAAATTATTCTCTTTGGTAATACGGCCAAAATGCTTGAAAAGAAATTACCATTCCTCCAAACGTATACGCTTCACAAGATGCCACATCCGTATAATGTCAGCTTCATAAAAGACCCCACAGCACTGACTTTATTTGCCCCTATGAAGTTGCTAAATTTGTCATGATATATGACATAATTCTCACAGAAGTAATATAATTTTTTATTTTATATAATTGTTAGCTGATAAAGGTATAATTCGGTTAATTTAGTTTAGTGAAAAAATCGATCGATTATATTAAAGGATTCATTATGTTAGTAGATGGATATGGTAGAAACGTAAATTATTTGAGGATTTCAGTCACAGAACGTTGTAATTTTAGATGTCAGTATTGTATGCCTGAAAAGCCCTTTTCTTGGGTACCAAGAGAGAATTTACTCAGTTTTGAAGATCTATTTTTATTTATAAAAGTAGGGATAGATGAGGGAATCAACAAAATTCGTATCACAGGAGGAGAGCCATTATTGCGTGCAGATCTTGATACATTTATCAAGATGATTAGCGATTATCGTAGTGATATTGACCTAGCACTCACCACCAATGGTTTTCTTTTGAAACAGTGTGCCCAAAAGCTTAAAGATGCGGGATTAAAACGTGTCAATATTTCTCTTGATTCACTCAAGCCGGAAATCGCGATGAAAATTGCGCAAAAAGATGTTTTTAAACATGTTATGGCCGGCATTGATGAAGCGCAACGTGTCGGTTTGGGTGTGAAGATTAATACCGTACCACTCAAAGGCATTAATTCTGGCGAAGTGCTTGATCTTTTGGAATTTGCAAAATCACGAGGCATGAGTATTCGTTTTATTGAATATATGGAAAACAAACATGCCAAAGATAAATTGCAAGGCCTAAAAGCAGAAGAGATACAAGCAATCATCGCGCAAAAATATCCTTTTAAAGCAGTGGGGCGTGTCGGGTCTTCTCCTGCTCATCTGTTTGAGCTTGAAGATGGGTATCGCTTTGGTATTATTGACCCGCATAAGCACGATTTTTGTGAAGATTGCAATCGTATTCGCTTGACGGCGGAGGGGATGTTGATTCCGTGTCTCTATTTTGATGAGGCGATGAGTATTAAAGAATCTGTACAAAAAGGTGATATTCAAGGAGCGACAGAGGTACTCAAGACAGTATTGAAGAACAAGCCTGAGAAAAACAAATGGAGTGAAGATAATGAAAATGAGACTTCAGAACGTGCTTTTTATGAAACAGGAGGGTGACAATGGATGAAACGTTTATGATGACACTGCATTTACACAGTGCTTTGGTTGGCATCACGCTGATTTTTGCTGCGGTGAATTATTTTATTATTAATAATAAATTAGATTATGATGGATTAGTGAAACGTTTTCGCGGTATGTTACCGTTTTATTACCTCGCATTAGCTACGGTGATTTTTACGGGATTGGTGCTACTGGGATTGGCAAGATTTAATTTTCAATACAGTGAATTGTTGATGATTGTGGTGTGGTTTATCATCTTGATTAGTACGATTAAACGCTACAAAAAGTTTAAATCCCTGCGTCGTGATGATACCGTGCGATTGGGTCGATTTATAAAATTTTCAAAAAGAAAGCATTTGATTGATATGGCACTAATCATCATTACAATGGCTGTTGCTTATATGTGAGGATAGATGCAATTTTTATATCATGAGCTGGCAAAAGATGCGACACTAACCCTAGATGCCAAAGCCTATTCCCATGTTCTGAAAGTCAGACGCGCCAAGATTGGAGATAGGCTTTTTGTGCGAAATATGATTGATGATATTTTGTATGAGTACACGATTACATCTATCAATAAAAAATATGCCAATTTGGATTTAATCGGAGAAAAATATCTCAAAATTGAAGCAGAAAAAGCCATTCATGTGGGTTGGTGTGTCGTAGACCCTAAGATGATTGAAAAAACACTTCCTTTTCTCAATGAACTGGGCGTCTCAACCATCAGTTTTGTATATTGTGAATTTTCACAACAACAATTTAAGATTGACTTAGACCGCCTCAAGCGTATTTTAATCAACTCGTCACAACAATGTGGACGAAGCCATTTGATGCATCTCGAAGTTTTTGATACTTTAGCCGCATATGTCGCGCGTTATCCTGATAGTAAGATTATAGATTTTAGTGAAAATAGACTCAAAAATGAAACAGATGGTACAACATTTTTGATTGGGTGTGAAGGAGGATTTTCGTCTGCTGAGCGGGATTTATTTCCCCCTGAAAAAAGGGTGGGCTTGCAAACGCCGATGATATTAAGAAGCGAAACGGCACTTTTAAGTCTCTGCTCCCATCTATTAACTTGAAATCTTAAGAGTATTGTGTTATAATTTCGTTTCCCCTCCCCCCTATATAGCGGTGGGCCTTAAAAAGCCTACTGCTAAGTTAATGTTAATTATTACTAGGATACTAGGGCACTTTATATAAATTTGAAGGAAGATAAGAATGAAAAAAGATATTCACCCTGAATATGTCGCTTGTACGGTCAGTTGCGCTTGTGGAAATAAATTTGAAACAATGTCTAATAAACCAGAAATCAAGATCGATATCTGTAATGAATGCCATCCTTTTTTCACGGGCAGTGAAAAAATAGTGGATGCCGCCGGTAGAGTTGAAAAATTTAAGAAAAAATATAATTTAAAATAGTTTTTCTAAAATATTTTGGTATATTTAATTCCTACACCGATAGGAAATATAGATGATATCTCACTTAGAAGTTTAGCGCTTCTTAGTGAGATACAAATCCTCTTTTGTGAAGATACCCGCGTTACAAAAAAATTACTCAATCTACTCTCCATTAAACATAACTTAGAATTTAAAATCGACCAATATATAGCCTTTCATTCGCATAATGATACTAAAGTGCTTCAAGAGATAGACCCTGATATTTTTTCTAAAACCGTTGGGTTTATGAGTGATGCGGGGATGCCTTGCGTGAGTGACCCTGGTGCTGTATTGGTTCAGTATTGTCAAGAACATCAGATTGATTATGAAGTCCTACCTGGTGCCAATGCGGCTCTTTTAGCTTATGCTTCAAGCGGATTTGATATGTCACAATTCCTTTTTCATGGCTTTTTGCCCCACAAAGGCAACGATAGAACACAGGCGCTCTCTTCTGTGATTGATTCTATTTATCCTACGATACTCTATGAATCTCCGCATCGTATTGCCAAGTTGTCGCTTGAATTAGCCAAAATGTGTCCGGATAGAAAATTATTTGCTATTAAAGAAGCAACCAAAAAATTTGAGACAAAATTTTTCGGTTTGTGCTGTGAGTTTCCAGAATTCTCAAATACGATTAATGCCAAAGGCGAGTGGTCTTTGGTCCTAGAGCCTAAAGCCAAGCAACAGGGGGAACCCATCACGGAGATGGATATTCAAGCACTGGACATACCTCCAAAACAAAAAGCAAAATTATTGGCAAAACTCACAGGAATGAGTATTAAAGCATGCTACAAAAGTGTCTCTAAAATAGACAATTTATAGTACTTTTTAAGCTATTTTAGATACAATAAATGCATGATAATATACGGAAAACAACTTTTTTTACATGTACTAGAAAAATATCCAAATAAACTGATTAAAGTCCAATTAGCCAAGAAGTGCGATCAAAAACTTTTTTCAAAAATAACACGGGCGTGCTCGGATGTGAGTTTGGTCGATAACATGAAAGCGCAAGCATTATGTCATGGTGGCAATCACCAAGGATTTATTGCGCATATCGAAAACTTACAATTTGCTCGCTTTGAGGATGTCAAAAAAGATGCTTTTATTATAATTTTGCAAGGGATTACTGATGTTGGTAATATCGGAGCGATTATCAGAACGGCATATGTTTTCGGAGCGGACGCTATTATCATCAGCGGCATTAAAAATATTCAATTAGAATCGCTAATCCGCACGAGTAGCGGTGCTATATTTGAGATTCCAATCGTACTGTATAGCAATACGCTAGATTTAATCAATGAACTAAAACAAGTCGGCTTTACACTTTATGGTGCTGACATGAATGGGGAGAATGTAAGAGGGTTTGAGTTTAATTCTAAAAAAGCTTTGATGATGGGAAGTGAAGGGGATGGCATACCGGCTAAGGTAAAATCCAAACTAGATCATATCGTTTCGATTCATATGGCTCGACAATTTGACTCTTTAAACGTGGGTGCAGCAACCGCAATATTGTGTGATAGGATAGTGAATGGATAGCATAAAGGTTCTGGAGGAGATAGGCTTAAAAGAGATTTCAAAGAAGACACATATTGAAATTAAATTTTTAGAATACATCATCAATTCAGATTTCGACAAGCTCAATAAGACAAATTCTATCGGGTTTGTAAAAATCATATCGCGAGAATATCAGCTGGACTTGAGCGATTGGCTGGACGAAGCGCGGGCATATTGGGATGCGCAAATACCAGAGCCTGAAGAACAAAAGATTTTTATTGCCCCAAAAAGTAAGAAAATTCCGAAATCTGTCGTATCACTGTTAGCCTTTGTGATATTGGTAGCTATTTTGTATGCGGCTTATATGTTTTTGGATAAAAAACTGAATTTTTTTGAAAATACCGTCTTAAAAAAAGATATCAATTACACCTATGAAGAGACTCCTGCTGTGAGTGAAGCGAAAAAAACATTAGCGCAGGAAATCATCGTGCCTGAGACAAATACTACCGCGGTGATAGAAGAGAATCAAAGTGATGTCAATCAAAGCGTTGCCCCTTCGGTGAATGCAACAGAGACAGAGACGATTGCTATCAACCAAAATGAAACCAAAAAAACCAATGAAGTGCCTATTACTCCTGTGGATAAAAAGAGTTTTATCGAGCCGAATAAAAAATTATGGATTGGTATTATCGATTTAAATACCTACAAAAGAACCTCGTATGTGGGAGATGGTAATTATTCGATTGATCCGAAAAATGACCAATTAATTACAACCGGGCATGGAGATTTTACGATGCATTTCAAAGGGGTGAGCACGGAGTATACGAGGATGGAGCCACTTGATTTTCTGATCAAAGATGGAAAACTCACTGAAATATCAAAAGAAGAATTCAAAAAACTTAATCGAGGCACTCTTTGGTAAAAAATATCTTTTTAGTATTACTTTTGAGTACCTTTGCATCGGCAAATCTACAAGAAAAAATTATCAGTTTTATGGGGCAAAAAAGTTATGCCAAGCAAGAAAATTTGATAAAAATCTTGTTTAAAAATCAAAATAGTTTTTATAAACAATCTGATGGTAATATCAACAGTCTCAAGGTCATACAAGTCTTACAAGATAATGGTTTATTGAAACTCTCTTATGCGAGGCCGATGTCGTTGCATATTACTTTTGTCACAGATAAAAACCCACTGATATTTACGCGTATCGTGAGTGAATCGCTTGAGGCGGTGGGATATAATTATTTTCTAACCCAAGAGGCAAAAAAGAGTACTGAGCAATTTCGTTGGACTATTAACTTAAAAACAAAGCGTATTATCAATCCGACCTTGTTTGCTAAAGAGCTTGAAAAAAGAGGCTGCAAGATAGTGGATATTGTAAAACAGAGTGATGAACAATGGGTGTATGAGATTGATTCTCATGATGCAAAGCTTAATGCCTTGCACTTAGAACCAAATACAAGAGTGGATCTATCCAAACCAATACAACCGTATTGGATTGAGAGTGATCAGGCAGAATCTATTAAGATTAGAACCAGTTTAGCGGACCATTGGTTTCCTTTGGTGTTGTTTTTGGATAAAGGGTTGCATTTAATCTCTCAAACAAAAATAGATGAGAGAACGTATGCGATTACGTTGCGTGTTCCTGAGAATTGCAAATACATCAGGATTAGTGATATTTATACTTTGGACAATATAAAGCGCGGGTTAAGCGTATATCTGAAAAAATAACCGCTAGAGAATAGACACAATCACGATAGAAAATGATAAAAAGAACTTTTTGAAAGAGGATTAGAACGATGTTTGACGAAATTAGATTTAACACGATTGAGAGATTACCAAATTATGTATTTGCAGAAATTAATGATATAAAATTGGCAGCCAGAAGAGCGGGCGATGATATCATAGACTTTTCAATGGGGAATCCTGATGGTAAAACGCCTCAGCATATTATTGATAAATTAGTAGATTCTGTTAGCAAAGATAAAACACATGGCTATAGCGTGAGTAAAGGGATTTACAAATTACGTTTGGCTATTTGTAACTGGTATAAAAGAAAATATGATGCCGATCTTGATCCGGACACGGAAGCGGTTGTGACATTAGGGAGTAAAGAGGGCTATGTGCATTTAGTGCAAGCGATTACTAACCCTGGTGATGTGGCTGTTGTGGCTGATCCTGCTTATCCGATACACTCTCATGCCTTCATTATTGCAGGCGGGAATGTTCATAAATTTGGCTTAGATTATAATGAAAAATTTGAGTTAGATACGGAGATGTTTTTTGAAAAATTAAAAAAAGCATTTCGGGATTCTGTTCCAAAACCAAAATTTGTCGTTGTCAATTTTCCACATAATCCGACAACCGTTACTGTAGATCTCTCATTTTACGAAAGGTTGGTAGCGTATGCAAAACAAGAGCGATTTTATATTATTAGTGATATTGCGTATGCAGAGATCTCTTATGATGGTTATAAAACACCATCGATTTTTCAAGTCAAAGGGGCCAAAGACGTCGCAGTAGAGAGTACCACACTCTCAAAAAGCTATAATATGGCCGGATGGAGAGTAGGATTTATCGTGGGAAATCCAAAACTCGTTGGAGCATTACAAAAAATAAAATCATGGTTTGATTATGGTATTTTTACACCCATACAAGTAGCGGCCACAGTGGCGCTTGATGGACCACAAGAGTGTATTGGCGAGATTGTTGAAAAATATCAAAATCGACGTGACGTATTGTGTGAAAGTTTTGCAAATGCCGGTTGGGATATGGGGAAACCTAAAGCGACCATGTTTATCTGGGCAAAAATACCTGAGGTAGCACAACATCTTGGCAGTATGGAATTTTCAAAACAATTACTAAAAGAAGCAAAAATAGCAGTCAGTCCGGGGATTGGTTTTGGTGAACATGGGGACCAATATGTACGGATTGCATTGATAGAAAATGAAAACAGAATACGACAAGCTGCAAGAAATGTAAAAAAATATCTGAAGAATTTAGAGGCAAAATGATGGTGAAAGTTGGAATAATCGGAGTCGGTACCGTAGGAAGCAGTGTGGTTAACATTCTGCAAAAAAATAGAGATATTATCAAAGCACGCGCAGGTAAAGAGATTGTTCCGGTGTTGGGAATTGTCAAAAATCTTGATAAAACAAGAGATTTAGACATCAAACTTAGTGATAATATTGATGATGTTTTGGAAGATGAAAGCATTGATATTGTAGTAGAACTAATGGGTGGCGTCGAAGCACCTTTGGAAGTGGTCAAAAAAGCGTTAGCTAAAAACAAAGCGGTTGTGACTGCAAACAAAGCGATGTTAGCATACCACCGTTATGAATTGCAACAATATGCCAAAGAGATTCCTATTGGATTTGAGGCCAGCGTCGCAGGGGGTATTCCGATTATTAAAGCCCTACGAGAGGGATTAAGTGCCAATCATATTGAGTCTATTAAAGGCATCATGAATGGGACGTGTAATTACATGTTGACCAAGATGATGAAAGAGGGCGTGGCTTTTGATGTGATATTAAAAGAAGCGCAAGACCTCGGATACGCAGAGGCCGATCCGAGTTTTGATATTGGAGGTTTTGATGCCGCTCACAAACTTTTGATTTTGGCGAGTATTGCTTATGGTATTGATGCAAAACCTGAAGATATTCTCATCGAAGGAATTGAAAATATCAACAAAGAAGATATCTTTTTTGCCAATGAATTTGGATACAGTATTAAATTATTAACGATTGCCAAAAAGACAGATGATGCGGTTGAATTACGGGTACATCCTGCATTGATAGATCGCAACGCAATGATTGCAAAAGTCGATGGCGTGATGAATGGCGTGAGTGTTGTTGGTGATTGTGTGGGTGAAACCATGTATTATGGTCCCGGAGCAGGGGGCGATGCGACGGCGAGTTCCGTGATTTCTGACATCATAGATATCGTGAGAAACGGTAGCAATTCCCCAATGCTAGGTTTTAAGAATATACTCGAAAACAGTGTGCTCAAACTCAAAAAAGCTGATGATATTTTTACAAAATATTATATTCGTATTGAGGTAGAAGACCGCATTGGTGTCTTATCTAAGATTTCCAATATTTTAGGCGATCATGATATCTCTATCAACAGTTTTATTCAAAAACAAAGCAGTGATACCCAAAATGCAACACTTCTTTTCTCGACGCATCAATGTTTTGAAAAGAATATTCAAAATGCGATACACGATCTTGGAGCGTGTGATTTTATCAGAAAAAACCCCGTCATGATACGGATAGAAGAGTAGATGAGTCTTGAGATTGGGAACAAAGCAGAAGAGCGTGTCACACGCTATCTTCAATCACAAGGCTATACGATTATTGATCGAAATTTTCATTCTAGATTTGGAGAGATTGATATTATCGCAGAAAAAAATTCTGTTTTGGAATTTATCGAGGTGAAATACTCAAAAGAGTATGACCCCCTTTATAGAATTACACCAAAGAAAATGGAAAAGATTATCAAAACGATTCATTATTTTTTGATGTTGCACCCTCAAGATAAGGATTATCAAATTAGTGCTGCACTGGTGAATGATGAGCATATTGAGTTTTTAGAAAATATAAGTTAGTCATAGCGCTTAGGAATTAACCATTTAGTCTATGGTAACTTTAAAGAAATATTTGTATAATATAACATATAAAATAAGTCACAAACATAGGAGATATAATGGGAAAATATACAGAGTTAAATGCATCAAATTTTGATGAAACTGTAAGTGAAGGCGTAGCATTAGTTGACTTTTGGGCACCATGGTGTGGTCCTTGTCGAATGATAGCCCCAGTTATTGAAGAATTAGCAGAAGACTTTGAAGGTAAAGCTAAAATTTGTAAAGTCAATACAGATGAAGAGCAAGATGTTGCTGTAAAATACGGAATTAGATCAATACCAACAATATTATTCTTCAAAAATGGAGAATTAGTTGATCAAATGGTTGGTGCTTCTTCAAAACAAATTTTGGCAGATAAGATTAATTCATATCTATAATGCTCATACTGTCATTGCATAGTACAGAAAGATTTTTGATGATGTATCAAAGGAATATCTTACTTGCAAGATGGATAACACGATGAAAGGAGGGAGAAATCTATTCTCCCTCAACTATATTTTTGCCTCTTTTTTCGGCGCAGCACTCATCGCTGCTGCTTTTGCATATTTTAACTATCGTTTTTCTGAATATAAATTTATAGATTTTAATCAATGGACTTTTTATGAGAAAAGTGATATTTTTGTTCCAAAACATGATAAATATATCGTAGTGGTATATAGCTCCAATATGCAAAATATTGATAAAATTTTAACTAAAATAAATAAGACATATCCTATAATAGCAGTTGATTTATATCAACACAGAAGAGGCCAAAGTCATGAAGTCTCTTATATCACTTCGGGTATGAATTCTCTTTTGAAATTTATCCAGAGGTTTAATATTTATGAAGTTCCCAGTCTATTTTTAATCAAAAAAAGTCATGGGAGTCTTTACAAACAAGATAGTCAAATAGAAATAATAAAATAATAATAAAAGGAAAGACATGTTAGATTTAGCAATTATTGGTGGAGGACCCGCTGGATTGACTGCAGGATTGTATGCAACACGAGGGGGACTAAAAGACGTCGTGATGTTTGAAAAAGGTATGCCGGGGGGTCAAATTACGAGTAGTAGTGAGATTGAAAATTATCCTGGAATATCTGAGGTGATGAGCGGATTGGATATGATGCAAAATTGGCCAGACCAATGCATGCGATTTGGTATGAAACATAGAATGGATGAAGTCAGTAGAGTCTCTAAAAGAGAAGATGGTATTTTTGAAATCAAACTCTTAAATGACGAAATAATAGAATCCAAAAGTGTTGTAGTTTGCACCGGTAGCACACCAAGACGATCGGGTGTCAAGGGTGAAGATAAATTTTTTGGACGGGGTGTGAGTACGTGTGCAACGTGTGATGGATTTTTCTATAAAGACAAAGAAGTCGCTGTTTTAGGTGGTGGTGATACGGCACTAGAAGAGGCATTGTATCTCGCTAATATCTGCTCAAAAGTGCATTTGATACACAGAAGAGATGCATTCCGTGCGAGCCCTGTGACGGTAGAAAAAGTGAAAAATAATGCCAATATTGAATTAATTTTAAATGCAACAGTGGATGAGATTTACGGCGACAACAGTGGCGTGATGGGTGTGAAAATTTCCCAAAAAGATGGCGGAAAAATAGATTTAGCGGTACCGGGTATTTTTGTCTTTGTTGGTATGAATGTTAATAATTCAATTTTGATGCAAGAAGATGGAACACCATTGTGTGAATTAAATGAAAATGGTAATGTGATTGTAGATCTTGAAATGCACACCTCGGTCAAAGGATTGTTTGCCGCAGGAGATTTGAGAATCAAAGCTTCAAAACAAGTTGTGTGTGCAGCCGGAGATGGTGCCACAGCGGGAATTCAAGCATTGGAGTATGTTAATGACTAAAGAAAACATGTTGCGCGTAGGAATACATGGCTCAACGGGGAGAGTGGGACAACTTTTGGTGGAAAATCTAAAAGGTGATGTGCTTGCATATCCCCACATGTTGCATGCTATTGAAGCCTATCCTGGAGTCTTGCCAGAGGGTGCTGTTTTGACAGAATCTTATGACCAATTGCTAGATAATAGCGATGTTGTGATTGATTTTACGATTGCGTTTGCGACGGAATCTTTACTTGAAATGGCATTAGACAAACCGACTCCCTTAGTGATTGGTACAACAGGATTAAATGAACATCAAAAAAATCTTCTTCATGAAGCCTCACAATTGATGCCGATATTGTATTCAACCAATATGTCACTAGGCGTGGCAGTACTCAATAAGCTTGTCGCAATAGCTTCTAAAAGTTTGAGCGATTTTGATATTGAGATTGTAGAACAACACCATCGTTATAAAAAAGATGCCCCTAGCGGTACGGCGATAACTTTGGGTGAGCATGCCGCTAATGCAAGAGGTTTGAATCTTGAAGATGTGAGAGTCAGTGGGCGTAATGGACTTATTGGTGAGCGAAGCAAAGATGAAATCGCGATTATGGCACTTCGTGGTGGCGATATTGTAGGTCGTCATACGGTTGGATTTTATAATAATGGGGAATTTATAGAATTGAATCATACCGCAACCAGTCGTGATACATTTGCCAAAGGGGCCATCAAAGCCGCCAAATGGATACTCAACCAAGATAAAGGATTATATACAATTAACGATTGTATTGGGTTATAATCGCATCAATTTGCGAATACTACTGATATTTCGTTGATTTTGATCACTGATGATGAAAATAAATAATTAAAAGAAGGTATTTTATGTGTGCAATAGTCGGCGTTTTTGGTACAAGTGATTCTGCTAGAATCTCTTATTATTCTCTTTTTGCTATGCAACATCGTGGCCAAGAAGCCTCTGGTATTAGTGTTAGTGATGGACATATTTTAACAAAAGTAAAAAAGAAAGGATTGGTGACAGAAGTATTCACAGAAACAGCACTGAGTCACCTCCAAGGCCATTGTGCTATCGGGCACAATAGGTATTCTACCGCTGGCAAAAAATCAACCGTAGATGCGCAACCGATTCATGCCAGTTATAAATTAGGTGAGATTGCCGTAGTGCATAATGGTAACCTCATCAACAAAGATGAAGTGCGTAATGCCTTGATTGAAGAGGGTGCGATTTTTCAATCTACTATGGATACGGAAAACATCATTCATTTGATTGCACGAAGCCATCAAGAGCATTTACGAGACAGAATTATAGAAGCGATGAATATTATCAAAGGGGCATATTGTCTTTTAATTCAAAGTCGACATAAAATGTTTGCCATCAGAGATAAATACGGTGTGCGACCACTCTCTTTGGGAAAATTGCCCGATGGTGGTTATATTGTGGCGAGTGAAACGTGTGCTTTTGATCTTGTGGGGGCTGAATTCATACGAGATATTCAACCCGGTGAGATGATTATTTTCGACAATGAAAAAGAACACTATGAGAGTGTGCAACTCTTCGAACCAGAACCTAGAATTTGTGCTTTTGAATTCATCTACTTTGCTAGACCCGATAGTGTGATTGAAGGAAGAAGCGTTTATGCCGCCAGAAAAGAGATGGGACGAGCCTTAGCACGTGAAAGTGCTATTGATGCAGATTTGGTCATTCCCGTTCCTGATAGTGGCGTGAGTGCAGCGCTAGGCTATGCAGAAGAGAGCCATATTCCTTTTGAGATGGGAATTGTGAGAAATCATTATGTAGGCAGAACCTTTATCGAACCAACGCAAGCCAAGCGAGATATGAAAGTAAAACTCAAATTATCTCCTATTTCAGCACTGCTAAAAGACAAAAAAATCGTCGTTGTGGATGATAGCATTGTCCGAGGTACGACAGCAAGACGGATTATCAAGATTTTAAAAGATGCTGGTGCCAAAGAGGTTCATATGAGAATTGCCGCACCGCCGATTAAACATCCTGAAAAATATGGTATTGACACCCCAAGTTACGAAGAATTAATCAGTGCCAATAAAAATGTTGAAGAGGTTCGCACCTATATCAAAGCAGATTCATTACACTTTCTAAGCATAGACGCATTAAAAAAGAGTATTGGCGAAAATCGTGAGTATTCTCTTGTGAGTTTTGATGGAGATTATTTTATCAAATAGAGACTATCGACAGCGTAATTTATAGATCAAGTTTGGTTTTTTAAAATACGCTGGATAGTGCATAGAAACACTAAAATTTCTAAATTCTTTGACTCTGAGATTTTTTGCGATGACAAAATCTTCTGTGATCGTTGATTGTTGTTGGTTCTCCGCTTTATTGGTAAAGAAGTCAAGTCCTGACGATTTATAGAGGGTGCTACCGGTTAGATTATTGGAATTAACCGCATTATTAACCAATTTGACGACAATGGAGCATTGTGAAATATTGAATTTCCCTACATTTCTTACAATACCAGATATAACAAGAGATTCGTTGATTAAAATTCTCGCGTGTGTGACATGTTCTAAAACCGCCTTTTTTGTATATTTATCTAATACAAACATAGAAAAAAGAGCGAGCATGGAGATGACTAAAAAATTTGAGAAAATCATCGCGTATAAGACTTTTTTTCGTGTCTCCTTAAACGATAAAACCAATAAAATAAGAAATAACAAAAAGAAAAGCACCAAGGTGATGATGTGCGCGATTGTAAAGTAAGACACCATTTTAATAACACTCCGTTTTAATAGATATATCCGATACATTTATATCGTCATTATTGTTAAAATTATTAAAAATCTCACGATTTTCAATCACCTCATTGGGCTTCATGATACGGCTTGTATAAAACGTTTTTTGCAAAATGATATCAGATGGATGAATCAACTGCGACCATATCGAGTCATCTGACTTATCGATGGTGACTATAGTTTTACAATCTTTAAGCGGTGTTGCGGCGAGATTTTGCACTTTCCAATTCAAGATGAGGGTTTGAGAAAAATGCAAACGCTCAACACGAATGTCGTTGATTTTAATAGGACGTATCGCAGTCGTTAGCATGGATTTTAGTGTGGGTGGACCCGCAAAGAGAAAAACCAACGCCAGCATTATAAATAAAAACGAAACCTTAGGAGATCTGCGCACCAATAATACAGCGAGAAATAACAGTAAAAAAAACGTGACCAAAAGCCAACCATAGGCGATGTAGTCATAGATCGTAAAGTGATGGATGTAGAGCAGTATCGAAGATCTTAAATCATCCATCTTTTCTGCTGTTTTTTTCCTCGATGCCACTCATCCCAAAGCGTCTTCGTAACTCTTGTTTAACACGTTCAGGATCGATATTTCGATACCCCAGTGCTACGAGGGTATGAAAGGCAAGATCGGCGGCTTCATAAACAATTTCATCTTCCTCTTTGTCTTTGACTGCAAAACAAAATTCCCCTGCTTCTTCTACGACTTTTTTAAGTACAGAATTTTCACCCTTTTTAAACAATGACGCAACGTAGGATTTTGATGGATCTGCTTTTTTTCTATCTTGTATGACATGATAGAGGGTATCACTGAGACTGTAATTGGTAATCTCTTGCTCGATTGGAGGAAGCTCTTGCGTGACATCAATACGATTAAAAAAGCATGACATACGTCCGGTATGGCAGGCGACACCATTTTGTTTTACTTTTAACAACAGTGTATCACTATCGCAATCAAGATAGATCTCTTTGACTTCTTGCGTGTTGCCGCTTTGCTCACCCTTTTTCCAGAGTTTTTTTCGACTTCTAGAGTAATAGTGTGCGATTTTTGTCTGAAGAGTTAGTTCTAGGGCTTCTTTGTTTGTGTAGGCCAACATGAGCACCGTACCGTCTTGGTAATCTTGTGCGATGACTGGGATCAGCGCAAAGCGATCCCAGTCGATACTATTAATAAGCTCATAATTCACTATTATTTACCCATACTCGATACTTTTTGTTGATCTTTGGTATCAACCCAGATATTTGGTACCGCTCCTCCTGGAGTTAAGAAGATTTTTGCATCTTTGTTCACTTGAAGTGCTTCATTAAACTTACCTTGAACTTCTATTTGACGGAGTTTCAAGAGATTTGATGTAATACTTTTGGCAATCTCGATATTAGCATAAGCATTAGCGTCTGCTTCGATTTTGACAGCATCTGCTTGACCTTGTGCTCGTATCTTTCTTGCATTGGCTTTACCCATCGCTAAAGCCGCTTCTTTTTGTGCTTCTTGGTTGGCGGTTTCAACTTCATATTTTGTTTTTTCGACACGTTGTCTTGCGATTTGAACGATTTCGATTTGATCTTTAATCTTTTGTGGCAAGATGATACTTCTTAACTGGACGGTCAAGAGTTGTACTGGATGTCCCGGTTGTGCTTCAATCGCCTTTCGTATCTCTTGGTCAATTTTTGCTGCGATTTCATTTCGTTGTACTGGTAATTCCTCTGCTGGATATTGACCGACAACATTTCTAGCAACATCTCGAACAACAGGATTGATGATTTTATCTTCCCATGCCATACCCCATGTTGCGATGGTTTGCGGTGCTGTACTTGGCTCAAGTTTGTACTGAACAGTAAGATCAATAGAGACTGGCAAACCTCGTGCATCAAGAACGGAAATAGCATTTTTGTTTTTAATGCCCGATCCTCTTTGAATACTCTCTTGCTCTGAAAGGGAGGTATAATTAATCACACGTACCTTTGTATCAACGATAAAAATTTGTTGGATAAAAGGGATAAACAGGTGAAATCCCGGATTTAAAGGGGTAGTTTCAAATTTACCGGCTGTTGCTTTGATCCCCATTTCACCGGAATTGATAACAACAAACGGTTTGGATATGACTAACAACGCAATGACTGCGATGAGCACATACAAAAAGCCCGCCTTTTTACCAAAATTTTTAAATATTTCAGGCGGTTCAAAACCTTGACTTGGGCGACGATTATTATTGTCACCGCCATCATTGTTGTTTCCTCCGCTTCCATTCTTCTTTTTAAAGTAATCATTTAGATCTACTGGCATTCTATTCCTTTTTTAATTCAATTCTTTAGATAGTCTCTATTATAGCGTGACTTATTAAATATAAGTCAGCAAATGCTCATATTTTTTATTTTTGCCATAAACTACGTCAAAATAAGCGCCTTGAAGCTGCTTTGTCATGGCGCCTCGTTTTCCTTCACCTATGATGTACCCATCGATATCTTTGATAGGGGTCACTTCAGCAGCCGTTCCGGTAAAAAATGCTTCATCTGCGATATAAACTTCATCTCGAGTTACACGTCGTCTCTCGACAGGAATACCCGCATCTTTTGCCAGTTGGATCACCATCCCTTGTGTAATGCTTTCCAAAGAGGTGTCATTTGGAGGTGAGATTAATACACCATTTCTGACAATAAAAAAGCACTCGCCACTTCCTTCTGCGATAAATCCATCTTCATCGAGCAACAGTGCCTCTTCATATCCTGCTTCCATTGCTTCGTATTTAGCCATTTGTGAATTCAGATAATTGGCGGCTGCTTTGGCTTTTCCCATTGTAGAGCTGACAGGATTTCTTGCAAACGATGAGATTTTGACTCTAATCCCATTTTCCAATCCCTCATCTCCAAGATAGCTACCCCATTCCCATGCTGCAATGGCTGTTTTAACCGGAGCATGAACATGGTAAAGTCCCATCGTGCCGTATCCCAAATAGATGAGCGGTCTCACATAAACATTGGATTTGAAATTATTTTCTTTTAAAAGTTCAATTTGAGCCGTCTCTAGCTCCTCGAGTGTATAGGGTGGTTTGATTCTTGTTATTTTTGCAGAATTCAAAAGTCTTTTTGTGTGCTCTCGTAATCTAAAAATTGCAAGACCTTTGTCTGTCATATAGGCTCGTGTGCCTTCAAATACTCCATTGCCATAATGCAAGGTGTGAGTCAAGATATGAACATGTGCTTCATCCCATGGTGTGAGTGTTCCATCCATCCAAATATATTTTGCTGTTTCCATTATGATGCCTACCTGTATTTTAAAATAGACATAATGATATCCAAGTTTAGATTAAATATAGTTTTAGGGTTGATAAAAATGGTGGCACAAGGGTATTTTGAGCGTTGGTTTGGCTGAAGATTTTATACAAACTTTCTTACAAAATTCTCCAATGAAACCGGATCCATTGCCCCAGATATTCGCTCAACTTCTTGGCCATTTTTAAAGACAATGAGGGTGGGAATACTACGTATTTTGTAGCGACTTCCTAGAAATTGTTCGTTTTCTGTATTGACTTTTGCAAACAAGGCTTTGAGTGGAAATCCTAAGGCAACATCAGCAAAAACCGGTGCCATCATCTTACAAGGCCCACACCAGGGTGCCCAAAAATCTACAATTACCGGAATATCAGAATGTTCTAAAATACGCTCCATATTTGAACTAGTGAGTTCCAATGGTTTGACTTCTAAGAGGGATTGTTTGCATTTTCCGCAGTTTGCTTTTTTGTAATCATCTTTAAGTGGGACATTGTTGATTGCTTCACAATGTGGACAGATAACTTTCATATTTATAGCTCCTTATACGGTTATAATATAAAGCGCATTGTAACAATTTTATAAAAAAATTTTGATTAAAATAAGACGTGATTTGAGAGATTATTTATTTACTTTCACGCGTTATAATTCTTTAATAAAGGATATATCATGTTTAGTAAAGAAAAAATAGACGAGATTGTTACCGCAACACTCGTAGCAGATTCTTACAGTTTGGGAGCGCATTGGGTTTATGATGAGGCACAACTTCATGATTTAGCCCTCGATTGGGAAGCCCTAAATCCTCCTCAAGCACTCTGGCACAAAGGTAAAGTAGCCGGCGATCAGACGCATATTGGCGATCAGGCTTTTTTTCTCAAAGAATTTTTGCAAGATCAATCAGATTTTGATGCCGATGCTTATTTGACTTTTTGGGAAAAGAAGATGCGGGCATATCAAGGTTATATTGATGGTGCGACGCGAGAAACATTACAGAACCTTGAAGCAGGAAAACGAATCGGTTCTCATTCTGAAGATTTCTCCGTGATTGGAAGAATTGCCCCATTATTGTATGTTTCCAAAGATGAAGAAGCCTTTGTAGAAAATGTGAAAACCTTCGTCACCCTCTCACACAATGATGCCAAAGTTTCTGAAGCCGCAATCTTTTTTGCACGACTCTTGTTTGATGTTGCGCGTTTTAAAGACATCGCTATCGAAAAAACGATGTTAGATTTGAAAGATGAATTTAGTCTCTTTGTGCTCAAAAGCGTCGAAGATGGCATCGCATCCAAAGATAAGGATACCTTTGAAGTGATTCGTGAATTTGGACCTGCCTGTGGGATTGATGATGGATTTAGCGGTATTGTGCATCTATTGTGTCAGTATCCTGATGATCTTAAAAATCTTTTGATTCAAAATGCCAAGGCCGGAGGAGACAGTGCGTCGCGTGCGATGGTTGCTGTGATGATTATTGTCGCACACCGCTCTAGCGAAGGTATTCCAAAAGATTGGTTTAAAATAAATAAAATATAATGACACAAAAGTGCCAGATATCATGATGGTGCAAACTAGAAAATTAAAGGAAATAAAATGTTAGAAGTTGGCCAAGATGCCCCTGAGTTTTGCTTGCCTAATCAAGATGAGGTAGAGATTTGTTTTAGAGATTTGAAAGGCAAATGGATTGTATTGTATTTTTATCCTAAGGATAATACTCCAGGATGCACGACAGAAGCGTGTGAATTTACAGCGATGGAGCCTGATTTTAGTGAGCTTGATGCCATCATCGTCGGGGTGAGTCCTGATAGTCCTAAAAGCCATCGAAACTTTATTGCAAAAAAAGAACTTGATATCATGTTGCTCTCAGATATGGAAAAAGAAGTGGCCAAGGCTTATGGTGTTTGGCAATTAAAAAAACTTTACGGTAAAGAGTATATGGGAATTGTACGTTCTACCTTTTTGATTAGTCCCGAGGGTAAAATTGCAGCATTATGGACGAAAGTCAAAGTCAAAAACCATGTTGAAGCGGTGATGGAAACCCTAAGTAGTCTCAAAAGTATTTAGATGATGAGAGTCTCAGCATTATACTCCTGAGACTCTAGCTTTCTTCTATATCGAAATATCTACCTTCGTACTGACCCACATATCACGTTTTGCTTGTTGTAAGATAGCTGGCTTGATGATGATTCTCTCGGGTTTGATTTTGTATTTTGTTACAAGAATTTTTTTAATATTTTCTGCTCTCTGATTGGCTAATGTGACCAATTGGGCATGATCAATTTTGATTTTGGCGATCAATGCGGTTTGCATCGCGGCATTAAATTTTAAAATATCAAGGGTTGCTTTTTTGCCCTTTTTGCTTCTCCTGGTAGTATTGTCATCTGTTTTAGGTATGACCATAAAACTGGTTTTGAGTTCTTGATACTTTTTCTCACCGAAATCTTTGATAAACAGCTGTGTCAAAGCACGAGCGAAGAGATCCTCTTTGGCATGTTTTGAATCTTTTTTTAATGTTGCTATATGTTTTGTCATGATATGATCAAATGCCTCTTTTTGCAACGCTTTGAGATCGGCCTCTTCATCATAACCTCCACTCAGTTCGATACGAATATTGGGTCTTTTGTTGAGGATTTTATGAAGATTATCTAATTTTTCATATTCGGTGGAGATGATAATTGCAGAGCCTTGTTCAAAGTCAATCATCTTCAAATCATCTCCCTTGATACCAAGAAGGGAGCCTAGAAATCTAAACGGTGCTGTGACCAATCCCGTAATCATATTTCCAACAGCCCGCCAGACAATGCCCCCATAACTAAAATCAGGATTGTTCATATCCCCGCTAACCGGGAGATCGATGTCGATTTGTCCATTGGAGTCTTTGAGCAGGGCGATGGCTAAATTTAGTGGGAGGTTCACCGCATCTTTACTCTTGACAGGTTGCCCTAGATTGAGCGTATCGATATTGATTTTATTGGAGCCTATGAGTGAGGCATTATCGATTTTATAGTTAAGATTCATAGATAATTTACCACTCTTAATCTTATATCCCAAAAATTTTCCCGAATAAGGCGTGAGAGTCGTGAGATTGATATTTTTGAATAACACATCGATATTCGCACGTTTTTTAAATTGAAATGGCAAGATGACGCCTTTGATATTCGCATATCCGTATTTATCGATTTTACCATCGATATTGACTTTCGATGGCGTGGTCGCTCCAAAATCTAAGGTTGAGATGGAACCGTTGAGATTGTGGATATGGGTTTTAAATGGAAACGGCAAACTCGCATCACCAAAATCTGCCGTGGCATTGAGGATTTTAATCGGTCCGATTTTAAGTTGCAACGATGGGTCTGTTGCGGTTGTCGTGCTGGACTCTGATTGTGGCTGTGATTTGATGAGATTTGAAAAATTACTGGTGTGATT
Organism: Sulfurospirillum sp. 1612; assembly: GCF_036556685.1. Lineage (NCBI taxonomy): Bacteria > Pseudomonadati > Campylobacterota > Epsilonproteobacteria > Campylobacterales > Sulfurospirillaceae > Sulfurospirillum > Sulfurospirillum sp. 1612. Next base: position 293,372 of record NZ_CP140614.1, read on the forward strand.
TTTGTAAATCTCTCCACTGATATAAGGCTCTAACAAACGCATATTTTTGATGGTCACAGAAAGAGGGTGATTGCTGTATTTTATGCCTTGTACTTGCAAATCATTCCATTTTAGAAGGTTTGCTCCCTTTGTGGTTTGTAGCAAAAGGTTATAGATTTTTGTGTTGGCAAGAAGATTGATGTTATTGTGTGAATCAAAGTCCGTTTTGAGTGTGGCGTTGACATCGACATCGGCATTTTTGATTTTAAAATTGATAAAAGGGTCAAGATAAGGATGAAAATCACTCAAACGAAAATGCGACAGTTGGATAGAAGACTGACTGCTCAGTGGGGTTTGAATCAGTGTTGATGTGGCGTTGATGTCTGTTTTTTGATTTAAGGTTGCCGATAATTTTATACCAATAGGGTCAGTTTTTTTGGAAGAGAAATTTTTGATAGTTACTTGGATATTGTGAAGTTGAGAACGCAGTGGTTTGTTCAATGTTTCATCAATAAAATTAACACTCAAATTATGCGTAGTGATAGCGTGAATCCCATATTCCCATGGCTTTGCAGGATGTGCCGGTTGGGGTTTCGGTGCTGTTTTGCTCGGTTCTTGAGATGCTAGGAGCGTCATGAAATTCAACTGAGCATTTTTTTGAAGTACGGGGTTGATATGGGTATCATTAAGATGGATTTGGTCGATGAAAAGGGATTGTTTTGGCCATTTTAGATTGACCCCTTTGACTTCAAGTTTCGGTGCATCGATGAGTGTTTTTTGGTTGTCTTTTTGTGTCATGATAAGTTGTGACAAGGTTGCATTTGCTTGGTCGATATTGACCTTCATTCCCTCATGAAATATAATTTGATAAGGCAACTTCAAATCTAAAGTTCCATGCGTTAGCGATGCTTTCATATCCGGAAGGGCATAGTGATATAGGGTGACGAGATTGAGGTCCTTGACCTGGATGACGCCATACACTTTGAAAGGATTGATTCCCATGCCCCCTTTCCACAGGATGGAGCCCTTGTTGTGTAGTGTGGTTTGAAAAGAATAAGAGTTAATACGATCTTTTTGAGTACTAATATCACGTGCGACAAAATGATAAGGTCCTAAGTGGTACTGAAAATTTTTGTGGTTGCGTTGGTCTTGATAGACAATACTTCCCTCGGTCATATTCAGAGCATTCAGCGTAATATTAGGTAGTGTACTTTCTGAAGTTTGAGTCTTTGGAGTGGTTGTTGGTGTGCTCTGGATTATATTGCTCAGATTTAAAATACCATCTTTTTGAAAGGTAACATACAATTTAGGTGCATTGAGTTCGATTTTGTTCACCAGCAAGGTCTTATTAAAGAGTCCCAGCAAGGTATAATTGGTATAGAATCTTTTGATAGAAAGAACAGGTTTGTTATGAAGATCATCCAAGACAACGTGGTGCAAGGTCAGTTCAAAACTATAAGGATTAAACTCCGCCTTTGCAATTTTAAGATTGATGCCAATTTTCTCTTTGAGTATTTGAGGTGCTTTGTTTACTAAAAACCAAGGTAAAAATAAAAAGCCTATGGCCGTATAGGTTACAACTAAAAACAAAATCCAAAATTTAAAACTTTTTACGTATTTCATAAACGATGCGCTCCATTTCTATTTATTTTAAAAAATTATACTATAATTTGAAAATTATATATCATCAAAAAAGGATAAAATGTGTTGATTCACATCTGTTGTTCGGTCGATAGTCATTTTTTTTTACAAAAACTTGCTGCTTTATACCCTGAGAAAAAATTAATCGGATATTTTTATGACCCCAATATTCACCCTTATAGCGAATACAAACTACGACTCATGGATGTTCAAAGAAGTTGTAAAAAACTCGGAATTAAGCTCTTAGAAGGGGCGTATGATTATGAAGGATGGGTGGATGCAGTGAGAGGCTTTGAAGGGGAGCCAGAAAAGGGCAAACGTTGCACGATTTGTTTTGATAACAGGTTAGCAAATACAGCTAAAAAAGCGCTGGAAATTGGGGAAAATGAAATAACGACAACATTACTAACAAGCCCCAAAAAATCCATGGAACAATTGCGTGAGAATGCTGAACATGTTGCGCATACGTTTGGGGTGAATGTCCTCACTCCAGATTTTCGTAAAAATGGAGGCACCAACGAACAATTTCTGTTGGCAAAATCGGCGATGTTATACCATCAAAATTATTGTGGTTGTTTGTATGCTTTAGAAGTACAAAGAGAGAATCAAGAACGCTTAAAAGATGAGCTGATGGTCCCGCTAACGGGGCAAATTTTACCCGCTTCTATTGAAGATAGAATCCAACTCTATGAGGCGGTGCAAGCTTGTGAAGACGCAGGAGAACACTTTGTGCTAAGACGTGAAAAATTTCTCAATTACAGAGTGTTGCGCGCGTATGTCAAAGAGCAAAAGGGCGCCATTATTCCGAGTCATTTTTTATTTTATTCAACATTGTCACGAGATTTTACAAAAGGAAAAATTGATACGATGGCTGAGGGTATTGGATATTTTAATCGAGAAGATATTCTATTTATTGCCATCGAAAAAGTCAATCAAATGTTAAAAAAATCCTACGATAGTGTCCAAGATTTGATGAAAAATCCTCTGAGTGTCGAAGAAGAGATTACGATTCGAAAAACTTTATCACACTCCTTCCTTCCGACGCTCAGTCCGATTATTGTGGTGGATAAAGTGTGTGAAAAAAAGTATGAGATTTACTTAAAATCTGAAACATACCCAGATATTAGAGAAAATTTAGTAAAACTTTGATAAAATTGTAAAATTTACAATAAGGTTATAAATGATAATAGATGTAGTAGAAATTCAAAAGATTTTACCTCACCGACATCCTTTTTTATTGGTCGATCGAATCACGGAATTGACACAAGGTGAGTTTGTAAAAGGGTATAAAAACGTAACGATAGGCGAGCCTATTTTTCAAGGTCACTTCCCGGGGCATCCGATATATCCAGGTGTCATGATAATAGAAGGGATGGCGCAAGCTGGCGGTATCTTGGCCTTTAAGAGCATGGATGAAGCGGGACAAGAAGAGACGAAAGATAAAGTCGTCTATTTTATGAGCATTGATAAAGCGAAATTTAGATCTCCCGTAAAACCTGGGGATACACTCGTTTATGAATTGCAAGTTTTAAAACATAAAGGCGCTGTTTGGGTGCTTGATGGTAAGGCTTTTGTAGATGGGAAATTGGTCGCACAAGCTGAACTCAAAGCGATGATAGTAGACAAGTAAATGGCACAAATTCATCCAAATGCTGTGGTTGAGGAAGGTGCAATCTTAGGGGAACATGCCAAGATAGGTGCGTTTGCATTTATTGGCTCACAAGTGGTACTCAAAGATCATGTCGAGATTATGCAAGGAGCCGGAATCTACGGCGATACGGTAATCGATGAAGGGACGAAGATTTATCCCTATGCTATCATTGGGATGCCTCCTCAAGATATCGGATACAAACCTGAAGACGATGTCAAAGTGCGCATCGGTAAAAACAATGTCATCCGAGAATTCGTGACGATTAATGCGGGTACACACCACGGTAATGGTACGACCCGAATCGGTAATGATTGTTTTATCATGATCTATTCTCATATCGCGCATGATTGTCAGATAGGCGACCATGTGATTATGGCGAATAATGCCACGCTTGCAGGGCACGTAGAAGTCGGTGCCTATACCGTGATTGGCGGGATGACTCCTATCCATCAGTTTGTCAAAATTGGTGAGGGATGTATGATAGCAGGCGCGAGTGCCATCAGTCAAGATATTCCTCCATTTTGCTTAGCAGAGGGCAATCGCGCCGTTGTGAAAGGGCTCAATGCTGTGGGTATCAAAAGACGATTTGAAACCGCTGATATTAGAGCATTGCAGCACGCTTATCGACATCTCTTTAGAGGCACGGGTGCTATCAAAGAGGCCGCAGAGACATTAATGCAAAATGAAAAGAATGAAAAAGTACAACAGATGTGCCGTTTTATACTGGAGACCAAACGAGGTATTCCTTTTGAGAGGATAACAAAATAAAATTTTAAAACGTGCTAGCGATATCATGATGTCGCTGCACAAAAGAGTTAGGAATGTATCGCACGCAGTGTCTTGCGATGAGGAGAAATAATATGAAAAAAGAGTGTAGTTTTTGTGGCGCTAAAGAAAGCAATGACACCAGGTTAATCGCAGGTGAAGATGTATTTATTTGTGAACATTGTGTGATTTCTGCTTATAAAATTTTCTTTGGTGAAGATGATGAAGAGGTCACAGATGAAAAAAAATTGGATTATGAATTACTGACACCAAAAGAGTTAACTACCGTTTTAGATGAATTTGTCATTGGTCAAAATAGAGCCAAAAAAGTTTTTTCTGTGGGTGTTTATAATCACTACAAACGGATCTTCAAAAATCATGCCATCGAAGATGATACAGAGATTTCAAAATCAAATATTTTATTGATTGGTCCAACCGGAAGCGGTAAAACATTGATGGCACAAACCCTCTCGAAATTTCTTGACGTCCCTCTTGCTATCGCCGATGCAACGAGTTTGACTGAGGCTGGATATGTGGGAGAAGATGTTGAAAATATTTTAACCAAATTATTGCAAGCAGCCGATGGTGATGTTAAAAGAGCCGAAAAAGGGATTGTTTTTATTGATGAAATTGATAAGATTGCTAGGATGAGCGAGAATCGCTCGATTACGCGAGATGTCAGCGGTGAAGGGGTGCAACAAGCATTACTGAAAATCATAGAAGGTAGTATTGTCAATATCCCACCAAAGGGTGGCAGGAAACATCCAAATCAAGATTTTATTCAAATTGATACATCGGGCATCTTGTTTGTTTGTGGTGGAGCTTTTGATGGTTTGGAAGAGATTATTAAAAGACGTGTTGGGAAAAATGTACTAGGTTTTGGACAAGAAAAAAGAGTCAAAAGCGATGATTGGAAGCTCCTTGATATGGTGGAGCCAGATGACTTAGTGCATTATGGATTGATTCCTGAGCTCATCGGTAGATTGCATGTTTTAGCCACCTTGAATGAAATCACACAAGACGATATGGTGAAGATTTTGAGTGAGCCAAAAAATGCTATCTTAAAACAGTACAAAAAACTCTTTGCGATTGATAATGCGGAGTTAGTATTTGAAGATGATGCTTTGAGTGAGATTGCGAAGTTGGCGATAAAACGCAAAACAGGAGCGAGAGGATTGAGAACGATTATGGAAGAAGTGATGATTGATATCATGTATGACCTTCCTGAGCTTGGCGGTTATGAAATCGTCATTACAAAAGATGTGATAACAGACGGTGCAAAACCGGTATTTATAAAGAAAAATAAAAAAAGTGCATAACACATCGTTGTGGTGCTTTTTGTGAATATGACAATAAAATACAAAGGTAAAATGAATGATTTTTGATCAAGTAGTAGGATTCTTTTCAAGTGATATGGGTATCGATTTGGGTACAGCAAACACCTTGGTATTGGTAAAAGGAAAAGGTATTATTATAAATGAACCATCCGTCGTTGCCATACAGACAGATAAAAGTGGCAAGCAGGTGATTTTAGCTGTAGGAACCGATGCAAAGAATATGTTAGGTAAAACTCCAGGAAATATTGTTGCCATTCGTCCGATGCGAGATGGTGTGATTGCTGATTTTGATATTACTGAAAAGATGATTCGTTATTTTATTGAAAAAGCACACAAACGAAAAAGTTTTTTACGACCGCGTATTATTATCTGTGTTCCATACGGATTGACACAAGTAGAACGCAAGGCCGTACGTGAGTCGGCGTTGAGCGCGGGTGCTCGCGAAGTATTTTTGATAGAAGAGCCGATGGCCGCTGCGATTGGTGCTGATTTACCAGTACGTGAGCCAGAAGGGAGTTTGGTCGTAGATATCGGAGGCGGTACGACTGAGATTGGTGTGGTCTCATTAGGGGGACTTGTGATTAGCAAATCAATTCGAACCGCCGGTGATAAAATTGACGCTTCGATTGTTGATTATGTGAAAAAGAAATACAATCTTTTGATTGGCGAGCGAACGGCTGAAGAGATTAAGATTGAAATTGGATCAGCGATTCCAATAGAAGAGCCATTGGTTTCTATTGTCAAAGGAAGAGACCAAGTGAGTGGATTGTTGAGTCGTATTGAATTAAGCAGTGAAGATGTCAGAGATGCTATGAAAGAGCCTTTGAAAGAGGTCGCAGATGCACTTAAAGATGTCTTAGAGGTGATGCCTCCGGATTTAGCAGGCGATATCGTAGAAAACGGTATTGTGTTGACCGGTGGTGGTGCTTTGATACGTGGATTAGATAAATATCTTTCTGATATTGTCAAATTGCCTGTGTTTATAGCAGATGAACCTCTTTTGGCTGTTGCAAAAGGAACCGGTAGAGCATTGGATGAGATAGAGTTATTACAACATTTGGCAAATGAATAGATTAAAATTTCTTCTTGTTTTAGCACTGCTGATTTACGGGTCGGCAAATTATACCGATACGGGACGACGTTATGCCATCAATCTGAGCCATTTTGTTTTGACTTCCTATCTCAATGCCAAAGAGAAGGTTCTTAACAAGATTGATGAGCATTTTTCACAGCAAGAAGAGATTAAGACATTGCGAGCAAAAAATAAAAAATTAGAGAAATCTGCTCTTTTGTCTATCGCCTTTGCCGCCAAACTAAATGCGATTATGGCGGATAATAATTTATCGCGATACCAACCGAATGTGAAGATGATTCAAGCTTTATCCTATGCCAATCTCAATGATTATAATAGGGTCTGGCTGGATTTTCAAGATTTTAATCAAAGCAAGATTTATGGCCTGCTTTATCAAGGTTATGCCGCGGGAATTGCAGTAGCCAAAAATACAAAAGCATTGGGACTGTTGCTCGGAGATCCTCAATGTATCTTTTCAGTCTATGTTGGAGATCAAAAGATTCCCGGAGTGTTGCAGGGAAACAAAAAAGATATCTTAGTAAAATATATCCCTCTATGGATGAATCCAAAAATTGGTGATGAAGTCATTACGAGTGGAATGGATGATATATTTTTCCAAGGAGTCAGGGTGGGGAAAGTGATTCGTGTAGCAGAAGAAGAATCATCAAAAACTGTTACGGTAAGACCGTATGTGAATATGAATATACCGACATTTTTACATATCATAACAAAAAATTAAGGAAGAAGATGCCAAAGCGAGATGATGTCAAAACGATACTACTGATAGGTTCAGGACCAATAGTCATAGGTCAGGCTTGTGAATTTGATTATTCCGGTACGCAAGCTGCCAAAACACTGAAAGAATTGGGTTATAAAGTTGTCTTAATCAACTCTAATCCTGCGACGATTATGACCGATCCAGAGTTTGCAGATCGAACGTATGTTGAGCCTATTGATGAAGAAGTGATTGCAAAAATTATAGAAAAAGAATCCGTCGACGCAATTCTACCGACGATGGGAGGTCAAACTGCACTCAATGTGGCGATGAAGATGCACGATAAAGGATTGCTTGATAATGTCAAATTTTTAGGCGCTGATCCTGCGGCGATTAAAAAAGGCGAAGATCGTCAAGCCTTTAAAGAAGCCATGATTAAAATCGGTATGGACCTTCCAAAGAGCCGGTATGCTTATAATATCGACGAAGCGGTCGAGGCGTCAATAGAGATTGGATTTCCTCTGATTATCCGTGCCTCTTATACTCTAGCCGGTGGTGGTAGTGGGGTTGCATATAATATTGATGAGTTTAAAGACCTCGCTACACGAGGACTAGAAGCGAGCCCCATCAATGAAATTTTGATTGAAGAGTCTCTATTAGGCTGGAAAGAGTACGAGATGGAAGTCATCCGAGATCACGCGGATAATTGCATCATCGTATGTTCCATCGAAAACTTTGACCCGATGGGCGTGCACACCGGAGACAGTATCACGATTGCTCCGGCACTGACACTCACCGATAAAGAGTATCAAGCCATGCGGAATGCCTCTTTTGCCATTTTACGTGAGATTGGTGTGGATACTGGTGGGAGTAATGTTCAATTTGCCGTCAACCCAAAAGATGGCCGCATGACGGTGATTGAGATGAATCCACGTGTGAGCCGAAGTAGCGCGCTGGCATCAAAAGCGACAGGATATCCTATTGCCAAAGTGGCGACACTATTAGCTGTGGGATTCACACTTGATGAAATTACCAATGATATTACCGGTACTGCGGCGAGTTTTGAGCCCGTGATTGATTATATCGTGACAAAAATTCCACGTTTTACTTTTGAAAAATTCCCTTTTGCTGATTCTACGTTGACGACATCTATGAAAAGTGTCGGTGAAGTGATGGCTATTGGGAGAACCTTTAAAGAATCATTTCAAAAAGCACTCTGTTCACTCGAAACAGGCTTGAGTGGTTTTGATGAGATTAAATATGATGATGAAAAATTGCGCAAAGAGATTCGAAGACCTAACAGCGAACGCATGCTGTGTGTGATGGAAGCACTCGGTCGTGGATTTAGCGTGGAAGAAGTCCATGAACTCAGTCAGATTGACCCGTGGTTTTTGCATCAATTTAAAGACCTCGTAGAATTTGAAAAAAATCTTGACATGTTTGCACTCAACAATGAAGAGATTCTGCGAAGGGCAAAAAGTTATGGATTTTCTGATAAAAAAATTGCTTGGCTTATCAATAAATATGATAATTTAGAATTGACACAAAATGATATCTATTTTGCACGAGAAAAATTGGGAATCAATTTAGAATACAATAAAGTGGACACGTGTGCGGCCGAATTCAAAGCGCTGACACCGTACCTTTACTCAACCACAAATATCACAAAGCTACCGAGTAAAAAAGCAGAAAAAAGCCGCAAGAAAAAGGTTATGATAATCGGAGGTGGCCCTAATCGTATCGGACAGGGTATTGAATTTGATTATTGCTGTGTGCATGCGGCTTATGCGCTCAAAGACATGGATGTCATGACGATTATGTACAACTGTAATCCAGAGACGGTCTCAACCGATTATGATACCAGTGATATTCTCTATTTTGAACCTATCGATTTTGAGCATGTCAGAAGTGTGGTAGAGGCTGAGAATCCAGATGGTATTATCGTGCATTTTGGTGGACAAACCCCTCTAAAAATAGCCAAACGATTGACCGTTATTGGCGCGAAGATTATCGGGACGAGTGCGCGGGTGATTGATATGGCAGAAGATAGAAAAAAATTCTCAAACTTTATCAAAGAAAATCATCTGTTACAACCGCAAAATGATACCGCCATTAGCAAAGAAGAAGCGATTGATAAAGCCAAAAATATCGGCTATCCGGTTTTGGTGCGCCCGAGTTATGTTCTAGGCGGTCGTGCGATGCGTATTGTTTATAATGAAACAGAACTCAGAGAATACATGGATGAAGCGGTGAGTGTGAGCCACAGTTCTCCCGTACTGATTGATCAATTCTTGGACAATGCAATCGAGCTTGATGTTGATGCTGTGTGTGATGGTAAAGATGTCTATATCGGTAGCATTATGCAACATATCGAAGAGGCGGGAATCCACAGTGGTGATAGTGCCTGCTCTTTACCTGCGATTAGTGTCTCTAAAAAACTCTTGAAAAAAATCGAAGACCAAACGAAAACCATCGCGCTCAATTTGGGCGTTGTGGGCTTGATGAATATTCAATTTGCTATCTATCATGATGATGTTTACATGATAGAGGTCAACCCACGTGCCAGCCGTACGGTACCTTTTGTCTCCAAAGCGACCGGGGTCCCATTGGCCAAAGTGGCAACTCGTGTGATGTTCCAAGGAGATTTGAGAGAGGCATTGGCCTATTATGATACTTTTAAAGTGGTTTATGAAGAAAATGGTATCTTAAAACCAAAAATCAAAGGACATGTTGCGGTCAAAGAAGCCGTATTCCCATTCAATAAACTCTCTGGAGCTGATTTGATTTTGGGACCAGAGATGAAATCAACCGGAGAAGTGATGGGAATCAGCAAAAATTTTGCCACATCATTTGCAAAATCACAAATTGCTTCTAATAATATTCTTCCAAAATCTGGGACCGTATTCATCTCACTAACCGATGCAGATAAAGCACTGGCAAAAAAAATAGGTAAAAAATTTAATGATTTAGGTTTTCATATTTTGGCAACAGAAGGCACTCACAAAGTATTACAAGAAGAGGGCATTGTGAGTGAGTTTGTCTATAAAATCAGCGAAGGACGTCCTAATATAGAAGATAAACTCAAAAATGGCAATGTTGCCCTTGTGATTAATACGAGTGATAATAAATCCAGTAAAGATGATGCAAAAAAAATCCGCCAATCCGTATTGCGATTTAATATTCCATACTTTACGACTATTGCAGCAGCGACTGTGGCAGCTGAAAGCTTGGCATCTATCCAAAATGATACGGTTTTGGAGCCAAAAGCTTTGCAAGATTATTTGAAATAATATCATGAACCCGACGCAAGTCTATCTCACACAGACGGATACGACCGTCGGGTTTTTATCCCAAAACAGTACCCAATTAGCACAGATTAAACAACGAGACAAGAAGAAACCCTTTTTGATGAGTGTGGATTCCTTGCGCACGCTCAAAACCTTAACACGCGTGCGAAACATTCACAAAAAGATGATACGAAGAGCCACCAAGACGACTTTTGTATTTTCAAATACCCTCGCCATTCGCGTCGTAAAAGACCCCACGCATCTGAGATTTCTCAAAAAAATTAAATGGGCCTATTCTACCTCTTCAAATGCATCAGGACAAGCCTTTGATTTGCCGTTTGCCCTCCGGCATGCTGATGTTATTTTGTACACTAAATCAGGCTTTGAAGAGAAAGAAGCCTCATGTATTATTAAATGTGGTAGAATATCAAAAAGGAGGCTGAGATGATTTATCGTATTGTCAATAGTTTTTTTATGGGATTGGCTTTTGTTTCTCTGCTGGATTTTTTGTATTTTATTGGGATAAAATTAAATTATTTCAACGTGTATGGCATCAATGAATATTTCAATATTTTATTTATAGACAATCAAAACTTTTATATGCTCATAATCGCGGCATTTGTTGTCGGTTATCTTCTTCTTTACAGCGGCTTTTCTAAAATTTTTATGCGACTTTATTTGCTTTGTATCGTGGTGAGTGCCTTATCACTCTATGAACCGGTGGGAAAATACTTTGCACAAAAAGAGTTCATGTTGGAAAATCAGAGTTTTCAAGTAGGGCACAAAAAATTCCAAGGCGACCTTTTGTACCAAGGGCGTGATTTTACCTATATCTATCGCAAAGACCTTGCCAAAACCGTAAAAATCTCTAATCATGATGTCATCAATACGACACCGTGATACTTAAAGATTAAGCGATAATTTTTTTGATAGCAAGACTTGCCAAGGTCAATCCAAAACTTCCCGTAACGCCTACAAAACTCCCTAAATCAGTGCAATGAGGTGCCTCATCTGAAAAGACGACATCAAAATCATGATGAAATCCACTCTTTTTTAGTTCATAGCGAAATTTCTTAGCCAATCCATCGCTGTACGTTTTCCAAATCGAGGTGATTTGAATACGGGTGGGATCGAGCTTTTTGGCTCCTCCTGTAGAGGAGATGAGTTTATCATGACACCGATGTGCGATGGCAACTTTTGCTGGCATATCATCGATGGCATCAATGACCAAATCAAAAGGAGTAAAATCAAAATCCGCTACCCACGCTTTGGTAATTTTCAAATTGAGTGCTTTGATACCGTCGTATCTGTTTTTCATGACATCTACTTTGATTTGCCCGATGGCTTCGCTTCCAATTTGTCGGTTTTGATTGGTGATGTCAAAAGTATCAAAATCAACAATCGTAATATCTTTGATTCCTGCTCGATACAAGGCATCCAGACAAAATCCTCCCACGCCTCCCACGCCAAGCAAGAGGACTTTGGCTTGATGTAATTTTTCAAAATTCTCTTGAAATAAGATTCTGCTACGGGTATATCTATCCTCCATTGTTAATCCAATGGTTGAGGGTATTGATATCTTCATGTGAGGTCATATCGAGGTGAATCGGGGTGATAGAAACATAGCCATCAGATAGCGCGCTGAGGTCGCAATCTTTGGCTTTGTTCTCTTTGTGGATAAAGTTGTGTGTACCAAGCCAATAGTACTCTTCACCACGAGGGTTGCGATGCAGATGGGCATCATTACCATAGATGCGATACCCCGCACGTGTGATTTTATAGCCTTTGCATGTGTTGCCAGCAGGAATATTGATATTCAAAAATTTACGCGCTCCGAGTGGATAGTCCTCTTCGAGAATTTTTTTGACAATATCATGACTGACTTTTTGGGCCAATTGATAACTCTCTTTTGTCAAACTCATAGGTGAATCTTGATAAGCTTGAGAGATGGCTACTGCGGGTATATCATGCAATACCGCTTCCATTGCCGCACTAGCAGTGCCACTATAGGTGATATCCTCTCCTAAATTTGCTCCCTTATTGATGCCACTGACTACGATATCTGGCATATTGTCATCTTGAAAGAGTGCATGCACGGAGAGATAGATACAATCACTGGGCGTGCCATCATCGAGTTTGAAAAAATCATCGGCAATTTGTATAAAACGAAGGGGTCGTGTGAGGGTGAGAGAGTGTCCACAAGCTGATTTTTCAGTCGTTGGCGCCACTATTGTGATGTGTCCTAGGGGTCTGAGTGCTTCTGCGAGTGCGATTAAGCCTTCTGATTCAAATCCATCATCATTAGTAATCAAAATTTTTTTCATTTTTCTCTTTCATTTTTTTGTACAATTATACTGTAAAATTATTTGATTAAAATAACAAAAAATAATCGAATGAAAAAATAAGTTTGCTGCGTAGATTATAGGGTATGGTGTGGTAATGTAAAATCGGTTTTTAATTTTTCTTCGACATACGCTTTGAGAATACGTGCATGCGTGTATTGGGTGTCTTTGGCTCCATACACAAAGGTTACCACTTCTTTGTGCTGCAAATGATAGATGAAAGCGCTCACAGCCGTGGGGTTTTGATCCAATTCTTTTTGGTAACGCGCTTTAAATTCTAGCCATTTATTTTTATCATGAGCAAACCATTTCCGAAGTGGGGTACTCGGGGTGATTTCTTTGTCCCAAAGATCTATCGCTGCGTCCTCTTTAGAGACACCTCGAGGCCAGAGTCGATCTACAAGTACACGAAAGCCATCTTCTGGCTTTGGGGATTCATACGCACGTTTGAGCAATATAATCATATAAAATCCTCTGGGTCTATTTTTTTAGAACCACTTTATTGTCGATAACATCTTGAATCTCGACCCTATCACCTTCTTGATAATCGCTCAAATCATCGAGTGTTTTCCAGTAGGTTCCATCAAATTTGATTAATCCATCTTCCACAAATCCTACTCCTTTAGTATGGGCACGCTCTTCTGGCTTAGTGCTTGATTTTGAGAGTTTGCTCATGAGGGTTTTCCTGAGACTAAAGGCTAAGATGAGCGCCAAAATAAAGGCGAGGGCAATCTGTATGGCGCCATTATCAAAGAGATAAAAAAATGAAAGAAGCGCAACAATAGCAAAACCCAACCCGATAAAAACCAGCACAAAAGAGAAGGTCAACACTTCAATACCGATGAGTAAAATCCCAAAGGCCAAAAGATAGGCTGCGGATATGGTATCTATCATGTTAGGCCTTTTTTGAGCCTAAAAACTCTTTGAGTACCGAGAGCGAACCGATGAGTTCGGTAACTTCAAAGGGTACGACAATTTTATCTTTGGATGGATTTTTGGCTAATTCTGTAAATGCGACAATACGATCTTTTGCCAAAAGAAACTCAGCCGCTTTGATGTTATTACTCATGGCGGTGTTGATCATGACCATGGCGTTTTGTTGCCCTTGGGCTGTTTTTTCCTGTTCATATTTTTTGGCATCGGCCATCCGCTCAATCGCATCCGCTTCTAGAAATGTTTTTTGTTTTTCACCTTCTGCCTCACGAATTACCGCCTCTTTATTGGCTTGGGCTTTGAGCTCAATCGCTCTTTTTTCACGCTCTGCTTTCATTTGCATATTCATAGCCTCTTCGATCTCAATGGGCACGGAAATATCTCTGAGTTCCACTCGCATGGTTTTGACGCCCCATTTTGATGACGCATCATCAATGGCTTGTAAGATTTTACGATTGAGTGTATCGCGAGAAGAGAGGGTTTCATCAAGCGCGAGTTGTCCGATTTCAGCCCGTAACGTTGTGGTGGAGAGATTGGAGAGTGCAAATTTAAAATCAACAACACCATACGTTGCTTTTTTGGCATCTTCGACTTGAATAAACACGATTCCATCAACACTAATATTGACATTATCTTTAGTGATGACATTTTGTTGTGGAATATTGATAATTTGCTCTTGTTTGGTGAGTTTAGAACTAATGTTGTCCAAAAGCGGGATAATGATATGCAAACCCCCTTCAAGCGTACGGTTGTATTTTCCAAGTCTTTCGATGACATAAGCATGTGTTTGTGGCACGATTACCACACCTTTGATAATGATAATAGCAATTGCTACGATGATAGCAAGACTGATGATGGTTGCGGGTTCATATTGCATAGTGATTCCTTTTTTGATAACCTATTGTATCACAGTTTTTTATATAATGGAAACAATTTATGATACCTTGCATAGAAAATCATTGTTCTTTTACAAAGAGCAATCCTACCCCCATCGTCATAAAGACCAAACCGGTGAGTTTGAAAAATATTTTTAATTTATTTTTATTGACAAACAGTGCTTTGGCCGCTGTTGAGAGATAACCATAAAAGCACAATGCGCCAAATGACATCAGCATAAAGGTTCCTGTCATGACAAAAAATTGTAAGGTAACATTGCCATTTTGATTTAAAAACAGTGGAAACAGTGCGGTAAAAAACAAGATAGGTTTGGGATTGGTAGCTGCGACCAAAAATCCTTTTTGAAAAACTTTCCAGTTATTATAATGATGATGTACCCGTCCATCTTCTAGTATAAAATTTTGATGTTTGGCTCTGAATTGTTTGATACCCAGATAGATAAGATAACACGAGCCTACTATTTTGAGGATGGTAAAAAAGACAACGGATGTTTTTAAAATCACTCCGACGCCAAACATTGCAATAACAGATAAACCAAAAAGAGCGATAATATTGGCAAAACTTGACAAAATGATGGCTTTCAAATCATAAGCGAGTCCATTACTGATAGCCAATAAAACAGCCGGTCCAGGACTCATGACCGTGAAAAATGAGATGCCAATAAAGGCGAGATAAAGATGCGTATCCATAGATTCCTTCTTATTTATAATCAGCGAGATTTTAACGCTTCTTTTCTAAATATTAGATAACAAAGAACCGTTTGGCAAATTTTCTAAACTCCAAAAAGAGCTTACTTTGATATTTCTTTTTATGATAAATCAGATAAAAACTACGCTCAATAGAAATATTTTTGAGTTTGACTTCAAAAAGCTCGCCTCTTTTTAACTCTTTTTCGATGGCATATTGCGAAAGACAGGTGATGGTTTGAGGATTTTTCAAAAGAATAGTCTTGGCCTCGGCAAATTCTGAGAATTCCATCAAAATTTTAATCTCTTTTGAAATATCTCCAATAGCCTCCAAAAATATCTCTCTTGTCCCTGAGCCTTTTTCTCTTAAAATCCATTGGCGATCAAACAATTCATCGATATAGCAAGTGGCTCCTTTGAGTCTCTTATCACTGGTGACAACCAGCATGCGATCGCGCCCTATAATTTCTTTTTCAATCTCTTCATCATCACAATTAGACTCGATAAAACCCATATCAATAGTGGCGTCTTTGACAAGATTCACGATGTGTTGTGAATTGTGGATATCTTTTTTGACAACCGCATTGGGATGTTGCTCTAAAAAATCATAAACCGTTTGAGGCGTGATAAAAGCGCCGATGGTACGACTTGAGGCGATGTTTAGGATACCAGAGACTTTACTCTCTTTGAAAAAATTCTCCGCATCACTCAGGGCGATATAGTGTGAATAGGTCTTTTCTTTAAAAAGGCGGCCAATTTCATTAAGAATCAGTTTTTTACCAATTCTATCAAATAAAGGCTCTCCAATTTGACGTTCTAATGATTTGATGGAGAGTGATATCGCAGATTGTGTGATACCGATGCGCTGTGCAAGGCGTGAGATATGAGTATCTTCACACAGTTCATAAAAGATGTGTAACTCTTTGAGTGTCATGATAGCCCCTTATGAGAAATATTTATTATTATATCAAATTTAATTTATTTTACTTATAAAGAATATATGACTATAATTCTGAAAATTTAAAAAAGGATCAACATGTTTGAAAAAGAAAACAGAGGTAATACCATCAGTGGTATTTTATTTGTCTCTTTGTTTGCGATGAGTGCAACGTACTTATCTGATTTTGCTGTTTTTAAGCATCTAGGAATCAGTCCGTTGATTATCGGTATTGTCTTGGGTATGGTGTATGCGAACACCTTAAGAAATAAATTGCCAGAAGAGTGGGTTCCGGGTATCATATTTTCAACAAAAACGCTCCTAAGAGCGGGAATCATCCTATATGGTTTTAGATTGACGTTTCAAAATATAGAAGCGGTAGGTTTAGCAGGTATTGTGACCAGTGTTTGTGTTGTGGGCTCAACTTTTATTATCGGCTATATTGTCGGTACGAAAGTCTTGAAACTTGACAGAGACACGACGATTCTCACAACAGCAGGGAGTTCTATCTGTGGTGCCGCTGCTGTTTTAGCAACCGAACCAGTGGTCAATGGTGAACCGTATAAAAGTGCGATTGCTGTTTCTACTGTGATTATTTTTGGAACTACCGCGATGTTTTTGTATCCATTTTTATACAAAGCGGGATTAATTCCACTAAGCCCTCAAGATATGGGGATTTATATCGGTGGTACTATTCATGAAGTCGCTCACGTAGTGGCTGCGGGTAATGCGGTGGGTCCAGAGACAGCCAAGACTGCGGTTATTGTGAAGATGATTCGTGTGATGTTATTGGCACCGTTTTTGTTGATTTTGGGATTTTGGTTAGCAAAAAGCGTCCACAGTGTCGGGACGAAACAAAAAACAAAAATCACTATACCTTGGTTTGCAGTATTTTTTATCTTGGTAGCGGGATTTAACTCTTTTAACTTCGTTCCAATGCAATTGGTTAGCGATATTAATGCAATCGATACGTTTTTACTCACTATGGCAATGACTGCCCTAGGGATGGAAACCAGTAAAGATAAATTTAAAAATGTCGGGATGAAACCAATCTACTTAGCTGCTATACTATTCTTGTGGCTGATCTTTGGCGGATTTTACATCGTGAAATTTGCTACAGCCTTATAAACTATCAGGATGCAGATTTAAGATTTATACTTGAATTTGCATCCCCTCCTTCTTCCTTCGTAAACTCCTCTAGCACATTTTATGTAAAATAAGTTTTTTTTATTTTAATTTTCTCATGATAAAGGTACAAAACCTTAAAAATGTATAAATATGTACAATTAATGTCATTTTATTTAAAAGTATTACAATTTTATGGAAAGTTTAAGTATTCTTGTAATAGTATTTTTAAAATACGGGTGAATTTATTCATCTTATTATAAAGGAAACTAATATGAAAAAGATCTTTAAAGTCGTTTTGGGATTGTTGGTCTTAGGATTTACCTATGGTGCGAATGCCGCTGATACTATCAAAATCGGTGCCTTAGTGGCAGCAACGGGTCCGGCCTCTTTTCTTGGAGATCCTGAGCTTAAAACCTTGGAATTGTATGTTGATAAAATCAATAAAGAAGGCGGTGTTTTGGGCAAAAAATTGGAATTAGTTGCCTATGATACGGGGGCGAGTCCTAAAAAAGCGACGACGTTTGTGAAGCGACTCATTAGCCAGGACAAAGTCGTTGCGATTCTTGGCGGATCTGCTTCTGGTGAGACGATGGCGATTATTCCATTTATTCAAAGAGCCAAAGTTCCTTTGGTGTCGATGGCCGGTTCGATTAAAATCGTACAACCAGTAAAGTCGTATGTTTTTAAAACCCCAGCCACAGATAGGATGGCATGTCAAAAGATATTTGAATATCTAAAATCAAAAGATAAAACTCACATTGCGTTGATATCAGGCAATGGTGGTTTTGGTAAATCAATGCGCAAGCAATGTAAAGATGTGGCACCCAATTATGGTATCAAAATATTAGCAGATGAGACGTATGGTCCAAAAGATACTGATATGACAGCGCAATTAACCAAAATCAAAAATACAGCCAATGTGCAAGCGGTTGTGAATCCAGGTTTTGGACAAGGACCGGCGATTGTGACGAAAAACTTCAAACAATTGGGAATGACACAAATGTTGGTACAATCACACGGTGTGGCCTCTAAGAAATTTATCGAACTCTCCGGCGATGCCAGTGAGGGCGTCATCGTAGCATCTCCTCCGGTAGTGGTCGCATCTCTTTTGGCAGACTCTAATCCCATCAAAAAAGTCTCTTTAGACTATATCAAAGCGTATGAAGACAAATACCATGCCCCGACATCTACCTTTGGTGGTTATGCGTATGATGCCCTTTATTTAGTCGTTGATGCGATGAAAAGTGCCAAATCAAGTAATCCAAAAGCGATACGCGATGCTTTGGAAAATACGAAAGATTATGTGGGATTAAATGGTATTTATAACATGAGTAAAAAAGATCATTTAGGACTGGATTTAAATTCTGGTATTCAAATGTTAGTGATCAAAAATAATGATTGGGCATTAGCAAAATAATTTATTACATATTTTATTTGTAATATAGATTTTAATGTAGTAGATGTAAGCGTTCATCGCTTACATCTACGCTACTTCTACTCATACTTGGTTTTAAAGTGCATCTGACATCGAATCGCATCGCGCTCTTCATTTGTTTGTGATAATGGATCACATTTTTCAAGATTATCGATACAATCGTAAGCCAAATCAGTATACGCTTTGGTTCCTTTTGTTTTCCAATCAATCTCTTCACGTCTCAGTTCACGTCTGACCTTGATAGGATTACCAAAGGCTAGATGATTATCAGGAATAATAGTTTTAGAAGGAATCAATGATGATGCTCCTATGATGGCGTTTTCGCCCACAACCGCTTCATCCATGACGACACTTCCCATGCCGACCATCGCATTGTATTTCACCACGCATCCATGCAAGATGACCGTGTGTCCAATGTGACCGTTTTCTTCGACGACGACATCAAGATGAGGAAATGAGTGAATGACACAACAATCTTGGATATTTGCATTTTTTTGGATGATAATACGACCAAAATCACCGCGGATTGAGCAAAGAGGGCCGATATAAACCCCCTCATCTATAAAGACATCACCGATAATCACCGCACTCTCATGAACAAAAGCTTTCGGGCTGATAACCGGTACCATCCCATCAATTTTATAAATTTGCATCATGCATCCCTTTTAATGGTGACAACAGAATATCTCCCTGAGACAAAATTTTCGTTAGTAAGTGCACAATTGGCCGCTTTATTATCTCCGGTGGCATGAAAATCGGTAAAGGCCATAGAGTGATTGATAATCACACCGCCAATTAAATTGACAGAGAGATTGACCTTTTCATCAATAGCAATGGCTTCTACCTTTTCTATAAAGTCTTCATCTGAACTGTACACTCCTGCGGTAATGGCGCCATGATGTTTGATGGTATCTTGCCAAACGTTTAGGGAATCTTCTCGTGAATCGGTTTCGATGAGTAAAATCACTGGCCCAAAATGCTCAGATTGATAGCGCTCTTTATCTTTGGCAGAGACTTTCACCACAGCCGGTGTCTTGATGGTCGCATTGTCAAACAGCGGATGTTTGATGTCACGCGATGGAAGTAACATGGTGCCGAGAGTATCGGCCTCTTTCACCCTTTGGCAGATGCCATCATTTTGGATTGCTCCCAAGATCTCAACCGCACGCTCATCCACGGAGAGAAGTTTTTCGATACTGCCGGTGATGATAGCAGCGACGTCATCAAAGGAGATTTTCTCTCCATTAGAGATAATCCCATCTTTTGGAATAAAGATATTTTGTGGAGCCGTACACATTTGTGATGAATACAAGCTAAGGGCCAAGGAGAGGTTTCTTCCCATGGCTTTGAGGTCATTAAAGTGATCGACGATGACACAATTGACACCGGCTTTTTCGGTATAAACATTGGCTTGAGGCGCATTTTTTTCCAGCCAATCACCAAATCCAGTGCTTCCGGTGAAGTCGATTAATTTCACATGCTCATCTTTGACGAGTTTTTGAGTTTCAGCGCGATCTTCACTAATAATCATGGAGATAACATTGGGATTGATTCCATTTTCTGCCAATACGTCACGTGCAATCTTAACACTGAGGGCAATTGGCAAAATGACATTACTATGGGGTTTATAGATGACAGAATTGCACGCTAGTAATGAGGAAAAGAGTGCCGAATAAGAATTCCATGTTGGAAATGTGGAGCATGTGATGATGACAGAAATCCCTTTGGGTACGACCACAAATTTACGGTTTGTAACAATGGGTGGATTTTTGCCCATTGGTTTTTCAAAACGAGATGTTGTAGGAATGTTTTTTAATTGTCGATAGGTATAAGCCAAAGCTTCAAGTCCACGATCTTGTGCATGAGGACCTCCGGCTTGAAAAGACATCACATAAGGTTGTCCGGTTGTATGCATCACGGCATTGGCCATTTCAAAACTGTGTTGGTTCAAACGATCAAGTATCTCAAGACAGATACCCGCGCGCGTATCAAGGGGAATCTTTTTCCACTCTTGCATGGCACAAAGCGCGTCCTTGATTAAAGTATCTGCATCGATGGCAGGATATTTGATATTGAGGTCAAACCCATAAGGTGACACTTCAGAGCCAAGATAAGTGTTACTTTTTAACCCATCTATTTCAAAATGTTTTCCACATTGTGATTGAAAAGATTCTGTTGCTTTTTCTTTTGCTCCCTCTCCATAAACTTTTGAACTTGGCATTTCAAAGTAGGGTGACCAAAAACCTCTATTGCTGATTTCCTCGAGTGCTCGCTTCAGTGTTTTGTTATGCTTCTCAAAAAGACTCATTTTAATCCTTTAGTGTATTATGTTTATAGAAATATTATTATATATTTTATTAATAATATATTAAATTCCTAAAAAATCGCATTTTTTTTAAGCTTTTATAAATATTACATTTGTTAAACTTTTTGCAGAAAACTTGAAATACATTTTTTTCATAAAGGGTAAAAATGAGTTTTGAAGATATAAAAATCGAGCTTCATGAAGATGACATTCTTCTCATTACTTTGAATCGTAATGAAGTATATAATGCACTCAGAACTCAAACACTACAAGAGATAAGTGCCGCATTATTACATTATAAAGAGACGATTAAATGTGTAGTTTTGACCGGGGGAGAAAAAGTATTTGCTGCTGGTGCTGATATTGATGAATTGGCGACAAAAGGGACTTTAGAATCGCTTCATGATACACGCACCTCTTATTGGGAGTCAATCAAAAATTACAAACACCCAATAATCGCCGCAGTCAATGGCTTTTGCTTGGGTGGTGGCTGTGAATTGGCGATGCATTGTGACATTATTATTGCAGGTGAAAAGGCAAAATTTGGGCAACCAGAAATCAATCTTGGCATCATGCCAGGAGCGGGGGGTACCCAACGCAGTGTGAGAGCGATGGGTAAATCCAATGCGATGTTACTGTTACTATGTGGAACATTTATCGATGCAAAAAGGGCACAAGAGATGCATCTTGTTTCCGAAGTGGTTGCCACCGATGAGACTATCAATCGGGCATTGGAGCTTGCCAGTGTCATTGCATCAAAATCTCCACTCGCCATTAGTGCGATAAAAAGTGCAGTTTTAGAATCATTTGAAGGGGGGCTTAATGCCTCGTTAAAGTATGAAAAAATGCTCTTTTCCGGACTTCTCTCTAGTGAAGATAAAACAGAGGGAATAAACGCATTTAAAGAAAAACGAAAACCAAATTTTAAGGGAAAATAATGTCATATACTACTATCAAATTGGAGTTGTCTCAAAGTATCGCACAATTGACACTCAATCGACCCGAAGTTTTTAATTCACTGAATGAAACCATGCACGAAGAGCTCAAAGATGCACTGATGCGAATCAAAAGTGATACAACAATTCGCGTGTTGGTCATCACAGGAGAAGGACGCGCCTTTTGTGCTGGACAAGATCTCAATGATCGTTCTGTCAATAATCAAGATGAGAAGATTGACCTTGGTGCTTCTATTGAAAAGAAATACAATCCCCTTATCACATCAATTTATAATTTAGAAATTCCAGTAATCGCCAAGATTAATGGAGTGGCAGCCGGAGCAGGAGTGGGGATTGCACTCGCATGTGATTTTGTCATCGCCTCAGAGCGCGCCTCTTTTATCCAAGCGTTTTGTAAAATCGGTTTGGTACCTGATAGCGGTATTAGCTATTTCTTGCCGCGACTTATCGGGATGGCACGAGCTAAAGCCTTGTGTATGCTAGGGGATAAATTAGAGGCAAGCGTGGCATTAGAATATGGATTGATTACGAAAGTGTGTCCAAAAGAAACACTCGATGAATCCGTGTCACAATTGGCAACACAACTCTCAAAAGCACCGACTTATGGACTCTCTTTAATCAAAAAAGAGCTCAATGCTTCGATGGAAAACTCCCTTGATGCACAGTTGGAATTAGAAAAAAATCTCCAACGACGTGCTGGATATTCTAACGATTACAAAGAAGGGGTGAATGCATTTTTACAAAAGCGTGCCCCTGAATTTAAAGGAAACTAAGATGAAACTGGATCAAAATGCACGTATTGGTATCGTAGGGGCCGGTATCATGGGGCGAGGTATTGCTCAAGTTGTTGCCAAGTCAAATCACTCTGTCGTTTTGTATGACAATTGGGATGGGGCTGTTGATAATGCGATGAAAATCAATGAACAAGAATTATCAAAATTGGTACAAAGAGGCAAGCTTACCCAAGAGAAAAAGGACAAGACGCTGGCATTGATAACCCCTAGCATGAAAATCGAAGATCTCGCAGATTGTGATTTGATCATCGAGGCCATTATTGAAAATTTGGAGATTAAACAAAAAGTATTCAAAGAATTAGAAACAATCTGTGGCGATGTCGTGATTGCCTCAAATACTTCATCGATTTCGATCTCTGCTTTGGCTAATGGGATGCAAAGACCCCAAAATATCATCGGATTGCACTTTTTTAATCCCGCACCTATCATGAAACTTGTTGAAGTGATATCGGGATTGCAAAGTGATCAAAATATCATTCAAGATGTTTATGCCCTCGCCAATTCTTGGGGTAAAAAAGCGGTATTGGTGAAATCCAGTCCCGGATTTATCGTCAATCGTATCGCCAGACCTTTTTATGCGGAAGCTTTGCGGGTTTATGAAGAGGGAGTTTCAGATTTTGCGACGATTGATGCGGTTGTGAAAAGTCATGGAGCCTTTCGCATGGGACCGTTTGAATTGATGGATTTGATTGGCAATGATACCAATTATGCTGTGACACAATCTACTTTTGATTCTTATTACCAAGACCCCAGGTTCAAACCTTCACTGACCCAGCAAGAGTATGCCCAAGCGGGTTTGCTAGGACGCAAATCAAATCAAGGATTTTATACCTATCATGATGGAAAGCCAGTAGAAGAGCCCAAGCTAAATATTGCAACCATCAAACCCACGCCAATTGAGGAGATTTTCGTACACGGAGACCTTGGAATGGCCAACAGTCTCATTGCAATGTTTGAGCAGGCTGGAATTCGTGTCAACAAAAAAGAAGGAACGGGATTTTTAGAGTGCCATGGCGTTATCCTCTATCTTGCCAATGGGAAAATGGCCACAGAAGTATCAAAAGAGCTCGATTATAATGAAGTCGCACAGTTTGATATCTGTATGGACTATGAAAAGAGTGAATTCATCGCCGTAGCCCGTTCACTTTTAGCCTCTGATGACACACTCAATACCCTAGCGGCACTCTTTGATAAGATTGGCAAAAAGACTCTCATCGTGAAAGACTCCCCCGCGCTTATCATGATGCGTACTATTAGTATGCTAGTCAATGAAGCCTCATCTGCTGTGACGCACCGTGTGTGTGATGTCAAAAGTGCTGATATCGCGATGGAAAATGGTGTGAATTATCCGATTGGGCCTTTTAAATGGGCTGACAAATTAGGAATTGATTGCATCGTAAGTGCCTTGGATCGATTGGAAGCATTTTATAAGGATACAAGATACCGAACAGATCGAGGTTTGATCGAAAAAAATTTAACAGGAAGTAAATACTATGAATGAAAAACAATTAGCAGAAGCATGTGTCAAAGCTTTGAATGAAAAAGCGATGTTTGAAAATCATCTTGGAGCCAAAATTGTTGCTGTCGATGCGGGTTATGCCAAACTGGTCATGCCGGTACAAGAATTTATGCTAAACGGACACCGAACGTGCCAAGGGGGTGCTATCTTTTCATTTGCAGATGCCGCCTTTGCGTATGCGTGTAACGGTCGTAATGTCCCTACTGTGGCTTTTGCTTGTGATATTACCTTTGTCAAGCCTGCTTTTGAGGGTGATGTCTTGACGGCTGAGGGTGTGGAGAAATATTTATCTGGCAGAAATGGTATTTATGATATTAAAGTGAGCAATCAAAAAGGAGAAACCATCGCCTTATTTGTCGGAAAATCGCGTGCGGTGGCCGGTAGTATTTTAGATGAGAAACAATTAAAGGAGATACAGTGAGTGATGCATACATCGTAGATTATATACGAACACCGGTAGGATCATACGGTGGCGCTTTATCGTCTGTGAGACCTGATGATTTGAGTGCTATCACGATCAAATACCTTATGGAACACAATCCCTCTATCAATTTTGAAGAGGTTGATGATGTGATTATGGGCTGTGCAAACCAAGCAGGTGAGGATAACAGAAATGTGGCACGGATGGCCTCTTTGTTAGCAGGACTTCCTTATCAAAGTGGCGGTACCACCATCAACAGACTTTGTGGCTCTGGTATGGATGCTATTTCGATGGCGGCACGCAGTATCAAAACCGGTGAATGTGATCTCATCATCGCAGGCGGTGTCGAGTCAATGTCACGTGCTCCTTTTGTGATGCCCAAGGCAGAACAAGCCTTTACCCGCTCTAACGCGGTCTATGATACGACTATTGGATGGCGATTTGTCAATCCAGTCTTAAAAGAACTCTATGGCGTGGATTCGATGCCCGAAACCGCAGAAAACGTTGCGCAAGAATTTGGCATTACAAGAGAAGACCAAGACCGTTTTGCTTATCATTCTCAAATGAAGTGCAAAGCCGCAACACAAAGAGGTTTTTTCAAAAAAGAGATTGTTCCGGTGCGTGTTAAAAGAAGAAAACAAGAGGATTTGATTGTAGATTGTGATGAATTTCCAAAACCCAATACTACGATGGAAGTATTAGCCACTTTGCGTGCTCCTTTTGCTAAAGTTAATGGAAGTGTTACCGCGGGTAATGCCTCTGGTGTAAATGATGGGGCAGGGGCGTTTATCATCGCATCGAGTGCGGCACTAAAAAGATATAATTTAAAACCAAGAGCGAAAATTATCATCGGTGCGGTCGCTGGAGTACCGCCACGAATTATGGGAATGGGACCGCTATACTCCACTCAAAAAATCTTGAAAAAGAGTGGCTTGAGTTTAGATGATATGGATGTGTTTGAACTCAACGAAGCATTTGCATCGCAGTCTTTGGCTACATTACGAGGTTTGGGACTCAAAGATGACGAGGCAAAAGTCAATCCAAACGGTGGAGCGATTTCAATCGGACACCCTCTTGGAATGAGCGGTGCGAGACTTGTGATGACCGCGTTGAATCAACTCGAACAGACCAATGGTAAATACGGTCTATGTTCGATGTGTATTGGTGTGGGACAAGGGATTTCGATAATCATAGAAAACTTAAATTCAAGCAAGGAGTAGAGATGGAAAAGAGTAAAAGAACGGTAAGTTATGAACCAAAAGAGCTTATCTCAAAGGATGAATTGACGGCGCTTCAAACCAGAAGAATGAAAAATACATTGCTTCGAGCCTATTCATTTGTGCCCTACTATAAGAAAAAGTGGGACGAACACGGAGTGCATCCTGATGATTTTACTTTTTTGGAAGATATTAAAAAATTTCCTTTTACCACAAAAGAAGATTTGAGATTAAACTATCCATTTGGACTCTTTGCGACACCGATGAGTGATATCGTGAGACTTCATGCATCAAGTGGAACAACCGGCAAGCCAACAGTCGTAGGATATACGCAAAATGATATTAATATGTGGGCTGATTTGGTGGCACGCTCCATCCGACTTGCCGGTGGACATCGTGGCGATATCTTACATGTCTCTTATGGATATGGGCTTTTTACCGGAGGATTGGGTGCGCATTATGGTGCGGAGCGACTTGGTTGTACGGTCGTACCAGCATCTGGTGGATTTACCGATAAGCAAGTGACCCTGTTAAATGATTTTAATGCCAATATTATCATGGTGACCCCTTCGTACATGCTCAATATCATAGAAGAGTTAGAAAACAGAGGAATTGACCCCCGAGATACTGCATTAGAGATTGGTATTTTTGGTGCGGAGCCTTGGTCTGTTGAGATGAAAAATAAGATTGAAGAAAAAGTGGGGATTTCCGCCATTGATATCTACGGACTCTCTGAAATGATGGGACCGGGTGTGGCATGTGAATCTTTTGAAGATCGCGGTGATTTGTATGTTTGGGAAGATAGTTTTTATCCAGAAATCGTTGATCGTGATACGTTTGAACCCATTGAAGATGGCCAAGAGGGTGAGTTGGTATTTACTACATTGACACGCGAAGCCCTACCGATTATTAGATACCGAACCAAAGATCTCTCCACCCTTTACCAGGGCGATTTACTCAATATGCGAAAGATGAAGCGTATTACAGGACGTACTGATGATATGATGATTATTCGCGGGGTGAATGTATTCCCATCACAAATCGAGGAAATCTTGCTCAAAATCAAAGCACTGTGCCCATGTTATCAGTTGGTTATCACGCGAGAACACAATATGGATGACCTCTCCATCGATATCGAGCCAAATCCAAATGTGAATGAAACCGAGATTAATAGTGCGGTGAAGACGTTGAAACACAAAATCAAATCAGGAATCGGGATTTCTGTAAAAGTTAATGTCAAGCCAATCGGTGGTATTCCAAGAAGTCAAGGAAAAGCTCAAAGAGTTGTGGATAAAAGAAAGAAATAAAAGATGCATTATTTAGAAGTAAAACTCGAGAAGCCATCGAAAACAGTTGATACATCGAGTTTTGTTTCTGAGATTATTAGAGCTCAAGATGATGTTATTTTGCGCTCTAATCATGCATTTTATGCCAAACGTTTGTTGGAATTGGGATTTTTATTTAATCCGACGACTCAAGGCTATGCGATGACCCAAACCCTTGATTTTGATACGCTTTTTTTTCTTGCCAAAGAGATTGAGCTGCTCAAATATCATAAATTAATGCACGGATTTGTTCAATTGAAAATCCATCATGATAGATTATATTTTTGGGATACGGCCTTGATTTATGAGGGGATGGATTCTTTTGAATATTGTCTCAAATATCACAATATATTCCCACTGGAATCTGGCTATGTTCTCACCAAATCGGATGCAATACATACCGATATCTTAGAATTTGCAAATTGTATTAGAAGATATCAGGAACCAACACTAGCTTTTATCACCAAAGGGCTACTATGGGACGCGAAAGAGGGGGTAATCATCGAGAATACCCCTAGTGTGAATCGGAGAGAATATATTTCAAAAAATGATGCAAAAATATTTGATTTGTATTCTTTTCCTCAAAAGTAGGCAGCTATTTAGAATTCTTTTGTGAAAACTTTGATAAAATACATCAAATTAAATAGCAATAGGAATGAACAGTGAAAAACAATCAAAATACGAATGAAGTCGATGAGTATTTAGAAGCACTACTCAAAGAGATTTCCCCCAAAGCAAAATCATTAATTATTACCTTTTTTGGGGATACCGTTTTCCCTTATGGTGGTACCATTTGGTTGGGCTCATTAGTGAAATTTATGGAAGAGTTTGATATTAGCGAAAAACTGACACGTACCTCGATATTTAGACTCACAAAAGAGGGCTGGTTGAGCTCAAAAAAGTTTGGTAGAGAGAGTTATTATTCACTGAGTGATTATGCCATCGACCGATTTGTCAAAGCGCATTATAGTGTTTATGCCTATGATGAACAAGATGAGGATCATAACTGGATTGTTTTATTTACCAATGCTCTAAAACCGGCAAAAGAGTTTGAATTGTCCAAGATTTTGAAAAAAGAGGGCTTTGCATCGCAATCAAAATTTACCTATTTACATCCCAATTATAAGATGGAATATATGCAAGATATTTTGATTAAATATGAATTGCAAAATGATGTTTTACTCATCAATGGCACAGCAGATATGCCGATGAACAAAGAGATGCTAAAAGATATGGTCAATGTCTTTTGGGATTTAAAAGATGTTGAAGAACGCTATCAGAGTTTTATCACCAAATTTAGGAAAATTTTCACACTGAAAACACCGATTGATGAATTTAGCACAAAACAGTGTTTTATTCTGAGAATTTTATTGATTCATGAGTATCGAAGGGCTCTTTTATTTGACCCAAAATTAGGAAATGAATTGGTTTCGGTAGATTGGTTAGGAAAGGCTGCTGCTTCTTTAGTGGACTCTCTTTATAGCTCCATTCACAATCAAGCCAATGAATATATCAGAGAAAACCTCCTCACAGTAGGGGGCAATAACCCCAAACTTCAAAAGTCCTATTTTAGTAGATTTGGCGGATTGAAATAATCCGCTACCCTACTTGTTGGGCGAAATACTCTTCCATGTGGATTAAATCTTCTTCCGCTCCAAGTGCTTCGACGGTTTTTTTACAAGATTCGACAAAGGGAACGCTTCCTGCAATATAAATAGAATAATTTGCAAGATTTGGCAGTAAATCCGGTAAAATAGCATCGATTCGACCTTCTAATCCTCCATCTTTGTTGCTTTCTTGTGTGAGGGTGTATTTGTATTTAAAATTGACATATTTGGATTCTAAATATTTCATCTCACCAAAGTGCAAGAGGTCTTTTTTGGTTTTTGCTGAAAATAGCAACGTAACGGGATTTTTGTGACCGCGGCTGAGGTAAGCATTCAAAAGGGATAAAATCGGTGCCAAACCGCTTCCTGATGCCAAACAGAGAATCGGAGTATCGACACTAGGGTCTCCCAAAAATGTGCCATAAGGCGCATTGACTTTGATATTATCGCCGATATTTGTATCATGATGAATCCAAGGACTTGTTTTGCCCTCCGCTTCTTTAGTGATAAAAAAGCTCAATTCCCCGTTTTGTTTTGGTGCATTTGCGATAGAATAAGGACGCAGAGGATGCTCATCAGTTCCCTCGCCAATCATCGCATATTGCCCAGGCCAAAATTTGATTGCTTTGCCTAGTGGCAAGAGTTTGAGTTCCATAATTTTATCGGTTCGCTGTATTTTATCAGTGATGATGTGCCAAGAATTTTCAACCGGAGGAAAGAGTTTCGGTTGGGCATCTTGAGTTCCAAATTCAATTTCTAGCACATCAGAAGTTGGTTTTGCCATGCACATTAAACCATATCCTGCGGCTCTGTCTGCTTGAGATAGTGCCATGTCCATGACAAACCCTTGGTCAAAGGTACCACTTAAAACTTTGATCTTGCACTCTCCACAAGCACCAGCTCGGCAATTGTTAGGTAGGGCGTATCCTTGTTTTTCTAAGACGGAAAGTACGGATTCCCCATCGGGGCAATCGATAGATTTGCCCGATGGTTGGATGATTATTTTTTTCATGATCTTTGACCTATATTAAATTTTTTAGAATACTGGGATGATGTCTTCCATATCGATATCATTGACTTCTTTGCCTGTGATACCTACTTCTGGAATCGCTGGGAATTCTGTATCGTATTTATCTAAAACCCCTTTGAGGTTCAACATGGCATTTTTCCAATTCTCTTTTTTCGCTTCATATTCAGGGATGTGAAAACCAGCTTCCCTAGCAAAAGCTTCCCCTTCTCTTTGATTGTCGATAAAGTCTGATGGAATATCCCAAAAATCAAGAGGTGGCTCAAATAAGACTGCGGAGAGGAACAGATAACCGGCTCTGATTTGTTTGGTAATCGTCGCTTTATCTTCATCATTGAGTTTTGGATAATCGCGCTCCATCAATGTCAAGATGATGGCCATATGACGCCCTTCATCCATACCGATTTTCTTAAAGCCCTCTTTAAATACAAGCTCACTACATCCTGCTGACATTTGATGAAAGATAGTAGCTGCTGCGATTTCACCCATCAAAAATGATGAGAAAAGGACCGCTAGAGAGTATTTTGGCACGGCATGTTTGTAACCATCCCAATATCGTCCCCCATTGTAATACAACCATTTCGCATTTTTTTGGAGTCTACGACCGATGTCGGTTTTGGGTGTATAGGTGATTGGGTCTGGATGTTCTAATAATTTTGTGATAGCCATACCACACATTTGTTCGTGATTTTGTTCATCTCTTGTAACAGAAAAGAAACATCTTCGTACTAAATCCTCTTCATGCAATTCATAAGTCTTAATCAGTGCAGATGCAAATACCGGTGGCGCAGAAGCATCAAATACAGAGAGGATGGTCCACCAATAAGCGATAGACTCTCTTTGTTCCCATGTGTATTTTGAAACATCAAAAGTATCCCAAGGCAGTTTTGCAGGGTCCCAATACTCTCTTTGAGAGGCATCCCAGATTTCTTGTAACTTCATGGTTTCATTAACCCAACTTAGTGGATAAACATTTGGCTGTTCTGTTGGTGGTGGTAATTCCATTGTGCCGGCAAGTTTTTCTCTGCTTGACATTTTTGCTCCTTATAAAGTTTTATATAAATATAATTCAAAAATTTATCTATAACTAAAATTATTGTATCATATATATTTTAATAAATGCTTAAATTCTTACTTTTTTGGAACAAATAGTGCAAATTATGACCAGAAAGAAACAGCTAAACTATAAGTATTTAAGGGATTTTATCAATATTTTGAGTTAATGAGATGTTTTTGAAATATAACTATACTAAAAAAATAGTATAGTTATATTTTTTGTATTATTTTGAATCTATAGTGGATTAATTTTTAAAGTTTGGTGGGCGCTTTTGGATGAAGGCTTCCATCCCCTCGATTCTATCTTCCAGTGCCAATGTGGTATAAAAAGATTGACGCTCAGCGGCGAGTCCTGCTTGTAGGTTGGATTCGTAGGCATTATTGATGGACTCTTTAATCAATCTCACCACGGGTTTGGACATTTTGGCGATTTTCTGAGCGATTTTAATGGCTTCACTTTTGACATCATGATCTACAATTTGTGAGACTAATTTAAAAGATGCGGCCTCTTCGGCGTCAATGATATCACCGGTCAAACACAGATGCATCGCTTTGGATTTTCCGATTGCTTTGGTGAGTCTTTGTGTGCCTCCCGCTCCTGGCATGGTACCGATTTTGACCTCAGGTTGTCCAAACTTTGCACTTTTATCACAGATGGCAATATCGCATAAGAGCGCCATCTCACAACCGCCTCCTAGTGCATATCCACTGATGGCCGCGATGATGGGTTTGATGTGATGCTCTAGGGCATACCACTCTTTTTTGATAAATTCATTCTGATAAGCGCTGGCAAAATCTAACTCTGCCAACTCTTTGATATCTGCTCCCGCTGCAAACACTTTTTCCCCACCGGTTAATACCACCGCTGCTATATCAGGATTGGCATCAAAATCTTTGATAGCATTAGAAACCTCTGCCAGCAAAGCGTTATTGATGGCATTGTAAGCTTCGGGTCGGTTGAGTGTGATGATGCCCACACCATTATCTAATTCTTCCACAATAATATTTTTATAATTCATTTACATTCCTAAATAAGCTTCTTTGACACGTTTGTCTTTGATTAAATCTTCTGAATTGCCACTGAGTACAATCTCTCCGTTTTCAAGAACATAAGCATGATTGGAGATACTCAGCGCAAAATAAGAATTTTGCTCAACCAAAAAGACGGTCATGTGAATTTTTTTTAACTCTTCGATAAAGGCAAAAATCTCCTCGACAATCACCGGAGCCAATCCCATCGACGGCTCATCCATCAATAAGAGATCAGGCTTTGACATCAAGGCCCTGCCGATGGCGAGCATTTGCTGTTGTCCGCCGGAGAGATTGCCAGAGATGATCTCCTTTTTCTCAAAAAGAATTGGAAATTTTTCATATACAAAATCCAAATCATCCTGAATATCATTTTTGTTGCTTCTGGTATAAGAGCCCAACATAAGGTTGTCATACACGCTCATGGATTTGAAGAGTTCGCGTCCCTCAGGCACTTGAGCGATGCCAAGTTTGACTCTTTTCTCCGGCAATGATTTTGTGATATCAATATTGTCTTTGTAGATGATATCCCCACGATCTTGTATTTTAAGCCCGGAGATGGTTTTCATCAACGTCGTTTTTCCTGCGCCATTGGCACCGATGAGCGCGACGATTTCGCCTTTTTTGATTTCTATATTGATATTTTGCAACACATGAATGTGTCCATAATGACAATCTAAATCACTGATTTTCAGTAGCGTATCAGACTTATGCATGTAAGGATCCTTCCCCTAAATAGGCTTTGATGACTTCGGGATTTGATGCAATCTCTTTAGGCGTACCCTCGGCTAATTTTTTCCCAAAATTCACCACAGTGATAAAATCTGAAATATTCATAATCATCTTCATATCATGTTCAATCAACAAAATAGTAACGCCCTCAGCGGCAATTTCACGAATAATCTCAGCAATCTCAGCCGTCTCCGTACCATTGAGCCCGGCGACAGGTTCATCAAGCAGCAACAATTTTGGATTGTTGGCTAGGGCTCTGACAATCTCGACTTTTTTGAGCACCCCATAAGAGAGCGCGGAGCATTTTTTATACGCCACACTTTCCAGTCCGATGCGTTTGAGGTGGGAGAGGGCGATGTGTTTGAATTTTTCTTCATCATCAATGATGGATTCAAACTGAAATGAGCATTTAAGCAGGCTTTTGTTCATATTGATGTTAAATCCCAAAAGCACATTTTCCATCACGGTCATGTTTTCGCAAATCTCTAGATTTTGGAAGGTTCTTACGATATGTTGGTTCACCAGTTTGTGTGTTGGCGTATTGGTAATCTCTTTGTCATTAAAAAAGATTTGTCCCTCCTCGATTGAATAGATACCAGAAATCATATTTACCAGTGTGGTTTTACCTGCACCATTGGGGCCGATGAGGGCGTGAATCGTGCCCTCTTTTACTTCAAATGAGATATCATCGAGTGCTTTTAATCCTCCAAAGCTTTTCGAGAGATTGGAGATTTTTAGTAAACTCATATTTCCTCCTTTCTAAACCGATCAAAAATGGAGACGATTCCTTTTGGCATAAAAATCATGACAAAGATGATAATAGCCCCAAAAACCATCTGTTCATAATCGTGCAGTGATGTCAAAAGCTGTGGTAGTGCGGTGATGATGACCGCTCCAAAAACCGCGCCATAGATGCGTCCTAATCCTCCAAAAACAATCATAACCACCAATTGGATAGAGCGGGTAAAACTGGAATCTGCTGGAGAGATAAATCCTGAATAATACGTATAAAGACTCCCTGCAATCGTTGCGATGACAACGGAGAGTACAAAGACATAGGTCTTATAATAAGGAACATCTGCACCGATGGATTTGGCCGCAGTCTCTGAGTCTCGAATACAGCGAAGAATCCTTCCAAAAGGTGAATGAATCACATTTTGAAGGGCCCAAATCGAAAAGACCAAAAGAAATGCTGAGATGACATACCATTGCATATCATTTTCAAATACATAGCCAAAAATACTAAATTGTGATACGCCCATACCATCAGGACCGCCTGTGAGATCGGATTGATTGGTGAGGACCAATGAGATGATGATACCGATGGCCAAAGTGCCCATCGCAAGATAATGTCCTTCGAGTTTGAGGATGGGTTTGGATACCAAAAAGGCCAAAGCAGCCAAGACGATGCAGGATATCATGATACTCAAAACCGGATCAAATTCAAATGTTGTTGATAAAATCACCGCCACATAAGCACCAAGTCCGGCAAAAGCCCCATGCCCTAGGGAGATTTGTCCCGCATAACCGACTAACATATTAAGACCAATACAGATGACGGCATTGAGCATGCTCGTAATGGCAATTTCATAATGGAAACTATTTTGCAATAACATAGGCAAAATACACAATATCACAATCATCAAAACGATGCCCTTGTCTAAAAATAAACCTTTATTTCTCATCTTACACTCTCGCAAATTTTTTAGACCCAAACAGACCGCCTGGGAAGAAGAATAGAATCAATAGCAATACGATAAAGGCGACGGCATCTTTGTATTCGCTACTCAAATAACCTGCGACAAAAGATTCCAAAATACCAAGGAGTACGCCACCAAACACTGCGCCAAAGGGATTACCGATACCTCCGATGATCGCGGCACAAAAGCCTTTGAGCCCGAGCATGACCCCAATTTCATAGTTCGTGGAGATGATGGGTGTCAGTACAATGCCCCCGATAGAAGCAATTCCTGCTGAAATCATAAAATTCCAAATCAAAATCTTGCGTACGGAGATACCTACTAATTTGGCGGCGTTTTTGTTATCAGCGGTTGCTAGCATTGCTTTTCCGATTTTTGTTTTGTTAAAAAGTACGTATAAGCCCAAAACGATTACCAAAGAGACAAGAATGACCAAGATGGCTTGTGGCGTAATCGTGGCGCCATAGATAGTGATTGGGGTATTGCTGATGAATGGAGGCAAGGTGTGCATTTGTTTATCAAACACAACCTGTGCGGCACCTCTTATGAAAATCGAATAGCCCAAGGTTAAAATGATGAGCGATGTCGTAGATGAATTTTTTGATATGGAGACCAGCTTAAATAATATATAGCCCAGCAATGATGAGAAAAATATCGCAATGGGAAAAGCCAATACAAAAGGAAAATGAGCATAAGATAAAAAGACCGCAGACATGCCTCCTATCATGACAAACTCCCCTTGTGAAAAGTTGATAATCTTGCTGGAGTTATAAATGACGGTAAATCCTAATCCAACGAGGGCATAAATAAAGCCAACCGTGAGACCCCCAAAGGTAAATTGTAATAATTCACTCATGAGAAGGGTCTTTAAAAACAACAAATTTATGTATGATCTCTTTCATATTAAGTCCTTTGATTTTGATATGTAAGGGGTCTCTTCAAAAAGTCTATTACAATAATACTTAAACTTTACATAAATATGTAGTACATTATTTTTTTTATTTTTTTTTATTACTTTTTTACATTTTATTAAGTTTTCTTATATGTAAGGCGTAAATGAGTTTTTTCATAAAAAGTGCAATTTTTCCACTGAGATTGATAGAAAAAAGCTTACCGATGGCACAATTGGTTCCTCCTAAATCGATAAAAATTCCTTTATTGGAGATATTATTTTTGGTGCCCGTTTTGTGCTCGAGACGCTTGAGGATATTTTTTGATACCAATAAGGCTTGCATTCTCGCAGCTTGTGCTGTGGGTGCTTGGAAATTATTGGTTTTGACATCACGTGCTTGCACGACATCTCCGATGGCATAAGCATTGGGATAGGAAGGAATCTGATAATACTCATCAACGATGTATTGATTTCGTGGATTTGGGGTGATGCCATCGCTAGTTTTCTCTATCGCATTGCCTATGACTCCGATGACAAAGATCAGAAGATCATAATCAATAGCACTCCCATCAGATAGGATGATTTTGTTTTCATCTAACTCAGAAGCAAACCGTTTGGTGATGATTTTGATGCCTAATTGCTCGCATCTAAGGCGTGATTTTTCGATCAAAAAAGGATCCATATTGGGCAAAATCGTATCGAGGCCTTCTACTAATGTAACATCAATATTTTGGGGCGTTAAATCATGAGATTGGATGGTGTGTGCATATTCACAAGCGATTTGCAATCCCGAAACACCTCCTCCCACAACGACAATATGACGATTTTTGGGCTCTGAATGCAAGAGGTCTAAAAAGGCTTTTCGATAAAAATCAAGATGCTCAATCGCTTTGATATCTTTGGTAAATTGGGTTACATTTTTGATTTGAGAAGGAAAAAACGAGCAAGAACCGGTCGCGATTACAACGACGTCATAGTCGTATCTTTGGGAGTTTTTTGTTTGGATGAATTGTTCGTTGAATGCTATATGTGTCACTTCATCTTGGATAAATTCGATACCGTTTTTTTCACAATAAGTACGATAATCATACAAAAGCTCGGACCGATTATAATATCCTGATAAGTATTTATGGATGTGTGTTTGCATCAAATGATGCGGGGCTTTGTCGATGAGGGTAAGCGTGAGATTATTGTGTCCTTTTAATTCGTGCAAAAGCGAAATACCAGCATAACCGCCACCTATGACTATGATCTTTTTTTTGTTGTTTTGATTCATTCATAATCCTATATAAATTTACAGATAATAAATAATACACTTATAAC
Source organism: Sulfurospirillum sp. 1612 (assembly GCF_036556685.1). Lineage (NCBI taxonomy): Bacteria > Pseudomonadati > Campylobacterota > Epsilonproteobacteria > Campylobacterales > Sulfurospirillaceae > Sulfurospirillum > Sulfurospirillum sp. 1612. Next base: position 330,080 of record NZ_CP140614.1, read on the forward strand.
TGATTTAATTATTTTTTTGTAGTATAACATAAAACACTTGATAAAATATTAGATAAATATCCCTATAACTGAAGATTAAGTAGTTTTTGTATAAAATTAATAATTCTAAATTGAAAGGATTCGATGAAAAGTTGTACTTTTGAACTGATCGTCAACATTTTGACCTACGCCATAAAAAATCAAGGCACGGCTTTCTCGCAAAAAGATTTTAAAAATGTTGTTTATACCAAAGAGTTTCACAACCTCGATATCAACGCTAAGATTGCAGATGGATGTGAATACCTACTAAAGAGAGGATTTTTGCAAATCCAAAATACTAATTTGATGTATTATGAAAAGTATAAATTGCCAGATACTATCAGCATCAACACCGAAAACTATACGAAAGTATTCAAAGAGTTGTCAAAACGGATTATTTTGATGCATGAGGGCAAAGAGATGATCAATGACACTTATGAAGTCAAAGATGATTATGCCGATATCATCGATGCGGTGGACATGACCAATTCTGATTTTTTCTCTCAAGAAGATGCCAAAGAGATGCGAGTGACCATCTCAAAAATTCTCGTCTCTTTAAATGTTGAAACCAAAGCCCACTATTCTTTACTCACCATTCTTCAATTGCTGGAATTAAAATCTGCGATGAAGGTCAAAATAAAAACAAAAGAGTGCGAATTTGCAGCCACTAATGTCAAGTTTAATAAACTACAATTTAATGATGCTAGCATTGTATTGCATTTTGATAAATGTTCATTTGAGATTGATGGTATCGAAGATATTTTATATATTGATTCTATCGATACTCTGCCATTGCAAGAACACATTAAAAAATCCAAAAATATTCTCAAATCCTATCCTGAAGATGCAACGAGAGAGTTTATTGCATTTTTAGATAAATATGCATCTTAGATTTCACAAAAAGGGGAGTTGATTTATGAAACAAATTCTTATGGGGAATGAAGCCATTGCTTTGGGCTTGATTCATGCAGGTGTTGATATGATTTCTGGATATCCCGGAACACCATCAAGTGAAATCCTAGGGAGCTTTCAAAAGTATCAAAAACATTTTGACCTCCAAGCGTATGCACAGTGGGCGACGAATGAAAAAGTTGGATTTGAAGTGGCGTATGCTGGAGCAATTGCTGGTAAAAAAACCTGTGCTACGATGAAACAAGTGGGATTAAATGTCGCTAGTGATGCATTGATGAGCGCGGCTTATATCGGGCTTAAAGGGGCGATGTTGCTGGTGAGTGCCGATGATCCGGGATTTTATTCTTCTCAAACCGAACAAGACAGTCGCAGTTTTGCAAAATTTGCCAAAATCCCTGTCTTAGACCCTGCAACTCCACAAGAAGCTTATGATATGGTCAAACTCGGACTTGAAATCTCACATCAGTTTGAAAGCGTTGTGATGTTGCGCCCGGTCATGAGGGTGAGTCATGCCAGAGAGATTTGTGATGTGGATGATGCACTCAATTTTGAGCCTAATGAGGGGAAATTCATCAGAGATATTCCTAGATGGGCAGGTGTGCCACCGACGGGTAGGTTTCGTCAAGGTTTGGAATTAATCGAGAAAATCGAGAGTATCAAAGCATTTAATTGGAACAATTTAATAGAACCCAAAACCAAAAATCTCACCGGCAAAAAAGTTCTCTGTCTCACCAGTGGTACGGGTGATGGTTATGTGAAAGAGGCCATAGAAGAGATGAAAATTGAAGCTGATGTACTCAAATTTGATATGCCTTATCCTTTGCCAAAAGAGCAAATCGAAGCACTGTTTGAAGACTATGAGAGAGTCATCGTCTTTGAAGAGAGTTATCCTTGTATCGAAGAGCAGCTCAGCTCCCCAAAACTTCATGGTAAACTCACCCATGATTTACACGTGATTGATGAATTTACTAAAGATAAAGTGCTCGCGGCCTTCTCCAATGTTGGCATCATTCAAAAAAGTGATTTTTACAAAAATGAAAAATACGAAAATGAGCTACAAAATCGTCCACCAAACCTCTGCCCGGGTTGTCCGCACCGTGATGTATTCTTCTCGATGATGAAGGTTTTTAAGAAAAACAAATCCATCTATGCTTCTGACATCGGATGTTATACATTGGGATTGAATCAAGGAGCGATTGATGCGTTTTTATGTATGGGAGCTTCCATCTCACTGGCGAGCGGTTTCTCACTTGCTGATACCAATAAAACAGTTGTTGCTACCATCGGAGATAGTACCTTTTTACACTCAGGTGTTGCGCCACTTATCAATGCGGTGAGTCAAAACCATCGCTTTGTCTTGTTGATTTTAGATAATTCAACCACCGCGATGACCGGACGACAAGTCACGCCAGAACGCGCTAATCCACAGCATATTGACATCAAAAAAATAGTCCAAGGTTGTGGTGTGGAGTGTTTGGAATACGAATACGTCCCTGAGATTGATAAAACCATTGATTTTATGAAAAGTCTAAAAGAGCGCTATCAAGCATCGCTTGGGCCAGTCGTGGCGGTCATTCGAGAATTTTGTGTCTTGGATAAAGAGATTTCATATGAAAAACTCCCCGGGACTTATGCACAAGTGGATCAAGACAAATGTGTGGCGTGTGATATCTGCACGACGGCGTATAAGTGTCCTCCGATGGCTTATAATGAAGACCATAAGATTGAAATCGATCCTTTTTTATGTATCGGATGTTCTGCCTGTTTGGATGATGTGTGTCCAACGGGTGCTTTTGAGGAGGTACAACGATGAGATATCAAGTCGTCATAGCTGGTATTGGTGGACAGGGTGCTGTTTTCTTGGTCAAAGTGTTAAGTATCGCCGCTGCTCTTCTTGATGAGGAGTGTATCGGGACGGAGAATCACGGGATGAGCCAACGTGGGGGTTCGGTGTCGTGTTATGTCAAAGTAGGGGATTTTTACTCTCCGGCAATCGATCAGGGACAAGCTGATCTTTTACTGGCTCTTGATGGTGATGAAGGATTGCGAAATATCCAATACCTCAATAAAACAAAGGGCACCCTGCTTGTTAATGCTGGTGAAAATTTCCCCGAGCTTGAGTATGAAACAGTAAAAATCGATGCCTATCAAAAAGCAAAAGCGAAAGAATTTGACATCCAAGCACTCAATGTTTACATGCTCGGGATAACGTTAGCAAAAGATCCAAATTTCCCTTTTTCGCAAGCAGAAATTGAGAAGGCCATCACACAGATGAATGCAACAGTAGCAGATAAGAATATTAAAGTGTTGCATCAAGCGATGAAGGATGCCCAAGCATCACGCTAAGGCAATCTGGTCTCTTTATGTTTTTAGAAGAGCACTTTGGTACGTTCCGGTTTGGATTTTTTTTCTGATTTCCCATTGTACTAAATTGATAACAAACTGTTTGTTACCGCCTTTGATGCTCGCCATAATCTGTGAATCACAATGTTCGCAAATAAAATCGGTTTTCGTTAAATCCGAGATTGCGTTATGGTTTGTATCATCATATACCAAGGCTTGATGGCACTTAGGACAATAGCACCATAGATTACAGATGGTGTTTTTCTTCCAATTCCAACGCCATGGGAGGTCATAAATCACATCTGCTTTATAGGCGAAATATTTTGCTCTTGTTAGTCTCTTGATGAGAAAAAAGATACCAATAATCACCATAAGAGCCAAACCAAAAGCTAAAAAGATAGGGCGCTCATGCAACAGATATTGTATCACGGGAGTATCTATAATAGTGTTAATATAAGCGGGTACTGTTATCATGATACACGACAAGTAGAGGGTAATTGAAAGTAACTGTCTCAGATTTGATAGAAAACTCCTTAGCCTTTAAAATATTACATTGTAACGTTATTTTATTAAATTATTTATTTATGAAACGTTTTGCTTTGGGTTAAAAAAAGAGTTCATAATTGATATTAGGTCTTTTAATGAGCTCAGTGCCTTGGTGCATACTGAGACCCTTTTTCTCTGAAAGAGTACTCTTGACGATGGCTTTGTTATAGGGGAGTACATCCTCACGGTTGAGGTATTCATCGATATTCATCCATCTGGCTTCTAGTATCTCATGATTATCTTGGATGTCGATGTGGGTGGATAAGGGTGTGGCGATAGCGATGACATAAAGATTGGATTCTCCAAATTGAGCAGGTAAAAAATGTCCGAGACTGGTGATTGCCTCAAAAGTGACATCGATACCGGTTTCTTCAAAAACTTCTCGCACGACTGCTTGGGAGATATTTTCACCATCATCGATAAATCCACCAGGGAGTTTGTACGTCTGCCAAATGCGATCTTTGATGACCAAGAGATCATCGTCATGACGCACGACGACCCCCACGCCTAGCGTGTGATTGACAGCGGTGGGTATGATGGGATTTTTGATGAGTTTTTTAACAAGCGTAATATCGCGTTCATTACAATGATGAAAGAGAAATCCATGCTGGGTCAAAATAGGAATAAATTTAGAGTGTTCAATAGAGAGTGTGATCCACAGGAGTTTTTTTGTTGTGAGATTTTTCAAGATGACTTGAATTTCTTTTTCAAACTCTAACAGGGAGTGTTGGATATTAAGGCAGGTGATACTGATGCCATCATAGCGATCTTCTTTCAACTCAAAAGAGGTAAAATCATAGTGTGCTTTCAAAAAATTTCCTTCATCAAATAACTGGGCACATATTAGCAACTTTTTGATAAGATTTCAACTGCAACCAAACTCCAAGAAAAATTTTGCTAAAATCCCCTCATGATAAATACAGAAGTAGCAGAAATTTTAACAGATAAGTCAAAGCTCCTTACCGCAGCATATTTTGATATTCAAAAACTGTTTGAACAAAAATATGGCAAAGATGTCGTGGTATTGATGGAAGTAGGCACATTTTTTGAGACTTATGAAGTGAACAATGAAAAGCTCAAAATCGGCAAAGCCAAAGAGATTGCGGAGCTTTTAAATATCCAACTCACTAGAAAAAATAAATCAATTATTGAAAATTCAAAAGAAAACCCCCTCATGGCAGGTGTCCCTGCGGTGTCATTTGAAAAACACTTAGCCCGTATTATCGCAGAACAACGCTATACGGTTGTCATCATCCGCCAACGGGGTGTCCCACCCAAAGTAAGCCGTTATCTTGATGCCATTATCAGTCCGGGTACCAATTTTGATTTTGTCGTCGATCAAGACGAAAACAATATCACCTCCCTTGTCATTGATAAATATCAAGACAATAATTACCATATCGGATACAGTGCGATTGACGTGACCACGGGCAAATGCTATTATAATGAAGTCTATGGTACCAAAGAAGATGGCAGTTTTGCACTTGATGAGATTTTTAACTACATGCACATGCACAAAACATCCGAAGTCGTGGTTACATTTGCGGATAAATCAATCCAACAACAAGAGATTATTGAGTATTTAGAACTCAGCTCCAAAACCTTTCATATCGGCACGTTTCATCCGAAGATTTCCTATCAAAATGAACTCTTTAAAAGTGTTTTTCGGATTGAGACACTACTCTCACCCATCGAGCATCTTGATATGGAACTCAGCCCACTGGCGAGTGAATCATTGGCGATTTTAATCGATTTTGTCATTGGTCATGATCCCCATATCATCCAAAAGCTCTCCCATCCCAATCGCCTTGATACCAGTCGTTTTGTCTATCTAGGCAATAATGCCCTAGAACAGCTCAATATCATCGAAACACCACACAACCCTTCTGTATTTAAGCTAATCAATGCGACATCTACGGCGATGGGAAAGCGATTGTTAAAAGAGCGCCTTACCCATCCAATCAAAGATGCCAAAGAGATTAATCGTCGCTATAAACTCTCAGATGAATTATTTGATTATCATGGGGCTATTGAGAGTGAATTGGGAAATATCTATGATATCGAGCGCCTAACGCGTCGTATCAAACTCACGCGATTGCACCCGTATGAACTAAATTATCTCTATGACTCCTTAGTCTCAATCAGAGAAGTGGTACGATTTATGGAAAATTACCGTTTTTTCACGCCACCGTGTAGTTCGGAAGAATTGGGCTTATTTATCAAAGCGATTGATGCCACCTTTGATTTGAATGTTTGTGGTAGATACATGCTCAAAGATGTCGATGAAAATATGGTACAAGAGGGTGTAGATCCCAAAATCGACGCCCTTTTGGCTGAGAACCGGGCACTTAAAGAGAAGGTCAATATTTTTCGTAAGCATATTTTGGACATTCTGGGACAATCCAATGAAAACTTTGTGACGATTAACCGCTTGGATAAAGAGGGCTTTTATATTGGTCTGACTAAAAGCAGATTTATGAGTATCAAAGAGGCGTTGCTCCAATCCCATTTGATTGTTGATGATACGCTCTATCTTTTCAAAGATTTTTCAATCAAAGTTCAGACGACCAACGTCAAAATCACCAATACACTTATCAATGAGATTTCCGACAAATACGTACACAATGCTAAAAAGATTGTAGAATTAAACAAAGCACTGTTTAAAGAGATGGTGATGGAATTTGAGAAAAAATTTGCCACGCTGTTAGAGGACTTAGTACTATTTATCTCCGAAATCGATGTGGCGGTTTCCAATATCAAAACATCAAAAAAATACGGTTATGTTAAGCCACAGATTATCCAAAAAGAGTCTAATGATACCAACTTTATCGAATTGTGCGATGTGCGCCATCCCATCATCGAGGCCAATGAAGGGCGTGGCGTGTATGTGCCTAATGATATTATTTTGGGTGATTTGAGCTGTGCCAAAGAGATTGATGCTGAGAATGTTATCTTGAAAGCGGCCAAAGCAGAATCATTGTTTCTTAAAAAAACGCACGGGATTTTACTCTATGGTATCAACAGCTCCGGCAAAAGCTCCCTTATGAAAGCCATAGGTATTTGTGTGATTTTGGCGCAAGCAGGATTTTTTGTGCCGGCTCGGTCGATGCGATTGATGCTCTTTGATAATATCTTTACACGGATTTCTGCGGCTGATAATATCGCCAAAGGGCTCTCCTCGTTTGCAGTGGAGATGATGGAGCTCAAAAATATCTTTAATCGTGCCAACAAAAAATCCCTCATCTTAGGTGATGAGATTAGTCACTCAACCGAAACACAAAGTGGTGTCAGTATTGTAGCAAGCGCTATTTTAAAGCTGGCGAAGTTGGAATCTCTCTTTTTGTTTGCCACCCACTTGCATCAATTGCCTCTGCTCAAAGAGATTGCCGCACTCAAAAACGTCCTCTCTTTGCACTTGAGCGTGATGTATAATCATGATGAAGACAAGCTGATTTTTGATAGAAAACTCAAATTTGGAAGTGGGAGTTCACAGTATGGTTTAGAATTTGCCAAATCACTTCATATGGATGCAGAGTTCTTAAAAACCGCCAATGCCATACGAAAACGCATCAGTGATGAGTATGCGCCGCTTGAGCGATTGTCGCAGAAGAAAACGAGTACCTACAACAAAGAGCTTTATCTCTCCACTTGTGCGATTTGTGGTAAAAAAGCAGACGATGTCCATCATATCAAAGCACAAAAAGAGGCCGATGATACAGGGCGGATTGACCATATCAACCAAAATCACCGCTACAATCTTATCCCTCTTTGCAAACATCACCACAAAATGGTACATGAGGGCAAAATCATCATCGAGGGTTTTGTTGCTACGTCAAAAGGCTTAGAGCTTATCATCAAGTGATAGTTGTTTGAGTCTCATGATAGATAGTTCCCGTGATAAAATCTTCGGATGTGCGATCTTTGAGCTGGACTCCTGAGAGCTGTAATCTTCTAGACTCCCTCAGCAAATAAAGCGCCTTTTGCGCTGCTTTTTCAGGGCTCAATCCCTCTGTGCGAATATTGGAGATACAGTTTCTATCCACATCCGTAGTCCCGATTTTTGGATGCCATGTGAGATAAAGCCCTAGGCTATCAGGGGAACTAAGACCGGGACGTTCCCCAATCAAGATAAGTGTCATTTTTGCGTTTAAAATCTCACCAACCTCATCGCCGATTGCCACACGTCCTTGTTGCACAAGAACAAGAGGTGCGAGATTCCACGTTTGAGCATCCCTATCCAGCGCATGTCGTAGCTGTACTAAAAAGGGGATGGCATGATTGTTGATGGCTTGAGAAGAGAGTCCATCGGCGATGATAATCGAAAGATCATACACCCCTTTTTCAGACTGTAATGTTTCACAAGAGGGGGAATCTAGCCTGCGACCCAAATCAGGACGCTGGAGGTATGTGTCTCTATTCTTGGCTTGAGAGTGCACACAAATGAGGGCTTTAAAATCGTTTTGTTTTAACTCGGCTGTGAATTTTGGTATATCAAGCGGTTCATGGACGGCATCTTGTGCCTTAGCATGAGCAAGCTCAAATGCTAACATATGAGAAGTTGGAATACTGATTCCCGCACGTCCGAGACCAATCCTCGCATCGGTATAGTGACGGAGTTGTTGCCAAGGATTTTCTGTGTGCGTGGATGGTATATTATCATTGTCGTGTTGCATCGTCTCTCCACTGCATTTCGTTTTTATTATTTTACCTTACAATTTCTTTGATGTCTCATGCGAGTTGCTTCATTTGTAGATAATGGGGGCAGAATCAGTAAAATTATCTCTTATTTTTGGCATAATAGCATCATAATAAAAAGGCTTGTGAGAATGATAACATTAAAAAAATTGGAAAATGGTTTTGAGTATATTGAAGTTGAAAACCAAAGTGCCCACGCAAAAATTGCGCTACAAGGAGCTCATATCTTTCATTTTGCGCGCCATCATGAGAGACCTATTTTATGGTTGAGTCAGAAGAGTGATTTCAAAAAGGGTGTAGCAATCCGCGGTGGCGTGCCGATTTGTTGGCCCGCATTTGCCAAAAGCAATCCCGATCTTCCTCAACATGGCTTTGCAAGGACTGCGATGTGGACATTGGGTGAATGCCAAGAGATTGACGCGCATACGACAGAGATAACCCTCATCTTGCGCCACAATCAAGAGCGCTTAAAACTGTGGCATTATAAATTTGAACTCTGCTTGAGTATCACAATCTCAGATCAATTGACCATGGCGCTAAAAACAACCAATTTAGATACGCGCGCTATGAAACTCACTCAAGCATTGCACTCTTATTTTGATGTGGGAGCAATTTCTGATGTGAGGATAAAGGGCTTGGATCAAAAACCTTATCATGATTCACTCAAAGACCAAGAAAAAGTTCAAGAAGGAGACCTTTTTATAACAAAAGAAGTGGATGTTATCTATCAAAAAGTGGATAAAAGGATACAACTCATAACCAAAGATAGTATTCTAAATATCGATAACAGCGGTTCTAGCTCGCTTGTTGTGTGGAACCCTTGGCGCGAGAAATGCAAGCATACCAGCGGGATGAGTGAGGGGGACTACTTGCAATTTGTCTGTATTGAATCTGCCAATGCTCGTGAAGATTTCAGAATCATTCCTCCCGGAGGTACTCATATTTTGAGTGCTACTATTTCAAAGCACAGGATAATATAGAGTAGAAGATTACTTTATATTTTAAAATAAAGACTTAAGAGCTGCTTTTTGATATTGAGTTGATACGTTTGTATGTCGAGTTTCCTAATCTCCATAGAATTTTTCAGCATTTGTACATCATCGATTGTTTTATATCCTGCCTCATACTCTTCTTGTGTTGTTTTCAAAAGTGCTTGATATAAGTTGATATCTTCTTGTGCTAAGCGGATTCTCTCATGATAATTTTTTATATTCAAGATAACACTATCATAATCAATGATAGCATTTCTCTTTTCTTCGTTGAGCTTTTGTTGGCTGATGAGGTATTCTAATCTAGAGTGTTGGATATCATTTGAAGCACTATAACTGAGGGGAAGGTTTAAAGATAATCCATAATAGTGATACGCATCACCCTCACTATAGCCCATCTTCGCATCAACACTGAGACGTGGCATATAATCACTTTTTTTGATTTTGTATAAGGCGTCATTGACTTTTGTAGTGGCTTTGGCATATTGAATGGACAAGGCTTGTTTGAGATAGAATGCTTTACTAATCAATTTAATATCAGGGATTGAGAGCGCCTCAATAGACTTGGTAGTATATTTTTTGATGGTATTGATATTGGTTAATCTTGTGAGTTTTAGCCCTTTTGCTGCATCTTTATACTCATTTTTAGCCATAATAGCATTATTTAAATCACTAATATCTAGTTGTCCTTGTTTGTATTCAGAGGTCTTATGTTTGACTTCAATCATACTACTTTTGAGATTTAAAAGATTTTGTTTTAAGCTGATATCATTGAGTTTGATATCGATTAAGGTACTAAAAAGGGTATTAAGATCCTCTTTTGTGTTGACATCGATATCTAAGAGTTCCATCTTTTTGAGCTCTTTTGCATATTGTATTTGAGAGCGAATGCCACCAAATTTAAAAATATCTTGGGAAATAGTGAGAGAATAATCATCGGTCGTGTTATTATTTTGATCTTTTATAACGCTAGTATTGAGAGTAATATCACTAAGCCAATCGTATTGATTGACGCGTTCTTTTTCGCTACTTTGTTGCTTCTCAAGTTCAATAATATTTTGTTTTATAGGAGAAAGCACGTCGATATCGCTCGCATTGAGGCTTACGATTATGAATACAATAAAAAAGAGAGGTTTCATTATTGAAACTCCACTTTTACGATGTTACCGAAGTTGTCATCTTTCAATACTACGGTGACTTTATATGCGGAGACAAAACTCTCATCGATGGTTTTATCGATTTTTTCTATTTTTGCATCGGTTTCATTTCCATTGATAAGCACTTTTTTATTTTGAATATTTTTCATATCTTCTTTGCTCACATATACAATGAGTTTTGATTTTGATATATCATAAGCTGTGGCGAGTTTACTCCCGATTGCAACATAATCTCCCACATTGACATTGATATTTTTTATGTATTTATTGTTGACATATAGGGACTTTTTCTTGATAGTATCTTGGGTGCTACTGATGGAGAGTTTGATATTTGAAATGGTGACTTTTAAATCTAAGACATCATAATATTTTTGATCTTTATCATACTGACTTTTTCCACTAATTTTGAGAAATTTTTGATAGTTTTTCTCAAATAGTTTTAATTTTTCATTATAAAAAGCCAACTGTTCTTTATAAAGTTTCAGATTAGCACGTTCTAGTGAATCATCGAGTTTTATTAAAAGCTTACTGACCACTTTGGTCTCATCATTTTTATCAGCATAGCTGATGGTCCCGGAGGTTTGTGCATATAAAGTATAGGCCTCGTAAGGCTCAATCTTTGCCATATAACTTTGAGCTGACAAGACCAAAGGAAACAGTAAGCAGAGTATCATTTTTTTCATTTTTAATCCTTTATCTTAAAAAAAGTTGCGTAGAGGGCAGGCACATAAAAAAGGTTTAATATCGTTCCCCATGCAATCCCAAAGCCCAAAGAGATGGCGATGGGTTGGAGCATGACAGATTGTCCTGTTGGGAAAAATATCAAGGTTAACAGCCCTAAAATCGTGGTAATTGATGTGATGAGGATCGGGCGGACTCTCTGTTTTGCTCTTTGGAAAAATTCTGCTTTATTGGTCGTACCGTGAAGAAAATCGAGCATGATAATCCCATCATTGATGACGACACCCGCAAGCCCCATCATTCCTATGAGAGATTGTGAGTTGAGGTTGATTCCCATGATAAAGTGCCCTACGATAGCGCCAACTGCGGTAAAAGGGATAACCGAGAGGATGATAAAAGCACTTTTGAATGAGGGAAAATTTACCAGCAATGTGATAAAAATCAAAAAGAGTGCGACGATTAAAGCTTTGAGCATGTCACTTTGCATCTGTTGGCTTTTTTCTCTTTCACCTCCGAAACTGACTTGTATTCCCTGTTTTCGAAGTGATTGCAAAACGGGCTCAATCTTTTTGAGCACTTCATTGGCGGTTATGTTACGTTTTTTTACATTGGCATAAACATTTTTTTGAATGACGCCATTTTCTTTTTCGATTTTTTCAAAGTTTCGCTCTATCGTAAAAGAAACCAAATCTTGGAGTTCTATTTTTTTGGAATCTATCGTAATCAAAAAGTGTTTTAAAGCCTCTAAATTATCTTTATTTACAGATTCAGTGATAATCTTGATAATACCATCATTATTGTAAGTATTGGCTTGTTCTTTTTCTGTAAAATAATTTTTCACCTGATTGGCGATTTCACTATCACTTAAGCCTAAGGAATGTGCATAAGAATTGAGTGTGAACTTGTACTCTTTTTCACCGAGGTTTGTATTGTCAGTGATATCAACCACCCCTTTAATCTGTGCCAGAGCTTTTTTCAGCGTCGTGATTCCCTTGAGCAAAAGCGTTTTATTTTCATTGCTTAATTTTAATTCAATATCCGTTCTAACAATGCCAATCCTGCTCGATACGACATTAAATTCTACCACCTTATCTTGCTTGGCTAAAGGTTCAACCAAAGCACGGATTTTTGCTTTGACTTCGGATACATCGAGCGTTCTTTTTTTATCGACTTGTGCAAAATCAAAACTAAGATTGAGGATTGGATTGACATATTTTTCTAAAAAGTTATCCGCCACTTTATCATAGAGTTCAAGTGTCAAGGTGAAGCTATTTTCAGCCGTTTCCCCACCTCCAATCAAACTTGTAAATCTTCCCACCGTGGTATCAACATTTTCAATAAAAAGTTTTTCTTTATTTTTTAAGAGTATTTTTTCATATTTTTTGACAATGGCATCACTCTCTTGCAGTGATTTTGAATCGTCAAGTTTGAAGGAGAGCGTGACATTTCTTGAATCCATATCTGGCATCATTTGAAACCGACTTTGTGAAATAAAAAAGAACGTTATGAGTGGGATACTCACAAAAAATAGAAACAAAAAACTTTTTTTATAGTGAATAATCTTGTGCAAGAGTCTTTCATAAAAATTATAAAGAGGGCTCCAGTCAAACATTTTATCTTTGCGTTTTAAAATATGTTTTGCATGTAATGGCAAAAATAAGAAAGATTCTATCAAAGAAGAGGCAATCATGACCGTCACGACAATGGGTACGAGTTTCATCAAAATTCCCATCTCTCCACTGATTAACAACATCGGCAAAAACGCAAATATTGTCGTAAAAGAGGCGATGAGTACGGGAGCTAGCATCTCTTTGGTTCCCTTGATGACCGCTTGATTGACCTCTTCGCCTTCATCTAGGTGTCGTTGTATATTCTCACTCACCACAATCGCATCATCGACAACAATACCCAGACATATGAGCATGGCCATCATGGAAATCATATTGAGACTATAACCGGTCTGTTCGATGAGTAGAAGAGAGAGTATAAAAGAAAAGGGAATTCCCATCACGATGACTAAAGAGAGCCTTGTACTGATGAGCAAGTGGATACAAAGCCCCACTAAAATCAGCCCTAATGTGATATTGGCGATGATGGTTTTGATTCTATCTGTGAGAGGTCGTGAACTGTCTCTTGTGATGGAAAAAATCAAATCAGGATTGGAGTTTTGGATCTGATTGATGCGTGCTTTAATCGCATCTGAAATAGCGATAGAATCACCATCGGTACTACTATAAACACGCAGTGAAATTGTGGTATTTCCATTGAGCCTTGAGATAGTATCATCGATAGGATAGTCAATACTCACCGTGGCGATATCTTTGAGATAGACTTTTTTATCATTGACTTTTATGATGGTATTACGCCATGCTTGTTTATTAAATTTGTCATTATTGGCACTCAAATAGACATGATTGCCCTTTTGGTCAATCTCTCCAACAGGGTAAATATAAGAAAAATTCTTTATGGCATTGGCCACTAAATCACTGTCGAGTCCATAGGTATTTATTTTTTTCTCATCCAATGTTATTTTGATTTGTAAATCGCTATCGCCATAAACATTGACTTCACTAACATTGGCGATTTGTAGCAGTTTTGTTTTAATAGAATCTGCGATATTTAGAAGTTCTTTTTTTGTTTTTGTGGCAGAAGATAACGAGATATTTAAAAGAGACATTTGTCTTTGACTTTTGGTGACAGTTGGCGTGGTCATATCACTAGGGAAGTATTTTTGTGCTGAACTCACAGCATCTTCTACTTCATCTTTTACCGTTTGTGGGTCGGTGCCATCTTGCAATTCAATAGTAATAGAAAAGCTGCCATTGCTTACTGTTGTGGTGACATCGGCAATACCGGAAATGGTGTCGATTTGATTTTCTATCTCGGTTACCGCGAAGTTATTAAGACTATCAGCACTCGCCCCACTATAATTGCCACTGACAGTAATAGAATCAAGAGAGACAACAGGGAACATCTCTTTTGGTATTTTTACATAGGCAAAAACTCCCATGACCAATATAAAAACAAGCAAGGTGTGATTGAGCCTTGAATTTTTCAAAAAGTATTCTATTATTTTGTTCATTACTAGTATCTTCTTTATAAATTTATGGGGAATAATATCGCACGTATGTTAATGAAGTCTAATCAGTTTGTTACTGATATGTATCTGCACAGAGGCTTACTAGTAGATTTTATCTCTTATTGCAAAGAACCCTTAGGAAGTTTTTTGAGTCTTGAATGATACAATGAAAACACTGATGCGGCGACTAGACATAGGGCCGAAAATCCAAAAATCACACCATAATTTCCGGTCAAATCGGTCACAATTCCTGCGATAAGGGGTCCGATGATTTGTCCCACACCGAAGAAAAGTGTGAGAAAACTGAGAATGCGTGCGGTATGTGAGGGACCAAAAAGTTCAGCACTCAATGTAGCCATAATCGAAGGAACAGCCCAGGTAGAAAACCCAAAGAGACTCGCTGAAATCAGTAGGTAAAAAGAAGGAATCGAAAAAGCCAAAAGTGCATGGGATAGGGCTTGAAACCCAAAGAGAATCCCCAGCGTCTTGCTTCTTCCAATGCGATCACTGACAATCCCAAATAGCGGACCAGAAAAAAGACTTGAGATACCAAGAACAGCCCAAAAGGTTCCCGATATATCCGTACTGACATGCCATTTTGTCACAGCAGCAGCCACGAAAAACGTCATATACATGATGGCCGTCATCCCAAATATAAAAAATAAAAATCCTGTCCTCAAAAAAGGTGCATCTGTAAAAATCTCTTTGGTGGTGAGCGTGTCTTCTGTCGGTTTTGTTGAGGCATGAGGTGTGAAAGCTAAGAGTGTTTTTTTGGTGAAAATACCCACAGCAATAATCATGATAGCAAAAATCCCCCAACTCACACGCCAGGCAAAAGGCAGGGTATGGTTAATAAGTGGGACAATGGCACCACTGATGATGATAGAGAGACCAATCCCCGCTACAACAATGCCCGTGGCTCGGCCTTTGATTTGTGGTGGCACGACTTGTGCGATGTAGGTCATCACCGCGATATTGGCCAATGCGCCGAAAAATCCCGTAATAATAAAAGCAATCGCGACCCAAATATAATGAGGAGCAATCGCCATAAGCAACATGCTTGCCGCTTGTGTCCATAGTGATCTTGTAATCAAGGTGGCGACGGAGTACTTGGCATAAAAACGCGCCACTCCAAAGAGTCCAATAAAATATCCTATAAAGTTTGCACTGCCTACGATACCCGCTTGTGTGGCATTCATTCCCAGTTCCATTTGCATATTGGGTAAAATCATTCCAAAAGCAAAGCGTGCCAATCCTAAACAGGAAAAAACAATAAAAATACCTGAGACGAGCGGTCCAAGATGATGGCGCAAACTCATGGAAAATTCGCAGAGATTGGGTTCATAGTCTTTCCTTGTGATAATGTCATCAGTCAAAGATGATAGTGTGAAGGCAGTATATAGGTATCTGCCTTACAAAAGAATAAGATGCTACACAGAATACCATATTATCAAAAATTCTTATATAAAAATACCAAATTACTCAAAAGTTTTCTATGGATTTGGCAAAACTTTGTGGCAATTTATCATTCAAAATGACAAGGTCTCCATCCTTAAATATTTCCATTTTTTCTAACCACGCTGCAAATTCCGGTGCGGGGTCAAGATTCAAAACACGTCTGGCATAGAGGGCATCATGAAAGGAGGTACTTTGATAATTGAGCATAATATCATCGCTTCCTGGCACTCCCATGATAAAAGTACATCCCGCGACTCCGAGTAAGGTGAGCAAATTATCCATGTCATTTTGATCCGCTTGGGCATGATTGGTGTAACAAATATCGCAACCCATTGGAAGACCGAGTAATTTGGCGCAAAAGTGGTCTTCCAAACCTGCCCGTGTGATTTCTTTGCCATCATAAAGGTACTCAGGTCCGATAAAACCCACGACGGTATTTATCAAAAATGGATCAAAGGCTCGTGCTAAGGCATAGGCTCTGGCTTCGCAAGTTTGTTGATCAACGCCAAAGTTAGCATTGGCGGAGAGGGCGCTTCCTTGTCCGGTTTCAAAATACATGACATTGTTTCCAACAGTCCCCCGATGTAAACTAAGAGCCGCCTCTTGTGCTTCTTTTAGCAGATTTAGATTCACACCAAAGCTCGCATTGGTGGCTTCAGTCCCTCCTATGGATTGAAATACTAGATCCACGGGAGCTTTTTTTTCGATTGCCTCAATGGTGTTGGTGACATGAGTTAGGATGCAAGATTGTGTGGGAATTTCATATTTTTGAATAATCTCATCGGTCAGTTTTAAAAGTTTTGTGACTTGTTCGAGATTGTCGGTTGCGGGATTGATGCCGATGAGGGCATCTCCGTTTCCATACAGCAATCCATCTAAAATACTCGCAGCAATCCCTTGTGCATCATCAGTAGGATGATTGGGTTGCAATCTTGTGGAGAGATGTTTGGGCAATCCTATGGTATTTCTAAAGGCGGTGGTGACATGGCATTTTTGGGCTATCATGATAAGGTCTTGGTTACGCATGATTTTGCTCACCGCCGCGGCCATTTCTGGTGTGATACCCTTTCTGATTTGCTGCAACACTTTAGGCGTTGCGACATCACTCAAAAGCCAATTGCGAAAATCCCCGACACAAAGATGAGCAATCGGTGCAAAGGCGTCATGATCGTGAGAATCGATGATGAGTCGCGTGATTTCATCGTCCTCATAAGGGATAAGCGGCTCTTCTAAAAAGGTCTTAAGCGGGACTTCGGCGAGACACATTTGGGCGATAATGCGCTCTTGTTCCGAATGCGCACCAAGACCTGCGAGCCTGTCACCGGAGCGTTTTGGCGTAGCTTTTGCCATCAAATCGGCTAGGTTTTTAAAGGTATAACGTTGCGTGCCGTAAGTAAATTGGTACTTTTGTAGCATCAAAATTCCTCATGATAATCTTTGAGTTATTTTACCACATTATGGCGCTGTTGCACGATGATGAAAGCGTATGAATTAGCCTTCTTGTGTTTTGATAAGGGGGTTTTTAAATATTTTGCTATACATAATCGTACACAATGA
Source organism: Sulfurospirillum sp. 1612 (assembly GCF_036556685.1). NCBI lineage: Bacteria > Pseudomonadati > Campylobacterota > Epsilonproteobacteria > Campylobacterales > Sulfurospirillaceae > Sulfurospirillum > Sulfurospirillum sp. 1612. The sequence continues at coordinate 347,515 of NZ_CP140614.1, forward strand.
TAAAAGACCCAAGATCAAAAGCTGCAATGTGACAAAATCCCAACCGCCTTTTTCCCAGCACCATACCCCTATAAAAGTTCCAAAGGCACCCCCGACAAACATCGAAGACATATAAGCGGTATTGATTCTGCTGTGAGCACGCTCATCGAGTGTGTAAATTTGCGCCAAATTGGTGATTTGAATCGCTTGAAATCCAACATCAAGCAAGATTGTGGCGATGATAAAAGCCCAGAGACTTGATTCAAAATAGCGAATAGCCAAAATGCTGATGAGAATCAACACGATAGCGATGAGCTTGGTAAAGCTCGCATCAAATCGATCGGCCAGTTTGCCAATTTGCGGTGCTAACACGACGCCAGTAATCGCTAAAATCCCAAATAAGCCGATGATATCACTACCATAATGAAAAGGCGCTAGGGAGAGTTTGAATGTCAAAGTCGTCCAAAACGAACAAAAAATCCCAAAAGCGAGTGTGATAAGCAATGTGTTGCGTCGCAGGAGTGAAAACCGCTCTAATTGTAAAATCGAGGATTTCAAAAGAGAGAGATAACTTTTGGTAAAATGCGATTCCATATTGGGGAGCGTTTTATAAATAGCGAGCATACAAAGGGTGACTAAAATCGCTGAGAGTCCAAAAACATAGTGCCAATTATCAAACCAATCACTGATATAGCCACTGAGTGTTCTTGCTAATAAAATACCAGCTAAAAGACCGCTAAAAATCGTCCCAACTGTTTTGCCTCTTTCTTTAGGACTCATCGCAGCAGCCATGGGAATAATCACTTGTGCAGCAGCAGCAAAAGCTCCGAGTAAGAGACTTAGGGCATACAAAATATAAATATTTTCACTGATAGCAAGACCTATCAATGTCAGTGCTGAGAGGAGGTGTAAGATAATGATTAACTTTTTGCGGTCCATCTTGTCACCTAAGGGACTGACAAAAAAAAGACCCAACCCATAGCCTGCTTGTGAGAAAGTCGGAAGATTTCCTACTGCAAGGTGACTGACATGTAAATCCTGTGCAATGGTATTTAAAATCGGTTGATTATAATATATATTTGCGACATTAACGCCAGCAGCAATTGACATTACCGTGAGTTGTTTTTGCGTGATCATGATATTCCTTGTAAACCTAATATGAAATAGTATCAAAAATTCTCTCATTTTGATAACAATGCTAACTAAAATTTTCTCTCGCTTTGTATAAAAAGTAATTTTTGAATATAATGCGGACATCAAAATGATAAGGAATGCTATGGAATCGTTACCAAATTGCCCAAAATGTCACAGTGAATATACCTATGAGGATGGAGATTTGTTGGTGTGTCCAGAATGTGGATATGAGTGGAATAAAACGCAAGAGACTGAAGATGAGGAGTTTACAGTCAAAGATTCAAATGGTGCCACATTACGCAGTGGTGATGATGTGACTATCATCAAAGATCTTAAAATCAAGGGGAGTTCTTCTGTCATCAAAGTCGGTACAAAAATCAAAAATATCAAATTAGTTGAGAGTGCGGATGACCACAATATCGATTGCAGAATTTCAGGAGTTGGAGCGATTAAAATCACTCCAAAATTTGTCAAAAAATCTTAAAATATAAGAGTCTTTCGACTCTTATATTATGATAAAATCTCTTCGATTGTGATGTAATCACCGACACGACCGGTCATCTTTTCGACATCGGTATTAACTGGAAGTGTTTTTTTACCAGGTACCCAACCCGCAGGGCAGACTTCACCCGTTTTAGTAGCATGTTGCCATGCGCTTACTTGTCGCAAGAATTCATTGACATTTCTACCTACTGATGGTGCTTGTACTTCTTGGGCTACAACAACACCGTCTGGATTAATCAAAAATCTACCACGAAGTGCTTGACCTTCTCCTTCAATCATCACACCAAATGCACGACTGACCGTACCGGTTGGGTCTGCGCCGATTGTCAATTTCAATCCTTTTAGTAATGGTTCTGTTTCGACAAATCTTTTGTGTGAAAATTTGGTATCAGTTGAAACTGCTAATATCTCAACACCCATTTCTTGAAATTCATCATATTTTGCATTCATAGCGGCAATTTCTGTAGGGCATACAAATGTAAAGTCTGCTGGGTAAAAGCATACAACATGCCATTTGCCTTTGTAATCATCACTGTTTACGGTTGTGTAATGTCCTGTTTTTGCATCATATGCATCCATCTTAAATTCTGGTACTTGTCTTAATACTAAACTTGAGCTCATGTTTTTTTCCTCTTTTTTTATATTTTCTGTTGTCGTGTTCTCTTGCTGTTCATCAGCAATAACTTCAAGTGTGTCACATGCCATTTCATGTCCTTTCATCTAGTTGATAATATTTTCCAACTGAGAAATTATCTCACAATTATACTTAAAAGAAAATTAATTAATTGCAAAAAATTACTATTTAGATGATAATTTACAAAAATAACTAAAAAAACCTATAATTATCAATCTTAACATCTTTATATGAATTATCATGATAGAAAGTCGCAGGGGTTGACGATATTGTGATATAAAGGATAAAATATAAAAAATATTATAAGGAAATGACTGATGCACGAAAATCCAAATCAAATATACCTTCCTTGGGAACGGTTTTTTAGAGCCAAGATTCACTCTCCTTTTGAGGCTTTTTTACATGCACAAATGACCAGTGGTGCGATCTTAATGTTGATGACCGTGGTTGCTTTGTTGTGGATTAATTCACCCTTAGCTGAGATTTACGAGCATATTTTGCACACGCATATTACGCTCAGTATCGGATCATTTACCTTAGATCATGATGTACATTTTTGGGTCAATGATGGTTTGATGACGCTCTTTTTCTTTCTGGTGGGGCTTGAAATCAAGCGAGAGATACTCGTAGGGGAATTATCTGATATCAAAGTTTCTATCTTACCGATACTCGCTGCGATTGGTGGGATGATTATTCCGGCCATTATCTTCCAAATCATCACCAATGGACAAGAAGGAAGTGAAGGCTGGGGAATTCCGATGGCTACGGATATTGCATTTGCGGTGAGTGTGATTGTATTGTTGGGAAATCGTGTCTCAAAACAGTTGGTGACTTTTTTGGTTGCATTGGCCATTGTTGATGACCTGGGTGCGGTGAGTGTGATTGCAATCTTTTATACGGCACAAATTAATATGATGGCATTGATGATTGCTATTGGTTTGTTTTTCGTACTCATTGTCTTTAACCGTTTTGGTATTCGTTCCGCATTACCGTATGGTATTGTGGGAGTATTTATTTGGTTTTTTATGTTGGAATCTGGCGTTCATGCGACTATTGCTGGCGTTTTGGTGGCGATGACGATACCTTCTTTACCAAAATTCAATCCCAAACTCTTTTCGCAACCTATGAAAAAGATGCTGGATGATTTTTGTGACTATCCGATTGGCGATGATTTTGTTTTAAAAGATGAGCAAAAAATCATCGTCAAAAAGATGAAACAAAAAATTATCGGGGTAGAAGCTCCTTTGAACCGATATGAAAATGCATTGCATTTGCCAATAGGGTTGATGATTATTCCATTGTTTGCCCTCATCAATGCGGGAATCCCCATCGATTTTTCATCTTTGGGCATGCTCTTGGGTCAACCGGTGAGTCTGGGCATCATCTTTGGTTTGGTTGTCGGAAAGGTAATCGGTATCTTTGGAGTCTCATGGCTAGCGATAAAATTGGGCATTGCAAAATTGCCTGAAAATGCAACAATCAGTCAACTTTTTGGTGTCTCTTTCTTGGGAGGTATTGGATTTACGATGAGTATTTTCGTCGCTGATTTGGCATATTCAACCAACCCAGCACTTTTGGTTCAATCCAAAACCGCAATTTTGAGCGCTTCTGTATTGGCAGGATTGATAGGATATTTTTGGTTGCGATTTGTCGCACACAAAAAGCAAAAAGACTAAAAGAGCATAACACTTGAAGACTACAAAGGGGTATAATACTTTTTGAATCAATGATGAAACTTAAAATATAGATTCAAGTCAATATTTTATTTTATTCAAATATTAATATGCAATAATTTCGCATTTGATAGGTATTCCTACCCCTCATCATGATTGATAATAGTATAAAGGTATTATGTGAAAAGAACTGAAAATCGAGCCTATTTGATTGTATTATTGGCTATTTTATCTTCGGTGGCACCCATTGGCACCGATACGTATATCCCCTCAATTCCTAATATTGCCAAAGTGTTTCATGTCAGTATCCAAGAGATTGAGTTGACACTGTCTATCTTTTTGATAGGATTTTCTATCGGTCAAATATTTGGTGGACCGCTTTCTGATCGATATGGGAGAAGAAAAAGCTCTATCGTGGGATTGCTTGGATTTAGTGTGGTGAGTCTGCTGATTGTGTTTAGCACTTCGATTTATGAATTGTGGATTTATCGTTTTATTGAAGCATTTTTTGGAGGGATTGTCGTGGTCAATGGCTCTGCTGCTGTTCGAGACCGATTTCACGGTGAAGAAGCCGCAGAAGTATTTTCTCTCATTGGTACTGTGAGAAGTCTCGCTCCACTCATCGCTCCGGCAATTGGGTCATTTATCATCCACTTTTTTTCATGGAAAGCGGTTTTTATCTTTTTGAGCGCGTACTCTGCGATTGTGGCTTTTATGGTATGGCGCAGTTTACATGAGAGTTTTACGTACCAAAAACAAGAAATCCTCAAATCATATCTGGGTGTCTTGACGCACAAAACCGCAATGAAAGCGATGCTCGTACTCTCCTTTAGTTTCTCAGGCATGTTTATTTTGATTTCAAAATCACCTTTTATTTATATTGAGTATTTTCATATAAGCACGGATGAATTTCCCCTCTTTTTTGGATTTAATTTTGTAGTACTGATTGGGATGATCAAAGTCAATCTCATGCTGTTGAAACATTATAAGGCCGTACAGCTCATCATATTTGCTATTTTGATTCAAATCTTAGCCGCTGGGTTGTTGATGCTGAGTTATAAAGGCATCAATTTGATGACGGCGATGATGCTAATCGCGACGTATATGAGCATGATGGCCTTTATTTTTGGGAATTGTATGGCCTTAGCGTTGGAGCATTTTTCCAAAAATGCGGGAGTAGCCTCATCGGTCGTGGGTGTTTTACAATTTGGTGTCGGCGCTTTAATCTCTTCACTGGCATTGATGTATCATAATGATGATTTGCTACCTATTGGTGTGAGCATTGGCATCGTATCGTGTGTTTCATTGCTTTTGATTCTATCCTATCCACGAGGCAAAGAGACACAATTGGCTTAATGTTGTCTTTTTACAAGTTTTGACATTTGCGATATAATACACCAAATCAATTTTAGGTGCATCATGATAAAAAAAGAAAAGCCAACATGGTATATTGTAACATTCCATATCATCATGACGGCAATCATTTTCCCATTTTTTGGCCTTTTGGCGGGATATTTTCTGATTAAGTTTTTTGGCAATATGTTGCAAAGTGGGACGCTTGTGATCATCAAAGATATCATCAGTATTGGATTTTTCTTTTTGGGTGTTATGTATTCGCTTATTTATATTGACAAGAAAATACTTATTAAGAAGCCATTAAATTGTTCAAAAAATGCTATATTGATGTTTACGATTTTGATTCTTTATGTATGGAGTGTTCATATTGCCAACAATCCCAATACCATCGCTATGGTTTATAATACGTTATTTTACGGTATTATTTTCTTGATTTTTTTTATCATGACACGGCAATATTTCACAAAATTGGCTCAAAATTCTAAAGATAGCGGAAAATAAAGCAAAACGTCGTCACCTATATCCATCAAACAAGGAATCCATCAGATGTCATTTTCAATGTTTAATCTCTCGCGTCCTTTGACGCAGGCACTCTCTCATCATGCGTACATCACACCAACGCCCATACAAAAAGCAGTGATTCCTCTCATACTAAAAGGCAAAGACCTCCTCGCGCAAGCTCAAACAGGAAGTGGCAAGAGCGCAAGTTTTGTCGTGCCTATTTTAGAGAGATGGTCCTGGCAAATAGGGGAAGGAAAGCCAAAAATTTATGGGCTAGTCTTAACACCTACGCGAGAATTGACATTGCAAGTGGCGCAAACATTTGAGACTTTAGGTGCTTGCTTTGCTCGTACACCCAAGGTCGTGAGTTTGATTGGTGGAGAGCAAATTGGGGCTCAACTCTATGCCGTGCAACAAGGGTGTGATATTGTCGTAGCCACATCGGGACGGTTACTTGATGTGATAAGTAAAAAGCAGATGAATCTAAATCATGTGAAATTTTTCGTACTCGATGAAGCAGACAGGATGCTCGATGAAGGATTTGTACAAGAGCTTGGACTTGTCCTCAACGCCTTGCCAAAAACGCGACAAAATCTTCTATTTTCAGCAACCTATCCACCAAAAATTCAAAATATCGCTTCTAAGATAACGCAATCTCCGGTCATGGTGACGATTCAAGATGAAACGCCGACTGTAGCCAATATAACACAACGCATGATTTGTGTCAATCGCGAAAATCGGGGACCGCTGTTGCGTCATCTACTCAAAGCCAATCCATGGAAATTGACTTTGGTTTTCATGGCCAATAAAAGAGCAACTGATAATATTGCAGTAAAATTTCGCAAACATGGCATCGCCGCTTTGTCATTCCATGGTGACCTAGACCAAGAGGAGCGCAATCTCACCCTTTCAGATTTTAAAGCCAAAAAAATTCGCGTTCTCTTTGCCACAGACATTGCTGCACGGGGTTTGGATATTGAGGATATTGATTGTGTCATAAACTTCGACGTGCCACGTGCGCCGGCTGATTATATCCATCGCATCGGACGCAGTGCGCGTGCTGGAAAATCTGGGATGGCCATCTCCTTTGTGGGATTGGAGGACCAAGAACATTTTGCATTGATTCAAAAAAAATGTGAGATTCATCTTTTGCCAGAGCACATTGTAGGGTTTGAGCGCGTGGGAGAGCCTTTAATGCGCCAAAAAGGTAGCGCTCCCATCAAAGGCAAGCGAAAAAGCAAAAAAGATAAAGCCAAAGAGCGTGCCGCAGAAGAGGGAAAAACACGAGATTAATAGGTCTCTTTGTCGCTTTTTAGCGTTTATCGATGCTAAATTTACCTGCTCCTAAAAACATCAAAGCAAGAGCACCTGACATAAAAAGTAATGGCGTTTCAATCATCAAAGCACCCGTTTTGGCATTGAGATTGAAAAAATGAGGGTAACTGATGAGATAGATTGCAAAACCCATCGTAAATGCGTAGAAAAAGCTACTGATTCTGGTATAAAATCCTAAAATAATCATAATCGGCATAACAATTTCTCCCAGATAAACACCATAAGCCAATGCTTCAGGAAAACCAGCCTTGACGACTAAGTGAATCACGCCATCAATCCCATGCATGAATTTTTTGTACCCATGAAATAACATCAATGACCCCAATGCTAATCTGAGAATCAATTTTCCTATATTATCACTCAAAATTGCAGCTAAATAATGTTCTAAATTCCTCACTCAAACTCCTTTATGGAAGATAATGTCAGCATCATACTTTTTTTTACTTTTAAAATCCGTTAAAACAAGGAAGATAAGAGCCAATCACACGCATCTTATATCTCGATTCCAAAGAAGTATTTGACGCCATATCCAATCCCAAAAGAGATAATTGCTACGCCAAAAGTGATGGCGGACATTTGCGCAACACGAATCCAAAAAGGCACATCTTTGGCGACGGAGATATAAAATGTGTATAAAAGAATCGCAACAAAAGCAAAAACAAACATCACCAAAAGCGCCAAAGCCATGGTATTGATGAGAAAGAATGGCATCACCAACATGGCGGTGGTCAGAATGTAAGCGCCTCCTGTATAGAGTGAATACGTAGCCGGACTGATGTCATCATTGGGATTTTCTTTGGATTCAAGATAGGCAGACCCAGCCATAGAAAGCGATGCGGCAATCCCCATAATCAATCCAGTAATCCCGACGATGAGCGTCTTATCAAAGGCCAAAGCGATTCCGCTGAGGGTTCCGGTTAATTCTACCAGCGCGTCATTCATCCCCAAAACAATGGCACCCGCGTAGAGGAGTTTATTATCATGAAGCATATCGACCAGTTCGATTTCATGTGTGAGTTCTTGTTGGTAGATATGTTTGGATTCGGGGTATATATCAAAAAGTTCTTTATAAAATTCCTCCGCCTTTTCCTCTTTTCGTTCCAAGTATTTGAGACTAAAGGAGGTACCAAAAATCTTCACAAGAAAGAGATACCACATCACAAACCAATGTTGTGCTTGGATTTCCTTTTGTGTGATTTTAAACCAAAATTCATAGTGTTGTTTCTCTTCTTCGGCAATTCTTTCAAATATTTTTGTATTTTTCTCATGATGTTGCCGGTGTGCCAAGATGGAGTAAATCGTGTAATCATTAATCTCGTTTTGCTGTTGTCGCAGTGCTTTTTTCATTCGTGTGTCATTTAATGTTGCTGTCATATTCTGTTCCTCTTTTCCTCAATGCAATTTTACCTAAAATTTGCATAATCAGAGATGGAATCTTTTTTGCTTATATCTTTGAAATCTTTCAAAGGAGCGAGCATGCAGCTTGATACCACCATCAATAATACGCTAAAAACGTTGCAAAATTCAACCACCATGAAAGAAAAATCAGTGTATGATTCACAAAAAATCGAAACATTTCAATCGCTTCTTGAAAAAAGCGACTGGCAATCGGGATCTTCTGCTGAGTATGTCAAAATCCAAACACCAGCCAATCAAGCAGATGTTTCAAATTTTTTGAGTCAATTACATGATAAAGGGGCCATTCAATTTTTTACAGATTTAAATCAAGAAAAAATTGATAAAAAAATAGAAGAGTATCGGCAGAAATTAGAAGATAAAATGGGAGATAACCCAGAATCATCACAAAAGATTGAAAAACTTGTCGAAGATTACAGGAAGCAAATCATAGAAGACTTAAAAGAACAAATGCGTGCCAAACAAGAGGAGAAAGGTCAAGAGACACGTACCCCATTTGAAATCTTGTTACAAGCATAGTCGCATCCCTACTCGAGGTCATTTCAATTAATCTTAACATCATCTAATTATGTTAAAATTCCAGATAATCAAATCAAAAAGAGCATCATGATACAACTCAATAATATTTCTAAAAGCTTTGCAACCGTGGAGCTTTTGAGCCATATAAATCTTAAATTAACTCCTAAAAGTCGTGTCGGATTAGTCGGACGCAATGGAAGTGGTAAATCAACACTTTTCAAGATAATTCTCGGCGAATTGGAAGCCGATAGTGGTGAGATTTCAATCCCCAAAAATTACCGAATCGGTGCACTCAAGCAACACCTCGAATTTACCGAAAATACAATCTTAGATGAGGTGGCTTTGGCACTAGGTGAAGAGGTGAAATACGATATCTATCGGGTCGAGAAAATACTCTTTGGATTGGGATTTTCACAAGAAGATTTGACCCAAAGTCCCCTCTCTTTCTCAGGTGGGTATCAAATTCGTCTGAACTTGGCTAAACTTTTAGTGCAAGAGCCGAACCTTTTGCTCTTAGATGAGCCGACAAACTACTTAGATATCGTCTCTTTACGCTGGTTGGAGCGTTTTTTACAGCGTTTTGACGGGGAAGTGATATTGATTACGCACAATCGCGATTTTATGGATAAAATCACGACGCACACGATGGGAATCGTACGCAAAAATCTTATCATGATAGAGGGAAATACTCAAAAATTCTATGCACATATCAAAGAGCAAGATGCACTCTATGCCAAGCAAAAAATAAACCAGGATAAAAAGATTAAAGAGCTTGAAGTTTTTATTGCCAAAAATAAAACACGAGCCTCAACTGCGGCATTGGCGCAATCAAAAGTCAAACAATTAGAAAAGATCGAGCGTTTGGAAGATTTGAGTAGTGAGGTGGTATTAGATTTTGATTTTAATTACAAAGAGACTCCAGCAAAGATTGTGATGGAAGTCGACAATCTTGCCTTTGGATATAAGCAGGATAATATTTTGTTTCAAAATGTCTCTTTTGCGTTGAAAAAGGGAACATGTCTGGGAATTATCGGTAAAAACGGCAAGGGAAAATCAACACTTTTAAATACGTTAGCGGGTATTTTGACACCCAATAGTGGGACTATCACATTTCATCCGAGCATTACATTTGCGCATTTTGGACAAACCAATGTCAATCGTCTCAATCTTGATAATACAGTCTTTGAGGAGATTTATGCGGCCAATCCCAAACTCTCTGTGGGGGAAGCACGCAGTATTTGTGGGGCGATGATGTTTAGCGGGGAGAGTGCAGATAAAAAAATCAGCTTACTCTCAGGGGGTGAAAAAAGTCGTGTCATGTTAGGTATCGCACTCTCTCAAGAAGTGAATCTACTCTTTTTAGATGAGCCGACCAATCATCTTGACATGGAATCTATTGCATCACTCACACAAGCAATCGAAAATTTTCCCGGATCGGTCGTGCTTGTCACGCACTCAGAAGAGTTGCTCAGACGCGTAGCCGATCAATTAATCGTATTTGGACGTGAGGGCGCACAATATTTTGATGATGGCTATGATGCATTTTTGGAAAAAATTGGTTGGGAAGAGGAAGAAAATGAGAAAAAAGAGACTCCCTCACAACCCAAAACAAACCCTTATGAAATCAAAAAAGCACGCACCGCACTCTTGCAAGAGCGCAATAAAAAAGCCGCCCCTTTTAAAAAAGAGATAGAACGCACTGAGCAGTTTATTATCGCCGCAGAAGCCAAGATGGTAGCGTATCAAAAAGCGTTGATTGAGCATATCAACAAGGGCGAACATGATCAGATTTCAGACTTGTCGATGGGATTAGCGGGCTTGGAGAGTGATATTGAAACGTCTTATTTTAATCTTGAAATTGCTCAAGATAACTTTGATCGTATCATAAATGAATATGAGCAAAAAATCGCGGCTTTGGGTGAGTAAACATAAACTACACACGAGGTGATTATAATAATAAAAAAGAAAGGAGCTTGTTATGTGTATGATATATAACGCAGTAGAATTATCAAAATCCGTATTGCCGATGCGCAGGGAAAAGAAAAAACCGGCAACTCCGTTTAATAAAAAACTATTAGAACCCGACCCGAATTTCAAAGATGAGCGGGTTTTGAAATCTCATGAAGAGAAAAAGGGATTTTTTGCAAAGTTGCTCGGCTGAGCAACTTTGTTAATTGCCTTTGATTTTAATGTAAATGTGGACATTAGATGAGCCATCATGAAAGTCGCGCTCGTCCACATCGATATAACTCAGTGATTTGATGAGTTTCCCATATTTGTCATAGCCATAACTTCTTGGATCAAATGAAGGAATATTTTTGTTGATATAAGAGGCCACACTCGAGAGCCTTGCCCAGCCATCATCTGAAGATACGGCATTGATGGCTTTCATCAAAATATCTTTGAGTTTGGTTTCATCATCTTTTGTTTTTCTGACATGTTCTCGCTGTCTTAGATTTTCGGTAAAGATAAATTTATCACATGCGGCGGTAAAAGATTCTGGAGTCTTTTCTTCTCCGAAACCATACACCACCAATCCAGCTTCTCTGATTCTTGTAGCCAGTCTTGTAAAATCACTATCTGAGGAGACGATACAAAAGCCATCGAGATGATTTTCATGCAAGATATCCATCGCATCGATGATGAGTGAGGAATCGGTCGAATTTTTGCCCGTGGTGTAGCTAAATTGTTGTATGGGTTGAATGGCAAATTTGTGTAAGTGTTCTTTCCAATTTTTTAGATGTGTGGTGGTCCAATCTCCATAAGCGCGCTTGATGCTCGCAATTCCAAATTTTGATATCTCTTCTAATAGTTCTGCGATGATTGAGGCTTGGGCATTATCAGCATCAATCAATACGGCTAATTTATCATTTTGTTTTTCAGACATGCTTGTCCTCCTTGATGGTTCTATTATACTATTTATTTGCAACGATTTTCATATTGTGCAATAATTGTAACAAATAAATCGTGAAAAAGGACTGTGATGCCTTATGTTAATATAAAAATTACCCAAGAGGGTGCCACCAAAGCGCAAAAAAAAGCATTAATTCAAGGGGTGACGGAGCTGTTAGCTAAAACGCTCAATAAAAATCCCAAGACCACTGTGGTCGTGATTGAAGAGGTGAGTATGGATAATTGGGGAATTGGCGGTGAAGTTGTGAGTGAGATTAGAAAAAAACAAGAGCAAAAGATTCTATCATGATAGAGAGTTTTGCTCCGATTGTAGATGCGCACTCTCGTATCTTAATCTTAGGTTCTATTCCTTCTGTGAAATCGCTTGAAGCCTCACAATATTATGCACATCCACAGAACGCTTTTTGGTTTATTATGTCTCAATTATTTGGGTTCCAGAAGGATATCGCTTATGAGGCGCGATTAAAGATTTTGTTGCGCCATGGCGTGGCACTTTATGATGTGATTGGCACATGCGAGCGAAAAGGGAGTTTGGATAGTGCGATTAAAAAGATACAACACCAAGATTTCAGAGAATTTTTTCAAAGTTATCCTAACATTGAGGCCGTCTGTTGTAATGGAGCCAAAGCATACCGCGAATTTACAAAAATCTATAACGGTGATAAAGCCATCTATCCGCTTCCTTCTACTTCTCCGGCTTTTGCCAAAATGCGCAAAGAGGAAAAACTTGAAAAGTGGCGGATTATCACAGAAATTTAACGCAGTTTCAAGGTGACCTCATAATAATCTTGGCTTTTTCCTTGCTCAAATCCAAAGCCGCGAAATATTGCGATTTTTTCTAGATTTTTGACCTCTTGTTCATTTTCTACTATCAATTTGAGCGTGTCGCCTGGGTAGTGGTTGAGTGTCGCTTTTAATTGATGCATGGCATCAGGTACGGGTAAATTTCTCCTAGAATCGCGTGGTTTTCCTCGCGTATCAAGGATACCATTGCTTAAATTTAGTGGGATTTTGTATTCGCTCATGAGTCTTTTAGAAGAGGCCTTCCATCCCTCTTTACTTAAATCTTTTTTGCCAAAGAGTGCACAATGACACGTGCCGTATTCTGCAATCTCATCTTCGATAAATTCGCAAGGGCACAGCATTTTTTTGTTGAGATCTGCATCACTTGAGGGTTCAAAACAAGGGCAAAATCGTTTGCCAAAAGTCGCGTCCATCTCGCTGAGCCAAATTTTTAGGTTCGTACTCATCATCCAACTGGGGTTGAGGGCATATTGCTTTTGATTGATATATTTTTCCATCCATTTTGTCTGTTTTTTGACTTGATGTCTGTAAGTCCATAAATCTTTAAAAAATCCTATCATCATTTTGAGCATTTTCAACCTTTTATTATTAATTTTCATAGAATTTTATCAAAATTTTTATATACTACATATAAAAAGTCTTGAGGTCGTTTTATTGAATAATATTAAACTTTTAGTCTCTGCGCTTGAACCTTCGGCAAATTTACATTTGACACCGATATTGGATGCGTTAAAAGAGTATGAACTTTTTGGCATCTTTGATGAACGCTTAGGCACCCCTTATCTGCCTTCATCTGCTTTTTCTATTATGGGATTTTTAGATGTAATTCCTAAAATCAAAAAAGCTAAAAAGGCCATCAAAGCATTGGTAAAACTAAGCTTTGAGGTGGATAAAGTTCTACTGATTGACTCTCCTGCATTTAATTTGCCCTTGGCAAAGGCCATCAAAGAGCAAAACCCAAAGGTAGAGATTATTTACTATATTTTACCTCAAGTGTGGGCATGGAAAGCCAAAAGAGTGGCAAAAGTTGAGAAGTATTGTGATGTTTTAGCCTCGGTTTTGCCTTTTGAACGCCGATTTTACAATCGTGCCACTTTTGTTGGGCATCCTTTGATTGATGAGATCAAGGAGCAAAAGCAGGAGTATAAAAAGACCGGAGTCCTCTGTTTTTTGCCAGGAAGTAGAAAAAGTGAAATTCGTGCTTTGATGCCGATTTTTAGGGAAGTAATCAAGAAAATAGACAAGCGTGCTGTGCTGGTGATTCCAGAATTTTTTACTCAAGAAAAGATTGAAGAACTTTATGGGGATATCAGCGCTTTTGAGATATCACGTGATGCAAAAGAGGCTTTTTTGCAAAGTGAATTTGCTTTTGTCTGTTCGGGGACGGCCACTTTGGAAGCAGCACTTATCGGTACGCCTTTTGTTTTGGCGTATAAGGCGAAAAAACTCGATTACATGATTGCCAAAAAATTTGTGAAACTCAAGCATGTAGGCTTGGCAAATATTTTGCTTGATTTTGAAGGATTTGCACCGTTGCATGAGGAGTTGTTGCAAGAAGAGGTTTGTGTGGAAAAGTTATTGCAGGTGTATCATGATACGAATAGAGAGCAATTTTTTCAACAGGCTTTAGTGCTTCGCAAAATCTTATATAAAGGCGCACGAAACGATATGTTAGCTATAATAACAAAAAAGAAAAATGACGAGGAGATTTGATGCAAAAAGAACCAATGACACATTTTGGGTTTCAAAAACTCAGTGAAGAACTCAATGATTTAAAGAAAAACCAAAGACCTTATATTGTCAAAGAGATTGATATCGCTAGAAGTCATGGCGATTTAAAAGAAAATGCTGAATATCATGCAGCCAAAGAGAAACAAGCTTTTATTGAGAGTCGGATTGCAGAATTGAGCGATTTGATGACACGGGCGCATGTCATTGACCCGAGTAGTTATGAACATGATAAAGTTCGCTTTGGTACGACTGTTGTCCTTGAGGATTTAGATGATGGTACAGAAGTCACATACACGCTTGTTGGCAGTACTGAGAGTAATCCTGATAAGGGGCTCATCTCGTTTCACTCACCCTTAGCCAAGCAACTATTTGGTAAAGAAGAGGGCAGTGATGTCATCGTCAACCTTCCCGGAGGAGAGAAAGAGTATGAGATTTTAAGCCTTTATTATAAGGAGATTGATTTTGAGTGATGTAGACAATAAAATACCGGTAGCGATTATTGGGGCGAGTGGTTATACGGGACTGGAGCTGATTAAGTTAATCATCACACATCCTGTCTTTGAAATTGCCTATGTTGGGACCAGTGAAGGGGGCGTACGTGTCGAAACACTGCACCCCTCACTCCAAGGGGTACTCTCAAAAGAGGTATTAAAAAGTGATGCCAAAGAAATTGCAGCCGTTGCTAAAGTAGCTTTTTTGGCTTTGCCGCACAAAACGTCTATGGGGTTTGCAAAAGAGCTCTTAGCCCTTGGTGTTAAAGTAGTTGATCTTTCTGCTGATTATCGACTCGAACTTGAGACGTATGAACAGTATTATTGTCCGCATACGGATAAAGAGAATATTCCAAAGGCGG
The DNA here is from genome assembly GCF_036556685.1 of Sulfurospirillum sp. 1612. Lineage (NCBI taxonomy): Bacteria > Pseudomonadati > Campylobacterota > Epsilonproteobacteria > Campylobacterales > Sulfurospirillaceae > Sulfurospirillum > Sulfurospirillum sp. 1612. The sequence goes on from NZ_CP140614.1 coordinate 362,867, forward strand.
TTTATGGATTGCCGGAATTTTATAGAGAGAAAATCAAAAACACCTCTTTAGTTGCCAATCCCGGTTGTTATCCTACGGCGGCTTTACTGAGCCTTTTGCCTTTTTGTGATCTCATAGATGCGAGTTATCCCTTGTTTATCGATGCTAAAAGTGGTGTGAGCGGTGCGGGGAAAAAGTGTACTGAAAAGACACATTTTGTTTCAATTGATGAGAATATTTTCGCTTATAATCCGATGATGCATCGTCATGAGCCAGAAATCAAAGAAAAGATGCGATTGCACTCAGGCAAAGATTTTGATGTTAATTTTATTCCGCATCTGTTGCCAATCATCAGAGGTGAGATGGTGGATAGTTACATGTTGCTTCAAGAAGAAGGCATTGATCCTTTGGCAATCCTAAAAGAGTATTACAAAGATGAACCTTTTGTGAGGATTTTTGATCATCCTGTGGATATGAAATCTCCAAGTGGTACTCATTTTTGCGACATTTTTGCCAAAGTTGTGGGTAAAAAACTTTACCTTAATGCGGCCATTGATAATATTTTAAGAGGGTCATCCTCACAAGCAGTGGCTAATGCCAACTTGATGTTTGGATTTGATGAAAACTTGGGCATGCCGATTATTGCATATGTGCCTTGATATCAAAGAAGGTGCCATCTTTATAAGTGATGCGCATGATAACGATCAGCGAGACTATTTTTGGCAATTTTTGCAACTCATTGCAACCAAACAGATAAAAACGCCACAACTTTTTCTCATGGGAGACATGTTTGATTTGCTTGTGGGTGAAGTGCAATATTTAACAGAGAAATATAAAAAGTACATTCAATTACTCGAGCAATTAGCTAGGGAAATTGATATCTATTATCTAGAAGGCAATCATGATTTTGCACTGAAAGCACTGTTTCATCATGTGCATGTATACACCATCGAAGAACAACCCCTTATCGCAAGGATTTTGGGACAAAAAGTGCTGTTATTACATGGGGATAAATACGGGAGTATATGGCATCGTGTATATACAAAAATGATACGAAATAGGCTATTGTTGAGGGTATTGAACCTTTGTGATGTCTGGTGTCAATCGTGTATTTCAAAGAAGATTTCAAACCGACTGCTCCAAAAAAATATTTGCACACAGATTGAGGGATTTCCCCATATTATTGATACTAAAATCCAAAACTTTATGACGAAAGAAACCGATTTTATTGCCGAGGGGCATTATCATCAAAATAAGGCTTTTGAGTGTCATGATATTCAGTATATAAATTTTTCTTCCTTTGCGTGCGAACAAAGTTATTTTGTTGTACAATTCAATACAGACATAAAATTTATAGAAAAGAAATTAAGGGGCTTTGATGTTTGATGATAAGGTACTAAAAGTCGGCTCTAACGAAATGGAACTCGTAGATTTTCGGATTCTAAAGCAAGATGGTGAAAAAATTTATGAGGGAATTTATGGTGTAAATGTATCGAAGGTGCGAGAAATTATCAAATTACCACATCTTACAGAACTCCCCGGGGTTCCTTCTTATATTGATGGTATATTTGACCTCAGGGGTGTGGTGATACCGGTGGTCAATCTTGCAAAATGGATGAATATTAACGAACCTGAAAATGTTAAAACAAAATTGAGGGTTATTATCACAGAATTTAGTGATATTTTGATTGGGTTTATTGTGCATGAGGCCAAAAGAATTCGTCGTATCAGTTGGAAAGATATCGAGCCTGCCTCGTTTGTCTCGGGTATGGGCACCCTTGATCGCAATCAAATCACGGGTGTAACGAGAATTGAAAATGATGATGTTTTGTTGATTTTGGATTTGGAGAGTGTGGTAGAAGAGTTAGGACTTTATAAGCCACAATCTAACATCCTAGAGGATGATTTATTCCATCTTGAGGGTGTCGCTCTCATTTTAGATGATAGTAAAATCGCAAGAAAACTCGTGAGCGATGCACTGAAACAGATGGGTCTGAAAGTAGTCGAAGCACAAGATGGTGTAGAGGGTTTGAAAAAATTAGAAGAACTCAGCAGTATCTACAATGACCGTTTAGAAGATGAGCTAAAAGTCATTATTAGCGATGTTGAAATGCCCCAAATGGATGGATTTCATTTTGCAGCGAGTGTCAAAGATGATGAACGCTTTAAAAACATTCCGATTATCTTTAACTCTTCTATCAGTGACCACTTTAGTGAGTTGAGGGGCAAAGAGGCGGGCGGTGAGGCCTATTTGACAAAATTTGATGCGACGATTTTTTATAAAGAGATATCAAAAGTTCTAAAATCGCATATTAAAGACGAAGAGTAAAGGCAAGAGCATGGATGATATTCAAGAAATATTAGAAGATTTTTTGATTGAAGCGTTTGAGTTAATTGAGCAAATTGATCAAGATTTAGTGGAGCTTGAAAGTACCCCTGAAGATCTCGAATTGTTAAATCGTATCTTTAGAGTTGCCCATACGATCAAAGGCTCTTCTTCGTTTTTAAGTTTTGATGTGTTGACTACCCTGACGCATCACATGGAGGATGTCCTCAATAAAGCAAGACGGGGAGATTTGAAAATCAACCCTGAGGTCATGGATGTCGTACTGGAATCGATTGATATGATGAAAGCCCTCTTGTTTTCAATCAGAGACAATGGAAATGATACAGAAATCGGTATGGATATTTCTGATATTTGTGCCCAACTTGATGCCATTTCCCAAGGGAAAGAACTACCAGAAATCACCAGTGACACATCAGCTGCTCCTCATGAAACAGTAGAAACCAATACCCAAGAAACAGTGGAAGAAGAGGATTATTCTCATCTGAGTGATGCAGAAATTGAGGCAGAAATTGAGCGACTTTTAAAAGAGAAAAAAGAGGAAACTGCCAAGAAAAAAGCGGCAAAAAAACAAGAAGAAGCACCTGTCGTGATGATTGATAAGGCAGAAGAAAAACCAAAACCAAAACCGCAAGGAACAAAAAAATCCCGTGCCGATGCACCGGTGAAAAAACAACAAGCAAGTGCTATTGAACAGACCATTCGTGTCGAAGTGAAACGATTGGATCATTTGATGAATCTCATCGGAGAGCTGGTCTTAGGAAAAAATAGATTGTTAAAAATTTATGATGATGTTGAAGAGCGCTATGAGGGAGAAAAATTTTTAGAAGAGTTGAATCAAGTAGTCTCGTCAATTTCACTGGTGACAACAGATTTGCAAATTGCCGTGATGAAAACTCGAATGTTACCGATTGCAAAAGTTTTCAATAAATTTCCAAGAATGGTACGAGATTTATCACGTGAACTCAATAAATCTATTGAGCTTGAGATTACAGGGGAAGAGACTGAATTAGACAAATCAATTGTTGAGGAGATTGGTGATCCATTAGTTCATATTATCCGAAACTCTTGTGACCATGGTATCGAAGAGAAAGATATACGAATAAACGCCGGCAAAAAAGAGGTCGGAACGATAGAGCTCAAAGCATATCATGAGGGTAATAATATTGTCATTGAAATCGTTGATGATGGGAAAGGATTGGACCCTGAAATTCTCAAAACAAAATCGTTAGAAAAAGGACTCATCACAGAGCGAGAAGCGGATATGATGAGTGACAAAGAAGCGCTGACATTGATTTTTAAACCGGGTTTTTCTACAGCTACTACCGTCACGAGCGTCTCAGGAAGAGGCGTGGGGATGGATGTGGTGAAAACCAATATCGAAAAGCTCAATGGACTGATTGATATTGACAGTGAACTCGGTAAAGGGACGGTAATCAAACTCAAAATACCGTTGACATTGGCGATTATCCAAGCATTGTTAGTAGGCGTCCAAGAGGAATTTTATGCGATTCCATTGGCATCTGTTTTAGAGACGGTGCGTATTGAACTTGATGAAATTTATACGGTTGAGGGTAAAAATGTCTTGAGATTAAGAGATGAGGTACTCTCACTTGTGCGACTCTCTGATATCTTTGGTGTTGAGAGTGTTTATGAAAATAATGAACATGCTTATGTGGTTGTGATTGGGTTGGCTGAATCCAAATTGGGCATTATCGTGGACAGCCTTGTAGGACAAGAAGAGATTGTTATCAAATCCATGGGAGATTATCTCAAAGGAATCGACGGCATCGCAGGTGCTACGATACGAGGCGATGGTAGGGTGACCCTCATTATCGATGTGGCCGCATTGATGGGATTGGCAAAAGATATCAATGTCGATATTAAAGCAAATACTGAGGCAACGATCAAGGTCAAAAATCAGCCAAGTGATTATTATGTATTGGTGGTAGATGATAGTCATATGGATCGCAACATCATGATAAAATCTATGCAGCCAATAGGTCTCAATGTTGTTGAGGCATCAAATGGACTAGAAGCACTCAATATCATAAAATCAGGAGAATATAATTTTGATGCGGTTTTGATTGATATTGAAATGCCACGGATGGATGGATACACACTGGCCAATGAAATTAGAAAATATTCAAAATACAAAAATTTACCTTTGATTGCTGTGACCTCAAGAACGTCAAAATCTGATAGATTAAGAGGCGTGGAATCTGGTATGAGTGAGTACATCACCAAACCATATTCGCAAGAATATTTAGAGAGTGTCGTGCGAAAAAATATAAAACTGTTAGCGGAGTGATCAACATGAATGAAAAACTAACGCAAGTGTTAAACAAGCAAAAACAACAGATGCAAGAGCCGGATAAAACAGAAGATGATATTATACAGCTGGTCGGTTTTATCATCGGTGATGAGGAGTATGCGATACCGATACTGAGCATCCAAGAGATTATTAAACCATTAGAATATACTAGAGTACCACAAGTGCCACCGTATGTTCTTGGCGTTTTTAATCTCAGAGGTGATGTGATTCCTTTGATTGATTTGCGAAGAAAATTTAAATTAGAACCCAAGAATGAAACTAATGAGACACGCTACATTGTTATGAAAAATGATGATAATATCGCAGGATTTGTCATCGATCGTCTGACCGAAGCCATCAGGATAAAAAGAAGTCGTATTGATCCACCACCTGAGACAATAGCATCAGACACGGGATTGGTTTATGGTATAGGAAAAAGAGACGAGAGCATGCTAACAGTTCTTAAGGTAGATGCATTATTGAAAAGAGACTTCTAGCGAAGTCTCTCATGTAATAAAAATTACATAGTTTATTTTAATCTAAATAAAATTTAGAATCTATTGTTAAAATTTCTTTTTGGTCTTTCTTCTCTAGGTCTTGCTTCGTTAATTCTTAGAGTTCTTCCTTCAAATTCTTTTTCATTTAAGCTATCAATTGCTTGTTGTGCAGCAGTGTCATCATTCATAGTAACAAATCCGAAACCCTTAGCTCTTCCTGTTTCTCTATCTGTAATGATCTTTACAGATTCAACTTCTCCGTATTGACCAAATAGATTTTCTAAACCTTCTTCTGTTGTTGAGTAGGAAATGTTTCCAACGTATATTTGCATCTTTTCTTGTCCTTTAAATAGTTTTATATTTATCAATAAACATCAATACACGCTCTGCTTAATATTTTGAAAATACCCACCATAAGATGCATAGGATTATCGAAAAATATAGTTTAGATAAACATTATACTATAAAAATTACGAATTTAGCAATATATTTTTTTAAATTGATTTTTATTGGTTTATAAATTGATTTTTTGTATCATTTGGTATTAAAATTAGGACAAAATATGAAATTATGTGTATTTGATTTTGATTCAACTTTGATGGATGGAGAAACGATAGACTTCTTGGCCAAAGCGTTGAATTTTGAAGATGAGGTCTCGCGAATCACCAAAAAAGCGATGGAAGGGGAGATAGATTTTTTTGAAAGCTTGAGTGAAAGAGTCCGTTTTCTAAAAGGCTTACCCACACAAGCTGTTGATGAAATTTGTCACAATCTACCTTATATGCCAGGCGCGCAAGAGACGATTGGGACATTGAAAAAGAGCGGTTATACGGTCGTTGTTTTTAGTGGTGGATTTCGAAATGCTACAAGTTATGCAAAAGAACAACTTGGTTTTGATGCAGATTTTGCAAATATTTTACATACGAAAGAGGGGGTTTTGAGCGGACTTGTTGGGGGAGATATGATGTTTAATTATTCAAAAGGAGATATGCTGCAGCGATTGCAAGCACTCTTAAAGATAGATCAAAAAAACACCATGGTCGTGGGTGATGGTGCCAATGATCTTTCAATGTTTGAATTTGCAGACACAAAGGTTGCGTTTTGTGCAAAAGAGGTTTTAAGAAAAAAAGCCAATGTCATTATCAACGATAAAGACTTAACAAAAATATTAGAGGAACAACACATATGTATATAGAAGATTTGAAATTTTCACTTTGGTGTGATTTTGTAGAACGAAGTTTTTTGGAGACAGAATTTGTAGATTTAATCAATGCCGGCACCATTAACGGTGCGACGAGTAATCCGGCCATTTTTAAATCCGCGATTCTCACATCACCTGCTTATAAAAAAGATATAGAGGCGATGCAGGATCTGACACCAAAAGAGACCTATGAAGCCCTCGCGATCAAAGATATTAAAAAAGCAGCTGAAAAATTGTTGCCATTATATAAAAAAGGCGATGATGGTTTTATCAGTATAGAAGTTGATCCTTTTTTATGTGATGATGCGAATGGGACGATTGAAGAGGGAAGACGTCTGTTTCAACAGATTGATATGCCCAATGTCATGATAAAAGTACCGGCAACAAAAGCAGGATATGTTGCGATGCAACAACTCATCAGCGAAGGGATTAACGTCAATGCAACATTAATATTTTCAGTTGAACAGACGAAACATTGTCTTGAAGCATTTAAAGCCGGCAGTGCATCGTGTCAAGCAAGTGTCCTGCCAAAAGCGGTGATTAGCGTCTTTGTGAGCCGATTTGACCGAATGTTAGATACAAAACTTGCGGCGCTTGATTTACCCGTCTCAAAAGTAGGTATCTACAATGCCTTAAATGTTTATCGCCTTATTGAGCGTTATGCATTATCCAATGTTCGTTGTTTATTTGCGAGCACGGGAGTCAAAGGAGATGCCCTAGAGGCGGATTATTATATCAAGGGACTGTTATGCAAAAATTCAATCAATACGGCACCACTTGCTACCATTAAGTATTTTATTCAACAAAGTTGTGACAATAACGTGCCAAAAGAAGAAGAGATAGAGTTATTTTTTGATACAATAAAGAAAAGTGGGATTGATGTAGACGCGGCATGCGATGCATTGATGCAAGATGGACTGGAGTCATTCAAGGTGGCATTTCAAGAGATACTTGAAACACTTTCGTCCTACAAAAGATAAAAAACGGCATCGGTATGAGACCGAAAACGTAAAGGAATGTTATGAACCCAAAACATGAAATAGATATAGAAAGTTTGACTTTTGAGATGACAAAAAAGTTAAAATTCTATCTTGCCAAACTAGTAGAACATGGTGGCAGCGACCTTCATATAAAAAGTGGCTCCAATATCCGCGGGCGTATTAATGGTCAAATTCTTCCTTTATCAAAGGAAATAATCTCTCATACTGATGGGATTACATTGGCAAAAGAGTTGTTACGGACGAGATTTCCGAGTTTGATTCAGCAAAAAAATCTAGATTTCACTTACAAACTCAATGAAAACTATCGATTTCGTGTCAATATTTTTTTCCAAGTAGAGGGGATTTCTGCAGTTTTTAGAACCATACCGACCAAGTTGCCGACGATAGAGTCACTCAGACTTCCTGCTATCATTAACTCATTTTGTGGCATAAACCGAGGTTTAGTGCTCGTCACAGGGCCAACAGGGAGTGGTAAAACGACAACATTGGCGGCGATGATTAATTATATCAATAGAACCTACAAAAAGCATATCATCACTATTGAAGATCCGGTGGAGTTTGTTTATAATGATGATAAAGCGATTGTAAATCAACGTGCCATTGGGCAAGATGCTCTTGGGTTTTCAGATTCACTAAGGGCTGCACTGAGGGAAGACCCTGATGTCATTCTTGTGGGAGAAATGCGAGATTTAGAGACCATAGAGACGGCAATGCATGCTGCTGAAACGGGTCACTTGGTATTATCGACACTGCACACATTAGATGCTAAAGAGACGGTCAGTCGTATTTTGGGAATGTTTCCAGGAAGTGAACAAAATCGTATCAAAATGTCATTGGCCTCTACGCTCAAAGGAATTGTTTCACAACGTTTGGTGCGAACGTTGGATGGTAAACGTACGGCGGCGGTTGAAATTTTGGTCAATAATACAAGAATTTCCAGCCTTATTTTAGAGGGGCGCGATACTGAGATTACTGATGCGATTCGAGAAGGAAAAGATATTTATAAATGTCAAACTTTTGATCAATCACTCCTCGATTTGTATGCACAAAATCGTGTATCACGAGAAGAAGCACTCTCAGCAGCCACCAGTAGAAATGACTTGGCTTTGGATTTGGATTATTTTGATGCGAATAAAGCATTACAACAAAAAAGTCTAAAATCTAATTCAGAAGAGTTCAGCAAAGACGCAAATATCATCGGGTTAAAAAAATAATTTATATAAGATTTAGATTATTTTATGTATAATGTCCGACTTATTATTTTAGAAAAAGGAAAAAAATGTTAGAAGGCATCATTAGAGAGAGTATCACAAAAAAAGCGACAAAAGAGCTTCGCAGAGATGGTTACCTAATTGCCAACATTTACGGAAAAGGCATTGAAAATATCAATGCTGCATTTAAAGAAAATGAATTCGTAAAAGCAGTTAGAAATAAAGAAACACTTATATTCCCAGTACGCGTAGGCGGCAAAGAGTATAATGTTGTCATTCAAGAATATCAAAAAGATCCTGTAAAAAGTAAATTTTTACATGTTGATTTGCGCGTTGCGCTTCCTGGTGTTCTTGCAAAATACCTTGTTCCTGTAAAACTAACCGGTACCCCAAAAGGGTTGAGAAATAAAGGTGTTTTGGCATTAACTAAAAAAAGACTTTGTGTCAAATGTACAGCAGAACATTTACCAAATGATTATACACTTGATGTTAGTGATTTGGATGTCAATGAAACCATCTTAGTTCGTGATATTAAAGTAGATAGTAACGTAGAAATCATGGATGAAGATAGAATTTCAATTGTTGGAGTCATTAAAGCGAAGTAGTGATTGCACATATATGAATCTCATCGTAGGACTTGGCAACCCAGAAGTAAAATACCATAATAATCGACATAACATCGGTTTTATGGTTATAGATAAGCTTCTAGAGGGCCTCTCCTACACCACTTTAAACAAACCCGCCTTTAGAGGCAATCTTTATAAATATCACAATCTTTTATTATTAAAACCTCAAACCTATATGAATCTCTCAGGAGAAAGTGTTCACGCTGTCAGTGATTATTTTAATCCAGAGAAGATTATCGTGATTCATGATGATTTGGATTTGAGATTTGGAGTATTAAAATTCAAGTATGAAGGTGGCAATGGTGGGCATAATGGCTTGAAATCCATCGATGCGCACATAGGAAAATCCTATTACAGGGTACGTGTGGGCATTGGAAAACCCAAAGATAAAGATAAGATTATCTCCCACGTGTTGTCAGATTTTTCAACACGTGAAAAAAAATATTTGGATGAGATTATAGACCAAGCTGCAAGGGCCTGCTTGCACTTGATAGAGATGCCATTACAAACAGTAGCCCAACGTGATAGCCTCAATCTGAAGCTTACGAATGAATTACTAATATGAAACTGTATCAAAAATATCTAATCCGTAATTATCTCAAAAACTTTTTTGTTATTTTTGTAGCGCTGGAATTTTTTTATCTTGGGATTGATTTATTGACCACGTATCAAAAACTCCCAGAATCTGCCAACCTTCAAATCCTTTATACGATGTTTGAGAGTCTGTATGCGATTAATTTTGTCTTGCCATTGTCGGTGATATTTGCGATGATTGCTACGACGGTCTCCATGATAAAATCAAATGAATTGGTCAGTTTAAGAGCATTGGGCGTGAGCCGTCAAGCTTTCACGTTGCCTATCTTTTTTAGTGCACTAGCGATTATCATGATCTATATCTCGTTGACATTTACCCCCTTTTCTTATGCGAGAGAATACAGCGTCAATATTTTGCAACACAGCCAAATCTCAACCAATACAGAGGGATTATTTCTCAAAAATGATAACGATTATATCTATTTTGAAAAATTGAACCCTATTAAAAAAGAGGCGAGTAATATCAAGATATATCATGTCAAAGATATGGATTTACAATACATACTCAAAGCCCAAAAAGGCTATTATCAAGAGAAAAATTGGGTCTTATATCATGTAGAAAAAATCATCAAACCAAAGGCGGAAACGCTCGATGGCAAAGGGTTGATAATACAAAAATTTTCCCAGCTTGAAACGCTCAAAGATTTTAGGCCTAAGATTATTGACAATATTTATAAAGGCAAAGCCAATCTCTCCGTCTTAGATGCGATGGATGCCTTGAAGTTTTTTAATGCGCAAGGTGTTGATACGAGTAGGCTCAAGACGATTATCCTCTCACAACTGTTTATACCCCTATTTGCCCCTTTGTTGATTCTGATTTTTTCATCACGCACACCGGTTATCTCAAGGTATTATAACACGACGCTCATCTCTTTTGTGCTGATATTTGTTGCATTGGCGACATGGGGTCTTTTGTTTTTATTTAGTAAGTTAGCCATGAATGCCGTTATCTTACCAGAAGTGGCCATTATGATACCGATGCTGTCGCTAGGTATTTTTTCGCTATACTCCCACTTTAAAGAATGAAATTTTTCATTTAGCGTTCATTTTAGTATAATATGATTACGATAACAGAGATAATAAGAATAAGGTTTTAATAGCAATGCACCACAAGAAATTTGATATTCATCAACTGAAAAGATTTATAATTAGTGGTGGGACCGCTACGATATGCCATCTTGGGACGATGGCACTGCTCGTTTGGATTGGAATAAATGCCAGTCTTTCTACCTCAATCGGTGTGGTAGTTGGAGCAATTATTAATTATATTTTCCAATATTATTATACGTTTGATTCCGATTCAAAACATCATAATTCTATATTTAAATATATTATTACGGTCTCAATATCGTTTGTAAGCAATCTTATTTTGTTTACGTTGTTCCATACTATTTTGCATAATGGTGTCATAGTCTCACAATTACTGACATCAGCGATTGTTGCGTTGCAAAATTATCTGGTTTATAAAAAATTTGTGTTTTTGAGGCAAGGAGTCGGTCATGAAGCCTAAATTGGTCAGTATCGTGATTTCACTATACAATGAAGAGGGCAATGTTCATAAACTATTTGAAGAGTTGTATCAGGTCGAGTCTGCATTAAAAAGCAAAGTGGACTTTGAGTATGTTTGCGTCAATGATGGCAGTGATGATCATACGCTGGCAAATCTACAAGCATTGATGGGGCGTTATCCTAATATTAAGATTTATAATTTGTACCGAAATTTCGGGCATGAAATTGCTATGAGTGCAGGGATGGATCATGCCTCGGGTGATTGTGTTATTTTTATGGATGGGGATTTACAACATCCCCCTGCATTGATTGAGGAGATGGTGGACGCTTGGTTGGCGGGCAATCCGGTAGTATTAACACGTAAAATCACTCATGGGAGCGACAAAACACCACTGTATAAATTTTTGTCAAAAATCTATTATTTTATGTTAGACAAATTATCAGATATCAAAATACCAAAAGATTTTCCAGATTTCCGACTGTTGGACCGAAAACATATCGAAATGATTAAGACGATTAGTGAAAATGATCGGATGTTTCGTGGGCTTTTGAATTTTGTGGGTTATAGTGATTTTAAATTATTGGAATTTGAAGTGCCCGATCGTTTTTCAGGCAAAACCAAATACAATTTTAAACGTTCATTTGGATTGGCTATTGATAGTATCATGCAATTTTCTACCAAACCGTTGCGTTTGGCAACATATCTGGGGGTTTTATCGGTGTTTGCTTCTGGGATATTTGGTTTTTATACCTTGATACAGTATCTGTTTTTTAATGTTGAGCGAACCGGATATGCGACGACTTTGATTGTGATTTTGTTCATGGGCTCGATTCAGCTTATTATCTTAGGTATTATTGGTGAATACATAGGTAAAATTCATTTGGAAGTAAAAAAACGACCATTATATTTTGGAGAATTGATTGAAAATCATAGTTAATGCAGATGACTTTGCCAATTCCTTGCATATGAGTGAGGTGATTTGTGAATGTCATGATAAAGGTGCGCTCAATTCGACCAGTATCATGGTCACCTCTTCAGATCTGAATGCCTCACTGGCTTTACTTGAGGGAAGAGCAGATATGCGTACTTCTTTGCATCTGAATATTGCAGAGGGAACGCCTATCTCAAAGCCTGAAAAAATTGACTATTTAGTCGATGCAAATGGCAAGTTTTGTAAAAGTTTTGAGACCGTGGTCTTTGATTATTATCTGGGAAATACTCAAAAAAAACATCTCATCAAGCAACAAATCAAAGAAGAGTATAAAAATCAAATCGAGTTGTATGCCAGTAAACTTCAACAGCATGATATTTCGCTAGATTCGCATCAGCATTATCATACGATTCCTTTTATCTCAGAGATTTTGATGGAACTCTCCCATGAATTAAAAACAGTTCATTTTACTTACATTAGAGTGCCACAAGAGCCCTTTTTTATCTGTTTGAATTCTTTGCAAGATGTTAAAAACTACTTAGGACTCAATATTATCAAACACCTTTTGCTTAATTTCTTTTCCCGTCAATTACGCCGTAAATTGGCCGCTAATCAGATTGCTTGCAATGATGTGTTTGTCGGCGTATTATTTACCGGGAATATGACCTACCCCTCTATCCTCAAAGCACTCTCTCAATATGATGGGAAACAGAGTGTTGAAATACTTTTGCATCCCGCTTTTTTATCAAAATCCGAAGATACAGCATGGCCAGATGATAAATTTAAAGAGTTTTATGTCAATCAACACAGAAAAAACGAACGCGATATCCTCCTTTTAGATCAATTTAAAGATTTTATACAAAAATTAAATAAGGCATCAGTATGAATAAAGAAACCCGCAACTTGACACTGCTCTTTTGGCTCATCACCCTCTCACGTATTATCTCGATGGTGTTTATGCCTTTGGCAGACACAACCGAAGCACGTTATGCAAATACTGCGATGATTATGGCAAAAATTGGCGATTGGATTACGCCATATTATGATTATGGGGTGCCATTTTGGGGTAAACCGCCTCTGGCTTTTTGGGCACAAGCGCTCTCATACAAATTTTTGGGTGTGCATGATTATACCCCTCGCATCCCCTCATTGCTCATCACGCTCTGTACCGCATGGTTGATTTATATTTTAGTGAAAACTTTCCATGGTAAGATGAGCGCGCTCATTGCTATCACGATATATTCGAGTATGTTGTTGGTGTTTTCTCTCAGTGGTGCGGTGATTACAGACCCTTATCTCACCTTTAGTACGACCTTGTCATTGGTCTCTTTTGCGATGGTGATCAATGATAAAGTACGCGTCTGGAATTATCTATTTTTCGTGGGTCTTGGACTGGGAATTCTCACCAAAGGACCACTGGCTGGCGTGGTTGTTTTTGGTGTGATTATTTTATGGGTGCTTTTTTCTTATAAAAAAAGAGTGGCTCTGCTTTCAAAATTGCCATGGAAAAGTGGTCTTATTTTGATGCTACTCATCTGCGTTCCTTGGTACATCGCAGCAGAGATTAAAACTCCGGGATTTTTGCGTTATTTCATATTAGGAGAAAACCTCGGCCGTTTTATCGATACGGGTTGGCATGGTGATAAGTACGGATATGTGCACAAAAATCCACACGGTACTATCTGGATTATGTGGTTGTTGGCAAGTTTACCTTGGGGATTTCATGCTCTGTTTTTTGGCGTCAAAAATCTCTTTAGAAAAAGTGGCCTCTTCACCGCTCTTCGTAGTGATTTAATAGCATTATATACGATATGGATGCTCTTTATTATGCTCTTTTTCACATTCGGCGGTAATGTGATTTGGACGTATGTTTTGCCATCATTGCCGGGATTGGCGATTTTGTTAGCCCTTTATTTCAACCGAGCAGAGGGGACATTTATCGCAGGATATAAAAAAATGTTCTTTTTTAGTGCTATCATGATACCGGTGATTGCACTGCTTGCATTGGTATTTATTAGCCTTTTTCCTGATAGTATCAAAACAGAGAAATTCTTAATTGCGAAGTATAAAACGGTAGCAAAACCGGGTGAGCCGATCTATTTTTTACACAAAAAATCATTCTCTTCTACGTACTATATGGGACAAAAAATTGAAATTACAAAAGTAGCAGATTTTAATAATATGGAACAAAATCTTACATCAAAATATTTCATAGTCGTGAACAAAGATGATATCTCAAAAGTGAAAGATATTGCAGCACTTAAAAAGCTCTATACCAGCGACAAATATGTGTTATATGAGAGTAAATAGTCATCAACCATTGTGGATATAAATTTTCCTAAAGAGGTTAATTTTCTTTTTTTCTTTTTTTAGATAAAATATATGAGTTCTTAGGTCTTTAAGAACTCAAAATATCCAAAGGTTATGTATGATCCAATTTAAAACACTAGCAGAAAAATATGATACCCCTTTATACGTTTATGATTTTAATATAATAACAGAAAATTTTAATAATCTCAAAAATGCCTTTAAAGCACGTAAATCGATGCTTTGTTATGCTGTAAAAGCCAATTCCAATCTCTCTGTGCTAAAACATTTAGCATCATTAGGTTCAGGATGTGATTGTGTCTCTATTGGCGAAGTCAATCGCGCATTGTTGGCCGGAGTGGATCGATACAAAATTATCTATAGCGGTGTCGGTAAGCGTGATGTGGAGATTAAAGAAGCATTAGAACGTGATATTTTGATGATCAATCTTGAAAGCGAAGAAGAGATGTATCGTGTCGAACAGATTGCCAAAGATTTAAATGTTACGGCAAGAATTAGTATTCGAGTGAATCCCAATATCGATCCAAAAACGCACCCTTATATCTCCACAGGATTGCATGAGAGTAAATTTGGCGTTGATTTAGAGAGCGCCAAGAAGATGTATCTTTATGCGCATAAATCCTCAGCTTTAAATCCTATTGGTATTCATTTTCATATTGGCAGTCAAATTACGGAAACCTCACCCTTTAAAGAAGCTTCTGTGATTATTGCGGACCTTCTACGCAGTCTCAAAGCGATCAATATTGACATTAAATTTTTTGATATCGGCGGAGGAATTGGCATTAAATACAAAGATGAAACGCCTATTTTATTGTACGATTATGCCCAAGCTATTTTTGAATCACTCAAAGGTACGGATGTGACCGTTTTGTGCGAACCTGGACGTTATTTGGTCGGAAATAGTGGCTATTTGCTCACCAAAGTGCTGTATGAAAAAAAGAATGACAAAAAACGATTTGTTATCATTGATGCGGCGATGAATGATCTCATTCGTCCCAGTTTGTATGGGGCTTATCATGATTTTGAACTTTTAGATACTTCTGATGAAGCGACGTCATTAGTCGATATTGTCGGACCGATTTGTGAAACGGGTGATTTTTTAGCAAAAGATGTCCTCTTGCCTCCTGTCAAGCATGATGATGTGATTGTATTCAAAAGTGCGGGAGCTTATGGTTTCACTATGAGTAGTAATTATAATTCACGCCCAAGAGTGGCTGAAGTGGCACTTATTGATGGTGAAGATCGGATGATAAGAGCGCGTGAGAGTTTTGATGATTTAATCAAACTAGAGCGAGATTTCCTATGAGTTATTTTATTGATGTGCAAGGTACTTTGCTGGATGATATTGATAGAAAACCGATTCCGGGTGCTTGTGAATTTATCGCACATTTGAATCAAGAAAAAATTCCTTATGTCGTCGTGACGAATAACACAAAAATCAAGAGTGACGTGTTTCATCAGCACTTATGCGATTTGGGCTTAGATATTCCTGCAAAAAACTATCTGGACCCTTTTATGGTTTTGAAGAAAAATATCAAAGAGAGAGACGTGGCGGTTTTTGGTGCTGATGAATTCGTGAAGACGCTCAGCGCCATGGGGTTTGATACCCAAACAAAAAATCCTAAAGCGATGTTGATTGCTAGTAAAAAAGATTTCTCATCGGATGATTATGCCGCCATGATCGAAACCGCGCTTCATGATGTCAACATTATCGGGATGCATGCGACGAGTATCTACGCAAAAGATGGGAAACGCTATCCGGGTGTGGGTGCGATTTTAGAAATGCTACGTTATGCTACCTCTAAAGATTATCGTGTGATTGGCAAACCCAGCCCCGCCTTTTATAACGAGGCATTAGGATTACTGCAAGAACAAAGCAAACAGGAGATGACGTTTAAAGAGGTGACTATGATTAGTGATGATGCCATCGGTGATTTGTGTGGCATTAAAGAGCTTGGAAGTCAAACAATTTTAGTGCTAAGTGGTAAGTGTCAAAGTATTGATGAAATCAAACCGATAAAAGATTATATCGATGATGTGGTTTTAGATATCGGACATATAAAAAGGTGAGACATTGAGTATCGAAAAATATAGAAAAGAGATTGACCGCATTGACAATGAGTTGTTGCTTTTATTAAACAAACGTATGGAAGCAGTGAAGGCCATAGGAAATCTCAAACAATCCACAGGAGGGCCAATCTATCGACCAGAGCGAGAAAAAGAGATATTGGACCGACTGAAGACCTTAGATAAAAAATATCTCAATAGCGATGCCATTGATGCGATTTTTTTAGAGATTTTTGCAGTCAGTCGCAATATCGAATTGCCTGAAAATATTGCGTATCTCGGACCAGAGGGAAGTTTTACGCACCAAGTGGCGGAGAGTCGTTTTGGAGCTATGGGGCGTTACATCGGATTGAATTCTATTAAAGCGGTGTTTGATGTATTGGAGAATAAAGAGGCGAAGTACGGTGTCGTTCCTATTGAAAACAATACCGAAGGAGCGGTGGGGGTGACCCTTGATTGTCTTGGAAAATACAGCTCAAAAATCGTCTCAGAGATTTACATGGATATCCACCACTCCTTTGCCAGTGAATGTGAAAATATCAAAGATGTGAAACGCATTTATTCACATCCTCAAGGGTATAACCAGTGCCGGAAATTTTTGGAAGAGCATTTTATGTTAGATGTGGAGTTTGTCGCGACAAAATCTACAGCCGAAGCAGCAAAATTGGCAAAAACAACGAAAGATTCAGCCGCTATTTGTTCGCATATTGCTGCGAAATTATACAATCTGCCGGTACTTTTTTCAAAAATTGAAGACAATATGGCAAATAAAACAAGATTTTTGATTTTGAGTGATTTCAAAAACCGACCTTCTACGTTGAGTAAAACTTCGATTTTAGCAAAGACGTCCGATACGCCGGGTGGATTGGTAGAATTTTTACAAACATTTCAAAAAGCCAAAGTGAACTTAACAAAAATAGAATCCAGACCAACAAAAGAAAAAGGTTTTAAAAAAGTCTTTTACATTGATTTTGAAGGTCATATTGATGATGACAATGTACAAGAAGTTTTGGAAGTAAATAAAAATAAACATGAAATCATATGGCTTGGAAGCTATGTGAATGGGGAGTAACATGAAATTTAATGCAGTATTAGACAATCTCAAAACATATGAAGCGGGAAAACCGATTGAATTGGTCGTGCGAGAGTACGGAATTGATGCCAAAGATATCATAAAACTTGCGAGTAATGAAAATCCAAGAGGATGCAGTCCGCTCGTGCAAGAGGCCGTTTGTCGTGAAGCCTCAAAGATGAATCTCTATCCGGATGATAGTATGTATGAGCTAAAAGAAAAATTAGCCAAACGCTTTAATGTCAAAGATACGAACATTGCCATAGGCGCGGGAAGTGATCAAATTATCTCGTTTGGAGTGCACGCAAAAGCTAATAAAAACAACAAAGTTTTGATGGCGCATACCACATTTGCCATGTATGAGATTTATGCAAGACAGACCGGTACGACGATTTTAAAAACAAAAAGTGATCAACATAATCTTGATGAATTTTTGGAGATTTATAACGCTCATGATGATATTGCTGTTATCTTTTTGTGCCTACCCAATAATCCATTAGGCGAGTGCCTTGATCGCAAGGATGTTTATGCCTTCTTGGATCAAATTGATTCTGAAACATTGGTGATTATTGATGGGGCATATCAAGAATATGGCGCCTTTAAAGATAAAAACAAAGAAATAAAACCACAAGATGTCATCGAAAAATATCCCAATGTTTTATATCTTGGAACTTTTTCCAAGGCCTATGGCTTGGGTGGCATGCGATGCGGTTATGGTATCGCAAGAGAAGAGATTATTCAACCTTTATTGAAACTCAGAGCCCCTTTTAATATCACAACCTTGACACTGAAAGCTGCGATTGTGGCATTGGATGATGAAAAATTTGTCCAAAATTCATTAAAAGAAAATTTTGAACAGATGAAATTATATGAGGCTTTTGCTCAAGAGTTAGGCTTTGATTTTATAGAAAGTTTTACCAATTTTATCACTTTATCGTTTGATGATAGTAAAAATTCGAGTGAAATTTCCGAAAAACTTTTGAAAAAGGGTATAATAATCAGAAATCTTGGAGCTTATGGTATGAATGCTATCCGTGTCACGATTGGAACCCCTGAGCAAAATGCTAGATTTATGAAGGAATTCAAAGATATTTATTTAGATAATTTGGTAAGCTAAATGAATTTAAAAACATTTTTGAATCAGATAACGGCTCTCATCCAAAATCTTTCATTAAGACAAAAAATCGTATCGATTGCATCGGTGGTGGTCGTTGTTGGTTTCTTGGCTTTTTTGGTATTTTTTAAGAGTCCAAATTCTGGATCAATTAGTGGCTATGGCGTCTTGTTTGATAATACGACGCCGAGTGATTCTGCCTTGATTATCCAACAACTTGAAAAAGATAATATTCCTTATAAAGTCATCAATGAGGGCACCATCGCGGTTCCTTCCAATGTGGTATATAAAGAACGTATTGCTATTTCAGCGCTGGGTCTTCCGAAAAACTCAAAAGTGGGTTTTGAAATATTTGATAAAGCGGAATTTGGATCGACCGATTTTGAACAACGCATCAAATACTTAAGAGCCTTAGAGGGAGAACTCTCAAGGACCATCAATGCGCTCAATCCTATCAATGATTCAAGTGTCCATATTGCCATACCTAAAGAGAGTGTTTTTTCAGAACACAAACAACCCGCATCCGCATCGATTGTGGTAGATATCAAGCCGGGATTGAAACTCTCGAATAAACAAATTTCAGGAATCAAAAATCTTGTATCTTCTTCTGTATCAAATCTCAAACCTGACCATGTTAAGATAGTCGATCAAAATGGACTTCCCTTGGGAGAAGAAGAGGGAGAATACTCCTCTGATA
Source organism: Sulfurospirillum sp. 1612 (assembly GCF_036556685.1). Lineage (NCBI taxonomy): Bacteria > Pseudomonadati > Campylobacterota > Epsilonproteobacteria > Campylobacterales > Sulfurospirillaceae > Sulfurospirillum > Sulfurospirillum sp. 1612. The sequence goes on from NZ_CP140614.1 coordinate 382,353, forward strand.
GGGTAAAAAATCAGATACGATATAAAAATGAATACGAAGCAAGATTAGAAAAAAAGATCATCGATATGCTCACTCCAATCGCAGGAGGGAGCAATAAAGTAGTCGCAAAAGTCACGATAGATTTTGACTTTAAACAAGAAAATTCTATCAGTGAAGTGTATGATCCCAACTCCGTACCTCGAAGCGAACAAAGTGTGGAGGAGAAAAAAAGTGGTTCAACGCCACAAAGTGCCGGAGGTGTTCCAGGCGCGGTGAGCAATATTGGTCCGGTTCAAGGTCTTAGCAGTCAAAAAAATACTCAAACCTATCAAAAAAGTACGAGTACGACCAATTATGAAATTTCCAAAAAGACAATCAAGACGCAAAATGAATTTGCGACTATCGATAAAATTAGCGCTGCTGTTGTGGTAGATGGGGATTATCGCTATATTGCAGACCCTAAGGACCCTAACAAAAAAGATTTAAAATATATTCCATTAACAAAAGCACAGATGGCCGCAGTAGATGCTATTGTCAAGCAAACGATTGGTTATGACAAAAAACGAGGCGATGAAGTGACGGTGAGTAACTTAGAGTTTAAACCGCTCTCCAAAGATGAAGCTAAAGCGCCAACTGAGACTTTCTTGGAAGAGTTGCGCTATTATATTATGCCAATTTTCCCACTTTTAAAATATGCATTAGTGATTTTAGTATTATTAATCTTTTATAAAAAAGTAATCGTTCCATTCTCCAAAAAAATGTTAGAAGAGCAAGTTGAAGAGATTGATGAACTAAGAGACGAAGTTCTTGATGAAGAAGAGAATGCAGAAGATACGCTAGAACAATTTAGAAAAGCCCGACAAAAGGTAGAAGAACAATTGGGCCTAAGTAGTGATTTTAATGAAGAAGCCCTAAAATACGATGTGTTGCTTGAAAAATTAAAAACACTCAGCGATCAGAAAACCGAAGAAGTATCACGATTGTTGCAAAATTTGATTAAAAATGCATCAGAATTTGATGTGAGCGGAAAAGGCAAGGATATATAATGAAATTAAATGAAGAGCAAAAGAACCAGTACAATGAACTTGGAATGCCTGAGAAAGTTGCGATTCTTCTGATTCAATTGGGTGAAGATGCAACGGCCAACATTTTTTCGCATATGGAAATCGATACCGTCACAGAGATTTCCAAATATATAGCTACGGTAAAAAACATCGACAAACAAGTCGCCAATGCTGTGCTAGAAGAGTTTTATGCGCTATTGCAATCGAATCAATACATACGAAGTGGTGGTATGGAATATGCCAAAGAGATATTGTTTCGTACTTTTGGAGCAGAAGCCGCACAAAAAATCTTGGAAAAATTATCAAAAACGATGGAAAGTACCCAAAATTTTGGATATTTATCACAAATAAAACCACAGCAACTCTCAGATTTTATTATTAACGAACACCCCCAAACGATTGCCTTGATTCTTGCTCATATGGATCCTACAAGAGCTGCTGAAACCCTCTCATTTTTCACAGATGAGTTGCGAAGTGAAGTGACAATTAGAATGGCAAATTTAGGTGAAATCTCTCCCTCAGTCGTGAAACGTGTCTCGACGGTTTTAGAAAATAAATTAGAGTCTTTAACTTCGTATAAAGTCGAAGTAGGTGGTCCAAGGGCCGTGGCAGAGATTTTAAACAGATTGGGGCAAAAAGCATCAAAAACTACGATATCTTTTATCGAGCAATCAGACGAGAGCTTGGCCTCTACTATCAAAGAGATGATGTTTACGTTTGAAGATATTGTGAAACTTGATAATAACGGAATTCGTGAGATTCTCAAAGTTGTCGACAAAAAAGATTTGATGGTCGCCTTAAAAGGTTCGAGTGAAGATTTGAAAAAACAATTTATGGACAATATGTCACAACGCGCGCAGGATGCTTTTATAGAAGAGATGAATTTCCTCGGTGCCGTGCGAGTAAAAGATGTTGAAGAAGCACAACGACGTATTGTAGAAGAGGTACAAAAATTAGCAGAACAAGGCGTCGTACAGATTGGCGAAGCAGAAGAGATGATTGAGTAAAATATGGAAAATATAATAATACAAGATGAAATCGAAAAGCATGATGTGCAACGATATCGCTTTAAAGTTTTAGGATCAATGCCCCATCATGAAGAACAAAATTCTGAACCCCAAGACGTGACTCCTGCTCCTGATAATACCACATCTACAGCACCTAAGACAGCAGAAAATGTTGAGGGTGGTTTTGTGGAAGAGTTGTTAAAGCGAAGCGATGAATTGTCATCAAATATTATTAAATTTCAGATGCAAATCGAAAAACAAGAAGCAGATTTTGAACAACGTTTGAAAGAAGAAGTGACCCGAGAGAAAGCGCTCTCGTTTCAAGAAGGATATGATAAAGCAAAAGCAGATTTAGAATCCTCTTATCAGACGATTGTAGAGACGTTTGAACATTCTAATCAAAAATTAAATGACAAACTCAATGAATTAGAAAAAGGGTATAAAAAGACAGAAAAAGAGCTGGCTAATTCTGCTATTGAAATCGCAGAAGAAATTATCAAAAAAGAGCTGACACAAGCAAGTTCTGAGATTGCAGTCTCACTTGCTAAAAATCTCATGAGTGAAGTACAAAAAGCAAACCATGTGACGTTGAAAGTCAATCCTGATAATTTCCAAGCATTGGAAGCCATCTATAAAGAGAATGAAAAAATAACAGTAGAAACAGATGATGCGATTTCGAAAGGTGGGGTCATTTTGCTAAGCGAAAGTGGCAATTTGGATGGGACCATATCAGAGAGATTGGCAAAAGTAAAACATTTATTGAAAGATAGTTAGGGAAAGAGATATTGTGAATATTGATATTAAAAGTAAAAACATTCAAGAATTAAAAGATACCTGTGTCTCACTGAGAAAACAAATTATTAAAGTGGTTAGCAAAAATGGGGGGCACTTGAGTAGTAATGTGGGTGCTGTTGAGCTTATTGTAGCGATGCACTATGTTTTTGATTCGGCCAAAGACCCCTTTATCTTCGATGTGAGTCACCAATCTTATGCTCATAAACTCCTTACCGGAAGATGGGAGCAATTTAGCACACTACGCCAACTTCATGGTATCAGTGGTTATACCAGACCCGATGAATCATCGCACGATTATTTTATTGCCGGTCACAGTTCTACTTCCATTTCGCTTGCATTGGGTGCGGCTAAAGCTATCGCTTTGAAAAAAGAAGAAAATGAACGGATTCCCATCGCCCTGATTGGTGATGGTTCGATGAGTGCCGGGATGGCTTTTGAGGCTTTAAATGAACTGGGCTTTAGAAAATATCCTGTGGTGATTGTTCTCAATGATAATAAAATGAGTATTTCCAAGCCCATTGGCGCTATTAGTAGCTTTCTCTCCCATGCCATGGCTGGTAATGTATATCAAAAAATAAAAAAGACCACCGAACAAATTTTAGAATATTTACCAGAGAGTGCGACGTATATGGCCAAAAAATTTGAAGAAGGGTTCAAATTAATTACTCCCGGTATTGTTTTTGAAGAGTTGGGAATCGACTACATCGGTCCGATTGATGGACACAATTTAGAGAGTCTCATCAAAGCATTTACGATGGCAAAAGAGCTAAAACGTCCGGTCATTGTTCATACCCAAACACTCAAAGGCAAAGGTTATGAAAAGGCTGAGGGGTGCTTTGAAAATTGGCACGGGGTGGGGCCTTTTGATATTGAAAGCGGTAAATCACTCAAAAAAAGTAGTGCAAAAAATGCGACGACAATGTACAGCGAAGCGCTGATGGCATTGGCAAAAGAACATGATAATGTTGTGGGCGTGACCGCTGCGATGCCAAGTGGCACCGGTCTTGATAAACTTATCGCCGCTTTTCCAGATCGTTTTTGGGATGTTGCTATTGCTGAACAACATGCGGTTACATCGATGTGTGCGATGGCAAAGGAGGGATTTAAACCTTTTATTACGATTTATTCGACATTTTTGCAACGCGCTTATGACCAAGTGATTCATGATGCTTGTATTATGAATCTCAATGTTGTTTTCGCACTTGATCGTGCAGGAATCGTAGGTGAAGATGGGGAAACTCATCAAGGTGCTTTTGATATCTCTTATCTCTCCGCTATCCCCAATATAACCATGCTAGCCCCACGTGATGAATCGAGTATGCATCAAGCGATTGCTTATGCGTACCAACATCAAGGCCCGCTAGCCATTCGTTATCCGCGGGGTGCTTTTATCGCAACGGATACGACCAAAGATGAAGCGTTTGTCTATGGAAAAGCGCAAATGCTCATCGAAAATCCGCATGCTGATATTTTATTGATAGGATATGGTAATGGTGTAGGACGTGCCATACAAACATCTAAAATCTTAGAAACAAAGGGATTTCACACGAGTGTGCTTGATTTAAGATTTGCAAAACCAATTGATGAGACTTATTTGATTGAACTCTCACAACAGTATCAAAAATGGTGTGTCTTTAGCGATAGTGCACAATTAGGCGGTATTGGCTCGATTTTAGGATTACTCAAAGAAAAGCATGCCCTTGATGTTGCCATTTATAGTTTTGAATTTGAGGATCGATTTATTCCACATGGTGCCACCAATTTGGTAGAAGAGTTATTAGAAATTACACCGAAACAAATAGCAGATAAAATAGAAGCGCGTTGTAGTTGATAGCAGGGGAGGGAAGCTCCAGAGAGCTTCCGAGTGGATTAGAGTTCTTTTGAGTGTTGTGCTAAATAATCTGCAACACCTTCAGTAGAGGCTTTCATTCCTTCATCACCTTTGTTCCATCCCGCAGGGCAAACTTCACCAAATTCATTGGTAAATAGCATTGCATCGATCATTCTAAGCATTTCATCAATATTTCTACCGAGTGGCAGGTCGTTGATAACAGCATGTCTTACGGTACCATCTGCATCAAGTAAGAATGAACCTCTTAGGGCGACAGAGCCATCAAGTAGAACATCAAAAGCTTTTGAGATGTTTTTGTCAAGGTCCGCTACCAATGGGAATTTGATTTTGCCAATACCTCCTTGTTCTACTGGAGTTTCTCTCCATGCAAAATGTGAAAATTGGCTGTCGATTGAAACACCAATGACATTGATACCTCTGTTTTTAAATTCTTCAATTCGGTGTGAGAATGCAATGATTTCACTTGGACATACAAAAGTAAAGTCTAAAGGATAAAAGAATACTACCGTACCTTTTGGTCCAAAATTTTCATAAAGTTTGAAATCTTCAACAATTTGTCCATCTTCTAAAACTGCTGCTGCAGTAAACTCTGGTGCTTTATTTGTAACTAACATATAATCTCCTCAATAGTAATTTTTCTTAATAACAAAATTATATCATTATAACATTATTCTAAGATTAATTTTTCTTATTCAGACATCTTAGGTCCTAAACTCACTCAATTTATTATTTAATGTCTCTGTCATCGTATTGAGATGTTCTGCTGCACTGGCAATCTCTTCGGTACTTCGTGCATTGTGTGTAGAGATTTCATTGATTTTAGAGACTTGATTAAAGATTTCATCAACATCTTTTTGTGTTTCATTATAACTGTGTTCAATGGAATCAGATGTTTGAGTGGCGGCTTTATTGATAATACTTGCCATATCATTGATAGTAGTCTCAACTTCAGTGGCTCTTGTTGCTAGAGCTTCTACTTTTTTGGAGTTGGTATTCATCTCTTCACTGCTTTGGACAATAGATTGGACAATCACATTAATCGTCGCATTAATCTCAGTGAGTGATTTTTGGGTACGTTCTGCTAATTTTCTCACTTCATCAGCAACCACTGCAAAACCTCTTCCATGTTCACCTGCCCTTGCCGCTTCAATCGCAGCATTTAATGCCAAGAGATTGGTTTGATCAGCAATATCACTAATGACCGTCAAGATATCTTTCACCTGTGTCGCATCATGACTGAGCTGTTGAATCTTAGCGGAGAGTTCTACCTCCATCGCAGCACTTTGTTGAATATCCTTGGCTAAAGCTAAAATAGCACTATTAGCTTCTAACATATTTTGATTGACTTGTTCTAATTCACTCCGTGCTACTTTGGCATCTTGAACGGAGACTTCTAGTTTACTTTTAATCTCTTTGGTTTTATCATTAGCTACATGAGTGGTTTGTGTGGAGTTCTCTACTAATTTCCCAACTTCTAATGCGGTGGAGGAGAGTTCATTGGCAATTGACGAATTCTCATGAGAGATATGTTTGGCTTCATCTGTGATAATACGAACTTTTTCAATGAAATGATTAATCTCAACACTCGCTTGTGCTATCTCATCTTTGCCTTTGACTTCTAGTTTCTTCGTCAAGTCTCCATCACCACTTGAGAGCTCTTTAGCGCGTTTGGTGAGGTTGGAAAGAGGCGTTGAGATGAGCTTGTTGAGGACGTACCACATAATAAGAAGCAACAAAATGGTGGATACAATCGTTGAAAAAATCAAGATATTAGAGAGGCTGTCGCCAAAACTTTTAAAATCTTGCATATTGGCTTTGCCGACAAAAATCCAATTCCATTTTTTAAAATAAAAAAATTCATAATAGAGCGTTTGTCCCTCTTTTTCTACTGTAATAGTGCCATTTTTCTTTTTGAGTATTTGTGTATTGATATGGTTGTTACTAGTAGAATTGGCAACACTTTTATGGATAGCGTATTGGCCATCGGAGGCATTTAAGGCGTAATAATATCCTTGATTGCCGATTTTAATTTTATTTATCTTTGTTTTTAATGCTTGCAAACCATTGCTAAAATCATATCCAATATACAAGATTCCAATCAGATTTTTATCATCATCCAATAAGGGTTTATAGACAGTAATATAATCTTTTCCAAACAGTCGAGCCATCCCCACATACTCTTGCTTTTTCATGATTTTTTTATAGGCAGGGGATGTTTTTCCAAGGTAGGTTCCCATCGCTCGAGTGCCATCTTGTTTTTTTAAGGAGGTGTTGATTCTCACAAAATCATTCTTTGCTTTATCATAGGCAAAAATTGTGGCAGTGGCACCTGTGGTTTTTGTAAAATGATCGACTCTTTCATAGTACTTATTTAAAACTTCTCCTCCATCAGCGAGCATTGGAGTCTTAATGCCGTTGATATCGACATACTTATCGTCGATTAAGGCGACCATTTTAAAACTTCCTTGAAAAACGTTGAATAATTTCATCGCACTTTGGTCCAAGGACTCACTATAAACAGATACCGTTGTTTTGAGATCATGCAGTCCCTGATTGATATGTTGCTTTTCCATATTATCAATATGATTTTGCAAATAAGTGTTGAGATAAACCGTCAAGATTGTCATAAACAACACCACGAGTGTGATTTGCATAAGTAAGACTTTTTTAGTGATTGATTTCATCATCGCACGCTCCATCCTTAGTTTGTGATTTGAGTTCTTTTATCGTCAATGGTTATGATAAAATTTTTATGCTTAAGATTGGTATAATATTAAGAGGATTTTTAATAACAAGTCTGATTATTAACTAAACTATTCTATTTTATTTCTATTTTAATTTTCTTGTGATATAGTTTCAGCAAACCAAACTTAAGGAGATAAAATGGCGGTTAAAATTACGGATATATGTATAGCATGTGGAGCATGTATTGATGAGTGTCCTGTAGAAGCAATTGTTGATGATGATGATAATCCAACAGGAGAAGATATCTATTATGTTTATGCTGATAAATGTGTTGAATGTGTAGGTCATCATGATGAACCAGCCTGTGCCTCAGCCTGTCCAACAGAAGGTTGTATTGTATGGGATGCTCCATATGAAGGTCAACCAAGTCGTGACGAAATTGGTCCAGATATGAGAACTGGCGACACTCCTTGCGTGGAGTAAACTAAACAGTAGAGATAGGTTGAAGACGACCTATCTCTCTATTATTTCTTCTTAACTCTCAAATTTAATTCTAATTAAAACTTTTTTAGATATAATTCGCCTTCTACTTCTGTGAAAGCAGATTAAATCAGTTATGGAGAGAATTTTGGAAAAAACATTATCAATAATAAAACCAGATGCAGTTTCAAAAAACGTAATAGGAAAAATCGTTGACCGTTTTGAATCAAATGGGCTCAGAATTGCAGCAATGAAAAAGATTCAACTCAGTGCCGCCGATGCAGGAAAATTCTATGAAGTACATGCACAACGACCATTTTTTGGTGAGTTGGTAGAATTTATGACAAGCGGACCGGTTGTGGTAATGGTACTAGAAGGCAAAGATGCTGTTGCAGCAAATAGAGCATTAATGGGAGCAACAGATCCTAAAGAAGCCGAAGCAGGAACTATTAGAGCAGACTTTGCACAAAGCATTGATGCCAATGCCGTTCATGGTAGTGATAGTTTAGAAAATGCCCAAAAAGAGATTGCTTTCTTTTTCGCTCAAAAAGAAATATTGTAAAATATGAAGATTGATTTCAAAAAAATCCCCACATCCGGGATCGATTTTGAAACATCTCATGAGGCGATAACATTTTCTGGAGTCGCTTCAAAAGTTCAGAATAATCTCGTCAAATGTACCGGTATATTACAAGGGACGTTTTTACATCCTTGTGATCGTTGCGGTGAAATGTTTGATGTCCATATTAAAGAAAACGTAGAAATATACGCCCATGAGGGTTTGTATCATGAGAGTGATCAACTCTTGGACTTGATAGAATTTTTTGGTGATCATATAGATTTCGATACAATATTACAAAGCGAAATAGAATCATATAAAAGTGATTATCTATATTGCGACAAATGTAAATAATTTTAAGGAGAATACAATGGCGGTTCCTAAGAGAAGAGTAAGTAAAACAAGAGCAGCAAAAAGAAGAACACATTATAAAGTGACATTGGCAATGCCAGTAAAAGATAGTGATGGTACATGGAAAATGCCACACAGAATCAATAAAACAACAGGCGAATACAAAAATTAAATGTTAACGATTGCAATCGATGTGATGGGTGGTGATTTAGGTCCTGCCCCTGTAATCGAAGGCGCTATTAGTGCTTTAAAAACAAAAGAGTTCCATCCTATATTTGTAGGAAAAGTTGATGAGATAACCCATCTCGTTCCTCCTCAGTTTCTTGATCGAGTCTCGTTTGAGAATGCTGATGATACCTTGAGTATGAATGATAATGCAACCGATGCACTGAAGAAAAAAGAAACTTCAATCTATAAAGCAGTAGAATTGGTGCGCGAGGGCAAAGCGGATGCTGTGGTTTCTGCAGGACACAGTGGTGCCACGATGAGTTTGGCAACCCTTAGAATCGGAAGATTAAAAGGAGTGCTCAGACCTGCAATTGCAACGATTATGCCAACGGCTACTGACAAAGTCAGTTTTGTTCTCGATGTTGGTGCTAATGTGGATTGCAAAGCAGAACATCTGGTACAATTTGCAATCATGGGCGAAGCCTATGTCAAAGATGTATTAAAAATTGAAAATCCGAGTGTTGGATTGTTGTCTAATGGTGAAGAAAAAAGCAAGGGCAATGAGATTACAAAAGAGGTCTATAAATCACTGATTGAAAATAAAAATTTTGTCGGTTATGTTGAGGGAAATAATATCTTCGACGGTTCGACTGATGTCATCGTGTGTGATGGATTTGTCGGAAACATATTGCTCAAAACCAGCGAAGGTGTTGCTGAGTCTATTACGAAAATAATCAAGAAAAATATTATAAAATCTCCCATAGCCATAGCGGGCTCAATGCTGATGAGAAAAGTATTTAAAGTCCTTAAAAAACAAGTGGATTATGCAGAATATGGTGGCGCTCCTTTGATTGGAATCAAAAGATGTGCTATAGTAGCGCATGGAAAAAGTAATGCCAAAGCAATCAAAAATGCAATATTTCAGGCCATTAGTTTTTCAAATTCAGATATCAATGATGATATTGAAAATAAATTAAAAAAAGCATAAAAGGACAATGATGTACGCCTCTTTAAAATCTATCGGATCTTATGTACCTGAGAAAATCATGACCAATCATGACTTTGAAAAGATTATCGATACCAGTGATGAGTGGATTCAAAAGCGTACAGGAATTGCAGAGAGAAGAATCGCAGCAGAAGATCAAACCACGAGCGATTTAGGAGCATTGGCGGCGAAGAAAGCCATAGAACGGGCAGATATTGATAAGAGTGAGATTGATATGGTGATTTGTGCGACGTTATCACCTGATTATCTCTGCATGCCTTCAACGGCATGTGTTATTTGCGAAAAAATCGGAATCTCCAATGTCATGGCATTTGATGTCAGTGCTGCATGCAGTGGTTTTGTTTATATTTTGCAAATTGCTAAATCCTTCATTGAATCTGGAACCAAAAAAAATATACTCCTTATAGGAGCTGAAAAAATTAGTACCCTTGTAGATTATACTGATCGCGGTACGTGTATCCTCTTTGGGGATGGTGCTGGTGCTGCTATCATTAGTGCTACAGAAGATAAAAACGAAGCAATCTTAGATATCCATGCCTCAGCCGATGGCACTTATGCCGATTTACTGATTACTCCAGGCTGTGGCACCAAAAATCCCTGCTCTCATGATATGGTAGATAATAAACTCCAATATATTAAAATGTCAGGCAATGAAGTCTTTAAAGTTGCCGTAAAAACTCTGACGCAAGATGTCGTCGATATTTTAGAAAATAATCAGATTCAATCTAGCGATATTGATATTTTTATTCCTCACCAAGCCAATTTACGAATTATAGAAGCCGTACGAGCAAAGCTGAATTTCCCTAAAGAAAAAACCGTATTTACCGTAGGCAAATATGGCAACACATCAGCAGCCTCCATCCCGATGGCTATCAATGATGCCTATGAAGAAGGCAGATTAAAACACGGCGATTTAATGCTTTTAGATACTTTTGGAGGGGGTTTCACTTGGGCTAGTGCTCTGGTGAGATTTGGCGGAAAATAAACGACAAGGTCTGATACAACAACTAAACTAAAAACAACCAAAGAATCTTATAACTTAGAGGCTCAACATGATTTTATTTGATTCGCTTACGGTTACATTTGTACTGCTATTAACACTAGCAGTGATTCCAAATCTATTTTATACCTTTGGTTATCAATCACATATCAAACGTAAAGCGCATTTTTTTATTCACTATTTTGCATTTATTGCCTCCATGTATGGAGTGGTATTTGCTTCCAATGGCTTAATGTTTCTCTTTTTCTGGGAGATCATGAGCCTCACATCCTGGCAGTTGATTTTGACAGATGCTCGCAACAATACTACGATTAAAGCAGCCAGATTTTACTTTTTTATGACGCACTTTGGTTTTACTTTTTTATTATTATTCTTTTTGATTGCGACCAACGGTCAGCTGGAATTAGATTTTTCTGCGATGAAAGAGATTGTCTCGACTTTTGCGTATCCTACCTTGCTTTTTTTCTTTTTGATTTTGGGATTTTTGAGCAAAGCGGGCGTGGTTCCGATGCACGTATGGCTTCCCTATGCTCACCCAGCTGCACCCTCTCCGGTATCTGCTTTGATGAGTGGGGTGATGATTAAAATAGCGATTTATGGGATGTTTCGATTCTTGTTTGATGTTTTGAATATGTGGCAACTTGAATGGGGTGTTTTAATATTAGTATTGGGGGCAATATCGAGTTTAGTTGGTGTTTTGTATGCCCTCAGTGAACACGATATCAAAGCGCTTCTTGCCAATCACTCGATTGAAAATATCGGCATTATTTTGATTGGTTTTGGTATGGGGATGATTTTCATGACGTTGGGACTAAAAACCATGAGTGCGTTTGCTTTCATCGCCGCGTTGTTTCATGTATTTAATCATATGAGTTTTAAATCGTTGCTATTTCTATCTGCTGGCAGTGTGATTCAGCAGAGCAATACGCATAATATTGAACATTATGGTGGCTTGATTAAATCCATGCCTATTACGGCTTTTACCTTTTTGCTAGCATCCATCTCTATCTCGGCACTGCCACCTACCAATGGATTTTTGAGTGAATGGATGATTTTCCAATCGCTTCTTGGGTCTTCAACGATTTCGGATATTTCCTTGCGACTGGCGATACCTTTTTCTGTGTTTGCACTCTCTTTGACCGGAGGTTTGGCGATTGCGTGTTTTGTGAAAGTTTTTGGCATTAGTTTTCTAGGACTTCACCGAAGTACCAATGCCAAACATGCGCTAGAAGTGAATATCATGATGCGTACGGGTATGATTTTGATGGCGCTTGTTGTGGTCTCTTTGATGCTTTTTACACCGGCATTTATCTATCTATTTGACCAAACGATGATGCAACTCTCACATGTGAGTATCTATCATACTGTTTTCCCAAATATCTGGAGTTTGCATGCGCTATCTGATAATAAAGGCGTGGTATCGCCACTCATCTTGCTGGTCGGTTTGATTGTGATTACTGTGGCATTATTGCTTGTTTATAAAGTCCTTAAAATAAAAGAGCGCCGATGTCATACCTGGGCTTGTGGCTATAACACCAATGCGGTGACGCAATACTCAGCCACGGGGTTTGCCGGACCCATTCGCATCTTTTTTGCATGGCTTTATAAGCCTAAAGAACAGATTGAAAAAGAGGTCATATCAGGGCATCAAACCAAGTTTGTTGAAGCGCATTATCAAGTGCATGTGAAACCATTATTTGAACATTCTTTATATGACAATATGGTGAAATTTACCAATCGCATCAGTTATTATGTGTACCGTTTTGCACACTTTGAACAGACAAAATATGCTGCGATGATTTTTAACATGATGCTAACGGTGCTCTTTAGTTACCGTATTTTTACACACGATTTTAGTTGGGCTACTTTTGCCCTCGAATCCGTGGTCATGATCATCTCGATTCGTGTTTTGATTATTGGAGTGAAACGATGAGTTTGTATATTTTTTCTATCCTTTTGATGATGTTGCTCTCACCAATGTTGTTGAGTTTTATTAAATTAGTGAAGATGTTTCTACTGTATAAAAAACCCATTTCCATCTTTCAAGGGTACCGAAATTTATCCAAGTTATTTGTCAAAGAAACTATGGTGAGTTATGAAGCGAGTGTCATCACTAAAATCGCACCTTTTTTAGTGCTCTCTCCACTGTTATTGGTTCTATTCTTTTTGCCGCCGCTTTCAAAAGGTGAGTATTATGTGAGCTTTATTGATGCTTTTACGATTACGGGGTTGATTTCTTTGTCGACATTCTTTTTGATGCTGTTGGGATTAGACAGTGCGAGTGGATTTGGCGGGATTGGTTCGAGTCGTGAAGCGTTTATTTCAGCACTGGTTGAACCTGCGATGATTTTGACGATTTTTAGTGTTTCGGTGATGGCCAAAGATTTGGGCGTCGCTCAAGCGGGAATCAATTTAGCAGAACATTTTCCTCAAGATCATATTGCGAGTTTCCTCTTTGCTAGTATTAGCTTTTTTATTTTATTGATTGCTGAAAACGGTAGGATTCCGGTTGATAATCCTGAAACGCATCTGGAGCTTACGATGATTCATGAAGCGATGGTTTTGGATATTTCTGGGTTTCATCTCGCCCTCATCGAAATTGCATCTGCTATTAAATTTATGATTTTTGGCTCTTTGTTTGTCTCGCTTTTTCTACCATTTGGCGTGGGACTTCCTGTCTATTTGGCTATTATCGTGTTTCTTGTCAAACTCTTTTTGGTTGCGGGTGTTGTGGCTGTTTTAGAGGTAAATACTGCAAAATTGAGACTTTTTAAAATACCCAATCTTTTGGGCGTGGCGATTGTTTTTGCATTTTTATCTCTTATTACCTTTTATGTCTTGGGAGCGTGATAGATGGAAAATTTACTGATTGGGCTTTTCTTGGCGACACTCATCACTGCTTTTTTTACAACCCGTTTGTATCGATTGATTTTGTGGTATTCACTCAATTCGCTGACTTTGGCACTTTTGGCTATTTTTATGGGTATGAATCTTCATGATCATACGATGATTACCAGCGGTGCTTTGACACTGGTTTTAAAAGCGATTGCAATACCGTATATCTTAAAACAAATTAGCCAAAGATTCAACCTGCCAAGACAGTTAGAACCGAGCATCAAAGTCTACTATTTTATCATACTAATTCCGGCGATTTTGGTCTTTACTTTTTATCTCGCCAATCCAATCCTTAGTATGGCTACGAGCAATACAAACTATGTTGCCATTAGTATTTCCGCACTCTTTTTGTCTTTGTTGTTGATTATTGAACACAAAGATATCGCACCACAAATTATTGGATTTTTGACGATTGAAAATTCACTATTTTTGCTAGGGACAACGGCAACGGAAGGGATGCCTATGATGATTGAACTGGGTATTTTTGTAGATCTCATGATGGCCATTGTGATTATCAATCTATTGTTTAAAACGGAGCATACATGATATTAGCATTTCTTTTGTTGCCCTCTGTGGTTATTTTTATTGTCTCTTTTTTGAATATTACAAAACAAAAGACAGTGCTGAGTGTGGTCTCTTTGTTGGTGCTTATACCGGCCATTTGGCTTTTTTTCTTGCCCCGACCTTATCCTATATTGGGACCGTATCTTGTCGCTGATGATTTAAATACCTATATTTTCTTGGTCTCTTCTATTGTTGCTATTGGAGTGACACTAGCGATGGCAACATTGGATAAACATGTCAGCATTAGCTTGAAGGCGTATGCACGATTTTATCGATTTTTTGCACTCTTTTGGATGGGATTAATTGTCTCGATAATGTCCAATAACATGGGGCTTTATTGGATTGGTCTAGAGACCGCGACATTGAGTACGGTTTATATGATTAAAACCAACCAAACCTCATTTGCAAGAAGAGAATCATGGAATTACATGATCGTCGGAGCCATTGCGATTTCGTTGATTTTATTTGGAATTATTTTGATTTATTCTAGTGCGAAACCGATATTGGGAGAAGAGGCGATGAATTTCACCAAATTGCTCCAAAATGCCAAAAACATCTCTTCTATCTTTTTATTTGAAACTGGTTTTGCTATTGTGAGCTTGGGTATGTTTATTAAGATGGGATTTTTTCCGATGAATTTATGGCTTGCCAATATTGAACGCTCTTCGTTTTATCCTATCGCTGCGCTTTTTAGTGGGATATTGGAGAGTGCTGTGATATTGGGATTTTTTAGATTTAGTCATATTGCCAAAATCGTCAATTTCTCACATGTTTTTGTTTTTGTCTTTGTGTATGCACTTTTGACGATTTTCATCGTCTCTTTTTTGATTTTTCGTGCGAAAGATTTCATCCGATTGTTTAGTCTCTCGGGCATTGAGCATATGGCATTGATTACGATATTTTGGGTGAGTGGGGGTATTTTTGCAGCCTTGCTTCATTTTGGAGCGCACGCCTTTTTGAAGCCCGCACTTTTCTTATCGACGGGTGTTTTAGAATCACAAGGTCAATACAAGATAGCCGGTGCTTTGAGGGGATATCGTGGTATCAAAGGCAAACTCTTTTATTTTCTCACGAGTCTATTTTTATTAGCCATTATTTCTCTGCCCCCCAGTCCGATGTTTTTCTCTGAGCTTTTCGGATTCTCTTCGATGATTAAAATCGCCAAAGAGAGTCACCATCTATTTCTCATGATAGGTTCAATCATCTTATTGTTATTTCTCTTGTTGATTATTTTTTATAAGTTTGTAGAGATTTATCAATCCATGAAATATGAAGGCGAGGTTGTTGAAAAGAGAGTGTATACTCCAGAAGTTTATGCATTATTATTATTTGCTATTGCATTGGTCGTGCTCATCACTCCGATGAGTTTTGCGTTTATTGGAGCCATATCATGAGATTGATTGCTAGATTTTGTGTAGAACATCATGATCATTTTGAAATCATCACCCTCTTTGATACTTCTATCACGCGTGTCAAATTGGAAAAAGAGCATCCTGTCTTAGACAGTATTGCCTCAGAATACCCTGCTGCGATATGGTTTGAGAGGAAGATTAAAGATGACTTTGGCATTGCCATTCACAATACTTTTGACAACCGACCTCTTGTGCATCATGAGCGGTTTCCAAATCTCGCTCCAATGCGCAAAGATTTCAAAGACAGCACGATAGAATTTTGTGATTTTGTCCCTTACAAATATGAGAGTATTCATGGAGATGGGGTCTTTCAAATTGCAGTTGGGCCCATTCATGCAGGTATCATCGAGCCGGGACATTTTCAATTTTCACAAGCAGGGGAGCATATGTTGCATTTAGAGGTGCGACATTTTTATAAATACAGAGCGATTGAAAAAATGCTCGAGGGCAAAACGCTTTTTGAGGCTAAGGCTATTATTGAGCGTATTAGTGGCAATGAAAGCATTGCGTACCAAATTGCTTGGTTTAAAATCCTCTTACAAGCCAGCGGGATGGAGTATCCTCTAAAACTTCAAAAATATCA
The DNA here is from genome assembly GCF_036556685.1 of Sulfurospirillum sp. 1612. NCBI lineage: Bacteria > Pseudomonadati > Campylobacterota > Epsilonproteobacteria > Campylobacterales > Sulfurospirillaceae > Sulfurospirillum > Sulfurospirillum sp. 1612. The sequence continues at coordinate 398,753 of NZ_CP140614.1, forward strand.
TGCTTTATTGTTGGAAATGGAGCGTTTGATACATCATTTGAATGATATTGGATTTATTGGCAATGATGCGGGTTTTGGTGCCGGTCTTGCTATTTGCTCGAAACTCTCAGAAGAGAGTAGACGCATGTTGCAAGCCATCAGCGGACATCGATTTGGTTTTGGTGCGATTGGATTTGAAGCCCCCGCTTATGATTATGAAAAATTGAGAAAATTTTTGAGTGATTTGGATCGAGATATAAAATGGCTAGAAGATTGGATTGTAGATGTGCCCTCTCTTTGGGATCGTTTTGATACAACAGGGATACTCACCCTCTCTAAAGCGATTAAATATTCAACCGTGGGGGTGTTAGCCCGAGCCAGTGGCCTAGCGATTGATCACAGAGTCACAGAGCCGATTTATAAAGATGCTGGTTTTATCATGCAAACACAATCAAGTGGAGATGTTGGTGCACGGTTTTTGCTTCGGATTAAAGAGGTGCGCCAATCCATCGGTATCATCAAAAATCTAATCGACCATCACCCCACTCATCTCTCAAAACCCACAGCCTTTGCAACGGGTGAATTTATGAGTTTTGCAGAAAGTTCATTGGGTGAGTTATTTATGTATGTGAAGCTAAAAGAGGGGAAAATAGATCGATTTTACAGTCGAGACCCGAGTTTCATCAATTGGCAAGCGCTTTATCTTCTCATGAGCCGTGATATTATCGCCGATTTTCCACTTATCAATAAAAGCTGTGATTTAAGTTATGCAGGGAATGATCTGTAAGATGCTTGGCTATTTCATGAAGCATCTCAATAATTATTAATCCAGAAATGATATAATTAGAAAAAATAATAGAAGGAACTCATTATGGCAACCTATGCTTGTGGGCATATAAACCCCGATTCAGATTCAATTTGTAGTGCGATTGCGCTTTCATATCTTAAAACACAACTTAAAGAACCTTGTATCCCAGCACGTCAGGGCGAACTCAATCCAGAGACTGAGTTTATCCTCAATAAATTTGGTTTTGAAAAACCCGTGTTAAAAACAGAATTTGCAGGAGAGAATCTCTATATTGTGGATTATTCTAATTCACTTGAAGCACCTAAAGATGTCAAAGAAGCGACAATAAAAGGGATTATCGATCACCATAAATTGGGCGATTTGACGACTTCAACACCGCTTGAGTGTTGGATTAGACCTGTGGGATGTACCAATACGATTATTAAAGAGATGTATGATTATCATCAAGTAGAAATTCCTAAAGATATTGCAGGAATTATGTGTTGTGCTATTCTTTCAGATACGGTCATTTTCAAATCGCCAACGTGTACGAAAATCGACACAAAAGCGTGCAAAGCATTGGCAAAAATTGCAGGAATCGAAGATGTACGCGCACTTGGCATGGAGCTATTTATCGCAAAATCAGCCATCAAAGGAGCGACACCGCGAGATTTGATTAAGCGCGATTTCAAAGATTTTGAGATGCATGGCCATAAAGTCGGCATTGGACAATTGGAAGTGGTGGACCTTAGCACCTTTGATGCGATGAAAGAGGATCTACTCGCGGATATGAAAGCGTTAAAAGAAGAGGGCGACAGACATACGGTTATCTTGCTGTTGACCGATATCCTCAAAGAGGGTTCACAACTACTTTGTGTGAGTGATGATGCGACGATTATCGAAAATGCCTTTGGTGCGACACTTCAAGATTCACAAGTCTGGCTTCCAAAAGTATTGAGTCGAAAAAAACAAGTGACTCCACCACTAGAAGCTGCCTTTAACCAATAATAAACAATAAGATAGATGGCGCTGTCATCTATCTCCTTCTCTCACCACTCCTTCAACAAATCCTTTTAAATGTAAAGAAATTGTAAAGAAATGTCTTTTGATTCTTGACAGATAGTGCTTATTATTTCAGTATCAATTTAAAAGGAAGGTGATGAAAAAAATAATTCTAAGCACGACTCTGTTGAGTGCAGTACTCAGTGCTGCGACGTTTAATGCGCCGATGCAAGCGTACATCAATGATTTAAAAGTACAAGCAAAAGCACAAGAGAGCCATTTTGTAGATTTTGATGCTAAAAGAGGGGCAGAAATTTTTACCAGTACACATATTGGTAAAAGAGGGACTAAAATGTCTTGCACGAGTTGCCATACCATAGATTTGAGACAAGAAGGCAAAAATGAACGGACCAATAAAATACTCAAACCCCTCGCTCCTTCAGCTAATCCTGAGCGTTTAACACAGGTGCGTGATGTCAAAAAATGGCTAAGGCGAAATTTCAATGATGTGTACAACCGCGTTGGAACGGCCAAAGAAAAAGGCGACGTTTTATATTACATCAATTCAAAATAAAAAGGAGTGCACATGAAGAAAGTAGTATGGTCGGGAATTTTATTATCAAGTTTACTGTGTGCTGCTGGAGTCCAACCGGTTCATGATAGCACATATATCAAAGAGTGTGGCAGTTGTCATTTTGCATTTCAACCCGGGTTATTGCCCCAGCGCTCTTGGAAAAAGATTATGAATAATTTAGAAAATCATTTTGATACCGATGCGAGTTTAGATGAAAAGAGTCGTAGTTATTTATTAAAATATATGGTGACCCATTCGAGTAATCATGCGATGGAATATAAAAGAAGTCGAAAAATCACTTACTCCATTGCGCCCAATCAGACGCCTATTCAAGTTACAAAGACACCGTATTTCATCCGAAAACATCGCCGTATCAAGCCTCGTATGATCACGCAAAAGGAGGTGGGAAGTATTAGTAATTGTACCGCTTGTCATGCGGGAGCAAAAAGTGGTGATTATGGAGAACATGCCGTGAAAATACCAAATTATAGGAATTATGATGACTAAGAGTTATGTCTGGCCATGGGTGAACCGGCTCTCCCATCTGTTGTTGATTGTATTTTTGGCAACGGCGTATTTGATAGGAGATTATAAAAAATTAGCAGATTATCATGTTGCTTTTGGTTATGCTTTGGGTGTGGTTTTTGTGTTTCGTATTATCTGGGGGTTTGTGGGACCACGATATTCTAAGTTTAAAGATTTTAACTTTAATTTAGCCGATCTCAAAGCGTATCTACTCTCTCCTTTTCGCAAAGGCAAACCTTATATTGGGCATAATCCAGCATCAAGTTATGCCATTATCGGCATGATTTTGCTGACATTCTTGACGATTGTTTTCGGAGTTTTGACGCAAGGAATTGAAAAAAATCATGGGATTTTATCATTGTTACATAATGCTTATTTTGAACATATGGAGCTTTTTTCCCATTTGCATGAATTTTTCGCCAATGCTTTGATTGCTTTGATTGGTATCCATATTGCCGGCACACTCATCGATAAATTTATCAAAAAAGGTGATGCCATTGATGCGATGGTAAATGGCTATAAAAAAACTAAGACACATGTGAGTGTGAGATTAAATATTTGGCAAAAGTTATTTGCGATTCTTTGGATTGGTGTCTCACTTTTTACTTTGTATTATATGCTTGCTACCAAAGACAATATGTGGATCGCCAGTGCGAATATAAAACAAGATTATGCTCAGTTACATCAGGATTTTAGTAAAGAGTGCGGGAGTTGTCATATCACGTACCCGCCTTTTTTACTTCCTAAAAGCTCATGGGTGTCGATGATGGAACATCTTGATAATCACTTTGGTGAGGATGCAAGCCTTGATGAGATAAGCAAAAATTCTATCATGGCATTCTTGAGTCAAAATAGTGCAGAACACTCAACACAAGAGGCGGCTTTTAAAATTCTAAAAAGTATGGAACAAAACAGTACAATAATCGCTATCACAGAAACTCCATACTGGAAACATCGCCACCGAAAGATCAAAAAAGAGGTTTTTGCGAGTGCTGAGGTCAAAAGCAAGGCCAATTGCAAAGCTTGTCATAGTGGGATACAAAACGGTATAATTGAAGATAATAGGATTCACATACCAAGGAGCGAAGGATGATATTACGATGCTTGATAGTGCTGACTTTGATTTTTGGAACCCTACAGGCGGATGATCATAAACATCACAAAGATTATCATCACTATTTTAGTAAAGATTTGACCTATTTACATCTCAGCAAAAAACAAGAACATGAGATGAAAAAAGTTCTCAAAGAGTATCGCCATCAAGCCAAAAAATTTCGTAAATCACGAGAAAAGATGTCAGATAAAAAAGAGAGACTTTTTTTAAATGATACATTTGATGCGCACAAGCTGAAAGCCATCAATCAAGAACTTTGGAATCAAGCATTTGAGGTGGAGGTAGAGTTTTTGAAGCATGTTCATGATATTTTAACACCCACACAAAGAGCCGCATTTGCAAAATATAGTGACGCATGGAATGTAGAATGAAGATTTTGCTCATCGAAGACGATTTGGATATGCAAGAACTGTTGATAGATTATCTGAAACATTACGATTATGAAGTCATCGCGTATGCAAGTCCTTTGTCGGCAATCAAAGCATTAAAGGCACCCTCAAGTGATTATCATTTGGTCGTTTTAGATTTGATGCTACCCGAACTTGATGGTTTTGATGTGTGTCAGCGGATTCGAGAAAAAAGCGATATTCCTATCATTATATCCAGTGCAAGGGGTAATCTTGGGGATAAAATCGTAGCATTTGATTATGGGGCGGATGATTATCTTGCAAAACCCTATGAGCCAAGGGAGTTGGTGATGCGAATGAATGCGATTTTGAGAAGAGTCACCCACAAAGTACATGTGAAAAAAGTCGGAGAATTTGAAATTGATGAGGATAAAATGCAGATTTCTCAAGAGCATACAGTCTTAAATTTGACGAAAATAGAGTATGAGATTTTCTCATTATTTCTGAATAATCCTAATAAAATCTTATCGCGTGAAAGTATCGCCAATTATCTTGGCAGTGATTATCACAACATCAAAGATCGTGCCATTGATATGCATATTAGTAACATTCGTAATAAAATTTTTGATGATTCAAAATCAGCAAAATACATCAAATCAGTCTGGGGAATTGGGTACAAATTCATTGGATAAATTAACAAAATTTTGGGATATGAGTCTCTTTAAAAAAGTCTTTATTCTTTTTTGTATTAGCATGGCTATCATGTTTTTTCTCTCGAGCAAAACCAATCAAATTACCAATGAAAAAATCGCATTGATTTACAAAAATAAATACATTGAATCCTCCAAAGTCTTTTTAGATTATATGATCAATGGTGATATGCAAGGCCTCGCCAAACGTGCCCGTGAATTACAGTATGAGCGTAGAAAAATAGAGCACCTTCAAGATAAAAAAGTTGTTTATGAGCATAAGGTAGCCTTTGGTGATGTAAAAATCTTCCAAACTTCAGAAGGATATCTACTCTATATGCAATATTTGGACGATCAAGTGCTCTATTATGATCAAAGCCAACATAATGAAATACAGCAAAAGGCACAATTAAATTATTTGATTATTGCAGATATCTTACTTTTAATAGCAATCTTTTTGATTTTTATGCGGATGCTAAGTCCCCTAAAGAAGATTTCCAATGCGATAGAAGAGTTTGGTAGTGGGGATTACTCTCTACGATTGCCTGAGCGCAAAAAGCATGATGAAATCTCAAAAGTTGTCAAAAAATTCAATGCGATGGCTACAAACCTAGAACACCTTATGGAGTCTAGAAACCAATTATTGCGCGATATTAGTCATGAGCTCCGCACGCCAATTTCCAAGGCGCTTTTATCGTTGGAGATGATGGAAGAGGGGAAATATAAGGTTATTTTGAAGCGCTCCATCCAACAAATCGACAAACTCACCAATGATCTTTTGGAGGTTGAGCGACTCAACTCTGATAATCTTGTGTTGAACCTTCAAATATATCCCATCAACTCAATACTAGCAGAAGCACTCTCTAAGATATTAATCGATGATGATGCTGATCTTCAGATTGATGTGCCTGAGCCTTTTAGTTGTGAAGTGGATCTCAATTACATCGCAATTGCTATCAAAAATCTGATTGACAATGCCCTAAAATATCGTACGCATGGAAAAGTCGAAATTCTAGTAAAAAATACCTCGATTGCTATTAAAAACTTTGGAATACCTTTAGAGCGTGATTTGGAGTATTATATGCAAACCTTCACTCAAGAGGAATCTTCACGAAACATTGCAGGATATGGTTTGGGTCTGAATATTGTGAAACGTATTTTAGAACACCACCAATTAACGCTACAGTATTATCATGATAGAGGACAAAATGTTTTCATTATAAAATTTCATGATATATAATGGTATAATGGCAAAAAATCAGATAACAAAGAGGAAGCGATGATCAAATTTTGGCAGCGAAGAGCCAAGAACAAAATTTTGACAGAATGTTTAGAGTTCGATACAGAACTTGACGCGATTAAAAAGTCAATCAAAGATCACATTAAAAGAAAATTTGCCGGAAGTCTTGCTATCCGAATGGTCGATAGTGGCAGTTGTAATGCCTGTGAGGCTGAATGCAACGCCTTGTCAAATCCCTACTATGATCTTGAACGATTGGGAATCTATTTTGTAGCGAGCCCCCGACATGCTGATGTGATGTTGATTAGTGGAGTGATGAGTGTGAATATGTACCATCATGTTCTCAATGCCTATCGTCAGATGCCAGAACCCAAGTGGGTTGTCAGTGTTGGAGATTGTCCTAATATGGAAGCGCCGTTTGAGGAGACTTTTGCGATTAAAGCACCCATAGCGCAGCATATTGAAGTGTTTCATCACATCCCTGGTTGTCCTCCTGAGCCCAAAATGATTATTCGTGGATTGTTAGATTTTTTAAAAAAATTGGAGAAAAATACATGATACAAGAACTGTTTGCAAGCTACCGTGTGGAGATTACTTTTTTGCACATTATTAGTGCGGTGATATGGGTAGGAGGGATGATTGTGATGCGTTATAGCGCTCATTACTCTTTTCAAAATATCGAACAAGCGGATATCCGACTCAAAAGTGCCCTATATGCCCTCAAACGACTTTTTATATTGGTGTCACCTTTTATCGTGATTTTGTTAGTCACCGCTATAATTATGTCAGTAGGACTGGGATTTAGAGATGCCGCGCTGGACAAATCGGGTCAGGTTATCAATAGCAGTGCGATGCATGTTTACAATCTGATTCATGTTAAAGAGAGTATTTGGACCATTATGACGCTCAATTATCTTGCTATGGTATTGATACGCAATAATGCCCAAAAGCTTTTAAACCAGCATGATCTCGCAGGTGCCAAAAAGAGAGCCACATATATTTCTAGTTATATGGTCCCCTTTAATATTGTCCTTGGGATTATTGCAATCTTCATGGGCGTTTTTTTACGGAATTTATACTAGATTATAAAATCTTATGAAGGGTGGTGGCTTTGCCCATCCATCCTTCTAATTCAGTCCAATTTTCCTCTTGGACCATTTTCTTACATCGGTCTAATTCTTGCTCAAAAACCTCTAAAGATTTTAGAAGATTGTCTCTATTTTGTTTAAAAATATCAGCCCACATCAATGGGGATGATTTTGCGACACGACTCATATCTTTGAATCCTCCCGCTGCTAGAATGAGGATACTTTTGGGGTCTTCTTGACTCATGACAGAATTAGCAAGTGCATAACTAATCGCATGAGGAAGATGAGAAATAAACGCGGCATGTTTATCATGATTGACAGGATTCATAAATACAATCTTCATCCCAATATGTGAAAATAACTGGACGGCCCGATCTTTGTGAACCGCGCCACTGTGTTCCATATCACACAATACGACGACTTTATCATGATAGAGTTCTTCGATGGCTGCACTGGGTCCAAACTTCTCTGTTCCGGTCATCGGGTGTGCGGCGACGAGGTTTTCTCGAATCTCTTTAGGAGTTTTTTCTATAATGAGTGCTTTGGTGCCCCCTAAATCTACAATGGTCGTGTTTTTGGGGACATCTTTTAAATCTTGCAGTACTTTGATAATGGCCTCAACAGGGATTGCTAAGAAAATGATATCGCATTGCTTAATCTCTTCAAACGATACGATTTCTTCTACAAGCCCAAATTTTAGGGCTTCTTCACAATGCGTGATATTGTGATCAAATCCAACAACCTTAGATACAAATTTGATATGTCTCAAAGCAAGGCCCAAGGAGCCACCCATCAATCCCAATCCTACAATCCCAACTTTCATATGTGACCTTTAACAAATAATTAATTCCAAAAATGGTATTATATCTTTTTTTTATCGTAATTAAAATATGAAAAATAGGGTAGTGAATGAAAAAATTATTGTTATCGGGATTCATGGTATTCTCATCGTTGTATGCTGTGGATATCAAGAGTATAAAGTTTGATGGATTAATACATCTATCCCCTAGCGTGGCTTTAGAGATTATGAATATCTCTAAGGGAGACCCTATTGATATCGAAGTGATTGACAAAGGGATTAAAGCACTCTACAAACAAAACTATTTTAAAGATATTTCTGTAGAAGATGACAATAATGGAAATCTTACCATTAGTGTCGTGGAGAAACCGGTCATTGCAAATATTGACATCACTGGCATATCTGACAGTGATAAAAAAGACTTAAAAGATGCATTGGGTGTCAAAAAAGGTGAGATATACTCTCTCTCAAAGCTCAATACTGCCAAAAGAAATGTTGAAAAATATTATGAAGACAAAGGGTACTTTGATACTGTTGTCGAAGCGACGACTAAAAACCTCAACAAAACATCACTCTCTTTGAACCTCATCGTCAATAGGGGAGAAAAAATTGTTATCAAAAAAGTGACCTTATGCGGTGCTAAAAATTTTGATTACAGTGATGTGCGAGCCTCTATTGCCAACAGGCAAGAAGAGTACCTCTCTTGGATGTGGGGATTTGATGATGGTGAACTAAAAGTCAAAGATTTGATATATGATTCTGCGAGAATCCGAGATTATTATATGCGTCATGGTTACTTAGATGCGCATGTTAGCAATCCTTTCTTGAAAGCTTATATGGACGGGTATTTTGCAAAATTGACTTATAATATCAAAGAAGGTGAAAAATACAATGTTGGAACCTTGTCGATTACATCACCACAAAAGATTGTCGATACAAAAAAAATATTAGCACAGATGCAACTTCAAAAAGGTGAAGTCTTTAACTCTAAGAAACTGCGAAATGATTTAAAAACGATAGAAAATGCATTCGGCGATAAAGGGTATGCTTTTGTACGCGTCAACCCTGATGTGAAAACAGACAAGAAAAATCATATTGCTAATATTAATTTTATCGTAGACCCGGGTGATAAAGTCTATATTCATGATGTCAGAATTTCTGGTAATACCAAAACAATCGATCGCGTTGTGCGAAGAGAGATTTTTTTAGCGGCAGGGGATTTATATAATAAAACTGATTTGGAAGATTCAAGAACCGCACTCAAGCGCACGGGATATTTTGACGATGCATCAATCAAAGAAGTACGTGTGAGTCAAGATAAGGTCGATCTTTTAGTGACAATTAAAGAGGCAAGAACGTCTTCTATCGGGGGAGGAATTGGTTATGGTTCTACTGATGGACTGATTTTGAGCGCGAGTCTTGCTGATGGTAATATCTTTGGCTCAGGAATGAAAGCCAATGTCAGCGTGGAACGGTCCAATTCTATTTTAAGTGGTGCCATATCATTAACCAACCCAAGAGTCAATGACTCTATTTATAGTTTAAGTGGAACCGTGTACCGACAAAATTATGATTACACCAGTTATGATTTGAAAAATTTAGGATTTAATCTTACTGTTGGTAGAAAATTTGGACGCCAATGGAGTGGTTCTGTGGGATATACCTTGCAAGAATCAGAATTAAGCAATTTAGATGATAGTATTGATGCATCATTGTATAAATTAGGAACAACCATCAAAAGTGCGGTAACACCAGCGGTATCTTATAATAGTACGGATGATTATTATTTGCCGAGAAAAGGGATTAGCGCTAAAGCTAGCATTGAAATTGCTGGATTGGGTGGAGATGATAAGTTTATCACCTTTAGAAATAAATTTGAGTATTTTTATGGATTACAAGATGTAATCGATTATGATTTGATTCTAAGATATCGAGCGAAATTTAACTATATCGTCGATAATGGTTACTTGCCTATTGATGAGAAGTTGTATATGGGGGGTACGAGTACGGTTCGAGGTTATAGTTCCAATACCATCTCTCCCAAAAATAGTAGTGATGCACTCTTAGGGGGTAGAATGATGTTTGCTAATAGTGTGGAGGCGAGTTTCCCACTGATTGAGCGCATCAAGCTAAGAGGTGCAGTATTTTTTGACTATGGTATGATTGGAGAGGATAGTCTTAATATTAAAAGAGCCGGTACGGGTGTGACATTAGAATGGAATTCTCCTCTTGGAGCGATTAACCTCATTTTTGCAAAAGCACTACTGAATGAATCTGGAGATGATCTTTCATCATTTGAATTTACAATGGGACAACGCTTCTAAAAGAAGCGTGACTCATTTAATACAATCGCAAATGAAGCGGGTTTAGCAAGTTTTTTGATTGATTCTTTGGCTAAATTCAGCTTCTTGCTAGAATTGATATATAAGGTGTGATTTTTGTATTCAAACTCAAAGGTTGCATTGATAAGGTCCTCATGTAGACAATTGGTTAAAGAGAGGATAAAACTGAGCCAATTGACCGTATCAATATGGGGCAACAAATCTTGATAGCGTGAAATTTCTTCGGCAGATGGCAATTTTTTCATATGATACTTTATCAAAATAGCTACTAAGATTTTTTCTTGATGGGTAAAACCATAGTTGAGATTGTTTAATATAAAGTAAAAGCTGTGTAGGTTTTTTTGATAAAAATTTAGTTTGATGCCAATATTGTAGAGTTTTGCTGCAATCTCCAACTCTTTTTTATACTGACTATCGATTTGATGAATATAGGCTAATGCATCAAAAAGATCAGAAGAGCACTTTACGGCTGAATTATTTTGGATGTCTTGAATTTCAAATCGATCAATTAAACTTCTGAGACTCAGTCTGAAAGTCGGATTGAAAATGTGGTGTTGATTTCGCAATAAATCACTCAAATAGACACCTTCTCTAACTCCTGCACCAGATGTGATAACGTGCTTGGTGCCTAGCTTGGCAGTAACGGCATCAAAGATATATAAGCCTTCCCGAATGGTATCGATACGCTCTTTTTTGATTCCAAAATCTTTGAGTTGAATGGTCGGTGACGTTTTGATATCGCGAATTAACTCCAAGTAATCACTAAGCTGATATTCAAAGCCGTGTACGGTTTTGAGCGGATAGTTGATTTTTGCCATAATGAGCTTTGAGAGATAGCGTGTTGTTCCTCCGATGACGATGAGTTTCTCAGTCTTAAAATCATCAGGCAACGCCTGGACAATCTCTTCAACAAATTTAGCGATTTTATCTGTTTTGGCATGTTTGTCTAAAAACAACTCTTTAAGTCGGACGGTCCCCACATTGAGTGAGATGGTCTGTATGATTTTATTGTTTTGGATAAAAGAGAGTTCTGTCGAGCCTCCCCCGATGTCTATCGTCGCAGCTTTATCAAATGGTTTGAGATGGTTAATAGCGGCAATACCACCATAATAAGCCTCTTTTTTCCCATCAATAATCTTGATGTTAATATGGAGCTCTTTTTTGACTCTATTGATAAAAGAGGGGGCATTGGGCGCATCTCGCAGTGCTGATGTCGCCACGCAGAGTGTCTTTTGACATTTCAACGATTTGATGATATTTTTGAAACTGCCCAGCGCATCATAGGCTCTTTGTAGTGGAACTTCTTGAAGGACTCCACCATTTTCGTAGGCGCCCTCCCCAATGCGTACTTGGCTTTTGACTTCTTTGATCATATGAAAGGCCAGATGGCTTGTCTTTTCAAAAACAACCATTCTGGCAGAATTTGAGCCAATATCTATAATGGCGGTTCGTTTTGCCATTACTCTTCGCTGTTTAACTGTTCAAATTTTAACTTTAACTCTTCTAAACTCTCTTTGTTGTCTTCATCAGGGATGATACAATCAACCGGACAGATTGAGATACACGCAGGTTCATCATAGTGTCCAACACATTCAGTACAAATATCTGGATCGATGATGTAAATGGGATCAGATTCTTCTATTGCATTGTTAGGGCATTCTTCTCTACATGCATCACAAGCGATGCATTCGTCTGTTATCATTAGTGACATATTTTGTTTCCTCAAAAATAAAATTTTAAAACTTATACACTAAAAATACTTTAAGGAAATTTAAAAAATTGATTTTTTATAATTTTTTACGATTTTTTATCTTCTGGGATAAATAAAGTAGCAATAGTACCGGAAGCATCTATTCTATTTTTTAATGATATTTCTGCACCGATGGCATTAGCCGCACCCTGAGCTAAAAAGAGTCCAAGCCCAACACCGGACTTATTTCCATAGCGTTTAAAAGGAGCAAAAAGATCCAATTTTTCATCAATACCACAGCCCTCATCAATGACTTTGACGACGTAGCCATTGTCCTCTTCGTAGCATTTAATGATGATGGATTTACCAATAGGTGTGAATTTGATAGCATTTTGGACAAAATTTTGTAAGATATGTATAATCAAAGTAGGTTGCGTTTTGATGATGTAGCTATCTGGCGATATCTCTGCTTCTAAACTTTTCTCCACTTGGTGGGCTAAGATTCTAAAGTTATTGAGTTTTTCTTTGAGAAATTTGACAAGGTCCATCTTGATAGGCTCTTCAAAATGGGCACTCTCTTGTCTTCCAATCTCTAAAATATTACTAATCATCTTATTCATCTCATCAATGGTCAGATTATTACTGCGTATGGTCTCAATGTATTTTTCAGGCTCTCTTTTTTTGATGAGGGTCACTTCATTTTTGGTTTTCATGACCGCTAGGGGCGTTTTGAGCTCATGAGAGGTGCCGATAAAAAGCTCTTTTTGGTACTCTACAAACACCTGGATTCGCTTGACCAAGCCGTTAATACTTTTTCCTAAGGGGACAAACTCTTCAGGCAAGGTTCTAAGGTCAATTTTTTGAAGAAAACTTTCATTCATATTGGCTAATTTCATCGTAAGAGATTTGATGGGCAAGAGGAGCATTCTTGAGAGAAATAGCGCATAAAAAAGAATCAGAAAGATAGCGATGAGGTTGATAGTCAAAATATTCTTCAGAATCTCATTGAGTAATTTATCCGTATCACTGATATTTTTTGTGATGGAGATAAAGAGTGCTTTGGCTTTATTTAACGGATAGTAGATTCGTAAGTAGTGTTGATTGTTCCGTGTTGAATGCTCAAAAAATATTTTTGTTTTGGCATCAACTCGGATGACTGTTTTGACTTTTAAATCTTGAATACTCAGCTCCGGATCAAACAGATTTACACCCAATTGATTCAAATCTGATGATTTAGAAACAGCGACTAAAGCGGCTTCCTTTTTAAGAGAGTTGGTTAAGTCTTTGTAGATGGAAATTTTGATGTAGTTATATAAAATAATCGAGAAGATTACAATCAGTACTGTTGATGCCAGTACCAATTGTAAAATAAAACTATTTCTTATACTTTTTTTGGAAAACAAAATCGATAACCTCTTCGTCTCACGGTCTCAATAGTTGAGATTTCCAATGGTTTATCCATTTTTTGACGAATCTGGTTAATAGCAACTTCGATGACATTTGGAGTGACAAGTTCTGGCTCTTCCCAAATAGCATCCAGTAGTTGTTCTTTTGAGACGATTTGATCGCTATGGCGTGCAAGGTGTGTGAGTACTTCAAAAGGTTTTCCTTTGAGCTCGATCTCTTGACCTTTATAGGTGATTTTTTCTTCATCAGGATCGATTGTTAAATCATCAATTTTGATAACATTAGTGCCACCAAAGCGTAATCTTGCTTCAATTCTCGCTACCAAAATATCAAAATCAAATGGTTTTTTGATGTAATCATCGGCACCGGCTTTGAGGGCTTTGATTTCACTCTCTTTGTCATCTTTTGCTGATAAAATCACAGCGGCAGTTCTTGGAGATTTTTGTTTAATAATATTGATTAAATCTACACCATCGCCATCTGGCAACATCCAATCAGCTAAAACTAAATCATAATTTCTTATTCCAATATAATATTCTGCATCTTTAAAATTTTCTGAGCTATCAGTCTGATAGCCAAACTCCTGAAGTCCTTCTGCTATAGTTCTACCTAGTGTTACTTCATCTTCAACAATTAGGATTCTCATTATTGTTCCTTGCATTTAAAATTTAATATATATCTTGACGTGAAAAAGATAAAGGAGATTATAACATAATTTTAGCTAGATTTAAAGTTTTTTTAATAAATTTTTAATAAATTTTTAATTTTCTTTTAATAATAGCGCCCACTACGCAGTTGCTTATAATATCAGGCTTAGATATTTTGAGTTTTATTTTCTCAATTTTTGGGAATTCATTGCTCAAAATTGTGATGATTTCTTCTAACGCCTCTTCAATAAGAAGAAATTTTCGCCTCATGATAGTTTCTTGTATGATTTTTGTTACTTGCGAATAATCAATAAAATTTGAATTTGAATACTGATAGTGGATTTTCGCATCGACAATAATGCGCTGCTTTGTATGTCGCTCTGTATCTAAGAGTCCCAGTATCGCATCAAATTCAAAATTCTTTATAAAGATGGTCACTTAAACGACTCGCGTTTCTTCCCCTTTAAATATTCGGATGATATTGGGGATGTGTTTGTAAAAGATAATAAAGGTGATGATAATAATAGGCGCATGCGTGCTGATTTGTGGAATATTTGGATGAATGATAAAGGAGGCAATAACAAGGGCCAAAAGACCACTGAGCGATGATAGTGATGAAATCTTGATGGTCTTTGCAAAAAGAAACCAGACAACCAGCGCAATCAACGTTTCAACAGGCAGCATAAAAAACATCACGCCCATACCCGTCGCAACTCCTTTGCCCCCTTCAAATTTTAAATAAGGGCTGTAACAGTGTCCGATGACAGATAATATAGCGATGGTCCAGAGTGTTTCAGGGCTAACCCCTGCGATAAATTTAGCAAGTGCTAATATAATGATGCCTTTAAATACATCAAGGACCAGTGTTGCGATGGCTACTTGTTTGGCTAGTTTTGGATTTTGTGTTTTTAATGCTCGCAGTACATTGGTCGCACCGATACTACCACTACCGACTTCTGTCACATTGACATGGCCATAGTATTTTGCCAGTAGCAATCCAAAGGGAATGCCTCCCACAAGGTACGCTAAAATGTAAAATTGTATATTTGTATTAAAAAAAAATTCCAATATATTTCCTTTTGTTGATATCGCAAAATTCTAGCAAAAATTTAATTTAATTATGCTTTTGCTATAATGCGAAAACATGATAGATGGTCTAGATGTAAAGGATTTTAAATTGGATAAAAATGAATTAAAAATAGAGATAGAAAAATTAAAAAATGAATTAGACGTGAGCATCGTAGCGCATTATTACCAAAAAGATGAAGTCTTTGATATGGCAGATTTTAAAGGCGACTCATTAGAATTAGCACGGTGGGCCGCCAAAGATGAAAAAGAATTTTTGATTTTTTGTGGTGTTGGTTTTATGGGGCAAAGTGTTAAAATATTGTCTCCTAAAAAGAGAGTCTTGATGCCCAAAATCGCTTGTTGTGCGATGGCTAGGATGATTGATGGAGAATATTATGACACTAATGTCGCTATTTTGGAAAAAGCGGGTATCAAAAAAGAAGATAT
The DNA here is from genome assembly GCF_036556685.1 of Sulfurospirillum sp. 1612. Lineage (NCBI taxonomy): Bacteria > Pseudomonadati > Campylobacterota > Epsilonproteobacteria > Campylobacterales > Sulfurospirillaceae > Sulfurospirillum > Sulfurospirillum sp. 1612. The sequence goes on from NZ_CP140614.1 coordinate 414,498, forward strand.
TATGCCCATTACCTATATCAATTCTTCAGCTGATGTGAAGGCCAAAGTCGGTCAGATGGGAGGCATGGTTTGTACCAGTTCCAATGCCAAGATGATTATCACAAAAGCACGAGAAAGTGGCAAAAAGATTCTTTTTGTTCCTGATCGTTGTTTGGGACAAAATATTGCAAAAGGGATGGGATTACAATCTTGTGTTATTGGAGATGGTAGCGATCCTAAGGACTCTGATATTATTTGCTACAATGGTTTTTGCTCAGTGCACCAACTCTTTGATACCGATGATATCGCATTTTATAGAGAAAAATTTCCGGGAATCTTAATCGTGGCACATCCAGAGTGTAAGGTTGAAGTTTGTGATCAAGCAGACTTTGTGGGCTCAACCAGTCAAATCATCAAATTTATAAAAGAGCAACCCTTAGAACAGAAAATTGCCGTAGCCACTGAATTCAATATGGTGAATCGTTTGCGAAAAGAGAATACCTACATTCTCTCATCTTCAAAGCCAGAATGTCCGACGATGAATGAGACAACGCTTGAAGACCTTTATAATACGCTACTTTCGATTAAAGAAAAACGATTTGATAATGAGATTACAATCAGTGAAGATGTCAGAAAATGGTCTTATATTGCACTCAATCGGATGTTTGAAATTTAGGAGATCATGATGATAAAAAAATTCGTAAAAAACGCACTGCAAGAGGATATTGGTCGGGGCGATCTCTTCTATCTTGTGGGGGACAATAAAAAAGCAGTGGCTTCTATCATTTCAAAAGATTCGGGTATCTTAGCCGGCGTGGTATATGTCAAAGCACTCTGCAAAGTAGAACATATTAATATTAAGTTTCATTTGAAAGATGGTGAGAGTATTTCCAAGGGCGATGTGATTGCCACCTTAAAGGGTAAATCAAAAAAACTTTTGATGTGTGAGCGTACGATACTCAATTTATTGCAACATGCCAGCGGCATCGCCACCAATACAAATTTATACACCCAGCAGATAAAAGATTGTAATGTGAAGCTTTTGGATACAAGAAAAACGCGACCGCACCTTAGAATTTTTGAAAAATATGCCGTGCGATGTGGAGGTGGTAATAATCACCGTATGGGATTGGATGATTGTTTGATGTTGAAAGATACGCACATCAAAACGATTGATCATCTAGATACTTTTTTGCAAATGGCCAAAAACAAATTGCCTTATACCACAAAAATCGAAATCGAATGTGAAGATATAGCGTTTGCAAAATATGCGATGCAGTGCGGTGCAGATATGATTATGTGTGACAATATGGCACTGTGTGATATAGAAAAAGTTGTCCAATATAAAAATGCCAATTTCCCGCATATCTTAGTTGAAGCAAGTGGCAATATCACGATTGAAAATATCAAGGAGTATACCCAAACAGGCGTTGATGCTATCAGTAGTGGTAGTTTGATTCATCAAGCGACGTGGCTTGACCTCTCTATGAAAATCACGTGATGTGATATGGCTGACGATCAAGAAAAAACAGAAGAACCCACCTCTAAGAAAATAGAGGATGCACGAAAAGAGGGTAATGTCCCCAAAAGTCAAGATACCAGTAGTTTTGTGACGTTACTGGTTGCTATTATTGCCTTTTTAGCGCTCTTCAATATGATGGAGCGCCACATCGTTAAGCTCTATGTGTACCTTCAATCGTTTATCGGCGTAGAACTCACAAAAAACACAGTCATGCAAATCTCTATAGCGACGATGGGCGAAATGTTGTTGATTATCTTGCCTTTGGCTATTATCGTGGCGCTTTCAGGTGTATTAGCTGGGGTCTTGCAATTTGGATTTTTGTTCAGCTCCAAACCTCTGATTCCGGATTTGAAAAAGATTAATCCGATAAAAGGATTGAAGAATCTTCTTTCAATCAAAAAACTTGTAGAAACCCTAAAGGTAATCCTCAAGGTCTCTATTGTAATGTTGACAGCTTATTATTTTCTATTTGATTTTGTCAAAGAGTTGCCAAATATTGTATATTTGCCGATTTTTGAACAATTGTATTGGTTAAAAACAAAGGCCATATTGCTTGGTGCTAGTATGCTCGTCATCTTTTTTCTCTTAGGCTTGTTTGATCTGTTTTTTGTGCGATATAACTATTTTAAAGATTTAAAAATGAGCAAACAAGAGATTAAAGATGAGTATAAACAGATGGAGGGTGACCCTCAGATCAAAGCTAGAATTAGAAGAATCCAGATGGAAATGACTAAAAAAAGAATGATGCAAGAGATTCCCGATGCAGATGTCGTGATTACCAACCCGACACATTTTGCTGTGGCACTTCGCTATGATAAAGACAAAGAGGGAGCCCCTCGAGTGTTAGCAAAGGGCGTGGACTTTTTAGCACTCAAAATTAAAGAAATTGCCAGAAATTACAATGTTCAGATTGTAGAAAACCCTCCTTTAGCACGTGAGCTTTATAAAAAATGTGAATTGGATGATATTATTCCAGAGAATCTATACAAAGTCGTGGCTGAAGTTCTAGCATTTGTTTACAAAACATCCAAAAAATAAACACAATATCATGATTGAATATCAAAATTAATCCCGTGAATAAATGTAAATTTAAGCGTAATTGATATATAGTTGCATTACTAAAAGTTGCATATGCAACTAATAAGGAGAATGTTTTGATTGATATGAAGGACAGTCTGTTATTGCAAATGAAATTGACCAAGAATATAATAGAAACCAAAACTAATAAATATCTTAAATCGTACAATATTAGCCATGAACAAGCCATGCTTTTGAAGGTTGTATATGAAGTGCCAGGATTATCGCAAACACAACTTGCCGGATACTTGCATAAAGATAAAACGACCATAACACGCATGATTGATACATTGGTTAAGAAAGGGAAGTTAAGGAGAGAAATTTCAACAGAGGACAGAAGAGTGTTCCAAATTTATGTGACAGATGAGACTAAAAAAGGGGTAGAAGAGTTATCACCTATCTTCGAAAAACAAGAGATGGAATTGAGAAATATTATCAGTGATAATGATTACTACACCACACTAGAGGTATTTGAAAAAATAAAAAAATATTATAAGGAATTAAACGCATGAAAAGATTATTAATTTTAGTAATCCCCGCTTTGATGTATGCCGATGGATTGAAGTCTTTATTGGATTTTGCTATCGCAAACAATAAGATGGTGCTTTCAAAAAATTTGACACAACAAGCCAAGCAAAAAGAAGTTGAATCTTCTATCAGTTCAAAATATCCTTCGATTCACGTCGGTGGATATTATCAAAACTTAAATGCCAGATCCTATAGTACTCCAGGAGATATTTACAGCGGGTATGCAAAGGTATCGGTTGATTTGTATGATGGAGGATTGAAACAAAACACGATAGATCAAAAAAAATCTTTATATGATGCATCAAAATTTGAAACGCAATCATATAAAAAAGGATTGCAACTCTCTATTGTAGAAGATTTTTATAGCATTAAAAATATACAAGCCAATATTAAAGCCTTAGAAGAGATGCAAAATCAACTAAAAGCTGAATTGACACGCGTTAAAAAATTCTATGAAGTAGGAAGTGCCACCAAAGACGATATAGATAAATTACAAGCTGCGTACAGCAACAATGTCTATCAAATTGATGAGGCGCGTTATCAACTGTTGTCATTAAAAAAACTTTTGGCTTTAAAAGTGGGTAAAAAAGTGACCACACTAGAGGATGCGACGATACAAAAACCTGTCGGTGTCAAACAAGAGGTGAGTGATGATATCAATGCCCTAAAGAAAAATGCTCAAGCACTCTCATATTACGCAGACTCCTTTGATGCAGCGTATCGCCCTCAAATTACCCTAGCAGATACGTACAGTTTCTATGGCTATGATAGGACCGATACGAGCCATCCTGAAGGACTGGATAACCAAAATAAATTAATGTTGACATTTGATATTAAACTGTATGATGATGGACTCTCTTCAAAGCAAAAACAATCGGTTACTATTCAAAAAATGGCTTTGAAAAAACAGATTGACCAACAAGTCCAAGCCCAAGATATCAATGTGGAATTAGCACTTTCCAAAATTACAACAGCCATTGCTCAAATTCGTAGCGCTAAAAGCTCATTGAGAGCAGCCAAAAGTGCGTATGAAACAGTAGCCAAAAAATATGAAGTTGGAAGTATTGATAATGTGGCCTATCTTGATGCTCTAACGGTACTAACCAATGCAAAGGCGCAATACAAAGCAGCGCTCAACAATTTACAGGTAGCTTATGCTTCCTATTATTACTATGCGAATAAAAATATAAAGGAATTTGTACAATGAAACGATTAAAACAGACACTGCTGGTATCGGCAGCTTCCCTATTGCTGATACCATCTCTTACCGTTGCTGCACCAGCGGGTAAGATGCCCGCTCCCAAAGCCGATGTCTTTGTGGTAAAAGCACCTAAAGCGCGACCGATTACCCTAACGTATCCCGCGCAAATACTCCCTTACAAAAGTGTCAAAGTGGTCTCACGAGTCTTAGGAGTCTTAGAAAAAAAATACTTCATAGAAGGCGAACATGTGACCAAAGGACAACATTTATATCAAATCGAAGATAGTATGTATCAAGCGAAAGTTGATGCCGCTAAAGCTTCGGTTCAAATGAGCAAAGCGACCTTGCAAAATGCAACACGAAAATGGAACCGAGTAAAAAAACTCTATGCTAGTAAGGCGATTAGTCAAGAATCACGCGATAGTGCCATCTCTGCTTATGAAGAGGCACTGGCTTCTTTGGCATTATCAAAGGCACAATTAAAAGAGGCACAAATAGATTTGGATTATACTAAGGTAAAAGCACCAATCTCCGGAATTATTGGTTTAAAACAAGTCGATGTTGGGGATTTGGTGACATCCAATCCTCCTCAAACCTTGGTAACCATCACTCAAAATGATAAAGTCTATACCGAATTTTCAATGCCGATGAGTGATTATAGTAATATTAAAAACAATACCTGGAGTATGCCATCTAATGGAAAACTCACCTTACAACTTTTAATTGATGGAAAACCGTATAAAACCACAGGGACGGTTGATTTTATTGATGTAAATATAAACAAACAAAGCGCGACAGTGAAACTAAGAGCACTGTTTGATAATACAGATGGTTATTTGATGCCCGGTTCATTTGCCCGTGTTGTTTTGAGTGATATTGCTGAGAAAAATGTGATCATGATTCCTCAAAAAGCAGTGCTTCAAAATCCTCTTGGCACGATTGTCTTTGTCGCAGAAAAAGGAAAAGTTGCCGTGAGACCTGTTGTCATTAGCAATGAAGCGGGTAACATGTTTACTGTCAAACCTGGTACTTTAAAAGCTGGCGACAAAGTGATTGTCAATAATTTCTTTAGATTAAAACCAGGTGCTGCTGTTCAAATAGACAAAACTGTCGATGCACAAGGAAAGTAGATGTTTTCAAGATTTTTTATAAATAGACCGATATTTGCAACGGTTGTATCGTTATTGATCATTATCGGAGGGATTGTGGCGATTCAAATCCTTCCTGTAAAACAATATCCAGCCGTAGCACCTCCTCAAATTAATGTAACAGCAACCTATCCCGGTGCGGATGCCTCTACTTTAGCTAAAACGGTTGCTAGTACGTTAGAAGATGCTATTAATGGTGTAGAAAATATGGATTATATGACCTCTACAGCATCACCAAGTGGAACCCTAACGGTGAGCGTCTTTTTTAATGTTGGTACCGATGTCAACCAAGCAAAAGTTGATATTAACAACCGAGTACAACTCGCACTTAGTAAATTGCCAGAAGAAGTGCAACGCCAGGGAATCAGTGTCAAAGAACGCTCTCCTGATATGCTTAAAGTAATCTCATTTTGGTCAAAAGGCGATGTTCATGATAGATTGTTTATTTCCAATTATCTGACGGTTAATGTGCTAGATGCCCTCAAGCGAATCAAAGGCGTTGGTGAAGCCCAAGTTTTTGGAGCCAAAGATTATGCGATTCGTGTCTGGGTAGACCCGGGTAAATTGCAGTTTTATGGACTCTCAACGGCAGAAGTGATGAGTATTATTAAAAACCAAAACAACCAATACGCTGCTGGGTCAGTAGGACATGAGCCACTTAAGGTAAAGAAGCCATTTACCTATATCGTGACGACTGATGGGCGGTTGAAAACACCAAAAGAATTTGGCAATATTATTATTAGGTCAAATCCTGATGGGTCTGCGTTGCGTTTGAAAGATATTGCTAGAATCTCCTTAGCCTCTGATGCGTATACCACAATTGGTAGATATTCAGGACATCCGATGATCCCCGTTGGTATTTTTCTCTCAGCAGGCGCCAATGCTTTGGATGTTTCTAAAGCCGTTGATGATACGCTCAAACAACTCTCTTCATCATTCCCAGAAGATTTGCAATACAATGCACCGTATGATACGACGGTATTTGTTCAAGCTTCGATTGATGAGGTGGTCAAAACATTGTTTGAAGCGATGGTTTTTGTTACGATTTTGATTTACATCTTTTTGGGAAACTTGCGAGCGACGATTATCCCGATATTGGCAATTCCCGTTTCGATTATTGGAACATTTGCAGGCTTATATGTCGCAGGATTCTCGATCAATCTCCTGACTCTTTTTGGATTGATTCTGGCCATCGGACTGGTGGTGGATGATGCCATTATCGTTATTGAAAATGTTGAACGGATTTTGGCAACAAAATCGTTGAGCGTGAAAGAAGCAACAATTGAGGCGATGAAAGAGTTGACGACTCCGATTGTCGCCATTGTCTTAGTGTTATCTGCGGTATTTGTACCCGCGGCACTCTCTGGAGGGTTTAGTGGGGTAATGTACCAGCAATTTGCGATGACCATCGTCATGGCTGTTGTGATTTCTGGTATTGTGGCATTGACATTGACACCGGCCTTGTGTGCAATCTTTTTGAAAGAGCATGAAAGTGCACCAATTTGGCCACTTCGTAAGTTTAATCAATTTTTTGAATGGTCGACAAAAGTATTCCTTGCCACGACAAGAAAAACCATCAAATTATGGGCTTTTTCATTGCTATTGTTTGGGGGATTGCTATATACGACCTATCATGTTATGGAAAAATTACCGACTGGTTTGGTGCCAAATGAGGATCAAGGTCTTCTGTTGATTATAGAAAAAATGATGCCAGCAACTTCTTTGGCAAGTTCATCTAAGATTGCGGCCAATATTGAAAATCAAATTCTAAAAAACCCAAATATCGAAGGTATTGGTTCCATTACGGGATTGGATATTACGACCTTTGCCTTTACCACAGATGCTGGTATTATCTTTGCCAAACTCAAACCTTGGGATCAAAGAAAATTGCCATCCCAAAACTCTCAAGCATTAGCCGGAGCGATGTTTGGACAATTTATGCAAGACAAAGATGCCTTTGTGATTCCGGTGAACCCACCACCGATTTCAGGTATGAGTATTACCGGTGGATTTGAGATGTGGATTCAAGATAAAACCGGTGGAAATCTGAGTGATTTGAATAAATATGTCCAAGCGATTATCGCGGAAGCATCAAAAGATCCGATACTAATGGGCTTGAGAACAACGTTGAATACTAATATTCCGCAATATCGTTTAAGTGTGGATCGCGAAAAAGCAAAATCTATGAATGTGCCAATCAGCTCTATCTTTGCAACGCTAACGAGCACATTTGGTCAGGGATATGTTAATGATTTTAATATGTATGGGAAAACTTATCATGTAGATATTCAGTCAGATTCTCAATTTAGATCGACGAAGAAAAGCTACAGTGAAACATTTGTCAAATCGACAACCGGTACGCTGATTCCATTGAGTGAACTCATTCACGTCAAACGTGTCGTCAATGCCAATGTTATTCAACGATTTAATATGTTTAACGCCGCAAAGATTACAGGGAATCCAAGAGCCGGATATACATCTAGCGATGCGATGAATGCGATTGAGAGTATTGCAAAGAAAATCTTGCCTCAAGGCTATTCTATTGCGTGGTCAGGAACCTCATATCAAGAAAAACTTTTAGAGAAAAAAGGGAATTATACGACGATTTATGCCGCACTGTTTGTCTTCTTGATTTTGGCTGCTTTGTATGAGAGTTGGAGTATTCCTTTGGCGGTTATTATCTCTATTCCTTTTGCGATTTTTGGAGCCTCTTTGGCTGTCTTATTGCGTGATGTTGAGGCGGATGTTTATTTTCAAGTCGGATTGGTAACCCTGGTGGGACTCTCGGCAAAAAATGCGATTTTGATCGTAGAATTTGCCATGGATAAACTCAAAGAGGGTATGTCAGTGCTTGATGCGACGATTGAAGCAGCACGGTTACGATTTAGACCGATTATCATGACCTCCATGGCCTTTATCGTGGGAACACTACCTTTGGCACTCAGCAGCGGTGCGGGTGCAAATAGTAGGCAAATTATGGGGACTACTGTGGTAGGTGGTATGATTGCCGCGACTGTTATTGGGGTATTTTTTATTCCATTGTTTTTCTATCTTGTGGTAAGAGTCAAACAATTCTTTTCACGCAAGAAAATTGAAAAATAAACGTTAAATAAAAGGAATACAAGCAGATGAGCCGAAAAAAAAGTGTCTCTTTAGTCTTAGGTAGCGGTGGGGCTAGAGGGTATGCACATATTGGCGCCATTGAAGTGCTGTTGGAACATAATTTTGAGATTACCTCTATCTCAGGCTCTTCCATGGGGGCTTTGATTGGCGGGCTCTATGCGAGTGGTACTTTGGATGATTATAAGCGATGGGTTTTGGGACTCTCTTTTTTTGATGTCGCAAAATTATTGGATTTTTCTTTGCGGAAAAATGGATTTATCCAAGGTGAAAAAGTATTTGATATGATTGAGACGATGATAGGTGATAGGCAAATTGAAACGTTGCCTATCACTTTTACTGCCGTAGCTACAGATATCATTAGACAAAAAGAGGTGTGGCTTCAAAGCGGTAATCTTTGTGATGCTATTCGTGCATCGATTGCTATTCCTACTATTTTTACGCCCAAAAAGATAGGCGGGCATTATCTGGTGGATGGCAGTGTTCTCAATCCGCTACCGATTGCCCCGACCATATCAGATAGTACCGATTTGACAATTGCCGTGAATGTCAACTTTAGAACGTCTAATATCATGTATGAAACGCATCAAAAAGTATCTACAAAAACTCAAAAAAAGCCGGCAAAAAAGCACAATCTCTTTTTGAAATTGGAACAAAAAATAGAAGATTTGTTGAAAGCAAAAGAGAAAGATGCTTTTGAAGATATCGGTATTTTTGGTGTGATGGGACACTCTTTGGATACGATGCAAAAAGTACTCACAGAATACAAAATAGCAGGATTTTCTCCTGATATTAACATCAATATTCCCGGTGATGCTTGTGAGTTTTATGAATTTAACAAAGCCAAAGAGATGATTGCTCTAGGGCGAAAAATAACACAAGAAGCGATTGCTCCCTTGATCCAAAAATAATACATATCCCTCTTAAAATCTGATATCTTTACAAATTATTGTACTTTTATTTATAAAAAGTTAATTCCTTAGGTATAGAATTTTATCATGAAATTCTCAATAGGAGTGGCAATGTTTAATACAGAGGGACTCTCAACATCAGAAGCAACACAACGTCTCAAACAATACGGTGAAAATGTCATCAAAGAGCAAGAAGAGAGCTGGCAACACCGGCTTTTTAGACGTTTTTGGGGCCCGATTCCCTGGATGATTGAAATAGCACTCATCCTCTCAGGCATTGCAAAACGGTGGGAAGATTTCTATGTTATTTTATTGATGCTCTTAGTCAATGCAATGGTCGATTTTTATCAAGAATCAAAAGCACTGAGCGCTATTGCTGTGCTCAAAAAAAAATTAGCCAAAATGGCCCTCGTTTTGCGAGATGGCGTTTGGCAAAATATTGATGCCAAAGCGATTGTGCCAGGGGATATCATCAAAATTAAAATTGGCGATATTGTCCCCGCAGATTGCGAGCTTTTAGGCGGAGGAGATTTTTTACAAGTGGATCAATCTGCTCTCACTGGGGAGTCCCTCCCTGTGCATAAAAAAGTAGGAGAAACCCTCTATGCTAATGCACTCATCAAGCAAGGTGAGATGATTGCGCGCGTGAGCAATACAGCGTCAAATACCTATTTTGGTAAAACGGTCAATCTCGTAGCCAAAGCAGAACACGAAGAACACAGTCATTTTCAAAAAATGGTCATGAAAGTGGGCGATTTTTTGATTCTTATCACGATTGCTCTGATTTCGATTATTATCTTTTATGGCATTCAACGTCATGAGCCGATTTTAGATGTATTGGTATTTGCATTGATTTTAACCATCTCTGCAATTCCCGTGGCGATGCCGGCGGTACTCACTGTCACCATGGCATTAGGCTCGCGCGTTTTAGCTGCCAAAGAGGCGATTGTGACACGCTTGGCTGCGATTGAAGAGTTGGCGGGTATGGATGTATTGTGTTCCGATAAAACAGGGACACTCACCCAAAATACGATGCATCTCGCGCCTTCGTACCTTTATGAAGGGTATCAAGAAGAGGATGTGATGCTTTATGCTGCCCTGGCTAGTAAGCGAGAAAATCATGATCCCATCGAAGCACCAATTTTTGATTTTATTGACAAAAACACTGCATTAAAACAACAATTTTCTAGCCACAAAATGGATCATTATACTCCCTTTGATCCTGTGAGTAAGCGTACAGAAGCCATATTTGGGTCGATGGTTTATACCAAAGGCGCACCTCAAGTGATTATCCAGATGTGTGATTTGGATGATACTGCAACAAAAGAAATTTATCACCAGATTGACCTCTTTGCCAGCAAAGGATTTCGGACATTAGGTGTTGCCTATAAAAAAGAAGCAGAGCCGCATTATCATTTTGTAGGACTTATTTCCTTATTTGACCCTCCTCGTGTTGATTCCAAAGAGGCGATTCATAAGGCCAAGGATAAGCATGTTGCGGTGAAGATTATTACCGGTGATAATATCGCTGTTGCCAAGTATATTGCAAATATCTTAGATGTGGGAGAGTCTATTGAAAATATTGAAAGCCTCAAAGGAGAGGATTCAAAAGAGTATCTGTATCTCTCTCAGATTCTCTCTTCTGCTATTTTGAAAAAACTAAGCCCTGATATATCAAAAGAGGTGAGAGAACAATCTGTTAAAGAGATTGTGCAAGAGGTCAAAAAATCACTCGATAAACGGGTCATTCCAAAAGGTAATGTGACCAAGCATGAGTCTGAAATCATTCAATTGATTGAAGACGCCAATGGTTTTGCTCAAGTTTTTCCTGAAGACAAATACTTCATCGTAGAAGAGCTCCAAAAAGCAGACCATATCGTCGGGATGACCGGAGATGGAGTCAATGATGCGCCTGCCCTTAAAAAGGCTGATTGTGGCATTGCTGTTAGTGGTGCTACGGATGCGGCGAGGGCGGCTGCGGATATTGTCTTGATGGCACCAGGTCTCACCGTCATCGTCGATGCCATCTCTCAAGCTCGCGTGATTTTTGAGCGCATGCAAAGTTATGTGGTATACCGTATCGCTGAGACACTGCGGATTTTGTTATTTATGACTTTGGCTATTGTAATTTTTGATTTTTATCCTATCACAGCGATGATGATTATCATATTGGCACTTTTAAATGATATTCCTATTATGGCCATTGCGTATGATAATACAAAAGTAGGTGAAAAACCACTCAAGTGGGATATGAAAAATATCTTCGTACTCTCTTCATGGTTTGGGATTGCAGGCGTCTTTAGCTCGTTTACCATTTTTTATATCATGATGGTTTTTCTCAAAGCCCATCCTCAAAGTGTGATGTTCCTACCTGATGTCCCCACCTGGGTGGGGGATGCAAAATCGTATTTAGGATTTGTGCAAAGTGTCTTTTTTGTCTTGCTCACGGTGGCTGGACACTTGACGATTTTCAATACGCGGATTTCAGATTGGTTTATGAAAAAACCCTATCCCTCATGGTATTTATTGCTAGCATCATTCTCCACCGCCCTCTTAGGGAGCGTGATTGGCGTTTATGGCTTGGGTATCATGACACCGATTGGTTGGAAATGGGCGCTGTTTGTGTGGGGTTATTCTTTGTGTTGGTTTGTCTTTAATGATGGGGTTAAGATGGCAATGATAAAGTACTATAAAAGAAGATATAAAGAAAATGTTTTATAATGGTGACATATGAAAGGAGTCATGATGAAAAAAAAGTACTACAAACAAGTGCTTTATGATTTACAAGTAGAACTTGTGAAATTTCAAAAAGCTGTGATTAAAAAAGACCTTAAAGTTTGTATCCTGTTTGAGGGGCGTGATTGTGCGGGGAAAGATGGAATGATTAAAAGATTTGTAGAACATCTAAGCCCGAGAGAAGCGCGTATTGTAGCTTTGGGAGTGCCATCACAAAAAGATGTGGCATCATGGTATTTTCAGCGTTTTGTTCCTCATCTCCCTAGTAATCAAGAGATTGTATTTTTTAATCGTAGTTGGTACAATCGTGCGGGTGTCGAAAAAGTCATGGGATTTTCAACGCATGAAGAACAAAGCTGTTTTTTAGAAGAGGTGGGTGGTTTTGAGCACATGCTCACGCATTCGGGAATGATTTTTTTAAAATATTATTTGGATATTTCAAAAGAAGAACAAAAAAAACGCTTGGAAGCACGGAAAAATAATCCTCTCAAACAATGGAAACTCAGTCCTATTGATGCCAAAGCACAGCACTATTGGGATGCTTACTCTAAAGCTAGAGATGAGATGCTTGAGGTGAGCTCATTTGTTTTTGCTCCTTGGTATGTTGTCCATACGGATGATAAAAAAGAAGCGAGAATTCATACCATCAAACACTTTTTATCTCAAGTAGATTATGAAGGAAAAGATGAAAAATTATTGGCTTATGACCCTGATATTATTTATAGATTTGATCCAAAGTGTGATGAAAAAGGATTTATGTTCCAATGAGTTTTGACTCTGACCTCACGCATTTTGCAGTGACGATTGTGTTGAGTTTTTTAATCGGATTGGAGATTAAAGCGTATCATATCAAATTTCATAGCAACAGGAGAGACTCTTTTATAGGGACCGCGAGAACATTGACGTTTGTCGGGGCTTTGGGATTTATTTTTTATAAAATGGATGCACATCATCTCAGTGTTTACATCGCGGGTATGGTCGGTATGACACTCCTTTATGCACTGTTTTATTATAAGGCTTTGTTGGAGGGAAACCATAGTATTCTTTTGTATATGGTGATGCTTTTGGTTTATACTTTTGGACCCTTGAACTTGATGTATCCCCTATGGATGAGTGCGCTTGTTTTTGTATTGATTGTATTTGTGCTCAATGCCAAACAAAGTATTGCAAATTTTACCTCTGAGGTGGATGCGTATGAATTTGAAACCTTGGGTAAGATGGTCTTGCTCTCTGCGGTGATATTACCGCTGCTTCCAGATAAAGTGGTGATTCCATACATCCCGCTTTCGCCTTTTAAAATCTGGCTGAGTGTGGTCGTCATTTCAGCGATTTCTTATGGAGGATATCTGATACAAAAGTTTGTCTTTCCATCTAAAGGAGTGTTTTTAACCGGATTAATAGGCGGTCTTTACTCTTCGACTGCGACTACGGTCGTATTAGCGAAAAAAACCAAAGAAGCAGGCGTCAATCCGTTGATGACTGCATCTATAATCGCTGCGACTTCGATGATGTATTTGCGCTTGATTGTCGTTGCTTTTATCTTTAATAAAGGGATAGCAAAAGAGGTTGCTGGTATCTTTTTATTGTTAGCATGTGTCTCTTTAATAGTAGCATTTTTTTATTATAAAGCGCAAAATAGAACCGTCAATACAGTGTTGGATATAAAAGATAAAAACCCTCTTGAGCTTAGTACGGCATTTATTTTCGCGGGATTATTTTTGATCATGATGCTAGTGACGCATTTTGTGATTCATTACTATGGAATAAATGGTTTAAAACTGCTCTCGTTTATTGTGGGATTTACTGATATTGATCCTTTTGTACTCTCCTTACTCAATGGCAAGTATGTTATCACGCAACATGAGATTGTCGCTGCTATTATTATCGCATCAGGCAGTAATAATATTTTAAAATCCATCTATGCGTTGTGGTTTGGTGGATTCAAAAAGACAGGGCATGCATTTATATGGTTATGTATCTTAGGTGGGGTTACGATAGGTTATGGTTTGTTGTTATAAAACGCAGTCATATTACCGGTGAGATAATATGACTGCAAGGAGTGATGTGTGTGTTAGCCAATCTTTGTGATATTTACAGGGATGGCTTGTCTGGCTGAAGAGCCACAAGCAAAATCCGCCGCAATTGCAAAGTTTCGGCTGGTATCTTTTAGTCCGAGTTTATTATAATAAACCCCCGTTCTTCTTGAGGCCAAACCTTTGGTTACTTTGCCGTTGATTTCGATGTTGATAGCGCCTTCTGCTCTTCTACCGTCACCTTGTTCGACACCAATGGTATCAGGATGAACGCCATGTCTGAGTCTGAGGAAGCCCTCTGTTTGACCATCATGAGAGGCGACTTTGACATAATCACCGTGTCGTAATCCTAATTTTTGCGCTGTTTTTGGATTGATATCGACATAGGTGGTATATCGAATCTGTTTCAAATTCGTGCTGGATGTATTGGGAGTGGAGAGTACATTAGATTTGTATGAAAATGCCACCAAAGGAAATTGATCTTTTGGAAACAATTTATCATAAGTCTCACCGGTTGCAAATCGTTGTTTGAAAAATTTCGGTGACCCACTGTGTTGTACTCCATTGAGTGCATTTTTGCTGGTACCGAGTTTTTCATTATAGATTTGTATTGGTTTTTGATATCTATGAGACGTGAAATCTCCATCATAACTTTTTTCAAAATCTTCGTATCGTCCTCCACGTGCCATAACATAAGCGGTTTTTCTCCAGTTTTCTTTACAGATTTTTTTCAATGAAGGGATGTATTGTTCTATACCTGCGAGTTTGATCTCTTCATCGGTGGCATCAGGAACTGGCGTACCATCCATCGCGATATTTTCAAATGCTCTTAAATAAAAATCCTCAGCCTTATCAAATGGATAGAGTTTCCCATCTGTGCCTTGAATAGCATTTTCGCCAAAGCCAGGCAAATTCATTTTTTTACCAAGGGCGATGATGAAGCTTAGCATCTCGATAGGTTCACCGTTTTTAAAGGTTGCTTGTCTTGGTTTGACTGCTGGGAATCTGAGTGTGTTGATTTTGGTCTGATACGCAGCCCACGCATGCACAACACCCCAAGTTTCATACAATACAGAATCTGGGATAATATAATCAGCATATACAGAAGATTCGTTGATAAATGGATCGATTGCGACAAACAAAGGTACCGCTTTTTTTGGATCTTTAATCAACTCTTTGATATGATTTTCTCCACCAGGAGTGCCATACATAAAGTTTGAATTAAAGGTGATAAGCGCATCCATTTTATAAGGATAGCCCTTGAAACTGCTGGTGATAAACTCACTCTCTAGCGCATTGGTAAATGGGAACCAATTGTCTTTGGCTGGATAAGGGTTTTCACCTTTGGCGACTTTTTCTTTGTATTCATTAGTGCTTTCATAAGGTCGTCTCGCACGATCCATTCTGGCACCTCTGAGTTTGACTTTGCCTTTGTAAGCATAAAGATTGTATTGAGACCCGACGAAGTCTTTGTAGGCACCACCGCCACTGCTCATACCGCCTTTGTAGTTGAGATTTCCAATCATGGCTCCTAACATCATGACAGAATAACTGGTATAAAATCCGGTCGTATGCATGGTACCACCATGACAATCGACACTGGCTTGTCTGCCAAAAGAGGTGAATTTTTTCGCGACTTCTTGCATCTTTTCAACACTCACGCCGCACTCTTTGGAGTAGGCATCCAAGCTCATATCATTGGCGTTGGTTTTGAGGTCATTAAAGGCTGTTTT
The DNA here is from genome assembly GCF_036556685.1 of Sulfurospirillum sp. 1612. Taxonomy (NCBI): domain Bacteria; kingdom Pseudomonadati; phylum Campylobacterota; class Epsilonproteobacteria; order Campylobacterales; family Sulfurospirillaceae; genus Sulfurospirillum; species Sulfurospirillum sp. 1612. Next base: position 430,486 of record NZ_CP140614.1, read on the forward strand.
GACTTGGTAAGTTTTGCCTTGATAGGTGATGCTTCCTTGATAATCAAGCACGGCTTGTAATACATCATGAGATGATTTTACGGTATGGTCTTTGCTATCAATAACCAGCGGAACATTTTTATCTTTGAGTATCTTTCCAAAGCCCTCTTTGTCTTGAATAACAAGATGGCTGGCATTGGTCCATGAAGGCTCATGCAAGGCTTTCATCGCTTTAGCTGATGGCATTGAGAGGTATTTTTCATTATAGAGTTTATTGTTGATGATGATTTGTAACAATCCCATAGTAAAAGCCAAATCAGTCCCTGGAATAATCGGAATCCAGTTACTTTTGCCACCCACTGCTATGGTATCACTGTTCCCTTGCATTGGGGAGACGATGGTGTATTCGATATCGCCATCAGTTCGGGCACTAGAGAGGAGTTTTCCTTGTCGTTTAAAAGGATTTCCCGCTTGTCCTGGAGGTGTCCCGATACTCAGGAGGTATTTTGTATTTTCAAAATCTGGTTTTAGGTGTGGATATTTTTTGAAATCTCCCAAAAACGCAGCTTCTCCTGCTCTCATTGAAAGACCACAAATAGAAGTATGACCAGAATAATTGACACTTCCAAAGGACATCATGAAGCGGTGGACCATCGGCATGGTTCTTCCCTCATGAGTGGTTCCAATACAGCAAAGTCCATTAGATTTTGGTCCAAATGATGGCTCTTTTGGGTTGATGGGTGTGTTGAGGTCTCGGACATCTTTGAGTCCTTTGACCATGCCTTCACCAAACAGATCACCACCATTGACGATTTCAGAAATCAACTCATCAATATCTATCTCTTTCCATTTGTTTTCACCTCTTTTACCCACTCTTTTAAGAGGTTTTAAAACGCGGTTTTCTGCATAGATTTTATCAAAGACAGAGTTACCTCGTGCGCAAACATTGGAGCGATAGGTTTCAAAATTCCCAGTTTGGGAGAGTGTTTTGTAGCTATCTTTAATACTCGTGTTATAAGGAAGCCATGGATTGGTGGAGAGCAAATTGTAAGGATTTCCCAGTACTCTCACTACTTTATCAGTTTTTTTATCGACTTTGATTCTCACCCCACATTGTGTCGTACATCCGATGCACGTGGTCGGAACGATTTTAAAATCTTCATTAGTTTTAAATTGTTTGTTTAAAAGACTGTATTCTGGTTGTGGTGAATTAAAATAGATACTATCTTTTGCCCGCTCTCCTTTGTCAGAAAGTGTGGCAACCGCCCCCAATGTCTCTTTGTATCCTGCAACTGAAGCAGCAGCAACTATCGCACCAGATCCCAATAAAAATTTTCTTCTACTATTTTGCATTTTCTACTCCTTCATAACAATCTTGCATCTCTTCATCCCATGGAAATATTAACAACACGGCACAAATAAGTGCAAATAAGATACCCCAATTTGAGAGTACCGCCATCACACTGTCTTGTCCATACATTGGTGGGGTGTAATGTGAAAATCCCGGAGTGGTGCGAGGGATTTCTTGACCGCCGATTACCGTATTCCATCTAAATAGCCATACGCCAATTGCGGTGACGATACCGCCAAAATAGACGACCGATGGGATATTTCTGAGTTTTGTAAAGCCGATGATGAGTGGCACAAAAAGACACAATACATAATCAATCCAAAGTGTATCTTCAAAATGCAAGCTAAAGTATTGATAGAGCGCATATTTTTCGCCATCTGCAAAGGTGAGTGAAAAGGTCAACCATAAAAATCTCATGACTAAATCGGCCACAATAAACCAAGAGAGTAGTTTCGCTAACGTAGCGACCATGTCTCTGTCGACTTTTTTGCGTTCGGATAAAAATCTTTGAAAAAGTGGGATTAAGATGACCAAAAGTCCGGTTCCTGAGACCATCGCTGAGGCCAAAAAGATAAGCGGCATCAAAGGAGTGTGCCACATGACATTGGCATGAACAGCACCTAAGATGTATCCGGTATATCCATGTACGGCTAAAGCGAGTGGAATACCAATAGCGCCTAAAATGTAGCCTTTTTTATGATCTTTTTCCATGGCAGCTTCACTTAAATCAGTGTTACCAAAAGTAAAGAGCATATTAAACACTCTGGCTAAGCCTCTACTGTTTTGCGCTTTTTTGACAAAATAGGTACGATACAGTGCTTGCGCTTCAAAAAAGATGAGGATTGGATAGGCCATGAGCAACAAAACACCCCATTTCATCGGTGATGTTGGGAAATCTTCCCAGCCATATAAGAAAAAGTTTAAAATTCTGCCTGGTTGTCTTAAATCATCGATGAGATTCAGTGGTGCTGCGACCAACAAAACAAAGGCCATCAATAAGGAAACTCCCGCGATTGGTTTGTACTTTTTCCATCCAAAAACATGTGCAAAGCTTGAGATGATAAACGCTGCTGCGGAACTGCCGGTAAACCAAAAATAATTTGGTATATCAATACCCCAAGGTTTTTCTATTGTAATAGAAGAGATTAGTGTTAAAAAGTGTTGCATATTATCCATGATTGTGTGCCTCCGCTCTTGTTTTTTCCCATTCTGATTTGAATCCTTCCTCTGCTTTTACGATGTCATCTAGACTTTGTGTGGTTGAAAATAACTCTTCAATTCTAGAATCTAAACTGATATAAAACGTTTGTGGATGGGTTCCTTGAGCCTCTTTTAAGACGCTGGTTGAAAAACTGTGAATGAGTTTGTATACTTCTGAGTTTTTGTCATTGACATCACCAAAAACACGTGCGCCACCGATACACGTTTCCACACATGCTGGCATCAACCCTTTATCGACGCGTTGTGCACAGAAGTTACATTTATCAGCTGTTTTGGTTCGTTTGTTGAAGTATCGTTTGTCATAAGGACATGCACTGATGCAGTATCCACAACCCCAACAGACTTCATTATCAACCACGACGATGCCATCTTCTCTTTTAAAGGTCGCACCTGTTGGGCAGACCGGAACACAGGCGGGGTCATCACAATGATTACACAGTTGTGGTAAAAATCCCTTTCTGACATCGGGAAATTCTCCCATTTCTGTTTCAGTTACAAACGTTCTGTATTGATCATGCGGTACTTCGTTTTCTACTTTACAAACGGAAGTACATGCTTGACATCCGATACATTTTCTAAGATCTAACACCATCACAAAATGTTTGCCCACTTGCCCGATGTGTTTTGGATCTTTTTTATCTCGCCCAGGAATTTGAAGAGAAAAGGCTTCAGCACCCGTTGTCGCAAGCATTGCGAAAGCTGTGGATGCGAATCCTTTTTTCAAGAAACTTCTTCTTGAATTATCTTGATTATCCATTGTCACTCCTTTTATTTTGAACGAAGTATAACAGTAGAAAAGGGGAAAATAGGGAGAAGATTTTTGAATGGTACTAAAGAATTATAGTAAAGATGGCGCCGGTGTCGGAGTTTGCAATCTCAATCTTGCCGTTATTGTTTTTTTCGATGATGGTCTTTGTCATGTATAGCCCGATACCTGTGCCGCTTTTGGCATGTTTGGTACTAAAGTAAGGCTCAAAGATTTTATCGATGGGCTCAACCGTGATGCCGCCGGCATTGTCTTCTACAAGGACAATATGTTTGTCTTCCTTTTGAAATGCTTTGAGGATAATGTTCGCATCTTTAATGTCACGCTCTAATAGAATATCTTTGGCATTACTGATGATATTTAACAAAGCTTGCGAGAGTTCGTTGGGATAACAATAGACTTCAAAATCATCCGTGATATCAAGTATAAAGTTGATATTGTTATTTTTCAAAGAGGCGCTCATGAGATTGTTGACTTTGTTAATAATAGTAGAGATGCGTACGGTCTCTTTTTTCTTCCCGGATGCAAAAAAGTTTCTAAAATCATCAATAGTCTTTGACATAAATACGATTTGTTCGTGCGCTTCTGTCACTTTGGTGTGAAATTTTTCGACGCTTAGTTTCCCGCGCTCAAAATAGAGTTCCATATTGATAAGGATAGACGAGAGTTCTGTGAGCGGTTGTCGCCATTGATGGGCGATGTTGCCAATCATCTCACCCATGCTTGCGAGTTTACTTTGATGGGCTAAAATTCGCTCTTTTTCATTGGCTTCTCGCTCTTTGATGAGTTTGAGTTGAATCTCTTCTTCGATTTTGATTTGGAGATTTTTATTTAATGCTTCGAGCTCATTTTGGCTCCTTTTGAGCTTTTCATTGGATTCATCGAGCTCTTTTAAGATGATATCAAAGCCGTAATTGATGACCATGATGGTAATCAAGACTAAAATAATCATGACAATCAAGCTCTGCAATATCGCTTTGTGGAGTATCTTTTTCCAATGCATCACATCTTGCAAAAAGATAATTTTGAAGTTATTTTGTGGATTAATACCCTTGCCATTAACCGTAAAGGGGACAAAGATACCTTGGTTTGTGGTGATTTCTTGGGAGCCTTTTATCAGATTTTTATTGATGATATTGGCGGTAATATTATCATTTTCAAGCATAAAGACCAAAGGTTGGTGATGGGGTTTTTCATACGAGATAAAGGCAAAAATATTGATGAGTTTTCGGATTTCTGATAAAAAGTATTTTGGCTCAATCACAAACACCACATAACCGACGATATGATTATTCTCATCACGTGCTTCAGAAACCGTGTGATAATTAAAATGACCATTATGGTACCAAAAGCCATCATAAGGTTTTTGCATCTGTTTGGTATAAGGCAGGGTTTTCTCTGGGGCATCTCCAAAATAGGTTAGCAACCGACCATCATGATCATAAAAACAGAAGGATTTCAAATAGGGATTTTCTTTGTTGATGATATTCCATCTTGGGAGACTTAGCTCATGAAGCGCCTCTAAATCACGGGTTTCAAATGCTTTGATAATACCAAAAGAGTTGATATTGGCATAGCCTCTTGTAATATAAAACTTTTTGGTACGCGCAAGAGTCTCTTGGTAGACTTGTTTGACTCTTTGCAATTCGGCATTTTGATTGGTGTGTGCAAATTCTTTGATATCAAGATAACGGATAAAGAAAAAGATGGTTGATAAGATGAGGTATATTGCCAAGACCAAAATAATCGTTTTGGTTTTAACAGAGAGAAATTTTAGGTTATTATTGTATTTCAAGCATGTATCCTATGCCATAAATGTTTTTGATGGAGTCTTTACCGATTTTTTTACGCAACTCTTTGACGATGGATTTGATTGCCTCTTTGCTGGGTTGTTCAAATTCCCAAATATAATCATAAATATTTTCAAAAGAGACACTTTGATTGGCTCTTTTGATGAGGTATTCTAACAATCTGCTTTCGCTTTTGGAGAGTTTGATCTCTTTTTTTTCTATCATCACACTTTTGGTGCAAGGATTATAGACACAAAGGGGTGAGAGTTGGATGTTGAGGTTGTTATCGACCAGCTCTAATGCCGCTGCTTTTAAGGCATCGATGAGGGTATCTTTGTCATAGGGTTTGGTTAAATATTTGGTGATTTTCATCTCAACCGCACGCCATAGGTAGTCTTGTTCTGTGTGCGCTGAGAGGATGATGATGGGGATTTTGTTATTGGTTTTTCTGATTTTTTGTATCGCTTCTAATCCGTCCATATTGGGCATACAGATGTCAAATATCAAGACATCATAACTGCTGAGTGTCATCTCATCTAAAGCCTCTTGTCCATCGCCGACGGCAACAACATTTTGAAAAAACAATTCAAGTATTTCTGTGACATTTTTACGGATGCCCTCTTCATCTTCTGCGTAGAGGACTTTTTTATCGGATAAAATATCTATAACATTACAATCGCCCATGATGTTCCCTCAAATTATTTTAAAAAGTTATTATAGCATATTCATCATGATACATTTTATGCTTAGGACGTTATTTTTAAATAACTTTTTATGAAGAACAAAGTATAATAATAAGCTTTTAATGATGGAGTTTATATGTATAAAACAGCTTGGGACACTTTGATGCGTGCAGAGCATATTGTATTGGTTTCACATGTAAATCCTGATGGCGATACGCTCGGCTGCGTATTGGCCTTGTATGATGTTTTGATGCGAGCCAACAAAAAAGTATCCCTCTACAATGCGACCACAGTCTTGCCTAAGATTTATGACTTTTTGCCACATATCAAAAAGGTCAAAGATCGTATGCCTGCACGGTTTGATGTTGTGGTGAGTTGCGATTGTGGCAGTTTTGATAGATTACGAATAGAGCGTGGTGATTATACGCTGATTAATATCGACCATCACAAGACCAGTCAGCATTTTGGTGATATCAATATTGTCAATATAGACCAGCCTAGTGCGGGATTAGTTGTGTATGATTTCCTCATTAAAAACAGTGCCAAGATATCAAAAGATTGTGCGACGTGTCTTTATACTGCGGTGGCAGAAGATACGGGGTTTTTCACCTATGGTGCATTGGGGGCCTCCACCTTTGAGAGTGCCGCTAAATTGGTGCAGCGTGGTGCCAAACCGACGGAAATTGCACATGCTCTAAAAGGCAGACAATCTTTGGCAAAAATACGCTTGCTAGCTTATATCCTCAATCATTTTGAGTTGTATCATGATGCTAGTATTGCTTTTATTTTGATAGACAAAGAGACATTATTACAAACAGGGGCTAGACGGTATGATGCGAAAAATATCATCAATATCCTCAGAGACCTTGCCACGGTTAATGTCGCCGTGATGGTATTAGAAGAGAAGAGTGAAGGCTATAAAGTCTCTTTGAGAAGCAAAGAAGATATTGATATCTCAGCAATATCACGTTCCTTCGGTGGTGGAGGACATAAAAATTCAGCAGGATTTGAGATAAAAGATCAAGATATCGCAACATTAAAAGCGAGACTATTACAAAGGATTATAGAAAATGATAAACAATAGAAGATTCCATCAAAGACGTGGCTCCACAGGTATTGTGATTGCTGTGATACTCATCGTTATCATAGCAGGACTTGGCTATTTATATAACGCTCCAATGTTTGAGCGCAATGCACCAAAGATTCACATCGCGAGCAAGATTGATTGGAATTTACAAAAGCCTTTGCAATTAGGCGTGAGCGATGATAGCGGTATTAAATTTATCAGAGTGACATTAAGTGATGGTAAAAATAGTGTCTCAATACTCAAAAAAGTATATACTAAAATTGAAAAAAATCAAAATTTAGAGATTACGTTTCCTCGTACTGGTTTTACTAGTACCAAGAAAAATTTTAGCTTGCAGATTCAAGTGACAGACGCGAGCAAATGGAACTTCTTCTCTGGTAATAGTGCGGAGAAAACCGTATCTATTATCGTAGATCGAACCCGTCCAGAAGTTTATGTGATTGATAACTCGTATAAAATCACAAGAGGTGGTAGCGCATTGGTTGTATTCAAAGCGACAGATAACAATATCAAAGACCTCTATATCGTCACGAACTTTGGCAAGAAATTTTATCCGACACCTTTTTATAAAGAGGGATATTATATCTCACTATTAGCATGGCCGGTGCAAGAGAAAAATTTTAGTGCGACGATTGTAGCTACCGATTATGCAGGCAATAGTAGCAAAAGTAGGGTGCGATTATTTTTAAAAGATAAAAAATACAAACTCTCTCATATCACACTAAAAGATAATTTTTTAGATGGTAAAATCAGCAATCTTATCTCTAATATTATGCCCGAACTCAACAATGCCTCAAAAGTTGAAAAATTTAAGGCCATCAATGAGAAATTACGTGAAGTCAATGAAAAAAATATCGATAATGCAACCAACAAAACTGAAACGTCTAGGATTAGTAATTTTACATTAAAACCTTTTTATCCATTGAGAAATAGTGCGGCTGTGGCAAGTTTTGGAGATCATCGTTATTATAGTTATGGCGGTCAACAAATCAGCGAAGCCTATCACTTAGGAATCGACCTTGCCAGTGTACGATTTGCCAACATACGCTCAAAAAATCCAGGTACGGTTGTCTTCGCACAACCTAATGGAATCTATGGCAATAATTTAATCATATCCCATGGATTGGGACTGTACACACTCTATGGGCACTGCTCTAGATTCTTGGTGCAAGTGGGTGATCACATCAAGCCAAACGAAATCATCGCCAAAACAGGATCGACAGGTTTAGCGCTAGGAGATCACTTGCATTTTGGTGTTTTAGTGCAAGGCATTGAAGTCAGACCTGAGGAGTGGATGGATAAATCTTGGATGAAAACGAATATCTTTGCTATAATTTCAGTATCTAAAAAAATGATAGACAAAAATTAGTAAAAAATGTGTCCAAAAAATAGTATCATGTCATATGGTATTATTTTTGCTTAAGATAAGACAAAACGAAAAGAAAGTTTAACGTATGAATGATTTACTTATGTATGTGGATGTTATATGAAACAAACAACCATAGCAAAAAGAGTTGAAAGTGTCGGTATCGGTCTGCATAAAGGAGAACCGGTCACCATCGCATTAGAACCATTAGAATCTGATAGTGGGATTGTCTTTTATCGTAGTGATGTCGGATCAACGTTTAAAGCATCTCCTGAAAATGTCGTCAATACACAAATGGCGACGGTGATTGGTGATAGTAAAGATTCGATATCTACGATTGAACACTTACTTTCTGCTGTATATGCGTATGGAATCGACAATCTTAGAATCGTCGTGAACAGTTCAGAAATCCCTGTGATGGACGGGAGTAGTGCGAGTTTTTGCATGCTCTTAGATGAAGCGGGGAAACGAACATTAGAAGAAAATAAAAGATTACTTATCATTAAAAGAGAGATTGAAGTCACAGATGGGAAAAAATTTGCAAGAGTTAAACCTTCGCTCTCTCCCACATACAGTTTTGCAATCGATTTTGATCATCCTATCATTGGACACCAAGCGTATCGATTTGAATACAGCAAAGAAAACTTTATCGAAGAGATTTCCCGTGCACGAACGTTTGGATTTCTAAAAGATGTCCAATACCTTAGAAGTAAAGGTTTAGCACTCGGAGGCTCACTTGAAAATGCCGTTGTGTTGGATGATAATAAAATCTTAAATCCTGAAGGATTACGATATCGAGATGAATTCGTCAGACATAAAATACTCGATGCAATCGGTGATTTGGCACTACTTGGCGCCACTATTATCGGAGATTATGAATCCTTTGCAGGGAGCCACAATCTCAACCATAAATTAACAAAAGAGATACTCAAAGACCCTGAGAATTATGAACTAAAAATCGTTTCAAAAGAGTTTGTTAAAGAGTACGAAAAGGTTTTTTCATAAAAAAAGTTGATATCTTAGTCGTGGCACTCTCTTCTCCATTTTTGGTGGGAGTCTATGAAAATAAAGTCTTAATAAAAACCTATAAAGAATCAGGTAGAACCAGTGAAATATTGCCACTTGTATTGGCTGAAATTTGTGATGAATTTGAGATAGAAAACATCTATTTTGCCAATGGCCCGGGCAGTTTTATGGCGATTAAAGTCACGTATGTTTTTTTGCAAACGATGAGTATCAGTCTGAATGTTGATATTTTTGCAGCAGATGGCTTTGAATTTAACCATAATGCCCCAATACGAGCACTAAAAAAAGTCTATTTTGTGAAGGAAGAGGGAGAGATTAAGATGCGTCGATTTGACGAAGAGATTGAAGACCAATTTGAATTACCCCAGCTCCTACAACACGATCGGTTCACAAAAAATTGTGATCCATTATATGTATTACCAGCAGTGTAAAAGAGGAGAATGGCGTGAATTTAAAGATAAAAGTACCCGCAACCAGTGCCAATCTAGGACCAGGGTTTGATGCATTAGGTGTCGCTATAAATTTGCATAATGAGATTACCATTAAGAGTTCTAATTTTCATAGCGTTTCTATCAAAGGCGAGGGCGAACACAACACGAGATTGAAAAAAAACAATATTTTTATATCTATTTTTAATGACATTTATCAAGAGTTGAGCGGAGAAAAAGGAACTTTTAGATTTGAATTTACCAATAAAATACCTTTTGCCCGGGGATTAGGAAGCAGTTCGGCTGTTATTGTTAGCGCCATTGCAAGTGCTTATGAGATGGCTAATATCAAAGTCAGTAAAAACAAAATTTTAAATCGAGCTCTTTTTTATGAACCCCATCCTGATAATATCGCACCGTGTGTATATGGTGGTTTTGTGAGTTCTGTGGTTGATAACAATAGCGTGCATTCGTTGCAAAAAACGCTACCTGAACATCTAAAGGCTGTGATGGTGATACCCAACAAACCGATGTCAACCGTGCAATCTCGTAGTCAATTACCGAAAAAATTTGCGATGCAGCAGGTGGTTTATAATCTCTCACGTGCTTCTTTATTGAGTGCTGCATTTTTTAGTGAAAATTGGGAAATGTTGAAAATTGCATCAAAAGATTGCATCCATCAAGACCAACGAATGAAAAACATGCCAGAATTAAAACAAGTACAAAAAAGCGCACTCGAACAAGGTGCCCTGATGAGTACGCTCTCAGGTAGTGGCTCATCATTTTTTTCCATGTGTTACGAAACGGACGCTTTGGGAATTAAAGAGAGATTAAATAGAGAATTCCAAGATTTTAGAGTCGAGATTTTTGACTTTGACAACATTGGCTATGTGATAGAAAAAAATGTTTAAAAGCGGTAAAAGTGAAAAAACAGATAAATTCTGATACAATAAGCGAAATAAATGGTGCGACGCGTATGTGCATCGTATGCAGGGCAAGATTTCCCCAAAAAGGTTTATACCGCTTTCAAGAAAATAATAAAAAGCTTGTAAATTTTCAAAAGACTGGGAGAAGTTTTTATGTGTGCGCCGCATGCATCACCAACAACAGAAACAAACTGATGAAAATTCTAAATCATAAATTTAGAATCAAATACGACAATATAGAAGATTTTGGCAAAATACTGAAGGAGTTAGATACGAATGGGTAAGATCCGTATACATGAGATAGCAAAAGAGATGGGAATCAAAAGTAAAGACATAGTAGAAAAAGCGGTTGAAATGGGATTTGATGTAAAAGCTGCTTCCAGTGGTGTCAGCCCCGAAGAGGCAGAGAGTCTGATTAATTTTATTTTAACGGGTGAAAAAAGTAGTCCAAGCAGCAGTGCCGTGCAAGAGCACTCTAAAGCGCAAAAAGACGTCGTTACTGAAGAGAAGGTTGTGGAGCCCAAACCAGAACCCAAACCTGATGTTGTCAAAGAGAAGCAACCAACCCCGCCACCAAAACAATCCGTAGATAAACCTCAAGAAGAGAAACCTCAAGTGAAAAAAGAAGAGGTCAAAGAAGAGATAAAAGAGGCAAAAGTAGAAGCATCAAAAGCGCTTAAAACGCATGCTGAAGAAGCCAAACCTGCTGAGAAAAAAGTGGAAACTCCAAAAGTAGAAGAACCTCCTGTAAAGGAAAAACCTTCTTTATCTGCAAATGTCAGAAAAAGAAGAGGTTTGGTCATCGTCAAAAAGAATCGAAGACATCAAGCCGCAGAAGCTGAGAAGAAAAATGCCTTTGATGATGCTGATGTAAAATCTGCATTAAAATCGCCATTTGGAACATCTAAAAAAACAAATCCTATCGAATCGGTATTTGGTACTAGCCAAGAGAGTTCAAAGAAAAAGAAAAAAGCTAAAAAAACTCCTTCTCAAAAAAGCAGTCATAATCAAAAAGTGAATTTAGAATTAAATATGCAGATGAAAGACGTCTCATTAGAAATAGAAGAAGAAATGGTCGTCTTGCCAGATTTTACCGTGAAACAAGAAGTCAAAGAAGTCTATAAGAAAAAGATTGATCCATCTCAAATGAAGAGCACAAAAAAATCTACTTTCTTAAATCATGGTATTCAAAGACAAACCAAAAAGAGACGCCGCCGCCGTCCGGAAGAGAAAACATTAGAAGTGATTAATTCAATAGAAATTCCTGAAGATATTCGTGTATATGAATTTGCAGAAAAAATTAATAAATCTATCGGAGAAGTGATTAAAGAGCTTTTCACCTTAGGTGTTATGGTAACAAAAAATGACTTTTTGGATAAAGATGCCATTGAAATATTAGCAGATTCATTTGATCTTTCCGTCACAACGGTTGATGAACAAGAAGAATTTGATTATGTGAAACAATATACACAAAGTAGTGAAGAAAAATTGGTTGAGCGAACCCCTGTCGTCACGATTATGGGTCATGTTGATCATGGTAAAACCTCACTTCTTGATTATATTAGAAGTTCAAAAGTTGCCAGTGGAGAAGCCGGTGGTATCACCCAACACGTGGGCGCTTATATGGTTGAGAAAAATGGCAAAAACATCACTTTTATAGATACTCCAGGTCATGAAGCATTTACACAAATGCGTTCACGTGGTGCTGAAGTGACGGATGTCGTTATTATCGTTGTTGCCGCAGATGATGGTGTGATGCCACAAACAAAAGAGGCGATTGATCACTCAAAAGCCGCCAATGTGCCTATTATCATCGCCGTCAATAAAATGGATAAAGAAAATGCAAATCCAGACTTAGTGAAGTCTCAATTAGCTGAACTTGATATCACACCAGTAGATTGGGGTGGAAGCTATGAATTTGTGGGTATTAGTGCCAAAACAGGTATGGGAATTGATGAACTTCTTGAAGTGATATTGATTCAATCAGAAGTGTTAGAGTTGAAAGCAGACCCTTCAAAAGAAGCGAAAGCTGCGGTGATTGAAAGCTCCGTAGAAAAAGGAAAAGGAACCGTTTCTACCGTTGTTATCCAAGATGGAACACTTCATGTTGGAGATACTGTCGTAGCTGGCGTGGCTCACGGTAAGGTTAAAGCCCTTTTAGATGATGAAGGCAATGCTGTAAAATCAGCAAAACCAGGCGAGCCGGTTGTCGTACTTGGACTCAGTTCTGTGCCAGAAGCAGGAGAGACGCTTGTGAGCGTAGAGAGCGATAAAATTGCAAGAGAATATGCTAAAAAACGTGCCGAATATTTGAGACAAAAAGAGCTTTCTAAATCGACAAAAGTAACCATCGATGAATTGAGTGCGATGATTGCTGAGGGTGCTTTGAAAACATTACCAGTTATTATTAAAGCAGATACGGGTGGTTCTCTTGAGGCTATCAAAGGCTCATTGGCAAAAATTAAAACCAGTGAAACCAAAATCGATGTCATCAGTTCTGGAATCGGTGGTATTACAGAGAGTGATGTTGGCTTAGCAGGCGCCAGTGAAAATTGTATTATTTTAGGCTTTAACGTAAGACCGACAGGAAGCGTGAAAGAACGTGCTAAAAATAGTGGTGTAGAAATTAAAACATACAATATTATTTATGATTTGATTGATGATGTTAAAAACCTCGTCATTGGTATGTTAGCACCGGTTATCAGAGAAGAACATATCGGACAAGCAGAAGTTAGAGAAGTCTTCAATGTGCCAAAAATTGGTGCCATTGCCGGTTGTATTGTAACAGATGGCTCTATTAATAGAGGCGTGAAAGTTCGCTTGATTCGTGAAGGTGTTATCGTGTATGAAGGGACGGTATCATCATTGAAACGTTTCAAAGATGATGTTAAAGAAGTCGGAAAAGGGTACGAATGTGGTATCGGAATCGATGGCTTTAATGATATCAAAGTCGGTGATTATATGGAAAGCTTTAAAGAAGTCGAAGAGAGAGCAACCCTTTAGTACGGGAAATTGAACCAAGGATGATACTTGGTTCAATAAAGTTTAATGAGAAGCATTTAGTCATGAGCGTATTCGTGGCTAAAGGAGACAGAGCATGAATGATAAAAGTATTAAATTACAAAGAACCCAAAGTGTATTAAAAGAGTTGTTGCCTGAAGCGTTGGCCACATTGAGTGATGAAATGTTGAGTAATCTCTGTGTGATTGATGTCGTATGTAGCCGAGGAAAATATGATGCAGAAGTCTATTTGGATGAAATGGCATTTGATAGTGACGAGAAAGCTTATATATTAAAACACCTCAAAAAAATCAATCGACATTTGCAAAATTATTGCATGCAAGCAGAAGGCTGGTTTCGTTGTCCAAATTTTCATTTTAAATTTGATGAAAGTCTAAAAAAACAAAATGAGATGGATAAATTATTTGAAAAAATAGAGAAAGAGTTACATGGTTGATATTGAAACAATAAAAAATATACTCAAAGACAATGAGGTAGAGCTGTATGATACCGAGGTGGCTGATGAAGGGGGTGCTAAAATCTTCAGGATTTACATCACATCAAAATCGGGTGTCACCTTAGATATGTGTGGAAAAATTTCCTCAATTCTCTCTCCTATCTTAGACTTGAATCCTCCGATTAATGGGCCTTATACGCTGGAGGTAAGCTCCCCTGGTATTGAGAGACGCTTACGAAAAGCAGAGCATTTTAAAGGAAGTATTGGAGAGACGGTCAAAATCAAATGTCATGATGCCGAAAAGATTATAGGGGTTTTAAAATCTTTTGATGGTAAAACTTTAGAAATTGCACAAGATGATAAAATTATCCCTATTAATATGGCGGATATCGACAAGGCTAGAACGTACTATAAATGGTAACTCCTATCGATATTTCTTTGATGCAACAAGCCGTTGATGAGGCTTGGAAATATCAAATTCTTACATATCCAAATCCTGCAGTTGGTGCTTTGATTGTTGATGAAAACGGTGCGGTGATAGCCTTAGGTGCCCATCATCAAGCAGGGCTACCTCACGCAGAAGTTGAAGCCATCAAAAATGCTTATTTTACTATGACCCATGATGCGAATATTCTTGGCATAAAGCAATCAGATGCTATCCATCACTACCTTTTAGACCACCGTCATGATATCTTTAAAAAGTGCACCATTTATGTAACATTAGAGCCTTGTCATCATCATGGCAAGACGCCCCCATGTTCTCGTCTTATCAAGGGTTTAGGCTTTAAACGTGTCGTCATTGGACAAATGGATTCCAATGATGAAGCACACGGTGGTGCGGCGTATTTAAAAGCACAAGGGATTGGTGTTGATGTCTTAGAGTCTTCTCATGCGTGTGAGATGCTGAGCTTTCCTTTTAGAAAATGGCAGCAAGGTAACTTTGTATTTTTTAAATTGGCTATGAGTGCCAATGGTGTGATTGATGGGGGTATTATCACCGATGCGACCTCGCGGATGTTGGTCCACCAATATCGCACGCAGATTGATTTGCTAGTTATTGGCGGTAATACGGTACGCATGGATAGACCCATATTAGATTCGAGATTAAATCATGGACGAGCCCCAGATGTCATGATTTATTCGAAAAAAAAAGATTTTGATCCCACAATTCCCCTTTTTCAAGTACAAAATCGTCGCGTTTTTATCGAAGATCATTTAGAACGTATCAAAGAATATAAATGTGTCATGATAGAAGGAGGAGCTGGTATGTTAGATGCCAGTCGAGAGTTCGTAGATTTGTATGCTATCTTTAGGTCACCAAACTTCAAGCGAGGGCATCACATTGATTTGGATTTAAAATTACAAGAGCTCAACTCAATAAAACTCGAGCATGACCGATTGTCATGGTATCAAAAAATCTAAATCATATATTTTTGATATTTGTCATCTAACATTTTCTCAGCAATTTTATAGTTCGCAGTATCCACACAAGGAACGCTTTGAATGAGTGGGCGATATTTCTCAAAAGTACTCCACACGGTTTTCGCACCGGTCTCTTTTCCCATGATTTTAAGTGCCAATGCTGTTGAGCCATTGATGAGACCTTTCAAGATTTTACTTTCATCCAAAGTCTCTGGATTTTTCTTGAGTTCACGCCAACGATCTTCGAGTACTTCGTGCCCTTCAACAAAATCTTCCTCACAAATTGCTTCTAAAAATTTTTCAATATCTTTCAAAATTTCCCCTAATTTAAATTTGTAGGGTATAATAGCAGAAAATTTTTAATTTAGTATGTTTTACTAGATAATGACAAGGGACTGTTTTGACACCAACGAATAAACAAGAAAAAATAGTAAAGATGTTTGACGATATTGCGCCGACTTACGACAAAGCGAACCGCGTATTGAGCATGGGAATTGATATCCAATGGAGAAAAAAAGCATGCGATGAGACTTTTGCACGCTATAATAGACCGATTGATCTTATCGTAGATGTGGCTTGTGGTACGGGTGATATGATGGGATATTGGAAAAAACGTGCAGAACATGCGGGTATTGATGTCGTGAAAATCCTTGGTGTTGATCCTTCAAAGGGTATGACGCAAGTGGGCAAAGAGAAGTTTCCGGATTTTGAATTTGTAATTAGCGAAGCCACACAAATTCCTCTCGAAAATGAAACAGCAGATATTTTAAGCATCAGTTATGGCATCCGCAATGTTGTCAAGAGAGAAGCCGCTTTTGCTGAGTTTGCACGTGTTGTTAAACCGGGTGGTTATGTCGTGATTTTAGAATTTACCAAAGATGACAAAAAAGGCCCACTTTTTGCACTCAAAGATTTTTATCTTAATAAAGTATTACCGAAAATTGGTGCCTTTATCTCTAAAAATAAAGAAGCGTATGAATATCTTCCAAATTCCATCGAAGGATTCTTAACCTCTGGCATGTTACAAAAAGAGCTAGACCAAGCGGGATTTGATACCGAATTTGCCAAAAGCTTTTCTATGGATATCTCGACTTTGGTCATAGCAAAAAAACGATGAGTGAACTCTTGAGTCAAACCCAAAGTGTCAGCAGTCTCAACACGCAGATTAAATCTTTGCTTGAGAGTACTTTTATTCATGTTTGTGTTGAGGGAGAAGTCTCACGATTTACTTATCACAGCTCAGGGCACCTATATTTTTCGATAAAAGATGACAAATCCACCCTCTCTTGCGTGATGTTCAAAGGTAATAATTCCAAGATGAAATTTCGTCTGGAAGAGGGGATGAATGTTATCATTCATGGTTCAATCTCCGTGTTTGTACCAAGAGGGAGTTATCAGCTCAATTGTGTGGCCATTGAGCCATCTGGCAGTGGTGCTCTGGCCAAAGCCTATGAGCAACTCAAAGAAAAATTGAAACATCGGGGTTATTTTGATCCTAAAAACAAAAAAATAATCCCCAAAAATATCAAAACTATGGCACTGGTGACATCAGGAACGGGCGCAGCACTTCAAGATATGTTGCGCGTCGCTCAAAAACGGTGGCCTTTGGTCAAGATTAAGATTTTAGATACTATCGTACAAGGAGATAGTAGCGCGGTTCATATTGCTAAAAATATCGCTTATGCCGATACCCTTGGGGTTGATGTGATTGTTGTATCCCGAGGGGGTGGGAGTATTGAGGATTTGTGGGGTTTCAATGAAGAAATTGTTGCAGATGCTATTTTTAGAGCGCATACGCCTATCGTATCAGCGGTAGGACATGAGATTGATTTTGTGATTAGTGATTTTGTTGCTGATCTTAGAGCGCCGACGCCATCGGCTGCTATGGAGATGATTTTGCCGGATAAAGTGGAAATCCTGCTGGGTTTGGATGGATTAAGTGACCGTATTCAGAGCCTTTTTGGGCGAATCATCCATCAAAAAAATCAAGAATTGCTGAATCTCAAGCATGAATTTAAACGCTACTCTTTTGAACAGAAAATTGATATGATGAGTCGTGAGGTTAAAATATTAAAGGAGCAGTTTATTGCTAAACTGACCCAAGTACTCGAAACCAAGCAACGCCAAAAAATAGTTCTAGCAGAAAATCTCTCTTTTACGCATCATCAAAATCTCATCAAATGGGAGCAAATGCTTCGCAATCTGAAAGAAGCTTTTAGTGCCAAAGACCCAACATTGGGATTAAATGAAACGTTTGCACAAGTCATCCGCGCTGGAAAAACGATACGAGCGGAGGAATTACAACGGGATGATATTTTTGAGTTACAAACCCAACATGTCATCATCGAATCTAAAGTAATGTCCAAAAAAAAGATTGACTAACGGAGCGTCTTATAGACAGACGCACCGTTATCATGATGTTATTGGTGTACGGTTAGATTATTTTTCTTGATGCTTTCAATCATTTTGGCGATGCGGTCCATCTTGAGTGTTTCTTGTTCCATATCATCAATCGCATCGAGGCTGAAATGTGGTAATTTCTTGTCAAGATATCCCGTATCAAAAGTACCATTGATAAAATCTTCATCTCGCACAATTTGTCTGTGTAGTGGAATATTGTTGGCCACACCTCTGACGATAAATCCATCAAGAGCACGGCGTGCTTTGTTGACAGCACCCTGCCAATCCAAATTCCAAATGACCAATTTAGTAATCATAGAATCATAATGTGGTGGTATGGTATAGCCTTTGTACGCAATCGAATCTAACCGTACTCCTGGTCCACCAGAGGAGAGGTGTTCGGTGATTTTCCCTGGTGAAGGAGCAAATCCTTTTTTAGGGTCTTCAGCATTAATACGAAACTCAATCGCATAACCGCGGAAGGTAATCTCTTCTTGTAAATATCGTAATTTATCACCGCCTGCGATTTGAATCATTCTTTGAACAATATCGATACCACTGATGGCTTCAGTGATGGGATGTTCGACTTGGACGCGCGTATTCATTTCGATAAAATAAAAGTCATTATTTTTATCAACAAGATATTCAATCGTCCCAACATTTTCATATCCAAGGCGAAACATTGCCTTTTGTGATGCCCGATAAATTTCTTTTCGTGTTTGATTATCGAGTCTTGGAGAAGGCGCTACTTCGATGACTTTTTGATGCTTTCTTTGTATGGAGCAATCACGCTCTCCAAGATGGACAACATTTCCAAATCGATCGGCAATAATTTGCACTTCGATATGCCGTGGATTATCCAGAAATTTTTCTACAAATGCCGCACCATTGCCAAAGAATTTTTTGGCCTCATTGGTAGCTGCTTCGTAAAGTTTTTTAAAATCTTTTGCTTCATAAACGACGCGCATGCCACGTCCACCACCACCATAAGCGGCTTTGATGATAACAGGAAAACCGATTTCTTTGGCGATTTGAACCGCTTTATCCACATCATCGATAGGCTCATCAGTACCAGGAAGTACCGGAATTCCAACACGTCGCATCGCTTGTTTGGACGCAATCTTATCACCAAAGAGTGCAATATGTTCAGATTTCGGTCCAATAAATATGATGCCGTTCTTTTCACAATATTCTGCAAATTCAGGACTTTCTGACAAAAATCCATATCCTGGATGGATGGCATCACAGTCGGCTTTTTTTGCCAAAGAGACAATCTTTTCATAGTCTAAATATGCCTTGATGGGATCTCCTAAGATAGGATAACACTCATCTGCTTTTTTTAGCCATACACCGTGGATGTCAACCTCTGAGAAAACTGAAACACTTTTGATATTTAACTCTTTGCATGCTCTGATGATACGCAATGCAATTTCGCCTCGATTGGCGATTAATATCTTTTTAATCACGATAAAAGTCCTTTTTTAATAGTGTAAAAATAGCAATATAGCTTTTTATAATTATAGGTAAATGCGGTTGAAAAAAATATAAAATTCTTAATAAAAACTAAATATGTGATATTAAAGTATCATTTTTCAAAAACATATAAGCACATCAAGTATTTTCAAAGATTTTATCTCAATTGTCCTGCTAAATTTTCAAGATGCATTAATGAAAAAAAGCTATTGGCTTTGAGCTCTTTTAAAAATTTTTCCATATCATATTGTGGCTTTTTCCAAATAGGATGGGAAACTTTTGCCAAAGCAATCAACTCTTGTTGGGCTTGGTACAAAGAGCCAACTTCATCAATAAGTCCTTGATTTTTTGCTTTTTGTGCTAGAAAAACTTTTGCATCAGCATAATCGGTTGATTTTTTGATGTTTAATTTTCTCGCCTTTGACACATCGCGAACAAACATCGCATAAGCATCATCCACCAATGTCTTCATCGCAGCTTTTTCTTTTGGTGTCCATTTTCGTGTTATCGTACCCATTTGTTTGTAAGCGCCCGCGGTGACAACCTGCTCTTTGACTCCGAGTTTATGAGCTAACTCTTCGATATTAGGGGCTTGAAACAATACGCCAATAGAGCCGATAAAGGCGCCGGGATTGGCGATGATTTTATTAGCCCAGATTGAAGCATAATAGCTCCCACTGGTCATATTCCCACTGGCATAAGCGATGACGGGTTTATGAGATGCTAGTCTCTTAATCGCCAAGGAGAGCTCCACAGAAGGGGCGAGTGCACCACCGGGAGAGTCTACTTTGAGTAAAACACCTTTGATGGCAGGATTATGGGTAGCTTGAGAAATCTCATCCATGATTTTATCAATATTCCCAATTTCTCCCTCTATTTTGATCACGCTGAGGTTAGGTTTTTGCAAATTGTCACTACCAAAAGGAGCGAAAAGGACCACCAGCAATAATAAAAAAATAAAGGCTTTAAAATGGTTTTGAATGTAATCTAAAATCCTCCCTAAAAATCGAAAAAATATCATAATATTTCCTTTCCGTTGATAAAGGCTTTATCGACTACTTTAGTATGTAGGATGATTTGCGTACACAAATCTTCTAGGGATTGTAGTTTTGAAGGGAGATGCAAAGCAATAATATCAGCATCTTTTTTCTCTTTGAGTGCACCATTATTCAATCCAAGGGCACTGGCCGCTTGAGTGGTACTCATCTTTAAAAGCAAGCGTGATAATAATCTCAAATCACCCTGATAATGGAGCATCAAAGCCGCGCGCATCTCATCCCAAAGGCTTAAAGAGAGATTTGAACTCAAACCATCAGTCCCTAAAGTGAGCATCTTTTTGTCTATATTTTCGATTTCAAGCCGTCCGGAATTCAAAAGACGGTTTGACACCGGACAGTGGGTGATACATCCTCCCATCTTTTGGATTTTTTCTATTTCATCATGATGGGCTTTGGTGCAATGGGTAAAGAGTGTATGGGTATCTTGAAAAAGATCTAAATATTCAAGAGCGTTCACAAACGGTCTGGCATTGGGCGCAAAGGCGTTGAAAAAGTTCATAAAATCTCCCGTACCACTATCGAGCCAATCCCGCTCAGCCGTACTCTCCATAAAATGTGTCGAGACAGGATAATTTTCTTTTCGTGCGATATCTAGAGCATTTTTAGCTAAAATTGGGTGGGTTGAATAGGGTGAATGAATCGAGATAGCAGGGATAAATGTATCGCTTCTGGAATCTTCACTGTGGTGCAGTTTTGATTGAAAGTCTTGAAACAAAACATCCACACTATCGGGGCGTGAGCCCAAGAGTTCGGTAAAATAGACGACTTTTTGAGGGGTTTTGACACACACATCAAAATCATCTCCAAAACTGCTAATTTCCCCTAAAGTCGTCGTGCCAGAATGCAGCATTTTTTGCAATTGTTCTTCCATGCATCCTGCCCCTCCCGCATCTAAAATAGCATCGCGATTTTTAATGACACTATTGAGCCATGGAATAAAATCACCATAGGTCAATGATGTGGTATTGGCACTAAATTCAAGATGAACGTGTGTATTAATGAGTCCAGGAAGTAAGACAGAATTTTTCCCCGCCCAAATGACAGGGGTATCTTTGTATTTATTTAGGATGGTCTGGCTTTTGCCTATCTCGATGATGGTGTCATCAAAACAGATGGCACCATCTGTGATAATCTCAAAATCATCGTTGCATGTTAGTATATAATCTGCTTGTAATATCTTCAAATCAAAACCCTTATAATTTTTCAAAATTGTAGCATAAATGAGAAAAAGAGGCGTATAATTTTGGGATTATATTTTCATATAACCCCAATAATTTATAGTGTTATTTTTGTTCCGAGAACTTTTAAAAATTGTGCAATCCATGCAGGATGTGCTGGCCACGCCGGTGCAGTGACGAGGTTGCCATCTGTGAAGGCATCTGTCACTTCGATGTCTTGATACGTCCCACCAGCTTCTCGTACTTCTGGAGCGCAAGCAGGGTAGGCAGAGCAAGCTTTGTTTTTGAGAACATTGGCCGCTGCGAGTATTTGCGCACCATGACACACCGCCGCGATGGGTTTGTTGGTGTCTGCAAAATGTTTGACGAATTCTATCACTGTTGTGTTCAGTCTCAGATATTCTGGCGCGCGTCCGCCGGGGATAACCAGAGCATCAAAACTTTTGACATCGATGTCACTAAACGTGCCATTGAGTGTAAAATTGTGGCCGGGTTTTTCACTATAAGTTTGATCTCCTTCAAAGTCGTGAATCGCGGTTCTGATTGAATCGCCTGCCTTTTTTTCAGGACATACCGCAATCACCTCATGGCCGACGGCAGCTAGGGCTTGAAAGGGTACCATGACTTCATAATCTTCTACAAAATCGCCTACGATAAATAAAATTTTACTCATATTGACTCCTTGTGAAATTGAGATAGGAGAAGTATAACGCATCTTAATAAACAAACACTTAATAATTTTTTTTACTTGCGATTGGTATAATAAAGAAATTTTTTAAACAAAGGAAGAAATGTGAAAATTGTCGTAATACAAGGACCAAATTTAAATATGCTCGGACATAGAGAGCAAAACATCTACGGGCCAATGAAATTAGAAGAAATCCATGCTCAAATGGAAGCAGTTGCAAAACAAAACGGTGCAGAAATCGAATTTTTTCAATCAAATTTAGAAGGTGAATTGGTCGATAAAATCCAAGAATGTTTGGGTGATGCTGATGGTATTATCATCAATCCTGCGGCATATTCTCATACTTCTATTGCCATCAGAGATGCGATTAATGCGGTCTCTTTACCTGCTATTGAAGTACATATCAGTAATATCTTTAGAAGAGAAGAGTTTCGTGCACACTCTATGACAGCTCCAGCAAGTACGGGTGTTATTTCAGGATTTGGACCTTTTGGTTATCACTTGGCGATGATTTCATTGTTGCAAATGTTAGGTGAAATGGAAGCCGCTCAAAAAATGCAAGAAGAACAAGCCAAAGCATAATGAATTACATACTAAAAGATGAAAATGCCGTCTATTATGAGTGCGGCTTTTCATGTGATAATGAAATATTTTTAAAATTAGAGGATGCGGCATATTTCTTGACCGATGCCAGATATATCACAGAAGCCAAAGAATACATCAAAAATGCGGAAGTGGTAGAGATGGACCGCAGAGATCCGATGAAGGTCGCGCGTACTTTGCTGCGGAAATCCAAAATTGCAACATTGATCTATAATCCTTATGAATGGTCGGTGGGTGAGTTTGAGAGATTGAGTTCAAAACTCAACATCAATTTTTCACAAAAGGTCAATTTTTCACAACAAAAAAGAATCATCAAAAGCGATCATGAGCTTGATATTTTAAGAGTGGCAGCACGCAAAGGCGCTGATGCTTTTGATGCGTTTGCCGCGTTTGTACGAGAGCGAGGAATCGGATTGAATGAGAAGCGACTTTTTAATGAAGCTGAGAATATCTTCAAAAATTATGGAGAATTAGAACTTAGTTTTTCTCCTATCGTCGCTTTGGGTGCCAATGCTGCAAAACCTCATGCTTTGCCGAGTGATGATGTATTGCGAGAATCTGAACTGCTCTTATTGGATGCGGGGGTTAAATATCAGCGATATTGTTCTGATCGAACCCGAACCGCAGAAGTGAGCCACAATATGGTCTTTGAAAAAAATATGAAATTCAAAGATGCTCTGAGACAAAAAGTTTATGATACGGTTTTAAAAGCACACGATGCCTCCATCAAAAAAGCCAAAGCAGGCGTGCGGGCGAGTGAGATAGATAGGGCCGGACGTGAGGTGATTGAAAAAGCAGGTTTTGGTCAATATTTTATCCACTCAACCGGTCATGGTGTGGGCTTGGATATTCATGAATTGCCTGTGATTGGGGCAAGAAGTCAAGATATTATCGAAGAAAATATGGTCTTTACTATTGAACCGGGCATTTATCTACCGGGCGAATTTGGTGTTCGTATCGAAGATACGGTGATTGCTAGAGAAACGGATGTTGAGATTATTAGTTGAAAGAGATTATTTTAAATCAAGATTTGACACTCTATTTTTCAAAGAATTTTCCTAAGCGATACAAAAAAAAGGCGTTCTTTAAACATCAGGTAGTCGTAGGAATCGGAGGTAATATTGGCAATGTGTTGGGGCGATTTGATGCCGTTTTTAGGTATTTTAAAAAGGACCGACGATTTCACATTGTTCAAACTTCTCCGATTTTGAAAAACCCACCATTTGGTTATCTGGAGCAAGCAGATTTTTTCAATGCGGTATTTGTGTTGCAAACCTCAATGGCACCGCGTGAGATGTTGAAGAATTTGTTACATATAGAACAATTACAAAAAAGAGAAAGAAGTTTCAAAAATGCACCAAGGAGTATGGATTTGGATATAATATTTTTTGATGACATTAGAATAAAAAGCGCAAAATTGACGATTCCCCATCCGAAGTGGAGCGAACGTATCAGCGTGATGATACCTCTAGGTTATGTAATAAAGGAACGCGTGTGAAATTTCTAACTTTTAGTGCCGAAACCCCTGCACTAGCACTCAAACAAGCGCAAGCTGAATGTGGCGAAAATGCATTGGTTGTGAGTACCAAACAGATAAGAAAAAAAACCATCAATTCTTCTTCACTGTATGAGGTCATTGTCGGCGTGGAAGAGACACAGCCTCCACAAAAAAACATGACAAAACCTTTGCATCATGAGACGCGTCCTGATGATATGCTTGTCAATATTTCAGAGGCCGCAAAGCAAATATCTCAGATTGCTAATGTCACCACCAATGCGATTGGTCAGAAACCATCAAGTGGTCATGAGAATAATCAAAAAGCCAATGAAGAGATTACGACCATCAAAGATGAAATTACTAAATTGGCGGATAAGATAAAATTAATCCAAGAAATGTTTTGGGAAGAAAAGGCACCCAACCGAAACCATTTGCAAATCCCCGCAGAATTTGCAGAAATTTATAAATTAGCAAAAAAAAGTGGCATGGGTGAGGATCATCTCGAAAATATCATGAACCTAACATTAGAGCATATGCCAGCCCGGATGCGTTCTAATAGTGAGACCATCAAACGTTATTTTCAAGTCTTATTGCGCAAACTCATTCCGGTGCGTGTTGAGACACCGATGAACCGAAAAATTAAAAAGGTCATGATGTTTGTTGGGCCTACAGGAGTGGGAAAAACAACGACCATTGCCAAATTAGCAGCTCGATATTCGTATCTATTGGAAAAACGTAGTAAAGTAGGGATTATCACCTTAGATACGTACCGGATTGGAGCGGTGGAACAACTGTTTCAATATGCGAAAATGATGCGATTGCCAATCGAAGATGTGGTAGATCCTAATGATTTTAACGATGCACTCAATTCGCTCAGTCATTGTGATATTATCTTGATTGACACGGTGGGGAGTTCTCAGTATGATAAAGAAAAGCTCTCAAAACTCAATGAATTCATCCGAAAGAGTGATTTTCAAATTGATGTCAATCTTGTCTTATCTGCGGGGTATAAACTTGACGATTTAGAAGAGATTTACAAAAATTATGAATTTTTAGATATTGACACGTTAATCTTTACAAAATTTGATGAAACCAAAGTGTTTGGTACGATTTTTTCTTTAATTTATAATATTAATAAACCCGTGAGTTACTTTTCGACAGGACAAGAGGTGCCAGATGACCTTGAAACCGCATCGAGTGATTTTTTAGTCCAGTGCATATTGGAAGGCTTTAATGCCAAGAAGGAAAAAGATGATAAACAATCAAGCTAATAAACTCAAAGCGATTGTTGGAGAACAGCGAGAAGCACAGCCCCGTGCGCATACAAAATACATCGCTATTACCAGTGGAAAAGGGGGCGTGGGAAAGAGTACTATTAGTGCCAATATTGCCAATATTCTGTCTCAAAATGGCTTTAAGGTCGCCTTGCTTGATGCGGATATCGGTTTGGCCAATCTTGATGTCATCTTGAATGTTCGTATTAATAAAAATATCCTACACGTCTTAAAAGGCGAGTGTGCCCTCAAGGATATTATCATTCCTGTGAATAAAAATCTTGTCTTAATCCCCGGGGAAAGTGGTGATGAAATTCTAAAATACAGTGATCAATTTATATTTGAACGCTTTTTTGATGAGAGTTCCATGTTGGATGATTTAGATTTTATTATTATAGATACGGGTGCGGGCATTGGTGGGCATATTCAACTCTTTTTAGAAGCCGCTGATGAGGTGATTGTGGTCACGGTACCAGATCCCGCGGCGATTACGGATGCTTATGCGACTATCAAAGTGACCAGCAAAGTCAAATCTTCACTCTTTATGATTCTTAACATGGTGAAAAATGACAAAGAAGCATCATTAATTTTTGATAAAATAAAAAAAGTAGCACGACAAAATATCGGTGAGCAATTGGAACTGAATTTAATCGGAAAACTCTCAGAAGACAAGTTGGTAGCTAAGAGTATCAAACAACGCACGTTGTTCACAAATGATGCGCCAAGTTCCCTAGCATCAATGGATATGAAAAAGATTGTCAATCATCTTGTTTACAAGTTGGAACGAAAAGTGCTTAAAGATGGAGTAAATAGAAGTTTTGGTAGTTTTTTCAAAAGGCTAATCGAACAATTTTAAAGACATCATGGAGCTGTAAGATAATGCAAACAGAAAATTATATATATTTTTTCACCAGTTGTGGGTTTTTTATTGGACTGATGTTTTCATTGCTAAATTTTTCAGGACCTTGGGATATTTTACTGTATAGTGGCGCTATTACGCTATTTTTTTATCTTTTTATACATATTGTTGTCATCAATTTTATGGATCTCTCCAAACTTAACAATCTGATGTTTAACAAAAAAGAACATGAAGAAATCAGTGAATATTTTATCAAAGAGTTAGATTTTAGAGAGAGCAAATTGGATGCGATTTTGTCAGATATTGAGAAGATGAATCGAGCGTATAAAGTAGAAAAAGAGTATCATAATAGCGTGGAAAAAGATGGAGAAAGTCATAAACAAGCAGCATAACCCCTATTTGAAAAATTTAAAAAAAGAGCAGGATGAACTCGTGCTCCAGTATTTGCCAGCACTCAGAGCGATGGCGTACCGCCTCAGAGAGCGTTTGCCTTCATCGATTGATGTGGATGATTTGATTTCGATTGGGACTGAAGAGATGATTAAATTATCCCAGCGCTATGATAAGCAAAAAAATGATTCTTTTTGGGGCTATGGCAAAAAAAGAGTTTATGGTTCAATGTTGGATTTCCTGCGTTCTTTAGACATCATGAGCAGAAGTGACCGAAGATTGGTTAAATTGATTGACAAAGAGGTGAGTAAATATTTTAATGACCATCAAGAAGAACCGAGTGATGAATATCTCAGTGAGGTAATCGGTGAAGATATTACAAAGATTCAAGATGCAAGAAATGGCTACAAAGTGATCTCAGTCATGCCGATGAATGAACAAATGACGATATTTTCAGGCGAAGAGATTAATGAAGTCGTAGAAAAAGAGCAGTTGTTAGATATAATAAAAAAGGTTTTGTTACAGTTTGAGGAACGAGAGCAGATGATTATTCAACTTTACTATTTTGAAGAGTTGAATCTAAAAGAGATTAGTGGGATTTTGGAGATTAGTGAATCAAGGATATCTCAAATACACAAAAAACTTTTGAGAAAAATCAGAAGTGAGTTAGGAAAAGATTATGGCTGATATATTGAGTCAAGAAGAGATCGATGCGTTATTAGAAGTGGTTGATGGTGACAGCGAAGAGACTCCTGATAGTTATGAAGAGAGCCCTGAAGAGCGCCATATCATCCTTTATGACTTCAAAAGACCCAATCGTGTTTCCAAAGAACAACTTCGTGCTGTCAAAGGTATCCATGACAAAATGGCACGCAATCTCGCTGCACAAGTTTCTTCTATCATGAGAAGCATTGTTGAGATACAATTGCATTCTGTTGACCAGATGACATACGGTGAATTTTTGATGTCATTGCCGATTCCAACGAGTTTCAATGTCTTTTCTATCAAACCACTAGATGGAAGTTGTGCGATTGAAATCAATCCCTCCATCGCATTTCCTATGATTGATCGACTCCTTGGGGGTGTGGGTGAATCCTTCGAAGTGACACGAGAATTGACAGATATTGAGTTGAATTTATTGGATGCGATTTTACGTATTGTGATGCAACGACTCAAAGAAGCATGGGCTCCGGTGACGGATATGTATCCATCGATTGAGGCCAAAGAATCTAGCCCCAATGTTGTACAGATTGTATCCCAAAATGAGATCGTGATCATGGTTGTGATGGAAATTGTCATCGGTAATTCTAGCGGTATGATCAATATTTGCTATCCGGTGATTTATCTCGAACCTATCTTATCGCGCCTTGCAAATCGTGATATTATGCTCGGAGAGACAAGCTCTAAAAAAAGTAGAAATAAAGAATTAAATACCCTCATCGGACGAGCAGAGGTATTTACAGAAGCCATTTTAGGAAAAGCAGAATTAAGTGTGGGTGAGTTGTTGGACCTTGAAAAAGGGGATATCGTGATTTTAAATAGACCATCAGATGACCATGCCATCATCTCAATTGATAAAAAAGATCTCTTTTTAGGAGAGATAGGATTGCATCGATTTAGAAAATCAGTTAAAATAGAGGCGTTGATCAAAACCGATAAAGATGAGATTAAAAATGCGTTAGAGATTTTAGAGAATAAAAGAAGAGCTAAGGTCTCTTCCTAAATAGAGGATAATATGTCAGAATTTATTACATTATTGCAAAATCAGATTGTATCGACGATAGAAGGCTTGACGGGTGTGGCGCCAAAAGCTGAGTTACATGGCAACATTGACATGGATAACAAAACAACGCTAACTTCACCCATCGCAATATCTCATGTAAAAGTTAGCGGAGCGGTAAATACGACTATGGCCGTAGCCATATCTGCAAATCTTGCCACAGCGATTGGGGACATGATGCTCGGCGGTGAAGGGGCAGAAAAAGAGGATATGAATGAGGATGATCTTGATGCGACCAAAGAGATTGTTTCTAATATCCTAGGCTCACTCTCTACCGCACTCAAAGCACAAAAAGATATGCCAGATATTAGTTTTGCGGTGGAAGATATAGAATTTAAAGATTCCAGCTCTGTCGTCACTTTTGATGCGTATAGTCGGCTTTTGATTTTTAATGTCAATATAAAAAGCAGTATGGATAATATCTCTTTTGCTCTTGATGATATGTTGTATTTGAAACTCACCGGCGAAGAGGCTCCAACGCAGATTAAAGAAACGGTTGCAAAAAAAGAGATAGAAGAAGAACCCGTTGCTGAAGATACAAATGCGCTCAATAACGCAGAAATAAGAAATATCGAATTAATAAAAGATGTCTCTTTGCCAATACGTGTGCGGATTGGTTATAAAAAAATGTTATTAAAAGATGTCTTATCTATGGATATTGGATCGGTAATTGAGTTAGATCAACTTGCCAATGACCCGTTAGAGATTTTAGTCGGAGATAAAGTGATTGCCATCGGAGAAGTTGTCATAGTAGATGGTAACTTTGGTATTCAAGTGGGTGAGATTGGTAGTAAGCGCGAGCGATTGGAAAAGCTAAGATAATCCATACTTTATCTTTAGCTTTGACGAAAAAACTCTAAAAATTTTGTTTAGAGTTTTTAAGTAAACAATGTGTAATATCACATATAAAATTCACTACAAAAAGAAATAAAATGTCAAAAATATTAGTAGCAATGAGCGGAGGTGTCGATTCTACCGTAACCGCGTATAAATTAAAAGAGGCCGGTCATGATATACAAGGCGTGTATATGAGACTTCACAATGACGAAAAATCACATGAAGAAAATATCCGAAAAGTGAAAAAAGTATCTGAATTTTTAGGTATTCAGTATCATGTTTTGGATATCCGCGACAGATTTAATGAATTTGTTTATATGCCTTTTGTAAAAAAATATGAACAGGGAATGACCCCCAATCCGTGCGCTTTGTGTAACAGAAATATAAAATTCGGGGCTTTGATTGATTTTGCAAAAGAACTCGGTATGGATAAATTGGCGACAGGGCATTATGTGCAAGTTGTCGATGGATTTATCAAAGAAGCCGTTGATAAGAGCAAAGACCAAAGCTATTTTCTTGCCAATGTCAAAAAAGAGAATCTTGATTTTGTCACCTTCCCTTTAGGTGAAATGTACAAAGAAGATGTCAAAAAGTTTGCCAGTACGATTAGCGTACTAGAAGAGTTTGCCACACAAAAAGAGAGCAGTGAGATTTGTTTTGTCGATACTACCTACATCGATGTTTTGAAAAAACATATTGATACTCAAAAACCCGGTCATGTTTTGAACACAAAGGGAGAAGTGGTCGGTGAACACAAAGGCTACATGCACTACACCATAGGAAAACGTAAAGGTTTTAGTGTTAAGGGTGCGTTGAGTCCGCATTATGTCATTTCAACCAATCCAAAGACCAATGAAATTGTTGTGGGAGAAAAGCAAGATCTAGAGACGCAGTGTTTTGTTGCAGAAGATACGAATATGTTCATCACTGAAACAGAATTCGAGTGTTCGGTGAAAATACGCTATCGCAGCCCTAAAAGTCCTTGTCATGTTACCATTAGAGACAATAAAGCTGAAGTCTCACTCAAAGAGCCCCTTCAGGCACTAGCAGCAGGCCAAATGGCCGTATTTTACGATGGAGCGCGTGTTATTGGGAGCGCTTGGATTGTGAAATAATTCAAAAGAAGCCCACTAAAATATCTCTGATTTAAAGACAATTGTAGAAAATTTTTGATAATATTCTTTATCAAAGAATGAAAGTGGGCTTATAATGGATATAAAAAAACTTAAACTCTCAACGATGTTCTCGATTATGTTTGCAGGAGCTTTTATTCTAATTTCTGCAATTTTTTACTATTATGGCTATGTCAAAGAGAAAGAGTCTCTCACTCAAAATTTAAAATCTCAAGGTACTTCAGTACTCAATTTTGCTGATGTTCTTCTAGAATCTCGAAACGAAAAATTCTTTGGTGGTACCTCCACAGAAGTACCACAAGTCATCCAAAATGAAGTGTTTGAAAAATTCACAAAATTATCCAAAGGGAAAGTATTTTTTAAAGAAGCTTCCAATAATCCGACCAATGAAAAAAATAAAGCAACGCCTTATGAGAGTAAAATCATAGAAATATTTAAAAATAATCCACAACTCAAAGAGTATGAACAAAACATCAAACATCTCAATAAAGATTATTATCTTCTTGCCCGTCCGATTGTCGCAGAAAAAAGATGCCAAATGTGTCATCCGACATGGAATGCCGGTGAAGTCATTGCGATTGAAGATGTCAAAATCGATTTGAGTGATTTTGATGTGGATATCAAGGATAATCTCATCTTGACCGTAGCAACCGGTTTGATTAATATCATCATTATTTTGTTATTAACCTACTTTTTATTCAAACGCTATGTTGCCAAACGGATTGCCAAGTTATTAGAGGTGATTATGAGAGTCGAAAAGGGTAATTTTGTCATTGATGATATTCTCGAAGATGAACCCGTTGATAATGGCAAAAGTAAAAATGAAATTGACCAACTCTTTAAACATCTCAAAGATATGGTTAATACGCTCAAACCGGTCATTGAAAACGTTGTAGCTGAGAGTAAGCACATGGCTTTTAATGCTAGTTATGGCTATGTGAAAGTGGATCGTACGAATGAACATGTGAAAGATCAGCACGTGGCATTGCAAACGTCTCAAAAGAAACTCAAAGAGATATTTGAAGACAATGCACTCATGCAAAAGACGCTCACACATATGTTAGATAGTTCTCAAAATTCGAAAATCGTAGTACAAAACAGTCAAACAGAAGTATCCAAAAATCTCGAACAAGGTTTAGAAGCGGCTTCTTCCATGGAAGAGACGACCATGACCGTACAAGATCTCAAAACATTCTCAGATGAAATCTCTAAGATGATGGACATCATCTCTGATATCGCAGATGAAACCAATCTGATTTCTTTAAATGCCGCCATAGAAGCAGCACGAGCGGGAGTACACGGTAGAAGTTTTGCGGTTGTTGCGGATAAGATTCGAGAACTAGCAGAAGTATCTCAAAAGAATGCCGATGATATTGGTGAAGTCTTGAAAAAAATCAATAAACAGATTGACAATGTTTCTCAAAGTGCCCAACGCTCTAAAGAGAGTGTCATCTCCTTGGCGGATAGCTCTAAAATTATCGATAAAAACTTTGAAGAGATACGCGATAGTTTTGATTTGATTTCAAAATACCTCAATGATTTTAATGTACAATTCACACAAGAGTCAAAAGTACTAGATGAGATGCATAAAGAACTCGAAAATGTAGATGAAACGAGCAATGTATTAGCCAAAAATGCAGAAGAGACAAAAGATATCATGAAAGACACCGCTGAGAAAAGTGCCTCTTTAAAAACATTGGCGGATGGATTTGAAATCGTTTTAGATAACCGACAAGCCAAACGTACGGTTGTGACGCCACCAATGAAAGCACGTGATATCAAGTCACGCAGTCTTTATATCTTTGATATTTCACAAAGTGGTATTGCTTTTTATGATGTAGACCCAAGTATTGTTAGAAATCAAGGTGATGTGATTACCATCTTGACAGATGATACTATAGCGGGTGTTTCAGAATTTAAGTGTAAGATTATCTATGTGAGTGAGGATACCATCAAAGATATTCATTTTTATGGAGCAGAACTTTTAAATGCCTAGACGCGCTCTTGTAAATGGCGGCGCTCTTTGGCTAATTTTTTGTTCAATTTTTTGATCATTTTAGTACATTCGTATGAGGGGTGCAATCGCGCGTAGCGGTTGAGCCACTCAATTTGCGCACTAATGTCTTGTAGGTTTCCAAATGATTCCTGCGCTTTTTTACAAGTCTTAATCTGAGATTCTAAGTCAATAATATCACAATTTTTAAAAAACTCAAGCGCATAACGTGAGATTTTAAATCGTATTCGTACAGCATGATAGGCGGCATCACTATCGGTTTCATATGAGAGATGCTGGTATGCTTTCATCGTTTTTTTAAAATATTTTTCTGTTTTTTTAATCATCGCAACATAAGATTTGATACCTGGTAGATTGTGCAAGGCATCGGATATTTTTAATAGGGTTGAGGTGATATCATCAATCACGGATTGATGCCATAGTTGACGGTATTGTTTGATGCGATATTGGCGTATTTCTTCTTTTAATTTTGGGAATTTTTCTTCATGGATTGTTGTGAGTAACACATCTAAGTCTCGTAATTCATTGGTCTGTTTCAAGACTCTTTTGAGCTCTGAAATAACATGTTTTTCTTCTGGCATAAAAAGTTTCAATAGAGACAAAACGCGTCGGGTATAGACTCTATATTTATGAAGATATTCTATATCTGCATGCACGTTGATGGCATTGGCACTTCGAATGGCATTGAGAAGATTGAAAATCAAATAATTGACAAATAATAGATTATACATAGCAGTATTTTATCGTAAAAATAGTAGTGGCGTCCTTAAAGCAAATCAGAGTGCCTCTTATCAATAGATAGACACCATAGTGATGTATTATTTAGATTTATATGCTAAAATCAGTAAAAACTTTATGAGGAGCATCAGATGAAATGTAATGTCGGTGGCATGGATAAAATAGCGAGAATCGTAGTAGGTGCTGCTTTGGTCGTGTATGCTTATATGTGAGCACAACCTTTGGCCTATATTGGCATCATTCCTTTGGTGACTGGATTGGTGGGATTTTGTCCCTTGTATACGCTATTTCGGTTTAGTTCATGTTCTAAAAAAGAATGATATAGCACTCAAGCGGCTTTGATTTGAAGAGGGTAAAAGCCGCACGTTACGCATTAAGATGTTGGTTTAGTGATTTCTCCACACTGTTCTGCGTACATTTTACCCCAGATGAACATATCATCCAAGATGGGTTTTAGTTTTTGTCCGATTGGGGTCAAAGAGTAGACGACTTTGGGTGGGATTTGGGCAAAGACTTCTCTATGGATAATCTGCTTTTCTTCCAACTCTTTGAGTTTGATGGTCAAAGTTTTTTGTGTGATTTCACTAATATCTTCGCTTAATTCTTTAAATCGCTTATCTTTTTCCAATAAATGCCATATAATCGATAGTTTCCACTTGTCATTAAAAATATCCAGTGTAATGGACACCGGGCATCCGTATTTTTTGTCGTTTATGCAATACATCAATAGTCCTTTAGCTAATTATAGCATAATTTTTTTTAATGTGTATTACTTACATAAAATATAGTAAAAGATAATTAAGTAACCAGTTTTGCATTATCATGAGGAAAGATTTATCGATTGAGATTTGAAAAAATATCTTTTTAAGCCCTAATTCAGTAAAATAACACTCTATAATTTTCAAAGGAAATAAAGATATGAGAGGGTATAAAGTCTTTGCAGGAACTGCAAATCCTGAATTTTCAAAAAAAGTTGCAAAATATTTAGCTTTACCGCTCTCGCCAGCTCAAATCAAACGATTTAGTGATGGTGAGATTAGTGTACAGATTAGTGAAAGCGTTCGTGGCAAAGATGTATTTATCATACAATCCACCTGTGCTCCTGCTAATGTTAATTTGATGGAGTTATTAATCCTCACTGATGCATTGCGACGAAGTTCTGCCAATTCAATCACCGCAATTATGCCATATTTTGGTTATGCGAGACAAGATAGAAAAGCAGCGCCAAGAGTGCCAATTACTGCCAAATTAGTTGCCAATATGATTCAAGCTGCGGGCATTGACAGAGTGGTAACCATCGACTTGCATGCTGGGCAAATCCAAGGATTTTTTGATATTCCTGTAGATAATCTCTACGGAACGATTGTTTTTCATGATTATGTCAAAAACAAAAATCTCAAAAATCCTATTGTTGCAAGTCCAGACATCGGTGGTGTGGCAAGAGCGCGAAGTTTTGCTAAAAAACTCGGCGTGGATATGGTGATTGTTGACAAAAGAAGAGAGCGTGCTAATGAAGCAGAGATTATGAATATTATCGGTGATGTCGAGGGCAAAGATGTTATTTTGATTGATGATATGATTGATACGGCCGGTACGATTGTCAAAGGGGCTAAAGTGCTCAAAGCCAAAGGGGCAACCAGCGTGATGGCATGTTGTACGCATGCGGTACTCAGTGGCCCAGCTTATGAGCGTATTGAAAGTGGTGATTTAGATGAGTTAATCGTCTCCGATACGATTCCTCTAAAACAAGAATCAAGTAAGATTAAGGTACTCAGCGTTGCTCCAACATTCGCTGAAGTGATTCGACGTGTTTATCACAATGAAAGTGTTAATGGACTGTTTGTTTGATTGATCAATCTCGAATTAGAAACTTTTCTATCATTGCCCATATTGACCATGGCAAAAGCACGCTAGCTGATCGCCTGATCCAAGAGTGTGGGGCGGTAAGTGAGCGCGAGATGGGTGCTCAAATGATGGATACCATGGATATAGAAAAAGAGCGTGGCATTACCATCAAGGCTCAAAGTGTGCGTTTGACCTATGTTAAAGACGGTATATCTTATATCCTCAACCTAATCGACACTCCCGGTCATGTGGATTTCTCTTATGAAGTATCAAGATCACTAGCCTCCAGTGATGGAGCGCTACTTGTTGTTGATGCGAGCCAAGGGGTAGAGGCTCAAACCATTGCCAATGTTTATATTGCATTGGAACACAATTTAGAAATCATTCCGGTACTCAATAAGATTGATTTACCCGCAGCTGACCCTGAGCGTGTCAAAGATGAGATTGAGCATGTTATCGGACTTGATTGTGATGATGCCATCGAAGCGAGTGCGAAAAGTGGCATAGGGATTCGAGAACTTTTGGATAAAATCGTCGAAAAAATTCCTGCTCCACATGGTGATGAAGATGCGCCGACAAAAGCGATTATTTATGATAGTTGGTTTGATAATTATCTCGGAGCTCTTGCGCTGGTTCGGGTTTATGATGGTGAAATCAAAAAAGGACAAGAGATTTTTGTGATGGGTACGGGCAAAAAACATGAAGTCCTCAATCTCATGTATCCTCATCCTCTAGCTTTGCAAAAAACAGCGGCGATCAAAACTGGCGAAGTTGGCATTGTTGTCTTAGGATTGAAAAATATCGGCGACGTGCGCGTGGGTGATACGATTACCGATAACAAAAATAAAACAGCACAACCTATCAAAGGATTTGAAGAGATTAAATCATTTGTATTTGCGGGGATTTATCCTATCGAAACGGATAAGTTTGAGGATTTAAGGGATGCGCTTGATAAATTAAAACTCAATGATGCAAGTATCTCTTATGAGCCTGAAACCTCCGTGGCTCTTGGTTTTGGATTTCGTGTGGGATTTTTGGGATTGCTTCATATGGAAGTGGTCAAAGAGCGATTGGAGCGGGAATTTGGGCTTGATCTCATTGCTACAGCTCCGACAGTGACTTATAAAGTAACCAAAACCAGTGGTGAAGTCCTAGACATCCAAAATCCCAGCCAGTTACCTCCGGTTAATGAAATCGGAAGTATTTTAGAGCCCTACGTCAAAGCGACCATTTTGACACCA
Organism: Sulfurospirillum sp. 1612; assembly: GCF_036556685.1. Classification (NCBI taxonomy): domain Bacteria; kingdom Pseudomonadati; phylum Campylobacterota; class Epsilonproteobacteria; order Campylobacterales; family Sulfurospirillaceae; genus Sulfurospirillum; species Sulfurospirillum sp. 1612. The sequence continues at coordinate 466,997 of NZ_CP140614.1, forward strand.
ACGGAGTTTCTGGGGAATATTATCACACTTTTAAACAATAAGCGTGCCATACAAGAGAAGATGGATTATATCACGCAAGAGCGGGTACTTTTGGAGTATCTGATTCCGATGAATGAAATTGTTATGGATTTTTATGATAAGCTCAAATCGGTGAGCAAAGGATATGCGAGTTTTGATTATGAACAAACCGATTACAAAGAGGGTGATTTGGTCAAACTTGATGTCCTAGTAGCAGGAGAAGTCGTGGACGCACTCTCTATTATCGTGCCACGACAAAATGCCACGACTAAAGGTCGAGAATTTGTTAAAGCGATGAAAGAGATTGTGCCAAGACAACTCTTTGAAGTGGCAATTCAAGCAAGTATTGGCAATAAAGTCATTGCAAGAGAAACAGTCAAATCAGTAGGTAAAAACGTCACGGCGAAATGTTATGGTGGTGATATCACGCGAAAACGAAAATTGCTTGAAAAACAAAAAGCAGGGAAAAAAAGGATGAAGTCCATCGGTCGGGTGCAACTTCCACAAGAGGCTTTCTTAACCGTCTTAAAATTAGATTAGAGTAGCACAATGCGGTGTCTGCTCTGTCTAAATTTTAGCACTAAGACAATCTGCTCACACTGTTTAAATACGCTGCTTACTCCCACACCCCACAAACGAGTACTAGAGAGTGGTCTTTGTGTGTACTCTTTTTACAAATACAGTGAACTTTGCAAACTCTTACATACCAAGCATACGTATATCGGTGCTAAAATATTTGCTTATTTGAGTCATCATGCTATCTTGCCTTTTTTAAAAGAGGCAAATTTGAGAGATGTTGTCTTGCTTCCTATTGATGACCATGTCAGAGGGGGTTATTCGCATACTGCGGTGATGGCTCATGAGCTAAAAACCGTACTCCCTACGATATATGGATCCATAAGAGCACAAAATCCTATCCGCTATTCTGGACAAAAACTCAAAGTAAGACAAGCGCAGAAGAGAGATTTTAAAATCAAATGTAAAGCAGGAATTTCTGCCATTTTGATTGATGATGTGGTGACCACAGGGAATACATTGATGGAAGCACAAGCGACATGTCAAAAAAATGACATCATGATAGCCTTTGCTATCACCTTAGCGGATGCGCGTGAAGATACCCCATTAGGGTTTAAAAAGGGGTAAAGGAGAAGCGAGTTCTCCTTCACATTGTATTACTTGATTTCAATTTTTTTGGTTTTATTATCGATGACATCAAGTTTTGGAATGACGACTTCTAAGACGCCATCTTGAGAGTTGGCATGAATATTTTCGACATCGACCTTTTCAGGAAGTGTGAAACTTCTTGCAAAGCTACCATAAGCACTTTCCATTTTATAGTAGTCTTTTTCTTTGACCTCATTTTTGACTTTTCGCTCTCCTGAGATTGTGAGGGTATTGTCTTTGACATTGACCTCAATCTCCTCTTTTTTAACCCCTGGCAAATCGACTTCTATATGATAAGCATTTTCCCCTTCGATGGTATTGACTTTTGGTTTGAAATTGACGATATTGGAATCATCTAACTTTGAATCGAAGAAATTCATGAAATCATTAACCAAATCGTATTTGACCATGGTTGCTTCTGGATTGGTAAATGGATTGTATTTTCTGATTAACATTGTATCTCCTTTTTTTATTGGAATTTTATAACAAAATAAAAAAAAGAGTATGCTACTTAAGTTGCAATTGGGTGATTTTTTTCAATAATTTTGTGAGATCTTTGATGGTGATGTTTTTGCGCTCTGCGCTGAGAATATTTTGACGTTCAAACGCTTTAAGGTGGCGCTCGATTACTTGTCTAACGGTGCCGATGAGATTGGCAATCTCTGTGTTGGAGAGATTATGCAGCAAATTGTGTTTGAAATTATTGTCGGGATTCATATTTTCAAGTAACAATTTTATGAGTCTTTGCGTGGTATCAAGGAGCGACAAATCACTAGCTAAGGATTCAGTATGACGCATTTGTGAGGCGATATATGGGAAAAACTTTTTATTAAACTCTGGTTTTGTATCAATCCATTCACGTACTTTTTCGATAGGAAATTGCAATGCTTGTGTTGGCGTGAGGGCTTCATACATGAGCGGGTGTGATGTCTGATCAAGCAGTATGATAGTATCGAGCATATCACCGCGACGATAGATGAAAAACGTTTGCTCTCTTAGCGTGTCGAGATTGAGTTGATAGGCCTTGATTTTTCCATCAATAATCGAATAGAAATGTTGCATTAAATCATCCGCAAAATAAGGAATATCGCCTTTTTTAAAATGAACGATTTTAGCGCAGGCATTAATCTCATTTTTAAAGGCATCGTCAAAACCTTGAAATAATTGAAGTTCTTTTTGCTTTGCCATCTGTTTTTCCATAAAAAATTATAACATATTTATACAAGTTCACGCTATGATATGAGGGATTTTAGAAGCGATTTTGAATAGTTTTTGGCTAGATAGAGGTCATTCACGACGATGGCAGTCATCTCTGATTTAATATTAAAATTTTTAGCGATTTTTTCTACCAAATCGATATTTTTTTTGTATGAATCTGAGGTCGCTTCATACATCTTTTGAATCTCTTCTATGGCACTATTGTCCCCGCTTCTTGCTTGATGAAATGCGTGCGTACTTTTGAGAATTTGGCTGCGCAAATTTTCATAAAAATTTTGTTCATCCATACTCGGGGCATTGTAAAGTTGCGCAAGATCCAAAAGCATGTCTTTGATTGATTTTGATGCTGCTGTGAGAAGAGCAATTTTGCGGGAGAGATGCTCTAAGATTTCTTGAGAATCTTTGTCTTGATTTTGGATACTAATGGTAGAAATATAACGATAAATTTCTCCTTCTAAGAGACGAATTTGTTCGTAAATTTTATGATAAGAGAGATGAATATTGTCTTGATATGATGATAAAATAGCCGTATCCATTGTATCATGAGACTCCAAAATCTTATGATTGGGTATGTTGATGGCATAGAGGGCAAAACGTTCAATTTTATCGCTGAGGTATTCAATCTCTTTTTGAAGCGCATCAATCGCCGTTTGTGTATCATGAGCGGGAGTTTGGTGGATATATTGGGTGACGGTATGGGGTGTTGTTTTGAAAAATTTTTGCAGCAATTTTGAAAATTTTGCGATTAACGGAAACCAAATGAGCACACCAATGACATTATACAAAGAGTGAAACAGTGCGATTTTGATGACACTCTCAGCAGTTGGCAGGAGATAATTGACAACAGCAATAAGCGGGAAGAGTAAGCACAATGCCATGAGGTCGGTTGTAATATTATAAATCACATGTGCTGCAGCCGTTCTTTTTTTATTGGAAATACCGCCAAGAGACCCCAAAATGATGGTGATGGTCGTACCAATATCTGCACCGATGACAAAGGCACCTGCGGCATGAAATGTGATGAGATTGGCAAAGAGGGCACTTTGTATGATGGCAATGGATGCAGAGCTCGATTGGATTAAAGCGGTTAAAACAAGCCCAATCACCGCGTACCAATAGGGATTTTCCAAAGTAATCGATGCAACGTCAAAATGCTTGGCAAAAATTCCCAAACTATCCTTCATCTCATTGAGACCTAAAAAAATCAGACCGATACCAAAGAGCACACCACTATAATTTTTCCATTTGTTCTCATTGGATATCAACACCTTGCCAAGTCCTCCAAGCCCTATCATGATGTATAAAATCAGTGTGATGTTGGCTTTAAAACCGACAATGGCCATAATCCAAGCTGTTGCGGTGGTACCTAAATTGGCACCAATAATCACCGATACGGCACTTTGCAAGCTCATCATCTCTGCCCCGATGAGTGAGAGTACCATCAAAGAGACTAAGGAGGAACTTTGGAATATGGTCGTAGCAGATATTCCGATAAAGAGACTTGACATATTGGTTTTGGTTGCCTTTTTCATCATTTTTCTAAATGACGTGCCAGCAGATTCTTTAATTTGAGCTTCGAGAAAATACATACCAAAGAGAAAAAGTCCAAGACCTGAAAATGCTTGCAACAGTATGCTGGTATAATGCATCTTGTCCCCTTTTCTTTTTTTAATTATAGAACATAAATATATAGAATATGTTAAAATGTCGCAAAAAAAGGAAATCCTCCATCAAACAGCATATCTTAAAGGGAAATATTTTTGGACTTATTGCTATTTTATTGTGGTCCACACTAGCAAGTTTTAGTGTTTTAGCCAAGCGAATTCCACCGCTTGAGCTCACTGCCATGGCTTTTTTTATCGCTTTTTTAATTGGTTTGATACTTTGGAAAAAAGAGAAAAAAGGGATTGTAATCCATCTCAAATTTCCGCTTCGCGTGTGGTTGATTGGCGTGGGGGGACTTTTTGGATACCATTTTTTCTACTTTTTAGCATTGCAACATGCTCCTGCGGCAGAGGCTAATTTGATTAATTATCTGTGGCCTCTTTTGATTGTGCTATTTAGCTCTTTTTTGCCCAATGAACACCTGCGTTGGTTTCATGTCATCGGCGCACTTTTAGGCTTAAGCGGTGTCGTGATTTTGGTGAGCGGTGGCGTTGGATTTCATTTTCAAGCAGCCTATTTTCAAGGTTATCTATACGCACTCTCTTGCGCGATGATTTGGGCGAGTTATTCAGTACTCTCTCGCTATTTTGCGCATGTTCCAACAAGTGCTGTGGGTGGATTTTGTGGTGTGACTGCGGTGTTGGCCTTGATATTTCATTTCATCTTTGAGACAACGGTTATTCCAAACATCACCGAGATACTGGCGGCTGTCATGTTAGGCTTAGGCCCTGTGGGTGGTGCGTTTTTTGTTTGGGATTATGGCTTGAAACATGGAGATATCAAACTCTTAGGCTCATCCGCTTATGCGATACCATTGTTATCAACACTATTGTTGCTCATCTTTGGTCTCTCTTCTGTGAGTTATAGTTTGTGGATTGCGTGTGCTTTGATTATCTTAGGCTCACTCATCTCATCGCTAAATCATTTTAAAAAGAGAAAATCAACACAATCATGAAGGCTTTTTCTTATTCTGCTTGTATTTGATACGATCTTCTTTGGCTTTTTCTTGAAGGCGCTTCCATGCATCACTTTGTTCTGATTTTTCAAGCTCAATTCCCGGTTTTTCACTGCTTTGGGTAAGGGCAAGATCTATTTTGGGGCAATTTCGGGTGCATTCACCACAATAGATACACAAGTGATGATTGTAGTGATAATGTTTCGTCCCATCTAAATCTTGTGTGAAGACAATCGCACTGGTAGGGCAGACCTTCTCACAGCGATCACAAAAAATACATTCTGCCTCAGTGTATTGTATCAGACCTCGGTAATGCGCACTCTTTGGGATTGGCACGCTAGGATAGGCATGCGTTAGTGGTTTTTTAAAGATATTTGAGAAGGATTCAATCATCGATTTTATCATGATATCTCCTATTTTGCCGTGCAGGACATACACGGATCAAAAGAGGCCAAAATCGCAGGGGCATCGGCATAATTGGCTCCTTTAAAAATCTTGATAAATGTCGGTACTTGCGAATAAGTCGGCGTTTTGATGCGCACCCGACGCAACATATTGCCACCATCGGCTCTGACATAATAAAAAATCTCGCCTCTAGGTGCCTCAAGTCGGATGAGGGCCTCTCCTTTGGGTTTGCCTTTTACTTTGAGTTGAATTTCCCCCTCTGGCAATCCTTGGATAATGTTTTGTACCATCTGAATCGAGTTTTTAATCTCATACAAACGCACCATATTTCTTGCATAAATATCACCACCCTCAAACAAGATGGTTTCATATCCTACTTCCTTATGGGGCATCACATTGCTTTCTAACCTCGTATCAATACGCGCGCCGGTGGCTCGAGCGAGTGGGCCCATGGCATTGTAAATATACGCATCCTCTTTGGAAAGTACGCCGATGCCTTTGAATTTTAAAGAGAGCGACCAATTGGTTTCAAATGCCTCAATCAAATCGTCAATCTTGTGATCTAAAATCTGAACTTCTTTGAGGATTTGTTTCTCAATGGCTTTATCGATATCACGATTGACTCCACCCACACTGATATAATCAAATTGTATGCGGTTGCCGCTGATGGCCTCTTGAAGTTGCATAATGGCTTCACGATCATTCATAATCTTCATAAACATCGCTTCAAATCCCGCATTTTCAACCGTGTGAGAGAGACAGAGCATGTGAGAGTGGATGCGATCAAGCTCCAACATCAAGACGCGCAAATATTGAATCTTTTTGTTCAATTCAAGACCCAAAAGTTGCTCGATGGCATAGGTGTAAGCGAGCGAATGGGTGATGGCACACAGCCCACAAACACGAGCGACAACATAACCGACTTGTTTGTATTCAAATTTTTGGGTACAAGCCTTTTCGATGCCACGATGTACAAAACCCACATCCCAATCAATACCGACAATCTTTTCATTTTCGGTGGTAAATTTAAAGCGCACCGGTTCTAAAAGAGAGATGTGTTGGGAACCGATGGGAATATTAATGCTTTTTTTAGGCATTGTCATCTCCTCTTAGCGGGTATTTTTGGGAGCTCTCATCAAGATACAATCCCTTATCAATGCCTTGAATATCAATACCGAAAAGATCTACCACCTCACGCTCGCTCATGATGGCACTGGGGATTATATCCATGATTGAGGGCACTATCGTATCATAAGAGATGGTGGTGGTAAAGATTTGATACTCACTATCGCTGAGGTATTTAGAGAAGATCCATTGGAGTTTGCAACGCCCTTTGATATCATCAGCATTCAGACAGACAAAATGCCAAATCTTTGGATCATAAAAATCTTGAATCTCTTGTTTTAACTCTTCTAGTGCAATCTCTTTTATCATGTAAAGTCCTTTTTGACTTTTTCTTTTTCATTGGTTTTGGCCTCTAATATATCTATGGCTTTGATAATCCCATCGATAATGAGTTCCGGACTGGCGGCACATCCTGGGATATAAACATCAACAGGGATAAATGAATCGATACCATTTTCGACATTATACATATCGCGAAAGACCCCTCCGGTACACGTACAACTCCCTAGCGCGACGACTACTTTAGGCTCAGGGATTTGTTTGTAAAGCTCAATCAATCTCGCACGTGAGCGATAGGTGAGGGCTCCGGTGACTAAGAAAATATCGGCTTGTTTGGGGTTGCCGTTGTTTAAAATCCCAAAGCGCTCCAAATCATACTTTGGAGCAAGCGCTGCGAGGATTTCAATATCACATCCATTACAACTGCCACAATTATAGTGTAAAATCCACGGAGATTTTTTCTTGTAGGTATCAAGATTCATAATAAACTCCCCATAATGCTTAAAATACTCAAGCCAAACCCATAACTATAAATAAGACGCACCATGTCACTGATTTTGATGCGTGCGGTGGCATTATCGATGAGATTGACCAATAAAAAGGAGAAAAGCACCAAAAAAATCCCCATAAGATGATGACCTCCACAGAGAATATAGATAAAACTGTAGATGAAAATCGTCTCTAAAAATTTTGCCATATAAATCATCTCATATAAGATACCTCCAAACTCAACATCAATGCCACCGACGAGTTCTTGATGGGCTTTGGGTGCATCAAAGGGAGATTGGCCTGTGATGGCAGGCGTGATGAGTAACAAAGCTAGATAACTCAACAAAAGCGGAAATACAGAGTGGGTGCTCTCTAAAATCTGAGATATTTCAAAACTGCCATAATAGAGATAAAAGGCGATGGCATTTAAAAACAAAATCGGCTCATACGCCACAATACTCAGTAGTTTTCTATTGGCGCCTAGATTTGAAAATATCGACTTGACACTAAAACCTGCTAATATATAAAAGAGTGAAGCCATCAAGTGAAAGGAGATGATGTAGAGTAAATTGGCGCCAAAAAATATCAAAAAAATCGTCAACCACAGGGTTAAAAAGTAAAACAATCCTAATACTCGATGGATGTTGTTGATAAAAAGCGCTCTTTTATTGATGAGCTTGAGCATATCATAAAAAGGTTGCAAGAGTGGTGGCCCGATGCGCCGTTGCATTTTCGCCCTCAAGACGCGTTCAAAACCATAGATAAGACCACCCCAAAGCGGAGATAAGAGTGCTAGTATGAATGCTATCATGATACACCTGCTACAATCAAAGCACTCAAAAACAAGAGACACATGATGAGAATGAGACGGGAGACACGAGTAAAATCAAAATAAAAATTACCAAGCTCTTGGGGGTCTTTCTCCCCGCAATAATACTCATGTGCTGGGTCCATTTTTATTTTTGGTGATCGTTTCAATAACATAAAAAATCCTATCAAGGTGAGGGTTGCCAAGATGATATATAACAGCGTTTGTGGATTGGGCAGGGTCATCATGATAATACCAAAAGCCATAACGACAAAGAGAAATAAAGAGCCCGATAAGAAGCCTAGATGCATCTTAGACTGATGCTGCTGAGCTCTTTTTGATACTAAGATTAAGCTGGTGACTTTAAAATATAAAAGCACCATCAAAGAAGAACCCATAACGATAAAGATAAGGACAAAAGCATACAAGATATTGAGGTGGATGAGTTCACTCAGATAGGCGATTGAGAAGATTTTTGCAAAAAACAGCCCAAAAGGCGGTAGACTCAAAGAGGCAAAAGCGATGAGAATCATCACTGCTAGTAACGGCGCTTTTGAGATAAGATTTTCAAAATCATTGATACTGCGAATTTGATACTCTTTTTCTAAAATACCCGCGCACATAAACAAAATCGCTTTGGAGAGAGCATGAAAGAAGATAAGATAGAGCACGATGGTCTCAGCATATGGGGTTCCAATCGCCGCGATACTCATCATCAACGCCAACATCGCAATGGTCGAGTAGGCTAATATCTCTTTGAAATTATCCTTATCCAAAGCTTTTAGCATCGAAGAAAAAAACACAAAAGCACCATAGAGTGATATCAAAATGGCAACAGATTGGCTAAAGGATGGGGCGAGTTTGAGAATCAAAAACGGGGCGATTTTTACCATAGTAGCAGCATGCAAGATGGCACTCACCGGAGTTGGCGCCACCATAGCTCCTACCAACCAGCGCTCAAAAGGCATCATCGCTCCTTTGACAAAAGCGGCAAATGCCAAAAATACCATCGCAATTTGCAAAGGATTGGGGTTTTTTAAAATGGCACTAAAATCAATCGGAAGTTGATAATATAACAACATGCTAATTCCCATCAACAAGAAGACACCGCCGATTTGGTTGATCATAAGGGCATCCAGAGCATTCTGTATGGAGATGGCATCTTCGCGAAAGCGAATCAAGAGATACGATGAGAGCGTCGTGAGCTCAAAAAAGAAGAAAAACAAGAGCAAATCATCAGCAAGGACGAGCATATTCATAATCGCAATAAAAATCCAGAGATAACTCAAAAAGAAATTTTTTTTCTTAGGCGAAGTGGTCTCGTATTGGATGTAGCGATAGGCATAGATGACAATTGTCGCACCGACAAGATTGATGATGATGAGCATCAATGCGGCTAATTTATCCAACACTAAGACAGAGGTATGCGTCGCTAAGAGGTGTGCGTGAGCATAGAGATAAAAAACCAACTGTATTACCGCAAAGGTGATGATTTTTTTGTGGTGATTGTGCCATCCGACATAAGCAAAATAGAGCAATAAAATGATATCTAATAGATAGATAAGAGGCTCAAACCCTGCGGTGATATTGAGATGAATCACCCGCTCTTGTGTCAAAAAAACCAAAGCGAGCGTACTGAGGAGTATCATAGACAAAAATGAACAAAAGTAGAGTACTTTTTTATAATCTAAAAGGGCAAGTATGAAGAGGATGAAGGGAAGAAAAACATATAATAATAAAATCATAATCTTCTATTGCCTCCTTCGTCTAAAAAACCTTTTTAGGGTGTGAGTATTTTGATTAATTCTATAGGTGTGATGCCTAACTCATTTGCGATGGGTTTGATTTTGCTATTTTTATCAGCTTGAATACCTTTGTCTTGTAAAATTTTAACAGCACGTTCTAAATCCAAATTTTTGGATTGGCAGACTTCACCCAAGCTCATTCTCCCCCAACCGCCACTTTTTTGACTTTTGGTGGTATTCGTTTGTGTTGATGCGGTGATGATTTGATAGAGTTTTACTGGAGCGAGGTGATGTTTCTCGGCCAAGGTGGCAAGAGGCTGGTTGGCTGAAATATTAGTGATTCCATTGGCTTGCAAACGGGCTATTGCATTATTGAGGTCGATATTGGTTTTATCGCACAACTCTTTTAAGCTAAGTAATTCTGCATGAGGAATCGGCGCTTCATTGTGTTTTGTTTCCCAGCTATTTTTGACACTCGCTTCAAAATCAGTGAAGGTTTTAAAGGGAGGTATTTGATAGAGCGTGCCGAAGATAAAAAGGAGAGCAAAGCCAAAGGCCATGGCAAACTCTTTAGTAAGAATAGAAAAATTTCGTTCTTTATTTTGCAGATAGTGCATCAAAGGACGCCAGTTGAGATAAAGATGCAGTGCAATCCCTACGATAAAAAGCACCATAAAGGTGACGTGTAAATCGGTATATTGATCCTTGCTCAGACCAAAAAGCTCCCAATTGGTCCAATGCGCAACACGACCTTTTGGAGAAATAAAAAGAAAAATCCCAGTATAGGTCATAATAATAAACGAGAAGGTAATGGATAAAGATACGAACTTTCTAAAACTGCTCATGATACCCTCCTTTTAAAAAGGTTATTATAATTATAACATTATCTTGATGAAAAAGCGTCTCTTCTCTTTTAAGATGCGGCAATCTTCTTAATAATGATTCGAATCACACTGGCTTCTCCATTGTGTGCGGGACCTTCTTGAAGAAAAATTCTCTCTTGAGAGAGTTTATAAATCTCACAAGGAAGTGCTGAAAAAATCTGATAAAGCGAATCCAAACGATAGAGTAAATCAACATTTTTAGGTCCACCACTTGTAAAATTAAGTTGTGATGTACTGAAAAATTCAGCGATAAAATACCCTCCGACACGCAGGGCTGTGATGATTTTTTGGAACATCTCTTTTTGTTCGTTGGCATGAAGATGCATGTAGGTTGATGCGATGGCATCATAAGTATCATGATCTTCCCATTGCGATATTAACAGGTGTTTTAGATGAATGTCAACATGGTGTTCTTTCGCTAATCGTTCAACTTTGTTCAATCCCACATCAGAGGCATCTAGCGCGGTGACATCAAACCCTTGCTGTGCTAAAAACAGTGCGTTTCTTCCTTCTCCTTCGCCAAGGCAAAGAATTTTTGAGTTTTTTGGGATGATTGGGTAATTTGTCTTGATAAAATTATTGGCTTCTAAGCCGTATAAAAAGGTTTCGGAGTTAAATTTTCTATTCCACATTTCGCGCATTTGTTTCTCTTTTCTTATGAATTTTTATTATTTTACCCAATGTTAATTAATATTGAAATAAATAATGTATAATGGGCCAAACATTCAAGGACGGTCATAAAAAATGCAAGATGATGAAATCATAAAAGCCTTTGAAACCTTTGATGAAGACAAAGACAGTTTGGTTATTTCAAGTAGCAGTTTGGATAATATTCCTTTAACGAATTATTCCCCCTTTGTTAAGAAGGAGGGCGCTTATTATATCTGTGTGAGTTCTAATTTGCCCCATTATAAGAATATGATTGAAACAAAACGTGCTCATGTTATGATTATAGAAGATGAAAAAGATGCAGAGCATATTTATGCAAGAAAACGTCTCTATTTTGGTGTTTCTTGTGAGCTTGAACCCGATCAGGAGAGTATTTTCAAACTTTTTGATGCACGCTATGGTACCGCGCTCTCTTTTATGCGAAATATGAAAGATTTCAAAGTTATCAAGCTCATACCCCATGAGAAAAGCTTGGTATTAGGATTTGGAGCAGCGTATCGGATGAATCTCAAGGGAGAATTAGAATATAAAAAAATCAAACATCAATAAGGCGGTATGGTATGAATGAACTCTCAAGGAAATTTGTATTTTATGGTGCGCTTTTTATGGCGCTAGCTGTAGCAATTGGCGCATTTGGCGCACATGGTCTCAAGCAGAGTCTCACCAAAGAGATGGCCGTGGTTTATCATACTGGAGTGACGTATCAATTTTATCATGCTCTTGGCCTCTTTGCTGTTGCTTTTGTGGCACATTTTAATCCGTGTAAAAAAGTAGCATGGGCAGGGTATTTGATGATTTTCGGTATGGTTTTATTTTCGTGTAGTCTTTATGCCCTCAGCATCACCCATATCATGTGGTTGGGCGCTATTACGCCTATTGGAGGCACGGGTTTTATTGTCGCGTGGATTTTGTTGGCATGGGGTGTAAAAGAAAAATCTTTTGCTAAAAAATAGTCACTGAACATAGACGCATGGCTATGTTTTGTGGTAGTATTTATCATAAATTATAAGGAGTCAGTATGAATGCATATGAATATGCGATGGAAATGGAAAAAGAAGGAGAGAGTTTTTATAGAGAGTTGGCCAATAAATCAACCGATATTGGAATTAAAAATATCTTTTTAAATTTAGCCAATGAAGAAGTCAAGCATTATGAACTCTTTAAACGATTGGCCCAAGAAGAGGGTGATGCTAGTGTTCCTAAAATGAATGTCATGAAAGATGCCAAAGCCATTTTTGCTGAGATGAAAGCATCCGGTCGCGATTTGGACTTTGGTCATGATCAGGTTGTATTGTATCAAAAAGCGCTAGAATCAGAGAAAAAAGCTTATGATTTATATGTGAAAAAAGCAGATGAAGTCACAGATGCCAAACATAAAGAAATCTTTTTACGCATTGCAGCAGAAGAGAAAAAACACTTGGAGCTTTTAGAAAACCTTGTTGATTTTGTCGATAGTCCAATGAACTGGCTAGAGAGTGCTGAATTTTACAATATGGGTGAAGCCAGATAGTTTTTAGATTTTGCCAAATATGATATCAAATTTGGCAAAAATTCTATAATTTGGTTTGAAATCATGAGCCTTGCTAAAATTGACTCCGGGACTCAACTCATAAAAAAACCATTTTCGCCATATATTTCTTCTATAGGTAATTTGTGTGAGATAATTGTTGATTCCGGAGAAAATCTGTGTCTCTCCTGTCGCGTCATTGACTGTCGCGACATATTTTGTATTGCCGTAAAACCCTTGCGTGATTTGTAAGCCTTCTTTATCATTGGGGGTCCAAAACAGATGCAAGAGGGCATCATAATCCATACCCTCTCCTTTGGTACTACTCCCCCGCTGTACTTCGATGCGAAAGAGCATCTTGCGGTGTGCCATATTTTTATCAAAATAAACAATCGTATGCTCTTTAAACTCATCTTTGGTGGAGTATTCAAAACTTTGAACCGGTTCGATTTTCCAATCATCAATCATCTTTTTATAAGAAAAACGTGCACGAGTAAAAGGGTAAAACCCTCGTGTTCCAAGAGAGTATTTTGAGGCGACACTTTTATTAATACCCTCAAAGAAACTCAATCCTATCTCTGTTTTGCCTTCTGTATTATCTGCTTTTTCTGTTAGTGTGTCAATTTGGTCACTGTTGAGGTTGTTGATAAAGAGTTTAAATTTTTGATTAGAGCGATTGAGTGCCAAACTCGCGCTGATTGTTTCACCAAAGTCATTGGCATCTTTTGAATTGTATTGCCCATGAGTACTGAGTTTAATGAAAGATTTTCGTGTTTCATTGAGAAACTTCTCACTCTGAAAAAGGGCATCAGCTTTTCCCGGGTCATGCACGGCTTGATTTTTGGGTTGATATAAAAATGTATCGATTTTATTGGCGATGAAATCATCAATGGCTATGGCCATACTCTCGGTTTGATTTGACAAAATACTATGGGCTTGGTCGATATAGTTATGGTTTTGAACGGTAGTATTATTATCTTGTGCAAAAGATAGGGAACATAAGAAAAGTAATATAATCTTTTGCATCCTATCTCCTATGATATGAAATTACAAATCTATAACATCTGTTTGTAGAGAGTATTTAAATCTCCTAATACCCAAATATCAGATATCTTGTCATCTTTAATCGTAAAAAAAGAAGCACCATTATATGTAATCCTTCTTTGTGTCGGTTCAAAATCAAATAATTTACCCAGATGAGTACCATGATAGATAGCCCGTGCGGCGATTTTATTTTTTTCTGATAACATCAACTCCACCCCATGATAGAGATCCGGTAGTGCTACTAAAATCATGTCAAAATAGGCTTCAAACTCTTTTTTCCCCCGACACGTGACATCAAGCGTCCCTCGAAAAACAATATCATCGTGCATCAATGTGTCGATATAGGATTTGTCCTTGGCATTCCATAAATTCTCATAATAAGATTCTACAATTAACTTATTGGTATTCATCTCTTCGTCTACTCTTTTAAAATAAATTTTTATTCTTGTGACATTATACACCAATTTATCATTTTTGAGAAAAATCAAGGGCTCTATCTCTTATAAAAGGAACCGCGATTTTATTAATGAAATGTAATATATTATTGATGTTTTATAAATTTTGTTTATATAAAATAATCATACAAATCACAAAGCTCCCTCAAAGGTTATAGCGCGGCAGTGGAACACGCTCATGATACTATGATTATGAATACCCAAGCGAAACATCTGAGTGATACTCAAATCCATGCAGTCGTGACAAATATCAAAAGTTTACATCAAAAAATGTAAACCTTTTAGCGGGATAAAAAAGATGGAATAATACTCTATTTATCTCGCACTTTACCCCTGGTTTTCCCCTGTTCTACACTATATTGGCATTGTTGATTGACGATAAAAGACTCTTTTTTTCTGAAGCTGTATTCAGAAAATATCAGTAGAGTTTTTGTATGAATCAATATAATGTCAAAGTTTTAAATTTAAGGAGGGAACATGAAGTTAGGGAAATTAAGTCTAGCGGCAATCTTGGTAGGAGGACTCATGACGAGTTCCTTTGCGGCAGACACACTAGCGGGGGCATTCAAAGAGGGAAAAGTCAAAGGAACACTGAAGAGTTGGTATTTTGATAGAGACAATGGCACAACAAGCGCTTCTATTGTCAATATCGGTATGACACTCAATTATGTAACGGGAAGTTTTCATGGCTTTAGCATGGGTGTGACGGCACAATCAAGTGCTTCTCCTTTTGCTGATGATGCGGCGAAAACTCTTTTTAAAGGCGATGAATACGGCTCAGGTGCAGTTTTCTCTGAAGCCTATTTGAAGTATGCAATGGGTAAAACCAATATCAAAGTCGGACGTCAATTTATCCAAACACCATTGGTCGGTGGTAGTGGTTCACGTTTCATAAAACAATCTTTTGAAGGGGCATTGGTAGTCAATAGCGATCTTCCTGATACTCTCTTAGCAGCAGGAGTGGTGACAAAATATCAACGCAGAACGGATTTTTCAGGAAACGTCGGGACTTTTGATAATGTAGGCGATGATGAAAATGCTTATACTCTTTTGGCCATTAACAAATCAATCCCGGGCGTAAAACTCACCGCTCAATATGCAACGTTGAAAAAGTTTGCAGATCTTTATTATGGTGAAGTAGCTTATGCCGGAAAAACCGATACGTTTGCTTATGGTATTGCTGCCAATTATGAGCGTAAAGACCCAGATAGTAGTGCAAAAGCGGGTACTCTTTATGGTGCGAAATTAAGTCTTGGATATGATGCATTGAAATGTTTCGTAGCTTATAGTCGTGTTACTGATGATAATGATGTCAAAGGAAATAACGGCGGTGTTGGTCTAGGTGGTGCAACTCAAGCAGCATACGCCAGAGGATACCAAGCAAAAACAGGTACGTATGATCGCGATAACAAAGCGTACTCTGTCGATGTTAATTATAACTTCAAACAATATGGTTTGATGCTAGGAGCACGTTATACAAGCGTGGATACAAATCCTCTTTATAGCGGTGGCAAAGATAAGATTACGTTGACAGATGTTTATAGTAAATACAAATTTACAGGAGCCCTTAAAGGTCTGTATGCGGATCTTTCATATCAAGGCTATGGTGCAGATTTAGACGGACATGAAATTTGGTTTAAAGCCAACTACAAGTTCTAATCTTTAAATTCACATCATGAGACTCAAAAGTGATGGCTTTTGAGTCTCAAATCCCCTATATCCCCACATTCTACTCACTTTTATCTGATATAAATGAAACTTTAAGTAAAATAGTACAAATTTAATTTTGAGGTTAGTGTATGAAAAGTATTTTTGACAAGAACCAAGATATTCAAGAAGTAAATATAGAAGATTCTATAAAGACCAGCTATCTTGATTATTCTATGAGTGTTATTATCGGTCGCGCGCTTCCTGATGCTAGAGATGGACTCAAACCGGTACATAGAAGAATTTTGTATGCCATGAACGATCTTTCTATCTCTTCTCGTAGCCCCTACAAAAAATCTGCACGTATTGTCGGTGATGTAATTGGTAAGTATCACCCTCATGGAGATACGGCGGTTTATGATGCCCTTGTACGGATGGCGCAACCTTTCTCTATGAGAATACCATCTGTGGATGGACAAGGAAACTTTGGCTCGATTGATGGTGATAATGCTGCGGCCATGCGTTATACAGAAGCTAGGATGACACCACTGTCTGAAGAGTTATTGAAAGACTTGGATAAGGATACGGTTGATTTTGTAGCAAACTATGATGATAGTATGGTAGAACCCGATGTTCTCCCAAGTCGTGTGCCAAATCTTCTGTTAAATGGATCTAGCGGGATTGCCGTTGGTATGGCTACCAACATTCCTCCGCATTGTTTGGATGAATTAATCGATGCTTTATTGTTGTTGATTGATAAGCCAGAAGCAGAACTCGAAGAAATCATGCAATTTATCAAAGGCCCTGATTTTCCAACACGAGGAATCATCTTTGGTAAAAAAGGTATTTTAGATGCATATAGAACCGGTCGCGGTCGTATCAAAATCCGAGCAAAAGTACATATTGAGAAAAAGGGAAATAAGGACATCATCATTATTGATGAATTGCCATATCAAACCAATAAATCGCGATTGATTGAGCAAATTGTCGGATTGGTCAAAGACAAACAAGTCGAAGGCATTAGTGAAATCAGGGATGAAAGTGATCGTGATGGTATTCGCGTGGTGATTGAACTCAAAAAAGATGCGATGAATGAAATCGTACTCAACAATCTCTATAAATCTACTAATCTCGAAGTGACATTTGGCGTTATTTTACTTGCGATAGAAAACAAAGAACCTAAAGTTTTTACACTCATAGAGCTCTTACAACTTTTCTTGAAGCACCGAAAAACCGTCATTATTAGACGTACCATCTTTGAATTAGAAAAAGCCAAAGCCCGTGCGCATATCTTAGAAGGTCTTAAAATTGCACTTGATGATATTGATGCGGTGATTAAGCTCATCAAAGCCAGTGCCGATGCAAAAGAAGCCCGAGAAGGGTTGGTTTCCCAATTTGGACTCAGTGAGATTCAAGCCAATGCTATCTTGGATATGAAATTACAACGTTTGACAGGTTTAGAGCGTGAAAAAATCGAAAACGAATTAGCAGATTTGATGGCTGAAATCGAGCGATTGAGCGCGATATTGAAAAGTGAGACGTTATTGAATGATTTAATCAAGCAAGAATTGCAAGAGATTAAAGATAAATTCAAATCTCCAAGAATCACAGAAATCGAAGATGATTATGATGATATCGATATCGAAGATTTGATTTCAAATGAACCTATGGTCGTGACGATTACACACCGTGGTTATATCAAACGAGTTCCACTTAAATCTTACGAAAAACAAAACCGTGGTGGCAAAGGTAAAACAGCGATTACGACGTATGATGATGACTTTATCGAGAGTTTCTTCGTCTCCAATACTCATGATACCTTGATGTTTGTGACTGATCGGGGTCAACTCTACTGGTTGAAAGTTTACAAAATTCCAGAAGGAAGCCGAACGGCCAAAGGTAAAGCTGTGGTCAATCTCATCCAGTTGCAACCGGATGAAAAAATTATGGAAATCATTCCGACTACGGACTTTAGCGAAGAGAAATCTTTAGCATTTTTTACAAAAAATGGTGTTGTAAAACGTACTAATTTGGCTGAGTTCAAAAATATCAGATCCGTGGGTGTCAGAGCGATTACCTTAGATGAAAATGATGAACTCGTCACAGCAAAAATCGCAACCAAAGATGCCAAAAACCTCTTTATCGTGACTAAAAAAGGCATGTGTATCCGATTTGATATTAATGATACAAGAGAGTTAGGAAGAACAGCACGTGGTGTGACAGGAATTCGCTTTAAAGAAAGCGAAGATGAAGTCGTAGGTGCGGTCACAATTTACAATGAACAAGAAGAGCTTTTGACGGTCAGTGAAAAAGGTATCGGCAAACGTACCACAGCAGAAGAGTATCGCCTCCAAAAACGTGGGGGTAAAGGTGTGATTGCCATGAAACTTACTGCTAAAACTCAAGATTTAGTCGGTGTTGTTATTGTCGATGAAAACAAAGATTTGATGGCGCTTGGAAGCAGTGGCAAGATGATTCGCGTGGATATGCAAACGATTCGAAAAGCCGGTCGAAATACCAGTGGTGTGAAAGTCGTCAGCGTATCGGGTGATGATATTGTAGCGAGCATTGCACGATGTCCAAAAGAAGAGCCTGAAGAGTTAGATGTCTTAATGGAAAGTGAGTTTTCAAATAACGAAAGTTAAATTGGAATGGGAGTTGCTTAGTATCATAAAATTATAGAAAAGGTGTGTTCATGAATAAATTTGTTTTTTTGATTTCTTGTAGTCTTGGTGCCTTGATTTTTTTCTCTGGCTGTAACGGTATTGGTATGCAACCAGAAGCCAAAAAACCTGAAGTTGTCCAGAAGGTTATCGTGCAAAAGGCAAGTAAAAAAGATATTGAGAAGATCATCAAGGATGAAAAACTGGCATTTTATAACAATATTCCTGACAAGGAATTTTCAGTTTATGGTGAGGGTATTGCTCCTATGAACACGGTATCTCCAGCACAAGCAGTTGCTTTAGCAAAAAGAGCCGCAGTTGCAGATGCGTACCGCCAATTGGGTGAGAAACTTTATGGTGTTCAAGTAAACTCCAAAGAGACAATCAAAGATGCGTCTTTGAGAGATTCTCGGATTGAAACACGTGTGAATGGTCTGATTAAAAATGCGACCATTACTGAAACATCTTATAAAGATGGCTTGTATACCGTGAGAATGGTATTGAAAATGAGCGGGAAAAGGTGGAAAGAAATCTTTTCTTACTAGTTGTATTGATAGCTCAATGCTTCGGGGGTGATACTTTTTGGTTTTCATATAAAAGTGTCACCTCCAATCAAATTCTAGTGGAAGAAGAAAAAAATATCTCTCCTTTAGTGGTGCCTTACAACGGAAAGATCTCTAGAAAATGTCACGTACCCATTCATACACATATCGGTGAAACAAATCTCCAAAAACTCAACAAAAATTTTGACAACATTCTCCCATGCTTTTACCAATCTGATACTATTGTCACATCTCGAAGTGTCATTTCAAAAAACAAAAGCTACGATATTGTCGAGGTTGTGATTGCTCCGATTCGGTTCATAGTAGATTTTAAAGATGATTTTGCTAATATATCCATTCTTAAGAAAGAATAAAATAAAAAAAGCGTGGAATGAGTATGAAAATCGTTATAGTCGAAGACGATATAAACATGAGAAAATCATTAGAATTTGCCCTTAGTGAATATCAAGATTTTGTTATTACATGCTATAAAAATGCCAATGATGCACTCAAAAAGATAGAACCTGATACTGATTTAGTGATTACGGATATCAATATGCCGGGCATGGATGGTATTGAATTTGTGAAACGATTGGAAAACCGATTTGATATTATTGTGATTACTGGCAATGCAACCCTCAATCGAGCGATAGATTCGATACGATTGGGAGTCAAAGATTTTTTAACCAAACCATTTGAAATCGATACGCTTGTCAATGCTATTAACCGCAATGTGAAACTTAGAAGCAAAGTATCAAAAAAAACAAAAACAAAAACAGTAGAGAATAGATATTTTTTAGGAACATCAAAAGCACTAGAAACCTCACTCGCTTTGGCAAAAAAAGCAGCTAAAACTGATGCAACGATTTTGTTATTAGGCGAAAGCGGTGTGGGAAAAGAGCTGTTTGCCAACTACGTTCATGATAATTCAAAACGTGCGGGAAATGCTTTTGTTGCGATTAATATGGCGGCCATTCCTGATAATCTTTTGGAAAGTGAATTATTTGGTTATGAAAAAGGTGCCTTTACAGATGCCACGAGTGCGAAACAAGGGTATTTTGAATTGGCGCATAAAGGGACTCTTTTTTTAGATGAGATTGCTGAGATGTCCATCGCCTTGCAAAGCAAAATTTTACGGGTGTTGCAAGAACGTGTGATTTATCGTGTGGGAGGCGTGAAACCTATTCCTATTGATGTTCGTGTGATCTCCGCTACAAATGCCAATATCACTGAGAACATACGAAATGGAAAGTTTCGTGAGGATCTCTATTTTAGGCTCAATACGATTCCGATAAAAATCGCTCCTTTGAGAGAGCGAAAAGAAGAGATTTTGACCATTGCGCAAAAAGTATTGTTGGAAGTAAAAGAGAAATATGAGCTCGGAGAAAAACATTTTTCAAAAGAGGCAGAAGAGTCTCTACTCTCTTATGCCTGGCATGGCAATATTAGAGAGTTGATTTCTGTAGTAGAGCGGGCGGCGATATTGAGTGATGATGTGAGTATCAGTGCAAATGACCTGTTTTTGGAGAGTAGAAGTGAAAAGAAAAATATAAAAAATATGGAAATAGATTTGATAAAAGAGGTGCTTCAAAGTGTCGATCATGATATTACAGAAGCGAGTAAGATATTGGTCATGAGTAAAAAAAGCTTAATGGATAAAATAAATAAATACAATATTGGGGTGAATAATGAGAAAATATAATGTCGCAATCGCAGGCGCCACAGGGGCAGTCGGCGAAGAGTTATGCAGAGTTTTGAAAGATTTAGATTTTCCGGTTGGAGAATTATTTCCATTAGCGAGTGCTAAAAGTGTTGGTATGGAAGTAGAATTCAAAAACAAAAACTATAAAGTATTAGAACTCACACAGAGTGTTTTTGCAGAAAAAGAAATCGATATTGCATTCTTTAGCGCGGGGGGAAGTGTATCTGCACATTTTGTACCATTTGCAGCAGAAGCCGGTGCGGTGGTCATCGACAATACCAGTCATTTTCGAATGGATGAAGACGTACCTTTGGTGGTACCTGAATGCAATCCTGATGATATTGGTGCATGGAAAAATAAAGGGATTATCGCCAATCCAAATTGTTCCACAATCCAAATGGTACAAGTTTTAAAACCACTCGATGATGTTTTTGATATCAAACGGGTGGATGTGAGTACCTATCAAGCCGTCAGTGGCGCAGGCAAAGAGGGTATGGAAGAGTTAGTTAAGCAAATGCAAGACTTTTTTGCATTTCGACTCAGTGAGAGCAAACACGAGAAATTTCAGCATCAAATTGCACTCAATGTCATACCACATATTGATGTTTTTATGGATAATGATTATACAAAAGAAGAGATGAAAATGGTCAATGAGACCCAAAAAATTCTGAATAAGAACATTGAAGTGAGTGCGACATGTGTGCGTGTCCCTGTCCTCAGAAGTCATTGTGAAGCGATTAGTATTCATTTTAATAATTCCGTTGATGCAGCAAAAGCACGCGAAGTACTAAGAGCTGCTCCGAGTATCGTGATTGTGGATGACCCAAGTAAAAATGAATATCCGATGCCTGTCATCTCAACCGATACCGATGAGACGTATGTGGGACGAATCCGCAAAGACCTTTATCGTGACAATGTTTTGCATCTATGGTGCAGTGCTGATCAAATCCGAGTGGGTGCAGCGACTAATGCTGTGAGAATTGCTAAAAAATGGATTGAATTAGAAGGTTAAATGATAGAAAAAATATTTGAATCAGGACTCTGGTCGACACGTTTTATTACGATATTTGCTGTGATATTTGGAGTGATTGGCTCTATTATCTTATTTATTGTAGCCAGTGTCGATATTTTTCATGTGAGCGTGTTGGCCTATCAATATTTTATATTAGGAACCGAGGTCAAAGAGTTTCATGTCGTCGTCGTGAGTGAGATCATCGGAGCGGTTGATTTGTATCTCATTGGAGTGGTACTTTTGATTTTTGGTTTCGGTATTTATGAGCTTTTTATCTCAAATATTGATGCGGCACGAGAAAAAGGTCGTATCTTGAGTATTACGAGTCTAGATCAATTAAAAGACAAGATAGCCAAAGTTATTGTGATGGTTTTAGTAGTAAATTTCTTTCAAAGAATTTTACACACGACCTATAATGGACCGCAAGAGATGTTATATTTTGCTGGGTCCATTATGGGTATTTCGATAGGATTGTATTTTTTGGGAAAGGTTGGAAAACATTAAATGAGTAAGATATTTGTAGATGCATGTTTGGGAAAAAAGACGCCTTATACTCCGGTATGGATGATGCGACAAGCGGGTCGGTATTTGCCTGAGTATATGGAAGTGAGATCACAAGCGGGTGATTTTCTCTCTTTATGCAAAGATTATGAAAAAGCATGCGAAGTCTCCTTGCAACCGGTCGATATTTTAGGTGTTGATGCGGCGATTATGTTCAGTGATATTTTGGTCGTTCCTCTTGAGATGGGGATGGATCTGAAATTTGTCAAAGGAGAGGGACCGGTTTTTTCTGATCCGATACAAAGCATGGCAGATGTCGAAAAACTCGATATTAATAAAGCAGCTGAAAATTTGCAATATGTGTATGATACCATTAAAGCAATCCGTGGTAAGTTAGCTGCTGATGTCGCATTGATTGGCTTTTGTGGGGCACCTTGGACGCTTGCGACGTATATGATTGAAGGGCATGGCACCAAGACGTATGCGAAAGTGAAAAAAATCATCTATTCGAATCCAGAATTGATGCATGCGCTTTTGAAAAAAACAACAGAAGCCCTAAAACTCTATCTAGAAAATCAAATCAAAAGTGGCGCTGATGTTATCATGATATTTGATTCTTGGGCGGCGGCTTTGGAAGAGAGTGCTTATTTTGAGTTTAGTTGGAATTATATCAAAGAGATTACGCACTTTTTAAAATCAAAATATCCCCAAACTCCACTGATTGTTTTTCCTAAGGGAATCAGTGGCTATTTGGATAAAATTGATGGTGATTTTGATGTTTTTGGCGTGGATTGGTCGACACCAATGGAACTGGCCAAAGAAAAACTTGGAGATAAATATGTGCTCCAAGGCAATATGGAGCCGACACGATTGTATGATAAAAAAGCGATTGATGAGGGCATCGAGAAGATCACTGCAGTGATGAAAAATGAACGTCATATCTTCAACTTAGGCCATGGTATCTTGCCAGATGTCCCTGTGGAAAACGCGCAATATTTCATCAAAAGCGTTCAAGAAAAGACAAAGTTCTAAACCATCATGGAAAAGATTATATTTGGTCCGGTCACTTCAAGAAGATTCGGACAATCTTTAGGGATCGACCTCTCTCCCGCACTCAAACAGTGCAATTTTGACTGTGTCTATTGTGAATTACAAGGGGCCAAACCTGTTGATGCGATGCGTGAAGTTGTCGCGGTAGATGACATCATTAGCGCGCTCAAAGAGGCCCTTGTCAAATTTCCTGATGTGGATGTCATCACGCTCACGGCCAATGGCGAACCGACACTATATCCGCATCTTGATATTTTGATTGACAAAATCAATGCACTCAAAGCAAATCACAAACTGCTTATCCTCACTAATGGAGCTACGATTGTAGAACCGCGCGTACGTAAGATGTTAGCAAAGCTAGATATTGTAAAACTCTCTTTAGATTGTGTCACCCCAAAATGTTTCAAAAGGATAGATCGCCCTTATCATGATATTAAAATTGAAGCGATAATCGAGGCCATGCGAGAATTTCGACGAGAATACAAGGGATTGTTGATTATTGAAGTGCTGGTGGTTAAAGGGATTAATGACAAAGAAGAAGAGTTTGAAAATATTTCGCGCGTCCTCAATGAAATCAACCCCGATCGCGTGGATGTTGGTTCGATAGACAGACCTCCTGCTTATAAGGTGGAGGGTGTTGATAGTGCGCGTTTACGAGAATTGGCACATAAAATCGAAAATCTAAATGTGAGCATTGCGTATCGCAAAGATTATACAGGAGAGATGAGAGATTTTACGCAAGATGAAATTTTGAATTTACTCTCCAAAAGACCGCAGAGTGCCGATGATGTTCTCTCTACATTTAGTCAAAAAAGTCAGAATATATTAAAAAATCTTGTGAAAGATGAAGTCGTCAAAATCGAAACGATTGCAAAAACGACATTTTATCGATATAAGATGTGAGCCACTGGCTCACATCTTAGTATGAAGCGCATGCTCTAAGCAAGCGCTGGAGTTTTTTTGAGTTTTGCTTTTTGTATCATGTAAACGGCTGCATAAATAGCAATACCGGCAAGATAACTCACATATTCATTTGGAAAATCTAGATGCTTTATCATCAGCTGTGGTTGCATTGTAAATGGAATAACAGAGATAAGCATCAACCTCTCAATAGTACTCACTTTGGTGAGAAACCATCCTTGTGTTGCTGACGTAAAGGCAAACATTCCCGCAAGTGCTGCTAAGAATATTGCCCCGATTTCCAGTGGATTGGAAATCCAAACCCATTTTGAAGGGTCATTTGGATCGGTTGGATCCACCGAGCTAATCATCAAAAGTTTGTTGTTGAAAAAGAACATAAAAGGCAATAATCCTGTCCTAATATCATAGAAAAATCCTTGAAGACCCGCTTTGATTGGATCGGCCTTAGCGATACCGGCTGCGGCGTATGCCGCCAAACCCACAGGAGGCGTATCATCGGCTAAAATACCAAAATAGAACACAAACATATGCGCCGCTAACATTGGGATAACATAGCCATTAGAAGCCGCCAGCTGCATGATAACAGGGGCGGTCAATGAAGCCATGACGATATAGTTTGCGGTTGTTGGAAGTCCCATACCGAGTATCAATGAGGTAATAGCAGTAAAGAGCAATACCAAAATAATATAACCATGAGAGAGTTGGTCGATAACATCGGCTAAAATGAGTCCAATACCCGTGAGCGTAACAGAGCCAACAATCACACCAGCCACACCTGTAGCTACAGCGATTGGCACCATTCCTTTGGCACCATTAATCATACCATGACCGATATCGGAGAACCCTTCGATAAGAATTCCCATAGTCAGCTTTTCTTTATCAATAATCGCTTTGATTGGTTTTTGGACTATCATGATAAGCATCATAAATAAGATGGCATTAAAAGCAGCACTTTGTGCTGAGTGTCTGAGGATAATCAATGTGTACATCAAGAAGAAAATTGGAATGATATAATGAATCCCTTTGATGAAAATCGGCCAAGCACGTCCGAGTTTTGATGGATCTTCACCTTTGATTCCTTGTTTTTTTGCTTCTAAGTGTACGATATAAAAGAGTGAAAAGTAACAGACAAATGCTGGTAAAAATGCAGCAAAAACGACCTCGGTATAATTGAGTCCTAAAAATTCAGCGATAATAAATGCAGCCGCCCCCATGATCGGTGGCATCAACTGACCATTGACCGAAGCGGAAACCTCAACTGCCGCAGCTTTTGCAGGTGGAAATCCCAATCGTTTCATGAGTGGAATCGTAAAGGTTCCAACGGTAACAGTATTGGCGATAGAAGATCCTGAAATCATACCCATTAAGCCTGATGCGGCAACTGATGCTTTAGCCGGACCACCATCATAACGTCCCAGCAATGTATAGGCAAGTTTGATAAAATATTCACCTGCACCCGCGCGATCAAGTAGCGAGCCAAATAAGACGAATAAAAAGACATACGACGCACTAACGCCCAGTGGTACACCATAGATTCCCTCTGTGGTAAGTACCATTTGTCCCATCAATTTACTAACACTAGCACCCTTGTGTGCAATCAAATCTGGCATATAAGGACCAAAATAATCATAAAGTAAAAATATACAAGCAATCAAAGGCAATGGTAAGCCCATAACCCGTCTTGCTGCTTCTAAAACAATCAATACCACAATGACACCGGCAACAACATCACTGGTCGTCCATGCACCTGAACGCATCGCTAGTGCAGTATATTCATACCATTTATAAAGTACAACGCTCACACCAACAATAGCAAATAAAAGATCATACCACGTGATGGTATTCCTAAGATTGGCTCTTTTGACGATTGGGTACATTGTAAATGCCAATGCCACAGCAAATGCCAAGTGAAATGATCTCAAATATACACTGTTGATAGGTGAGATAACGACATAAAGTTGGAATAATGACCAACAAAACGCGACGACTGTGACCAGCCAATAAGGTGATGTTCCTTTTTTGAAAACTCTTTGCCCTTCGAGTTCACTGATCAACTTCTCTTCTGCTGTCATGTGATCTTCTGATGCAATAGTACTGCTGTCGAGCTCTGATAGTGTTTCTAATTCTTCTTTGTTACCTTTTTGAATATCTTTAAGATATTCGGTTTCATTATCAGTTTGCTTTTTCAAGTTTGCCCCTCTTTAATAGTCTTGAGAAGATCTCTAAAATATATGATCTTTGTATTTTAGAGATCTTCTAGATGGTTCAGACCCGAAGGTCTAAACCAAGTGAAAATATAAATTACAGTAGACCTGCTTCTTTAAATGCTTTGATAGCACCTGGATGTTGTGGAATACTCAAACCATCAAGTAAGCTTTTTTTAGTAATTGTTTTATATGCTGGGTGTAGTTTTTTGAAAGCTTCAAAGTTATCTAAAATTGTTTTAACAACAGTATAGACGACTTTTTCGCTGATTTTTGAACTCGTACAAAGAACTGCTTTAACACCAATACTTGGTACATCATGAGTGACACCTTTGTAGAATGTACCAGAGATTAAGCCTTTAGCATAATATGGATATTTTTTTACTAATGCATCAACTGGTTTACCTTGAATTGGGATTATATCAATGTCAACAGAGTTTGCTGCATCTTTGATATTTGCGGTAGGATGACCAAAAACTGCAAAATAACCATCGATATGGTCGTCTTTTAGCATGGTAGGACCTTCGCTAGAAGAAAGTTCGTCTACTTTACCAAGCTCAGATTTTTTGATGCCAAATGCTTTAAGAACGATTTCTGTAGTCATTCTAGTACCAGAACCTGGAACGTCGATATTGATTCTTTTGCCCTTAATATCTTGTAATGTTTTGATACCAGATCTTTTAGCAACAACAAAAGCAAGTAGTTCAGGATAGATAGCTATAGTACTTCTCAAGTCTTTGATAGCTCTACCTTTAAATTTGCCTTCGCCATGATAAGCTTGATATGCAGTATCACTTTGAGAGATACCAAAATCAAGTTCACCTGATGCTATAGTATTAACATTATATACTGACCCACCTGTTGATTCAACAGAACATCGGATACCTGTTTTTGCTTTTTGCTTATTAACCATTCTACAGATAGCTCCACCTGTTGGATAATAAGTACCCGTAACACCACCTGTTCCTATAGTGATGAAGTGTGCTGCAAATGCAGGAAGACTTAGTGCACCCGCAAGTGCAATAGTAGCAAGTTTTTTGTTCATACAATCTCCTTTTGTTTTTTAACCCCATAATAGGTTAATTGCGCTAATATTAGCAGTTGTTGGCTTGATTTTTCTTAAAAAAAATTATGAGTTCGGAAAATATTAATATTAATTTAATTATATGTAAATATTGAGTAAATAAGTGCTTTACAATAATTTTATTAAAGTCTTGACATTAAAGACTTTTTTTACTATAATTTCGACCTCATTAAAAATATGTTCCGGATTAGCTCAGCGGTAGAGTAGGTGACTGTTAATCACTTGGTCACTGGTTCGAATCCAGTATCCGGAGCCATTTCATTTTAACCCCCTAAAATACGATATTTCAGAGACCTAAAAAGCTTCGGTAGCTAATGGGTAGCTTTTTTATAAAATATAAAAAGATACTAAGTTCAGCAGTATAGACGTTGCGTGGGAGTTTAGATTGTTGATAATCTTCTCTTTTTTATTTTTCTTATATCTTATTTTCCAGCAATCCTTCGAAAATTTTAGTAGATAGATTGATGCGTTGGACAAAGCTACTTTTTAGAGCGCGTTCGTGTGGGGTGTGGTCTCCATCTCCAAAGGGGCCAAAGCCATCGAGCACCGCTACACCGCGAGATGCTACGGTATTGGCATCACTGATACCGCCTCTTTTTTCTGTTGGTATTGTTTCTCCTGTGTACGTTTCTATACTTTTTAAAAAATTTATTTGCGCAGTATTTTCTTCCATAACATCTTGTAAGATTCCTCCACTTAGGATGGACTTTGTGCCTTTGATATATGATGTATTGACGATTTGATCGATGCCTTTAAGGAGTCTATCTCTCTCTTGTGCACAAGTATATCTCACTTCAAAAGTCAATTTTGCAAAAGGAGATATGGTATTGGCCCCGATGCCACCCTCGATTTTGCCGACATTGACCGTCGTGCCTGCCTCTAAATTGGTTAATTTTATGAGTTCTTGTATTTTATAGGAGGCTTCCAAATTGGCATCAATACCCAGGGCATAATGATTTCCCGCATGCGCTGCTTTACCTTTGATGTCGATATAAAAGAATCCATTGCCTTTTCTGGCGACCACGACTTCTAGGTTTTCTCCTGCTGATTCATAAACCATACAATAATCATAATCGGTGGCGATTTGCGAAGTGACCCATCTTGAGTCATCACTTCCTCCTTCTTCATCACTAACAAGCAACAAATCAATATTTTCAATTTTTCCATAGTGGCGATAAATATTTCTTAGCGCCTCTATTGCGACCATATTCCCACCCTTCATATCACAAACTCCGGGACCATATACCCAGTCTTTATCCTCTTTAAAATCGCAAAATGTTCCTGGTGGAAAAACCGTATCCATATGTCCTATCAGCAATAGTTTTCGCCCAGCTCTTTTAGAAGATTGAAATAATAAATGATTTCCTATCGCTTCGCGTTCAAAGACTTTGCAAGTGAAGTCTAATGGGAACATTTTCGTTTTATAAAGTGCTCCATTTTGATCGGTTCCGTTTTTATTCTTTGTGTATGAATTGATCATGATGAGTTCTTTTAATTCATCAAAATCTCTCATCGAGTTGCCTTGAAATTTTTGGAATGATGAAAATGCGCGAAGATTCTATTGGTTGCACGGATTTATTTTCCAAACCATTCTTCTAATTTATTTTTTGCTTTCTCTTTGGCCTCATCTGTGATGTACATGGCCACTGTTGCGATGGCGGCGGTGAGGACGCCTAAATCATCAGTGAATCCCACGATAGGGGTGACATCAGGTATCGCATCGATGGGTGATATAAAGTATCCAAGCGCTCCGATGATGACTGTTTTTGCCCATGTGGGAGTATTGGGATTTTGCATTGTATAATAAAGCTCCAAGGCTTTACCAATCACTTCAGCTCCTGCCATTTTGGCAAAGTTTTTGATTTTTTCCCAAAAGCTGTTTTCTGAGTAATCCTCTGAAAACCCTATCTTTTTATTTTCTTCCATTTGATCTCCTATCGTTTTATAAAGCTAGCAATTTAAAATCATTGCGCTCCAAACAAGCACTCTTGCAAAATGGCTCTTTGGCTCCATGCGAATGCGTGTGTCCGTGGATATTTAGCTCACAATTTGCCCGCACGAAAATCTTCTCTAATATTTGTGTGATACCATAGTATTTGATGTCATAGGGATTATTGTCAAAGACCGGGAAGTGCGAAAACATCACACGTTTTCCATTGAGATCCATGACCCAACATGCGAGGAGTTTATGGTGGAGTGCTTTTTGAGAAAAAGTATTGTTGAGCTCTTTTAATATCGCCTCTCCCTCAGGAATATCCAATCTCATAGAATCAATCACATCCCAGCCGAGCTCTTTATAGTACCGAAGATGTTTGCTTCTATCATGATTGCCTACGACCAGACTGATTTGACCTTTGAGATTTTGGGTTCTCTTAAAACCTTCTTTGAAGCTGACATCTCCCAGATGTAAGACATGATCTTCTTCTTTTACCGTCGCATTCCAAGTATCAATAATCATCGCATCAAAATCTTCATAACCACATGCTCGCATTTTTTCGGCTCGTGAGGGCTCAAAGGTGAGAATATTGCTATGTTCAAAGTGCGTATCTGCTATGATAAATTTGGGACTGTTTGTCATGATATAAAACTTTATAAAATATTTTTATTCACAATTATACAGTTTTTTTGTGTTCCCCTTCATGATCTAGCTTGGATTCCAAACTTTTTTGTATCATGATACTGGCATTTTTTAGCCCAACGCTGGATGTATTGATGCAAAGATCATAGACATTGATATCAGGAAATGCCCGTCCGGTAATCGTCTCTAAATAGATATTTCTATCTAAATCATCTTTTTCGACAATCTTGGTAGCTTCTGTTATGGAGACATGACGCATTTGGGAAATTCTCTGGATGCGATCTTCTTTTGGGGCATACAAAAAGACCTTCAAACAGCGCTTGTGGTGTCGCAAGATGTGATAGCTACCTCGTCCTAAAAAGATAGCAGAACTTTGCGCTGCAATTTGTGCGATAAATTTAGACTCAAGCTCAAAGAGTTCTCGATCAGTAGGGAGATATCCCGCACGGATTTCAGTAGTTGGGTCATCGAGCAGTTGTAAATTTTTAAATGCTTCCCAAAAAGAGGTCACCCTCTCGTCTCGGTGTTCGATATCCTTTTCTGAAATATTGAAAAAATCTGCTACTTTTTTTAATAAGGTGCGATCTACAAAAGGAATCGCAAGTTTTTGAGAGAGTTGTTTCCCGATATAGCTACCGCCACTTCCAAGTTGATGGCTGATGGTGATGACGTATTGATTTTTGGCATCAAATTTACGAGTTTTATGGGGACGCAGAAATGCTTTTTTGATTTTTTCTTCAAACTTGATGTATTTGATGGCACGGTCAATCATTTTTATCATGAGGCCGGTGAGTATTGCAGAGATGATAGTACCCTCACGAATTCCTCGAATCTCACCAAAATAAAATAAAGAGAATGAAATCGCGATGAGAACGAGGGAGGAGTCAAAAAGGAGCTTGGTGGTTCCAAATTTGATACCGGTTTTTGTGGCGAGCGTTTTGACGATGGATTCTCCCGGATTAATCAAGACATTAGCGCTCACTTCCAAATAAACGCCCAATGCAATCAAAAAAGAACCCAGCACGACAAAACTCACTTTTTCAGCATAAAAGGTTGGATTCACAGAAGACAACAATCCCATACTAAAATCAATAAAATAGCCAAAAATTACAGCAAGACTGACTTGAATCAAATTTTTCTTTTTAAAATCTTTCCTAAGAATCAGCAATTCAAGCAGGGTACATAAAATAGTAAAGTAAAATATAAAAGCACCAAAAGAGGGCTTAAATATCAAGCTTAACACATAAGAAGCACTCGAGATAGGGGACGTTCCGATATCTGATATGGTGATAAGACTGATGCCCAAGGCGATTAAAAATAGTCCGATGACTAATAAAATATAACGTTCAATGATTTTGGAATGTAACAAGATGGTTCCTCTTAAATAGTGTGAAATATAGTTGTGTATGAAACTAAAATTATAGTCATAATTTCTTAAAATGTGATAAATATTGACTAAAATGGCTTATTTAAGTAAAATATTAGTTGCAGAGAAACTATATAGGACTATATCATGAAAGATTTAACCAAATATATCTCAGTCTCTTATCGCCGGACTCAAATGTTTTATACTGAGCATTTAAAGGAGACTGAAATCAGTAGTGGACAATTTATGTATATTGTTTGTATTTGTGAGCATATCGGACTCACCCAAGATGAACTCTCCCATCGTCTTATTATTGATAAAAGTACCGTAGCGAGAGTGTTATCTCAGCTTGAATCTAGTGGCTTTGTCACTAAAAAGACAAATACCCACGACCGACGTGAATTTCATCTTTTTCCGACGGAAAAAGCGCTGGCAATTTATCCCAAGATTGTACAATTAAAAGAAGAATGGCATCACAAATTAGTAGAAAATTTGAGTGATATAGAGCGCGATATTTTAGCCAAACTACTTGAAAAAGTGATGGAAAATGCGGTGAATCATTGCAAAGGATAGTAAGCACAAGTAAATATTTGTTTTGCTAAAATTAGCGAAAATTGATTTTCTCACAAATCATTGATATAAAGGTATAAATAATGAATTTAGCTGATAAAGTATTGGCCGTCAATAACGACCTCCCAATACGCACGGATTTGCCCGTACACAGTGGTAAGGTACGCTCAGTTTATTGGTTGCGAGATGAGGACAGTCGTCGTCTCATCAAAGAAAAATCCTATGATGTGCCACTTGATACGCCACTTGCTATCATGGTGATTAGTGATCGCATCTCTGCTTTTGATTGTATTTGGAGAGGTGAGGGCGGTATGAATGGAGTGCCCGGTAAAGGGGCGGCTTTAAATGCTATCTCAAATCACTGGTTCAAGCTTTTTAAAGAGCGCCATCTCGCAGATAGTCATATCCTCGATATTCCCCATCCTTTTGTTTGGATTGTCCAAAAAGCAAAACCCGTGATGATTGAAGCGATTTGTCGTCAATATATTACTGGCTCGATGTGGCGGGCGTACGAAAAAGGAGCGCGCGAATTTTGTGGTATCAAACTACCTGATGGACTCAAAAAAGATTCCAAACTTCCAAAACTCTTGCAAACTCCTTCGACTAAAGGCATCTTAAAAGGGATTCCTGGTGTACCTGAGGCTGATGATGTCAATATCACACGTCAAAATATAGAAGAGAATTTTGATGCTTTTAATTTCAAATCACTTGAAGATATCACACTGTATGAAAAACTCTTGACGGAGGGTTTTGATGTGATTTCTGAAGCATTGGCCAAAATCGATCAAATTTTTGTCGATACCAAATTTGAGTTTGGTTATGTCAAAGACCGTCAAGGTCACGATAAGCTCATCTATATGGATGAAGTGGGAACGCCGGATTCTTCACGTATTTGGGATGCCAAAGCTTATGCCAAAGGCAAAGTCGTAGAAAATTCCAAAGAGGGATTTCGCCAACTGTTATTGCATCATTTTCCTGATCCTGATATTTTACTCAACAAATCACGCATGAGTGAGCGGGTTGCTTTGGCACGTGATAATGTATTGCCAGCAGAAGTGTTGATGGAGGTTTCAAAGACTTATATCGATATTGCGGAGAAGATTACGGGTGAGAAAATTGTACTTTCGGATAATCCAAAAGCTGAAGTGATTGAGATTTTAAAAGAGCAGTACCAATTGATCGATTAAAGTTATCATGATATACCATCACGCCTCTTGGCACGATGGTATATCTTTGTTTCGCTTATGAAGCTTTTGGAATCAGAAGATTGGCAAGATCCTCTTTTGCATTACCGGTAGTATGCAGATTAAAGGTCTCAGCCAAAAAGTTGAAGATATCTTCATTCACAAATTGTGGTGGTTTTGGTCCTAAATAGATATCTTTAATCCCCAAACTAAACAATGCTAACAAAATAATGACAGCTTTTTGTTCCATCCATGAGAGTACGATAGAGATTGGCAAGTCATTGATAGGTGTATTTAGTGCGCCACTAATCGCTTTGGCAATCTCAACCGCACCATTGGAATCATTACATTGACCCAAATCTAAATAGCGTGGAATCCCTGTGCCTTCAATCTCTCCAAAGTCGATATCATTAAATCTAAATTTTCCACAACTAGAGGTAATAATCACACAATCTTTAGGTAGATTTTCTGCTAGTTCTCTATAATAATTTCCCGCCTTACCCGGTGCATCACACCCTGCAATGACAAAAAATTGACGGATTTTTCCAGAATTGATGGCCTCTAAGATTTGTGGTGCTAGTGTTAAGATTGTTTTATAGTGATGTCCGGTGCTGAGTGTGGTATTGGCATCCATATTGGTATCTTCACACGCCAGCGTACGCTCGATTAATTCACTAAAATCATCATCAACAATCGGAGTACCCCCTTCGATACCTACGAGTTTATAAGTAAAAACTCTATCGACATAATCAGCATTTTTCTTTGGCGGAATGATACAGTTGGTATTGACGACAAAGGTGCCTTTGAATGTTTTCATTAATTGTACTTGATCAAACCAAGCTTTCCCGATATTCCCTTTTAGGTGCGGATATTTCCTTAGTTCAGGATAGCCGTGTGCTGGCAACATTTCTGAGTGGGTATAGACATTGATTCCTGTGCCTTCTGTGGCCTTCAACAGTGCTTCAAACATCTCTAAGTTATGTCCGCTGACTAAGATAGCTTTGCCTTCTACCTTATTTTGGGCAACTCTTACAGGTGTTGGAATACCAAACTTATTCGTGTGTGCATTCGATAATTTATCCATCACTTCAACTCCCGCACTTCCCACTTTCATCAGTTGTGCAATATGGTCGTTAAAATTAAAATTCACATTAGTAAGTGTGAAATAGAGTGTTTCACTGATGACATCATCGACATTTTTTGTTTGTAGTGGTGCCAACTCATTTAAATGCTCTCTATACGCACTTAATCCCTTTAGACCAAAGATCATGATATCTTGCAGACGGCTTAAATTTTCGTCTTTTCCGCAAGTACCGACAGTTGCGCCAGTGCTACCACATCCATTGGGTGCACTCATTTCGCATTGATAACAAAACATACTCATTTCTAAATTTCCCCCTAAATTTTTTTTGCAAGTGCAATGATATGTAATTTTTTGTAATTTAATATTGATATATGTCAAGGGTTGAAAAATAATTTGTGCTAATAGAAGTGGAGGAAATTGATACCATATAGAAAAAAATAAGACGTTGGTGGTCCGTGTAGGTTTCGAACCTACGACCCCATCATTAAGAGTGATATGCTCTGCCAGCTGAGCTAACGGACCGTTTTAAAAATAAAATAATATTCTTTCTTTGTTGAAACTCAGATTAAATGGTCTGCTTTGGTGTAGATAGGGTTATTGATAATGACAGGTGATAAAAGGCAAGAGTGTCTGAAAAGAGGTGATTTTTTCTTTTTGTATGTGGACTTCTCTGATGCTGAAATCTAGCTCTGGCGGTAGCTCAAAATGAGCAGATTCGATAGTATTGTCCCGAGGACAAAGGACGACAAATTTATCACCATGTACTCGAAATACCATTTGCGTTTTGTATTGCTCAGTGATGTGATGTGCCAAATCTATCAAGACGTGATTACCAGCTTCCCAGCCATATTTATTATTGTAATTATGGAGATGGTGCAAATCGATGATATGTATTTTGGTATATTTTGACGCTTTGATATCATCATGTAAAAAAACATTGAGATAATCGCCATTGTAAACATTGGTGAGTAAGTCTTTGAAAAAATAGGCAAATCTGTGAGTGTTTTTGGGGTCAGTGGGCATGACTTCCTCGAAATCTATCGTCTTTAAAGTGGAAAAATATTGTTTTGCATAAGGAATAATCTTGGGGTCAAATTGTGTGCCACTGTTGTTTTCAAGTTCTTTAATAGCCTCTGCTATTTCCATTCTTGGTTTATAGACACGATTGGTTGTCATTGCATCAAACGCATCGGCTACGGCCATGATACGTGAGAGCAAGGGAATCTTTTCGCCCTCTAAACCATCAGGATAGCCCTTGCCATCATAGCGCTCATGATGATGTCTGATGATTGTAGCGATAAACTTATAAGAGGCCATTTGATTTAAAATGCTAAAGCCAGAATGAGCATGTTCTTGCATCAATTGAAGCTCTCCTTGATTAAATTTACTAGGTTTCAACAAAATAGATTCTGGGGTGACGATTTTACCGATATCATGTAAATTTCCTGCACGAAAGATAATATCGATATCTTCGGCTGAAAGGGCCATATTTTTGGCTATTTGGCGTGAATATTTTGCAACGCGTCTTGAATGTCCTGCTGTGTAGATATCTTTTTCTTCTAGAATATTGACAAAAGAGAGCATCACCGATTCAAAATTTTCTTTGAGTTCTCGTTCTTGTTGTCGCTCTTTTGATAAGTCATACAAAAGACAGTTGGTGTGATCGAGTACGCCATTTTCGTAATACGAGAGATTTCCATAGACGCGAATAGGAGTCAAAGAGCCATTCTTTTGATCAACCAATTCAAATTCCGCATCGTCCATATAGCCTTGTTTTTGAAATCTACTAAAATCTTCTTTGAGATCTGGCGCGGTTTCTTTTGATAAAAATTCACTGAAATGTTTACCCAAATAATCGGTTTCGATATTGAGTAATTTTTTCCATTTTTTGTTTACTTTCACGATGTAGCCATTTTTATCTAAGGCCTGATATGCGATGGGAGCATTATCAAATAACTCTTCATAGAGTCGGTTTTTATTTTGAAGTTGAATTTGGTATTTTTTAAGCGCTATCGAGGTTTTTTCGAGTTGGGTGATATTTTGCATAATGACAACATAACGCAATTGCTCGTCGTAATCAAGTGGATGGACTTTGAGGGAGTGGATTTCTATTTTCCCATGAATATTGAGTTTGACTTTAATGTCTTGTTTGTCTTGATGGGCAAGTGCGTAATCAAGCCAATTTAAAGTACCGACGGTTTTACCAATATAGCCTTTTTTCTTATCTTCTATAAAAAAATCGCAAATACACGGATACTCTTTGAGAAGGTCTTCTATGGAATCATAGCCTAAAACGTCCAAAGTGTGTTGATTACACCAAAATAAATGCTCCCCTTTGATAGTGGAAATCACAATATTTTCTAAACTATTGAGCGTTTGTTTTAATAACCTTGGAGAAGAGAACATAGTGACCACCTTGGTTTGCGCTAAAGTTTGACATAGGTTCATTGTTGGTGAGTCATAATTATACTATAATTTCTGAAAAAAACCTATTTTATGGCGGTTTTTTTGGTATATAATTTATCAGGATTTAAAATATGAATCCTGATAAATCAGCGCTATGCTGAGAGTTTCTTGACGATCTTTTTCGCTGTTTTTTTGAGCGATTTTTTAGTTTTTAGTTTTTTGGCTATAACCTTTTTGATTGCTTTTTTTGTAACTTTTTTTCCTGCATCTGCTTTTTTTGCCGTAGATTTTACTACTTTTTTAACAGTTTTTTTCTTTAGAACTTTTGCCATTTTCATGCCTTTGTCTTAGAATTTTACTATTGGAGATAGTAAGTAATCACTATTATAGTTCTTCTGTGTATCAAAAGTCAAGTTGTTAAAAAAAACAAAACGATAAAGAGGTAAAGGTGAAAAAAAGGTACAAAAAATTAGCCAAATGTTTCAAATATTGGTTATAATTGAAACACAAAAAATATATCATGAGGTACACATGCATATTGCGATTATTGGAGCCGGTGGCGTTGGATGTTATTATGGTGCACGATTAGTCCAAGGGGGAGAGCGTGTCACTTTTGTAGCACGTGGAAAACATCTTGAGATGATGCAAGAAAAAGGTTTGGAAGTCATCCATCCAGATTTTACATTTCATCAATCCGTTGATGCTTGTGATATGAAGACACTGCTCACTCAACCATCTAAAACATTTGATGCTATTATTTTGTTAACCAAAGCGATGCAAACTGAATCCATAGCCATAGCGCTGTCGCATTGGTGTGAAGATCATACTCCTTATATCATCTCCTTGCAAAATGGTGTCGAGAATGAAGGCATCCTTGCGAAGTATTTGGACCCTAAAAAGATTATTGGGGGATTGAGTGTGAAGATTGGAGCGCATATCATGAGCCCTGGTATCGTGCATGCTGTGGGCGTTGCGCAAACGCCTCTAGGACTTTGGGAAGAGAGTGCAGATGGCACGGCATTTTTAACGCAATTTGTGAGTATCATGAACGCAAACCATATCCCCACAACAATCTCACCAGATATTCGATTGGAGCTTTGGAAAAAACTCATTATCAACAATGGCGTCAATGCGCTTTGTGCCTTGCTCGAAAAACGCACGGGCGAGGTAATCGCAGATGCGCATCTCTCTAAAATCGTATTGGGACAAATGAAAGAGACGGCAATCGCGGCCAAAGCAGCATCTGTTACGATACACGATCATGATGTCATCGAGATGTTTGATGTCATCAAAAAATTTGATTCGATTAAGCCCTCTATGTTGGTCGATAGAGAACATAATCGCCCGATAGAACTCGATGAAATTTGTGGTGTCGTCATCAGAAACTGCGAATCTCAAGGTCTGG
Source organism: Sulfurospirillum sp. 1612 (assembly GCF_036556685.1). NCBI lineage: Bacteria > Pseudomonadati > Campylobacterota > Epsilonproteobacteria > Campylobacterales > Sulfurospirillaceae > Sulfurospirillum > Sulfurospirillum sp. 1612. The sequence goes on from NZ_CP140614.1 coordinate 505,346, forward strand.
ATGCTCCTTATACGAGAAGTGTCTCGACATTACTGCGTAGTCTGTATCACGTCTAAAATACCCAACATACTCTTTTATTAAGATGACATTAACACACGGTTGTCACTACATCAAGGTTCTGGTAGTAAAATTCTAATAAATTATTTATGGAGGAAAAGATGAATCGATCGTCTTTAAAAGATATAGCGACATCAATGACCAGTTTGGTATTTTTAGTGATAGCAATCAGCGGGGTAATGTTGTATTTTCATATCTTAGATGGCAGTGTCAAGAGTATGCATGAGATTATGGGGTTGGTGTTTGTAGCCGTAGCGGCGTTGCACCTGTTTTTTAATTTTAAACCAATGAAGCGCTACTTTGGCAAAAAGATTTTTATGGTTTCTGTCATTCTGGTTGGATTGGTGAGTACGGGATTTATTATCAACAGCAGCAACGGGAGCAATAATCCAAAACAACTCATGATCAAAAGCCTTTTAAATGCACCGATTGCCGATAGCTTGAAAGTGTTAAACATCGAGTACAATCATGCTACACAAATTTTGAAATCTAAAGGTATCATGATAGAAAATAATCAAAACATTGATGCCATCGCAAAAGCCAATCAACTCAGCCCGATTGCCGTGGTTAAAATGCTACAAGAGTAAATACTTCGAGTATTTTTGTCTATTTTTTCTACAATTTTTTATTTGATATGTTCCATTGTGGGTGTAAAATTATCGCAAAGGAAATGATTGAAATGAAACAACTGTATATTATTAAAACGGGTGATACTTTTGAGGAAATCAAGGCATCACTCGGAGATTTTGAGGATTGGATTGCCAATCGTACCGGCCTCTCTCAACCCGTCGTGATAGATGTGCAAAAACACGATGCGCTACCTGATGTGACATCGTGTCGGGGAGTCATTATCAGTGGCTCTCATGATATGGTGACTGAGAATCTAGAATGGAGTTTACAAGTCGAAGATTTTATCCGACTTTTAGCCCGCCACCATGTGCCGACATTGGGTATTTGCTATGGACATCAACTCATCGTCAAAGCTTTGGGCGGACGTGTGGATTTTCATCCTCGCGGTATGGAATTAGGGAGTGTGAGGGTTCAGATGAAGCAAGAGGCTAAAGATGATGCTATCTTTAAGCATCTCCCGAGTACATTTGTAGTGCATGTGGTGCATTCACAAAGTGCTATGAGTTTGCCAGCAGGAGCTAGGGTATTGGCTTTTAATGATTTTGAAAATTTTCATGCCTTTCGAATGGAGTCCAATATCTGGGGCGTGCAGTTTCACCCTGAATACACCCAAGATGTCATGAATGCGTATATCAAAAAAGTTTGTGACGTAGAAAATAGAGGGCAAGAAACGCTTCAAACGCTTCTTGCAAATACTCAAGATACAACATTTGCCAATCAAGTGATTCCTCTATTTGTGGATGTGTGTATGCGCTAAATATTACGACTCTTTGGCAACTTTCAAGCCTCCCCAAGTTTGACATGTTGGCATCACTTCAAGAGTATTGACATTGACATGTTCTGGTAACATGGAGAGTGTATAGATGAGGTTGGCGATATCCTCAGCGACCAAAGGCTCAATTCCCTCATACACCTTAGCGGCTTTTTCAGTGTCACCTTTAAAGCGCACATCGGAGAATTCTGTCTTAGCGGCACCCGGTTCGATGTTGGAAACTCTGATATTGGTGCCAACTAAATCAGTACGGAGATTTCTGGAAAATTGTTGGACAAATGCTTTGGTGGCTCCATAGACGTTACCCCCTTCATAAGGCCAATTTCCCGCAGTGGAGCCAAGGTTGAAGATGTAGCCGCTTTTGCGAGTGACCATCACCGGCAACACCGCTTTGGTGACATACAAAAGGCCTTTGATATTGGTATCTACCATGATATCCCAATCTTCAATCAGGGCATCATTTGCATGGCCAAGACCGAGTGCTAAACCCGCACTGTTGATGAGAATATCAATATTTTTATAGTCTGAGGGCAATTCTGCAATTGCTGAAAATACCGCATTTTTATCGCTAACATCAAAGGCTACTGTATGGACTTGACAATCTTTGAGCTCATTTTTCAATGATTCTAATTTATCTAATCTTCTGCCTGTTGCGATGACTTTGTGTCCATTTTGGGCAAATAATAAGGCACACTCTCTACCAAATCCTGAAGTCGCTCCGGTTATGAAAACTGTTTTTGACATGTCGTATATTCCTTTTCACTATAAATTTTTACTTCTTATTAATTATAGCAAAAGAGCGTTGAGAGAAAGCACGAAATGTGCTATATTTTTATGATAATATTTATTATAATCTAATCGAAATAATATTATGATGTGAACGATAAAAATAATAAAACAAGGAGAATAGATGAGTGTATTGATTGTCTTTAATCATGAACCCTATGATGATACAGATGTGACATGGAATGGTTTGAGATTGGCTGATAAATTGCAAGAAGCGGGAGAGGAAGTTCGCATATTTTTGATGAATGATTCTGTTGATATGGCACGAGATGTTTGTAAAAAACCGGATAATTATGACCAAGATCTCTCACAAATGTTAAAAGATTTGATAGCAAAAAATGTTCAAGTCAAAGTTTGCGGTACGTGTATGTCTCGATGTGGTATCTATAAAAATCATCCCTATTTTGAAGGAGCCGAAAAATCGACAATGCCAGAACTCGCCTCATGGGTTATAGACAGCGATAAAGTCCTCACGTTCTAAATCGTTACTTTGGCATTAATATCAAAGAGCTGAGGGAGATAAAATCCCCCAGCGTGTGGTAACACCATAGTGTGTTATTTGTCAATCCCACGTGCTCCCAAGTTACCATATCGATGGTAACTGTGTGAGATACTTTGTTCATGGAGATAGTTGAGCAGTTCTAATCTTCCCTCCATCATCGGTTTTTGTCGGATGATAAACGTGGCGAGTTTTGCTGCCTCTTCAAAGACAAAATCACTCACTTTAGTGATATCTGAATAGAGAATACGATCTACTTTTTTGAAGCATTTTACGAAATCTTCTTCACGCTCTCGTGCGATAAAATCGGTTGATTTAAGAAGGGCGTCTTTATTTTCAAATAAAAATGCAATCGTTTCACTCTCAGCATAATCGACGCTAATATGGAGCTTAACCCCACAGATATGTGCGGCCATAATCCTTGAAATCGTTTCAAATACACTATCGTCTTTGGAAACTCTGAGGGCGACTTTGTTCAAAGGTAAATATCGGAAGATATTGTCTTCTCCCCGAAGTTTGAAATAATCTTGCTCGATATTAAATTCAGTTTCAAAATTATAAAGATAACTCTCAAGTGCTGCTTTTAGTTTTTCAAAATCTGTTGTGAAATTTGTATAGAGACCTTTTTTGGCATCAGAAATCCATTGATCGATTTTCTTGTGCATTGGTCCCACAGGTACCGATGGTGTCTTAGGTGTGGCAACCTCTTCATAGTTAGAAAATTGTGTGACATAATTATAATGTCCCGCTTTTCTTCCCGCTCCGATGGCAGATTTTCCCATACCGCCAAATGGCTGTCTGAGTACCACAGCACCGGTAGTCCCACGGTTAATATAAAGATTTCCCGCTTTGATGTGCTCTTTCCAATATTCTACTTCTCTGGCATCCAAAGATTCTAAACCCGAAGTCAAACCATATCCGGTTTTGTTGACGATATTGACGGCTTCTTCGAGATTTTTTGCTTTCATGACAGAGAGTACTGGTCCAAAGAGTTCATTCATATGACAAAAGTTACCATCTTTGACACCCCAACGAATCGCTGGTTTGAGCATGTACTCATTATCATCTGCAAATTCTGGTTCCAATGCCCAAGATTCGCCCTCTTGCAAGGAATCGATTGCTTTTTTAAGATTGCCTCCGATTGGATTGGCGAGCGTTCCGATGCGGTTGACAAAATTCCAAACTGAACCGGTTTCCATACTTTTGGCGGCATCAACAAGCGCACTTTTGAATCCTGGGTCGTTGTAAACTTCTTCTTCTAAAATCAACAAAGAAGTAGCCGAACATTTTTGACCACTGTTTGAAAAAGCAGAATGAATGACATTTTTAATCGCTTGTTCACGGTCACTCATCGCGGTGACAATCGTAGCATCTTTTCCGCCAGTTTCTGCTGTGAGTAAGAGATCCGGTCGTGCTTCTAGCATCTTGTATGCGGTATCTTCTCCACCGGTTAAAATCACGAAATCAACATCTTTATTTTTGATAAGATGTTCTCCTGCTAATGCGCCCGGACAAGGGAGATATTGGAGCGTATTTTTGCTCACACCTGCGTCCCAAAAACATTGACATAATTGATAAGCAGACAACGCTGCGGCACTTGCTGGCTTGATAATGACGCAGTTACCCGCGGCTAATGCTGCGGTAATACCACCGGTTGGAATAGCAATAGGGAAATTCCATGGTGGGGTGACGACACCCACGCCTTTGCCTTCAAATTTCAGATTTTCATAGGCTTCAAAATGTCGTATTGCATGGGAATAAAACTCTAAAAAGTCAATCGCTTCACTCACTTCAACATCGGTTTCTCCAAATACTTTTCCCACTTCTGCTGCGGCAATTCCGACTAAATCACCCCGTTTTTTTCTAAATTCGTTGGCAACATTGCAGATGATTTCATGTCTTTTTTCATGGCTAAGTGCGCGCCATCCATCCACATCCGCTTTAGCGACTTTGACAGCTTCTTGAAGGTCTTCTGCGGTTGCTAGCGTAAATTCTCCTGCGATGATATTGTCTTTAAGTTGTGATTTATCGAGGGCTATTTGTGTTTTACGATCTTGGCTGATTTCTTTGCCTCCCACAACGATAGGCACTACAGTGTGTTGGGTATCTTTTGAGGCCATCCATTTTGCACGGATATCCTTGGCCCATTGTTTATTGTCGGTCATGATAAAATCAGTATCTGGTTCATTCGTAAATTTTCCGGTTTGGAAACTACTGTTTTTAAAATCGTCCCAGTTTTCTTTGAGTCTGCTTTGTTGTCTTTTGGCACCGATGAAGATATTACTGGCGTTTTCAAAAGAGTCGATAAAAGCTTGTTTGAGCATTTCCCAATCGGCTGATCCGACTTTGAGACCAAAAGAGTATCGAATAAAGTTCTCTTTTCCGGTATTTTCATCAAGTCGTCGTACCAAATACGCGATTGCATTGGTAAATTGCTCTTTTTTTGCAGCCGGGGCATAAAGAATAATATCAGTACTAATCTCTTTGATGGCAAGACGTGCGGATTCACTCATCCCCTCAAGCATCTCCATAGAATAATAATCCAACACATCGTACTCTTTGGCGAGCGTATAAGCATAAGCTTGTTCAAAGAGGTTATGCGATGCGGTACCAAGATTGAGATATTGGATGTGTTCTTTTCTCATGCCGTATTCTGCCATGATTTTAAAGTTACTATCGGTATCTTGTTTCTTGTCATAAGGAGCACAAGCCCACCCTCGCAAGGAGGCTTCGGTCTCTTCCATCTCCATGTTCGCACCTTTTACCAGACGCATTTTGAGTGGCACACCGCCATCCTCGACTCGTTTCTTTGCAAATTTAATCAATTTTTGTTGCCAAAGATGAGAATCAGGGAGATAGGCTTGCAATACAATTCCGGCTCTAAAATCTTTGAATTCTGGTTGGCTGAGTGTTTCTGTAAATGCTTGATAAGTGAGTGCCAAATCACGATACTCTTCCATATCAAGATTGATAAATTTATTCTCTTGTTCTCCTTTGCTGTTAGTAAAGCTGAACTTTTTCGCTTGGGCAAAGATGGTGCTTAATCTCTCTACTAATTTACTCACCGTATCTTCAAAAGAGACGGGGTTGATCTGTGAGAAGAGTGTGGAAATCTTGATGGAGATGTAATCGACATTGGGATTTTCGAGTAGTTTGAGGTATTTTTCCATGCGACCTTTGGCTTCTTCTTCACCTAATACAATCTCTCCAATCAGATTGATATTGACTCTTGTTCCTTCTGCTTTTCTTTTTTGTAAATGTGCATTGAGTATGTCGTCTTCGCCTTTAATGACGACGGTTTTGGTATCCTCTCTGATATTATTGATAAACAGAGGGATTGAAATATTGGGTAAATAAATACCAATATTTAAAAATAAAAAGATGAGAAATCGCTCACTACTGGTGAAAAAGGAAGCGAGTCCGTATTTGGTAAAAAGGTACTCGATTTGATTTGCGACTCTCTTTGTGTTTTTGCTACGAAAACTTTGATCCATCAACTCGATAAGCATCACTTTATCTTTTGGATGGCTGAGCATTTTATTCATTTTGACATGGAATTTTTTGTCAAAATCACTGACTAATTCATCCGCTCTTGATTGCCAAACTTCAGCCAATTTGATGGCTTGCTCCATAACCGCCTTATTCTTTAACATCATCATCCCCTATAATTTTCTATTTTTTCTTGCCTAAATAAGCTTCCTGGATCGCTTCAGAATTGAGTAGTTCATCGCTACTGCCTTCGTGTGTGATCTTCCCTAGCTCGAGGACGTAACCTCGATCTGCCAATTTTAATGCCGCTTTTGCATTTTGTTCTACGAGCAAAACGGTGACACCGGCATTACTGATTTCTCTAATTGCTTTAAAGATAACTTTGACCAAAACAGGAGCCAAACCGAGACTTGGTTCATCAAGTATGAGTAGCTTTGGATTGCTCATGATGGCACGTCCGATAGCCAACATTTGTTGTTCACCGCCACTTAATGTCCCCGCTAACTGTTTTTTTCTCTCTTTAAGTCTTGGTAATATTTGATAAATCCAATCCAATGTTTTGGAGTCAAATTTTTTGAGTGTGTATGCACCCATCAAAAGATTTTCTTCGACACTTAAGGTACCAAATACACGTCTTCCTTCTGGTGAATGGCTCATCCCAAGAGATACGATTTCGTGAGCTTTGATTTTGGTGATGTCCTTACCATCAAAGATGATTTGCCCATCATTGGATTTTAATAATCCGCTAATCGTTCGCAGTGTGGTTGTTTTTCCTGCTCCATTAGCGCCCAAAATCGTTACCACTTCGCCCTTATTAACATAAAGGTCAATGCCTTTGATTGCTTGAATGGCACCATAGCTGACTTGTAAGTTTTTGATTTCTAGTAATACTTCATTGTGACTCATGATGCATCCTCATCTTCGTCGCTTCCGACATAGGCTTCAATAACAACGGGATCATTTTGTACCACAGATGGAATCCCCTCGCTGATTTTGGCTCCGAAGTTAATCACGGTGATGTATTCGCATAAGCTCATCACCATCTCCATATGATGTTCAATCATCAGTACCGTCACGCCTTTGGCTTGGATTTCTCTGATGGTGGCGGCGAGTTCCATCGTCTCATTATCATTGAGTCCTGCCGCAGGTTCATCTAATATCAAAATTTTGGGCTCTGCGGCCAATGCGCGCGCCATTTCGATTTTTCGTTGCACCCCATAGGAGAGATCACCCGCTGGTGTCGTGGCATATTGCGTGAGTTTGAAAAATTCCATCAATTCGCCGACTTTTTCCCATTGGGCGTGTTCATCGCGTCGCATTGCTGGAGTGTGAATGATGCCGTTGTACCATTTTTGCTTGGATTTGATGTGGCGTCCTGACATAATGTTTTCTGCGACACTCATCTCAGAGAATAAACGAATCGTTTGAAACGTTCGCAAAATTCCACGCTCTGCTATCTTATAAGGAGCGACTCCTTTGATACTCTCGCCTTCAAATAGGATTTCTCCCTCTTCGGGAGTATAAATTCCTGTAATACAGTTAAACAGCGTGGTTTTTCCTGCACCATTTGGACCAATAATTCCATAAATTTGTCCCTTTTTGACTTTCATAGAAAGCTGATCTATTGCTACTAATCCACTAAATAATTTTGATACGTTTTTGACTTCTAGTATGTATTGGCTCATTTGACATCCTTTTTAAGGAAGTTTGGAATATTCCCAAAGCGAACCGGCCAGATGCCACGAGGTCTCAAAATCATGGTCAAAATCATCGCAATACCAAAAACAAGGTATCGTGCGGTTTGAAATTCTCTAAAAATCTCAGGCAAGACAAACATCACAAAGGTTCCGATTAAGACTCCCGGAAGTGATGCAGATCCTCCCACTAAGACAATCGTAAAGAACATAATTGATTGGATAACATTAAAGGCTTCAGGTGAAACCGCAGAGTATTGCACCGCAAACATGCTCCCAGCAGCTCCGGCAATCCCCGCTCCAAGAGCAAAAGCATACAATTTATAGTATCGTACATTGATACCCATACTTTGTGCGGCAATGTCATCTTTATTGATATAAAACATCGCGCGACCGAATTTGCTTGTATCGAGGTTTTTCATGATAAAAAGTGTGATACCCAGTAAGATAAAAGCCATATAATACATGGCGGTTTGGCTCATAAATTCAATACCAAAAACTCGCACCACATCAATACCAAAAATCCCATTTGGACCTCCTGTGAGACCAAAAACATCATTTTGTAAAATTTGTATAAAGATGATATTGAATCCAATTGTAGCCACGAGAAGATAATCACCCCTGAGGTGAATAATCGGACCAGCGAGTAAAATCGCGATGATGACCGGAACGATGACTGCGGGAATCCACGTGGCTAAGATAGGCCACCCAAAATGGACATTTAAAATCGCAGTAGAATACGCACCCAGACCAAAAAAGAGGGCATGACCCATATGAAAAGCACCCGCACGTCCTAGGATAATATCTTGAGAAAATGCTACAACAGCATAGACCAAAAAGGTGGTACCAATGGCAAGCCAAGCAGAATCGGCAACAAGTGGAAGAATTCCCATAACGATTAGAAAACCTAATGCTATTAGATTTGTTTTATTGATTGATTTCATCATACTTTCTCCGCCACTACTTCACCTAAAATTCCTGTTGGTCTAAAGATCAAAATAATGACCAATAAAACAAAAGTAAAGGTTTCAGCCCATGCACTCGAGATATAGCCGCTAATCATAGCATTAAACAATCCGAGTAACAAACCGCCTAGCATTGCGCCGGGAATATTTCCGATACCACCAATAATAGCGGCGATGAAGGCATTGAGCCCATACATCCAACCCATATCAAAGGTAATACCACGATAATTGATACCGATGAACAATCCTGCAACCGCACCAAGAGCAGAGCCAATGATAAAGATGGTCATGATAACTCTATTGACATTGATACCCATCAATTTTGCGGCATCTTGATCAATCGCTGTGGCACGGATTGCGGTGCCGATTTTGGTTTTGTTGATAAAGAAATATAAACCCAGCATTAAAACAGCAGAGACTCCAAGAATCATGGCTTGCGTAAAGGTAAAAACCACACCTTGAATTTGCCAAATGGTTGAAGGAAATAAATCTGAAGGGAAAATCTTCATATTTGGTCCCCAAATTAGCATGATGGAGTTTTGTATCACCAATCCTGCGCCCAATGCAGAGACAACTGCACTCAATCTAGGTGCCGTTCTTAAAGGCCTATATGCGAGGCGTTCAAGAAGAACACCGACTACTGCAATTAGTAATGCAGTGATGACAAAAACGCTCAATACCAAGAGGATTGATGTTTTTCCTTCACCAAAGATTTGCGTGTAGATAGTAAGTCCAGCAAAAGCAGAGAGGGCCACGAGGTCCCCGTGAGCGAAGTTGATAAGCTTCATAACTCCGTAAACCATCGTGTAACCCAATGCAACCAATGCATATAAACTTCCTACTGTCAAACCGTTGATAAGTTGCTGTAGAAATATATCCATGGTTTTTTCTTTCTATTTATATACTATTTTATAGCTATTATCGCCTTGAATTTCATAAGCCATATATCCGCCGCCGATTCGTTCACCATCATCTCTAAAGGTTACCGGTCCTGTGATTCCTGGGAAATCTTTTAGTTTGTGTAGATAATTAGAGATTGTTTTGGTATCGGTACTTTTTGTCTCTGTTGCTGCATGCAAGATTGCTCTTAAACCATCGATGTTTAACAGTGTCCAAATAGAAGCTGGAGCCATTCCGTATTTTGCTTTATAATCACTCAAGAATTTTTTCGCAATATCATACGGGAGAATATCTGGGGTTGGAACATTGATTAAAAATGCACCCTTAGCACTGCTTCCTGCTAGTTTGAGGAAATCTGGATTATCATTAGAATCTCCACCTACGAAATCAGCTTTGATACCCAGTTGAAGTTCTTGTGCTCTTAAGAGTCCACCATCATTGTAGTATCCACTATAATAGATGACATCGGGGTTCATTGATTTGATTTTTGTCAGTACAGCTGTAAAATTTTGTGTTCCTGATTTGATTTTGCCACGATAGACGATGTTGCCATTAAGCGCTTTAATCGCTTTTGCAGTAGCATCTGCTAACCCTGTGGCATAGCTTGAGTAATCTGAGAGTACGACGATTTTTTTGTAACCTTTGTGTTGTACCATGTATTTGGCAGTAAAATCTGCTTCGGCACTGTTTGGAAATGAATTTCTAAAAAAGGTCCAATATTTGTGTTTGGTTAATGAGTCGCTAGTACCGTCACTTGTTTGAAGTACTTTGTTTCTGTAATACGTAGTTTGTGCGGCTTCTGTTGCTCCTGAAGTATAAGAGCCGATGACAGCCATGACGCCTGCATTGACTAGTTTTCTCGCACAAATCGCAGCTTTTTGAGCTGTTCCTTCATCATCACAGCTGATGACTTCAATCTTTTTACCAAGAATGCCGCCTTTGGCATTATACTGATCAACGATGAGTTTCACACCATTGTCAATACTCTGTCCTTCATTGGCATATTTCCCGGTAATTGGCGCTTGAACACCTATCTTTATAACATCAGCAGCATTTGCCGATGCAACTAATGCGGTACAAGCTACTACTGAAGCAGCCAATTTTATCCATGCTCGTTTCATTCAATCTCCTTTGAATTTTGCTTGAAAATGCATAACATTACAAGTTTAGTAAAAATGATGCGCCATCATCTTTACTAAACTCTTCTTATAGTGTATGCACCAATGAGCCACTCACCGATATCTTTTTCTGTGATTACCCCCGTATTTTTATATTCTGATTTTAACTGTGGAAATGTTGCAACGACGGCTTCAAAACTGTTTATAATTTCATCCAATCGCACCGCTAATTTTTTTCTCGCACTACTAGGTAAATCTGTATAAAATGCGAAAATGCCGTACTCTAATGTTGATTGGTCTTCTGGTTTGCTATTGAGCATTTTACAAATGCGTTCAATCTCTTCTGTATATTCTCGTTTGACATTGCGGATATTTTTTTTAATAGATATGATGGCACGTGAGATAGAATCGTTATCATTTTTGTGTTTAAAGCGTTCATCTAATGTGATGCTAAAGCTTCCTGCTGCTAAATTGTTACGCTTCATGTATTCTAAAAATCCATCGCGTTTGGCTAAAGAGCATCGGAGCGTATCATAAACAGTGGCATCGATAAAGATTTCAGGAGTGTTTTTTTTGATTTTAGCAAGAGCTTGCGCGACATGAATACTGATAATCTTTTCGGGTCCATGAGAGAGAAACAAACGATCATGGGTCCAAAACAAAAAGTTTTTTCTTGCCTCTTCTATACCTTTGAGAATGGCTGTGACGATGCTATCAATCTCAGGGAATTTACTCATAATAATTCTCCTCGACTTCTTCTATGATACCACTTTCATATAAGATATCTTCGATCAATTTGTTTTTTGATATTTTGAGTGCGCGTGACAATGTATGCAAGGCATCATCGAGTTTAGAATCTATTTTGATACTGAGTTGGGATATCTCCCTTTTTTTTGTTTGGTTTTTTGTTATCACGGTTTTGATAATGTCTTTTCCAAATTTTTGTTTTGCCAAAATAACTCCATTTAATTTTTTTTAGTATTACTAAAAGTATTACTAAAAATGCATAACACAATATTAGTATATTTTTTGTTTTTTTGCCTTAAACGAATGGTTAAAATTTACACACTATGATATTTTATCATGATATATTTTGAAGAAAATAGTTGGAAAATGGTGATATGGGGAAATTATTTAGAGAAAATGAATTTTATGTATGCGTTACTAAAAGTAGCAAATATGGAAAAATAAGAAAAGATTAAGGGGAAACCTTAATCTTTTAATTTAGAAAGTATTTGTTGATTGAGATCAATATGCTCTCTATTTTTCTTAATTTTTTCATGATGTCCGTCAAGTTTTGACTTGTTTTCTTCGATACGCTCTTTATTAGCATTGATTTCATTCTTATTGATTTCAACCAATTCATTGAGCTCATTTAATCTTTTTTCATATTTATTTACTAAAAAATAAATAACATAGACTAAAATAGCTACGATAATCCATTGTAACATTTCATCCTCCTATTATGATGATAAATTTGAAGTGGCATTCTACTATAAATATGCAAAACAAATCAATGGCTTTTATATTAACATGATAGTTTAAACCTAACTTCAATTCTCGCACACAGGCAAGACAATGGTAAATCTTGCGCCTGTTTCTATATTTTTGGCATCTAAGGTGCCTTGCATATTTTTTTCTATGATGAGTTTTGACATATAAAGCCCCAATCCAGTGCCTTGTTGTTCTTCTTTGGTTGAGATATAAGGTTCAAAAATCTTTTGAATCACCATCGCATCAATACCACCTCCATTGTCACTGATTTGAAGGGTGATATTGTCTTTTGTGCGACTCATTTCTATCTCAATAATACCTTTTATATCACTCTTTGTTTGGACTCTTTTGACAATCGCATCGCATGCGTTGGTAAGAATATTGATGATGACTTGTCGTAGCTCATTTTCATATCCACATGTTTGGTAGGCTTGGTCTTGATGATGATGTTGATCGGTGATGATGGTTTGTATATTCTGCTTTTTAAGTTTTGTTTTAACGATGGCGAGGGATTGGTGGATGGTGTCTCTTATATCAAACTTTTCTTTGCTTTTTGAGGGTTTAAAAAAGTCTCTAAAATCATTGATGGTGTTAGACATATAATCCAAGTGTGTTTGGATTTGCTCTGTCAATGGGTCAATTTCACTCTCTTTTAAGAGTCCCCTTTTGAGTTTAAATTGTACCTCTTGAGTCAGGACACCAACGGCATTGAGCGGCTGTCTCCATTGGTGGGCGATGGATGCGAGCATCTCTCCCATGGCGGCGAGTTTGGATTGTTGTATCAACATTTTTTGCTGCTCTTCAATAGCATCAAAAAGTCTTTTTGGGATTCGAGATAAAAAATAAGCCAATATAAAAGAGAGCGGGATGAGAATAAGACTTAAGATGATGATGGCATCTTTAAAGTCATGAATCTTAAAAGGATTACTATTCATAAGTCCGACCCCAAGATAGATGGGTTCATTTTTCAGTTTTGGAAATATCACATCACTGTCAATAAGCGCATGGACATCAAAATGACAGGGGGCGCCTAAGTACTGAGACCATGAAGGAATCTTGGGGTTATTAGAGACAAGCAGGCATTGTTTTTTGTCATAAATATAAAAATAAAACATATCTGAGCGTATTAACATCGTAAGATATTCTTGCATAAAGATATTGACAATCACGATTCCTTTTGCTTTGCCTTTTGAAAAGAGAGGCATAGCAAAGCGAATAACGGGTTTGTAGGGAATCTCAATCTTGTTGTGTTCTACATTTAAATCCAGTTTGGATATATATAGTTGAGATTCTTTTCGTTGCATCGCTGCTTTAAAATAGTTGCGTGATGCTTTGTTTTGGAGTTTGTTTTTTGCTATCTCTTTTGGTTTTGCATTGATATGTGAGCGATCAAATCGTATTTTCTCGTTACCATTTTCATCAATATAACGCAATTGCATGATGTGAGGATTGCTCCATGTGATAGTACGAAAAGACTCAATCGCATCATGATAATTTGTAGCTGATGGATGGAGAAGATACTCTTGGAAAAATCGGTTTTCAATTGTGGCGGTGAGTAAGTTCTTAAATTGTAAAGAGAGATCATGACTCGTCTCTAATTTCAGGGCTAATTCACTAATGGCTTCTTTTTGATCTAGAGATTTTTGTAATCGGGATTGTTCAAAATAAAGGATGGTAAGACTCATAAGAGAGAGTGAAAAGCTTACCAAAATAAACAGTGTCGTAAAGCGTCTAAAATAGTTAACCTTTTTTAAGACTCCCATGATAATTCACTAAAGGGTTTGGGCTTAGCAAAATAGTACCCTTGAAACATGTCGATACCGAGATTTTTGAGCTGTAAAAATGCCTTTTCATCTTCGACATATTCTGCTACGGTTTTGACGCCGATATTCTGAGAAAAATTGACAATAGACTCTAAGATTTTATAGCCTCTGTATTCATGGACGTGTTTGACCAAAGAGCCATCTATTTTGAGAATATCAAGCGGAATATCCAAGAAATAGGCAAAGCTTGAATATCCACTACCAAAATCATCAATGGCGATTTTTGCACCATAATTTTTGACTTCATTACAAAACTCTAAAGTCCGCTCAATATCGATAATCCCCTCGCTTTCAAGTAGCTCAATAGTGATGTTTGCCTCTGGAAATTGCTGCATATAGGAGATGAGAAAAGATACCGTTTCTGGGTTCATGATATCTTCAAAAGAGAGATTGATACTAAATTCTGAGCTGCCATTACCAAAATCTCTAAAAGCATTTTCGATGACTTTTCGCGTGAGCATCGGATAATCTTTAGATTGTTTTGCAATATCCAAAAAATAATATGGCGTTAGGATTTTATCGTTTTCATAAGGGTCTTTAATACGAATTAAAGATTCATATTTGATATGACGCTCATTTTGATCTACTATGGGTTGATAGTAGTTTATCACACCATCTTGTTCCAATGCTTTTTTGATTTTTCTTTGCGTATTGATATTGTGTTCAAAACGTTCTTTGAGATTGCTGAGGTCATTAAAACAGGCAAAAGAGATTTTGCGACTCTTTGCAGCACTCAAAGAGATGAGTGCTTCTGTAAAGATATCATTTTTGCCCAGGCAACTTGCTCCAATAGTCGTACTAAGATTGATAGAAATGTCATTTTTAATTAAAAAAGTGTGCGCTTTTATTTTGTTATTAATCTGCATGGCTAACTGCTTGACAGTTTTTGGATTGGTGCGTGTTTTATCATTGAGAAGGAGCACAAAATGGTCCATATCAGAACGATACAGTAGTTGAGAGGATTGAGACGACCAATATTGTTTGAGGAGATTTGCGAGTTGGACGAGGATCTCATCACCGCCATCAAAACCAAAGAGATGATTGATATGAGAAAAATGGTCAATATCGACAATCAAAATCGCATTTTTTGATTGATTGTCTAAGAGGTCTTTGAAAAGTTTTTGGCGATTTGGCAGCTGGGTGAGGTCATCAGTATAAAGTTTTTGGATTGTATTGTCTTTGTCTGTCACAATAGGAGATATATCGTTGAGAATCAAAGTGATTTCATTAATATCATGATGATGAAATACTGATGCAAATCCGGTGACAACAACCATAAAAGAGTCTCCCGAAAAATACAAAGGAATGGTTTTATTATAGATATTCAAGGCGGTCGTGGTTGTGAGTATTTCCTCGATATCTTTCTCTTGGAAGAGATCACTCGCTTGGTTGATGATGTGATTGTTTTCTATTGGTTTGATATGAAAGTACGTCGCAAACTCTTTGTTGATAGAGGTCAGCACTCCGTGGCGATTGAACGTGAGTATGAGATTCGTTTGTTCGATGGCTTTTTTATAATTTTCTAACTGCTGTTGTTTGATTTTGAGTTCTTTTTTGTTTTGAATGATTTCGCTAAAAACCGTAATGACGTCGATTAATTCAGAAATTTTAATAGGTTTGTTAATAAATTTATCTACTTTGAGTTCTAGTGCATTGATGATGTATTCGGTTTCATTAAATGCTGAGGTAATAATCACAGGGATTTGCATCTTTAAATCGCGGATTTTTTGGATAAGCGTGAGCCCATCCATCTGTGGCATTTTAATATCAGTAATCAAAATATCAATCTCATGAGATTTGAGAAATTCAAGCGCTTCTAGGCCATTTTTGGCAACAGCAATCTGCTTGAAAATTAGCGACAATGATCTCGCGATTGAATTTCGCACCGCATCATCATCTTCAATATAAAGAAGAGAAGTCTCTATAAGTGTGCCCACGTGACGACCTTTGTTGGTAATATATCGTTAGCAAACACAATAGTATCATATTTTCAAAGATATCCCATGATTTTATTATTGATACTTATAATTTGTTGCTATAAAGTACCATTTTAAGTGATTTGGTAACATACCTCAGTTCGCAAGCCTTGTTTTTTTATCTCATAAATATGTAATCCGTCTATATCCATGTGCATGAGTGCGTCAACCGTGTCAATATTTTTCAAAGCAAGCATACGAAGCACGATACCCCGATAGGCCTTAGCCCAATGACTCACGACTTTGCCATTTTTGATAAATTTCAAAGAAAGAAAGGGTTGTTTGATTTTATAAAATTTTTCATAAAATCCGGCTCGAAGGTCCAAAATCTCTTCATCTTTTAAAAAATCATCTAATGCTGGAGTCAGATGTTCTTTGTAAAATTGTTCGAGACGCAGGGCTCCTAATTTCTCTCCTTGTTTTAATTTATAGTCAGGGAGGCCTCTATCACCTGCGAGAATCGGACCGAAAAGATTTGAAAAAATAATCGTATTGTGATCGAGATAATCCTTTGAAGTTGCATTTAATGAAGCATAATCGAGATATTGGAATGCCACACCATCATAACGTTCGATGGCTTTGCGTGTCTTTTGTGTGTAGAGATTAGCCCGATAATAGTCAATCATTTTTTTATCTTTGATGCCAAAAAGTTTTGAGAGTGTGTTAATATCTGCATTATTTATAACATCATGATACAAATCAATCATCTTTTTTCTGTATTGGAAACATTCTGGAAAGAGAAAACTTTGCTTGTGAAATGGGGCATCTGTGCCCCCTTTTTGCTTTGATTCGCTAGGTGAAAAGAGAATTTTCATGAGTTGATACCACCCCTTGTTTTTAGGATATTTAATTTTTTTGATATTGTACCTAAAAAAGTATTGACATTGGCATTTAATTGAGATATAATTTCACCTCACAAATATTGGGTGCTGGTGTAGCTCAGCTGGTAGAGCAGCTGTCTTGTAAACAGCAGGTCGGCGGTTCGACTCCGTTCACCAGCTCCATATTTTTTGTGTTGTAACAGTGTTTGACCAGACAAAAATGGTGTAAATATTAGGTGAGATACTCAAGTGGCCAACGAGGGCAGACTGTAAATCTGCTGGTTTTTACCTTCGAAGGTTCGAATCCTTCTCTCACCACCATTTAACATTTGCGGGAGTAGCTCAGTTGGCTAGAGCATTAGCCTTCCAAGCTGGGGGTCGCGGGTTCGAGTCCCGTCTCCCGCTCCATGTTTATTTACTGGGAGCTGTTGAATTTTTTCTGTTTTTAACTCTTCAGGACAAGTTCATTGCTCACAGACTTAGATATGTAATCAATTTGTTATTTTTTGTATGGTAAACTAAAGCGGTTATTGAGCATTTTGCTCATATGGCTCAGAGGTAGAGCACTTCCTTGGTAAGGAAGAGGTCGAGGGTTCAAGTCCCTCTATGAGCTCCATAACTAATATTAATTATCGACTACGGTCGAAGCTTGAGAAACATGAGTGATACCTGGATTTATCTAGGTTATAAAAGTCGAAAATTTTTCTTAGCAACACCCAAAGCTTAGTGCAATCATTTGCTTCGAGCTTTGCTTGAAGTGAAGAAAACAATCAAATCAAAAACAAACCCACACGGAGGAAGAAATGGCAAAGGAAAAGTACACAAGATCTAAACCACATGTTAATATAGGAACAATCGGTCACGTTGATCACGGTAAAACTACATTAACAGCAGCAATATCAGCAGTTCTATCAGCAAAAGGACTTGCAGATTTTAAAGACTTTGACGGTATCGATAACGCACCTGAAGAGAGAGAAAGAGGGATTACGATTGCAACGTCTCATATTGAATATGAAACAGACAATCGTCACTATGCTCACGTGGACTGCCCAGGTCACGCGGATTACGTTAAAAACATGATTACAGGTGCTGCTCAAATGGACGGCGCTATTTTAGTTGTTTCTGCAGCTGATGGTCCTATGCCACAAACTAGAGAGCACATCCTATTGTCTCGCCAAGTTGGTGTTCCATATATCGTTGTATTTATGAATAAAGCCGATATGGTTGATGATGAAGAATTGTTGGAACTTGTTGAAATGGAAATTAGAGAACTTTTAAGTGCTTATGATTTTCCAGGTGATGACACTCCAATCGTAGCAGGTTCTGCACTTAAAGCGCTAGAAGAAGCAAAAAGTGGTACACTTGGCGAATGGTCAGAAAAAATCTTAGAGCTTATGGCTGCTGTTGATTCATACATCCCAGAACCAGTTAGAGAAACTGACAAAACATTCCTTATGCCAGTTGAAGACGTATTTTCAATCTCAGGCCGTGGTACAGTTGTGACCGGTAGAATTGAAAAAGGTACTATCAAAGTTGGTGAAGAAATCGAAATCGTTGGTATCAAAGATACACAAAAAACAATTGTTACCGGTGTTGAAATGTTCCATAAAGAAATGGATCAAGGTGAAGCAGGTGATAACTGTGGTATCCTTCTTAGAGGAACTAAAAAAGAAGATGTTGAAAGAGGTATGGTACTTTGTAAACCAGGCTCAATCACACCACATACAAACTTTGAAGCTGAAGTTTATATCCTAAGCAAAGAAGAAGGTGGTAGACATACTCCATTCTTTAATAACTACAGACCACAATTTTATGTAAGAACAACAGACGTTACTGGTTCAATCACATTGCCAGAAGGCACTGAAATGGTTATGCCAGGTGATAATGTTAAAATATCAGTAGAATTGATTACTCCAATTGCATTGGATGAAGGTACAAGATTTGCTATCCGTGAAGGTGGTAGAACTGTTGGTGCCGGTGTCGTTTCTAAAATAAACAAATAAATATATAGAAAAACAAGGGATGATTATCCCTTGTTTATTTCAAAAGGACAATTGAATGAGAGTAAAAATCGGTTTAAAATGTAGTGAGTCTGGTGATATTAACTATACAACTACAAAAAATAGCAAGACAACTACTGAAAAAGTTGAATTAAGTAAGTATTGTCCACGACTTAAAAAACACACAGTTCACAAAGAAACAAAGTTAAAAAGTTAAATTCTTTTTGAATTTGATTTTTGATTGTAGGGCAGTAGCTCCAATTGGTAGAGCGTCGGTCTCCAAAACCGCAGGTTGTGGGTTCGAGCCCCTCCTGCCCTGCCACTAGTCTAAGGTATGCGTAATGGAAAAAATAAAAAATTATTATCAGCAAGCAAAATCTGAATTAACGAAAGTAATATTTCCTACAAAAGATCAAATCAGAAATGCATTTGTATCAGTATTTGTTGTTGTGGCTGTTGTTTCATTGTTCCTCGCAATGATAGATATGATTATGTCATATACATTATCAAATATCATATAAGCAGGGTCAATTATGTCACACAAATGGTATGCGATACAAACATATGCAGGTAGCGAACAAGCTGTAAAACGAGCGATAGAAAATCTAGTCAAAGATAACGGTATAGAAGAAAAACTTAAAGGCGTGCTTGTGCCTACAGAAGATGTTATGGAAGTTAAAAACGGAGAAAAAAAGATCAGTGAGAGAAGTTTGTATCCTGGATATGCCTTTGCAGAATTAGATCTTGATACGGCGTTATGGCAACAGATACAATCTCTTCCTAAAGTAGGACGATTTATCGGCGAATCAAAAAAGCCAACACCATTAAGCGAAAAAGACATCAATGTCATATTAGAAAAAGCAAACAAGAAAGGTGCCCCACGACCTAAAATATTTTTTGAAAACGGTGAAAATGTTAGAATTACTGAAGGGTCTTTCGCAAACTTTACTGGAATTGTTGAAGAGTATGACATGGAACATGGCAAGCTACGACTAAATGTCTCTATTTTCGGTAGAAGTACCCCTGTGGAGATTTTATATTCACAAGTTGAAAAGATAGTTTAAAAGAAATTAACGTGAGCAACAAGCAGGTTTGTTGAAGTTGCTTCGATCGATATATCGTGTAGATTGAATTAATCTGCGCTTTTTTTGATCAATTGATTTGGAATCATCTAAGTCAAATAAGATAAATATTGTACAAAGGAATTATAAAATGGCAAAGAAAGTAATTGGTGAAATAAAATTACAAATTGCAGCTACAAAAGCAAATCCATCTCCACCGGTTGGTCCAGCTCTTGGACAAAAAGGTGTCAATATTATGGAATTTTGTAAAGCTTTCAATGAAAAAACAAAAGATATGGTAGGTTACAATATCCCTGTTGTTATTACCGTTTATGCTGATAAAAGTTTTACTTTTATTACAAAGCAACCACCGGCAAGTGATTTGATAAAAAAAGCAGCTGGTATCAAAAAAGGTAGTGACAATCCTCTGAAAAATAAAATTGCTAATTTGACAAAAGAACAAGTACTTGACATTGTTGACAAAAAAATAGCAGATCTTAATACCAATGACAGAGAACAAGCTTCTAAAATTATTGAAGGAAGCGCAAGAAGTATGGGAATCACTGTTTCATAAAAATTGATCAACCCTTTACCGCCAGGTTTCAGGCGGAAGCAAAAAAATGCGGAGATATATAATGGCAAGCAAAGTTACAAAGAGATTTAAAGAATTATTGACTAAAGTAGATACAACTAAAAAATATGCAGTTGAAGAAGCTTTAGCAAATATAAAAAATTTAGCGAGTGCAAAGTTTGATGAAACAATCGAAATAGCACTAAAATTAAACGTGGATCCACGACACGCTGATCAAATGGTAAGAGGCTCAGTGGTGCTTCCAGCGGGTACGGGAAAAACAGTGAGAGTTGCAGTGGTTGCAAAAGATGCAAAAGCTGATGAAGCAAAAGCAGCAGGTGCAGATATTGTAGGTAGTGATGATTTGATTGCTGATATTCAAGCCGGTAAAATTGATTTTGATGTTTTAATCGCGACTCCTAACATGATGGGTATGGTTGGTAAAGTCGGTAGAATCTTGGGACCAAAAGGTATCATGCCGAACCCAAAAACTGGTACGGTTACTATGGACGTTGCAAAAGCTGTTGAAAATTCTAAAGGTGGACAAGTTAATTTTAGAGTTGACAAACAAGCTAATATTCATGCAGGAATTGGTAAAATCAGCTTCACACCAGAACAAATAAAAGAAAATTTTGAAACATTTATAAAAGCTGTCAATAAACACAAACCAGCATCAGCAAAAGGTAAATACATAAAATCAGCAGCTATTTCTTTGACCATGAGTCCTGCGATGGCGCTTGATAATCAAGAATTAATCGATTTAAAATAACACGTTTCACAATGCGAAAGCTTTAGTGAGATGAATTGGGATTGGGCTTTGCTCAAACCCAAGAAGAAAAAGAGGCATCTTCGCAACGCGAAAGCTTTAGTGAGATGAATTGGGATTGGGCTTTGCTCAAACCCAAGAAGAAAAAGAGGCATCTTCGCAACGCGAAAGCTTTAGTGAGATGAATTGGGATTGGGCTTTGCTCAAACCCAAGAAGAAAAAGAGGCATCTTCGCAACGCGAAAGCTTTAGTGAGATGAATTGGGATTGGGCTTTGCTCAAACCCAAGAAGAAAAAAAATAGAACAGTAAATCTTTGATTGGAGATAGTCGAGGTCTTTGACTTAATTTGGAATTTTCCAACTCTGCTTGAAATCACCGGTCGGAAAGGAGAAAAATTGACAAAAAATGAAAAAGTTGACATTGTTAACGCGTTAACTGAAGGATTCAAATCTTCCGATGCATTGATCGTTTGTGACTTTAAAGGTCTTGATACTAAGACTGTAGAAGGTCTAAGAAATAGTGCAAAAGACTTGGATGTTAATGTTCAAGTTGCAAAAAATACTCTTGCTGCTATTGCGCTAAAAAATGCTGACATTGATGGCATTGATTTAAAAGATACTAATATATTCATTTGGGGCGAAGATCAACTCAATGTCACAAAAGTAGTGGCAAAATTTGCTGAAACCAATAAAGTATTCCAAATTAAATGTGGATTTGTTGCTGGTGAAGTTGTAGATGAAGCTAAAATTGATGCGTTGTCTAAGCTACCGTCTCGCGACGAGCTTATTGGTATGCTTTTACAAACATGGATGGCTCCTGTTACCAATTTTACAATTGGCTTGGATGCATTGCGTGCTAAAAAAGAAGAAGCATAAGTTTTGTGTAGAAATACACATTTGAGTTTACTCAGATAGTGAAAATGATATAAATTCTGCACAAAGCGCAAGCTTTCGTGCAATGAAGTTAATATGGGCTTTGTCCATATTTAAGAAAACAATGAAGGAAACAAAAACATGGCAATTACAAAAGAAGATGTATTAGAATATATTTCAGGTCTTACAGTTCTTGAACTTAGTGATTTAGTTAAAGAATTTGAAGAAAAATTCGGTGTATCTGCTGCTCCAGTTATGGTTGCTGGTGCTGCTGGTGCTGCTGGTGCTGCTGCTGAAGAAAAAACAGAATTTGATGTTATTCTAAAAAGCGGTGGAGAAAAGAAAATCAATGCTATTAAAGTGGTTCGTGCAATCACTGGCCTTGGTCTTAAAGAAGCAAAAGAAGCTGTTGAAAGTGCACCAACTGTACTTAAAGAAGGTGTGGCTAAAGACGAAGCAGAAGATCTTAAAAAACAAATCGAAGAAGCAGGCGCAGAGGCTGAAATCAAGTAACGCAATGATTTGGGAGTGTGACACTCCCAAACACACAACGGAAACCAATTGGTCGACTAATTTTCTGTTACAAAACAGACAAACTACATATCCTTTTTATACAACTACACGAGGGTGACTCATGTTAAATAATTTAAATTCGGGAAATCGCCTAAGGGTTGATTTTTCCAAAGTTCCAAAAAAAATTGAAGTTCCAAATTTATTGCAACTACAACAAAAAAGTTATGAAAACTTTTTAGATGTGGGTGAAAATGCAGAAGGCGGTATAGAAAAAGTTTTTAAATCAATTTTCCCAATACATGATCCACAAAATAGACTTACTTTAGAGTATGTCGGATCAGAAATCGGAAAACCTAAATATAACGTTAGAGAATGCATGGAAAGAGGTTTGACATATTCTGTTGGCCTTAAGATGAACATACGCCTTATTTTATGGGATAAAGATGAAAAAACAGGTGAAAAAACAGGCGTTAAAGATATTAAAGAACAAGCGATATTTATAAGAGATATCCCTATGATGACGGATCGCACGTCATTTATTATCAACGGAGTTGAACGCGTTGTTGTCAATCAATTGCACCGTAGTCCTGGTGTAATTTTTAAAGAAGAAGAAAGCACAACGGTTAATAACAAACTAATATATACAGCACAAATCATACCCGATCGTGGATCATGGTTATATTTTGAATATGACGCAAAAGATACACTTTTTATGAGAATCAACAAAAGAAGAAAAGTTCCTATTACTATATTGTTTCGAGCATTAGGCTATAGCAAGCAAGACATCCTAAAATTATTTTATCCTGTTCAAACAATTAGAATAAAAGACAATAAATTTTTTATGGAATATGTACCTGATGATTTTGTAGGAAGAGTAGAATTTGATTTAAAAGATGAAAATGGTAACCAACTAATAGCAGCCGGTAAAAGATTGACCAAAAAACGGGCTGAAAAATTCAAAGAAGACGGTGTCAATTTTATTGAATATCCTGTCGATGTATTGACAAACCGATTCCTCTCATCTCCAATAATTGACCAAGAAAGTGGTGAAGTCCTCTATGATACTCTATCACAACTGGATGAAATTAAACTGGCTAAGATTGTTGAACAAGGCTGCACTTCTGTTGAAATCGCAAATGATTTAGCAAGCGGCGTTGATGATTCGATTATTAATTCATTTTTAGCTGATTATGAAACCTTGAAATTGTTACGACAAACCGAACAAATTGAAGATGAAAATGATTTGGCTACGATTCGTATTTATAAAGTTATGAGACCAGGTGAGCCTGTTACAAAAGAAGCAGCGAAAATATTTGTAAGAGATCTATTTTTTAATCCAGAACGTTATGATTTAACCAAAGTCGGTAGAATGAAAATGAACCACAAACTTGGTCTTGATGTACCTGAGTATGTGACGATTATGACAACCGATGATATTATCAAAACAGTAAAATATCTTATTAAAGTCAAAAATGGACAAGGTCATATCGATGATCGTGACCACTTGGGAAACAGACGTATTAGAGCCATTGGCGAACTCTTAGCCAATGAATTGCACTCCGGTCTCATCAAAATGCAAAAAGCAATCCGAGACAAATTTACAGCCCTTAGTGGAAGCATCGATGAAATTATGCCTCATGATATGATTAATTCTAAGATGATTACCAGTACCATTTTGGAATTCTTCTCAAGCGGACAATTGTCACAGTTTATGGATCAAACCAATCCTCTAAGTGAAATTACGCACAAAAGAAGACTCTCAGCACTCGGTGCGGGTGGTTTGGTAAAAGAGCGTGCTGGATTTGAAGTCCGTGACGTTCACCCTACTCACTATGGTAGAATTTGTCCGATTGAAACGCCAGAGGGACAAAATATTGGTTTGATTAATACGCTTGCGATGTATGCGAAAGTCAACGATTTAGGTTTTGTTGAAGCCCCATACCGAAAGGTAGAAAACGGCGTCATTCAAGATGAAATTGCATATATTACAGCTACGCAAGAAGAGGGACTTGTCATCGCGCCAGCGAGTACCAAAATTGGACCTAATAAAGAAATTGTAGAAGATTTAATTGAAGCTAGAATTGATGGTGAAATTGTTTTGGTCGAAAAAGAAAAAGTCAATATGATTGACCTCTCTTCGATGATGGTAGCCGGTGTGGCTGCTTCTTTGATTCCATTCTTGGAACATGATGATGCCAACCGTGCGCTGATGGGCTCGAACATGCAACGACAAGGAGTACCGTTGATGATTTCACAAGCTCCAATGGTCGGTACTGGTATGGAGGCAATCACAGCCAGAGATTCATGGGAAGCAATCAAAGCCAAACGTGCTGGTGTGGTTGAAAAAGTAGATAATAAAAACATTTATATTTTAGGTAAAGATGAAAATGGTTCTTTTATTGACCACTACATTTTGCAAAAAAATATGAGAACCAACCAAAATACAACCTTTACCCAAAAAGTCATCGTCAAAAAAGATGATGTGATTAAAGCAGGTCAAGTCATCGCGGATGGTCCGAGTATGGACAGAGGTGAGTTGGCTTTGGGTAAAAACGCCATGGTTGCGTTTATGCCATGGAATGGTTATAACTACGAAGATGCGATTGTCATCAGTGAAAAGATGATTCGTGATGATGCTTTCACAAGTGTTCATGTTTATGAAAAAGAGATAGAAGCAAGAGAATTAAAAGACGGTGTGGAAGAGATCACAAAAGATATCCCAAATGTCAGAGAAGAAGAACTCTCTCATCTTGATGATAGCGGTATCGTAGAAATTGGAACGTATATCAAACCGGGCATGATTTTAGTCGGTAAAGTATCTCCAAAAGGTGAAGTAAAACCAACTCCAGAAGAGCGATTGTTACGTGCAATCTTTGGTGAAAAAGCAGGTCATGTGGTCAACAAATCACTGTATGCTTCTCCATCACTTGAAGGGGTTGTTATTGATGTGAAAATCTTCACGAAAAAAGGATATGACCGCGATCCAAGAGCTTTGAGATCCTATGAGGAAGAAAAAGAAAAACTCGATCATGAACATCATGATAAACTTTTGATGCTAGATCGTGAAGAGATGATGAAAATCAACTCATTGCTATCAAAACATGCTTTGGAAAAAGATCAAGAGATCAACAAAAAACAGTACCATGCAGGTGAAAAAGTAGCATCGGAAGATTTAGATCAAGTCAATCGTTTTGCTATTAATAGTATTATCAAATCCTTTTCTAGTGAAGTGGAAGATGAGTATAAACAACTTAAAAATCATTTCCAAAATGAAAAGAAAAAGCTCAAAGAAGAGCATGACGAAAAACTCAATATCCTTGATAAAGATGACATTTTACCAAGTGGTGTTGTCAAATTGGTCAAAATCTATATTGCGACGAAACGAAAACTAAAAGTCGGTGATAAGATGGCCGGACGTCATGGTAATAAAGGTATCGTGTCAAACATCGTTAGAGAAATTGATATGCCTTACCTTAAAAATGGAGAGCCCGTTGATATCGTCTTGAATCCTCTAGGGGTTCCAAGTCGTATGAATATTGGACAAATCTTAGAAGTTCATCTCGGACTTGCTGGTCGAAGATTGGGTGATCAAATAAAAGAAATTTTTGAGACGAAACAAGGTGATTGGATCAAAGAGTTAAGAAGTAAAATGATTGCGATAGCTGATGTTGCGAAGCTCATGAATGCCAAAGAATTTTTAGCTCAAATTGATGATAAAAAACTTTTGGATTATGCCAGAGACTGGTCACGTGGCGTGAAATTCTCTACTCCTGTATTTGAAGGGGTAGATGAAGAAGAATTCAAAAAATTATTTGAACTCGCCAAAATTGATAGCGATGGTAAAAGCGAACTTTACGATGGTAAAACAGGTGAGAAGATGGAAGAGCGTGTCAATGTCGGATACATGTACATGCTAAAACTTCACCACTTAGTTGATGAAAAGATGCATGCAAGAAGTACCGGACCATACTCACTAGTCACACAACAACCTGTCGGTGGTAAAGCACTCTTTGGTGGACAAAGATTTGGTGAGATGGAAGTATGGGCACTTGAGGCCTACGGTGCGGCTCATACATTGAGAGAAATGTTAACGATAAAATCTGATGACGTAGAGGGAAGAGTATCTGCCTACAAAGCGTTGACACGAGGTGAAAACGTTCCTGAAACCGGTGTCCCTGAGACTTTCTTTGTGTTAGCAAATGAATTGAAGTCTTTGGCTTTAGATGTTGAGATATATAACGAGGTAGATGATGATGACAAAACATTATCTTAGTAATAGCCAAGCAACGGTTTTTCTTCGAGCAAGAAAAATTTCGATAGATACAAAATCTTTGAAGAGGGGATTTTAATATGAAAAATTTAGTACCGGTTGAAATATTAGATGATAATAGACCAAGAGACTTTCAAGCGTTTCAATTGCGACTTGCAAGTCCTGAAAAAATCAGATCATGGAGTTTTGGCGAAGTCAAAAAGCCAGAAACCATCAATTATAGAACATTAAAGCCTGAGAGAGACGGGCTTTTTTGTGCGAAGATTTTCGGTCCTGTAAGAGATTATGAATGTCTTTGTGGTAAATACAAAAAAATGCGATATAAGGGCATTAAGTGTGAAAAATGTGGGGTTGAAGTCACAAGTACCAAAGTGAGACGCTCTCGCATGGGACACATTGAATTAGTAACTCCGGTTGCTCATATTTGGTATGTCAATTCTCTTCCAAGTAGAATTGGAACGCTTCTTGGCGTGAAAATGAAAGATTTAGAGAGAGTATTATATTATGAAGCGTATATCGTCAAAGAGCCTGGTGAAGCTTTCTATGATGCCGAAAATACAAAAAAAGTAGAAAAATATGATGTTCTCAATGAAGAACAATACCAATCACTGTTTCAACGATTTGAAGACAGCGGATTTGTAGCGGACATGGGTGGACAAGTGGTCAAAGACTTGTTGGCTGATCTTGATCTTGTTGAGATTTTGGGTACATTAAAAGAAGAGATGTCTTTGACAAATTCTGAAGCAAAAAAGAAAACGATAGTAAAACGTTTGAAGATTGTTGAAGCATTATTGCACAGTCAAAATAGACCAGAATGGATGATGATTACCGTCCTTCCAATATTGCCACCAGACCTTCGTCCTCTTGTCTCACTAGATGGCGGTAAATTTGCGGTCAGTGACGTCAATGACTTGTATCGTAGAGTTATTAATAGAAACTCAAGACTAAAACGTTTGATGGAGCTTGACGCGCCACAAATTATTATCAGAAATGAGATGCGAATGTTGCAAGAGAGTGTGGATGCACTCTTTGATAACGGACGTCGCGCCAATGCTGTCAAAGGTGCCAATAAAAGACCTTTGAAATCGCTCTCTGAAATCATTAAAGGGAAACAAGGACGTTTTCGTCAAAACCTACTCGGTAAGAGGGTTGACTTCTCTGGTCGTTCTGTTATTGTCGTAGGACCAACACTGAGAATGGACCAATGTGGTCTTCCAAAATTAATGGCATTAGAATTATTTAAACCGCATTTGATCGCGCGACTGGAAGAAAAAGGGTATGCGACGACGATTAAACAAGCGAAAAAGATGATTGATAATAAAACCAATGAAGTGTGGGAATGTTTATCTGAAGTCGTTGAGGGATATCCGATTATGCTAAACCGTGCACCATCACTGCACAAACTCTCTATTCAAGCCTTTCATCCGGTTTTGATTGAAGGAAAAGCTATTCGTTTGCATCCGCTCGTGTGTTCTGCTTTTAATGCGGACTTCGATGGGGATCAAATGGCCGTACATGTTCCTTTATCCCAAGAAGCGATTGCTGAGTGTAAAGTCTTGATGCTAAGTTCTATGAATATCCTCTTGCCTGCATCAGGTAAAGCAGTCACCGTACCGACACAAGATATGGTCTTGGGTCTTTATTATATGTCTTTGGAAAAAGTCAATGCTAAAGGGTCTAATAAGATTTTTTCAAATATCAATGAAGTCCATATTGCATTAGATTCAGGTTACTTAGTACCTCAAGCTAAAATCAAAACCGTTGTCGATGGCAAAGTGATTTTTACGACCGCAGGACGCCTTATTATCAAATCAATTTTACCAGAGTTCGTACCGCAAGAGTATTGGAACAAGGTAATGAAAAAGAAAAATATTGCTGAATTGGTTGATTATGTTTATAAAGAAGGCGGTTATAACGTGACGGCTGAATTTTTAGATAATCTAAAAAATCTCGGTTTCAAATACGCAACCAAAGCGGGTATTTCAGTCTCTATTGATGATATCAAAGTCCCTGAAACAAAGGTAGCTAAAATTGGTGCTGCTAAGAAAAAAGTACGAGAAATTCAAAAACAATACAGCTCAGGACTTTTGACAGAACAAGAGCGATATAACAAAATTGTCGATATTTGGACAGACACGAACAACGACCTTGCCAAAGAGATGATGAAGCTCACGGAGAGTGATAAAGATGGCTTTAACTCAATCTACATGATGGCAGACTCTGGTGCTAGGGGTAGTGCGGCACAGATTCGTCAGCTAGCAGGTATGCGGGGATTGATGGCAAAACCAGATGGTAGTATTATTGAAACACCGATTATTTCAAACTTTAGAGAAGGTCTAAACGTCCTTGAATACTTTATCTCAACGCATGGTGCTAGAAAAGGTTTGGCCGATACCGCGCTAAAAACGGCGAATGCGGGTTACTTGACAAGAAAACTTATCGATGTTTCTCAAAATGTCAAAGTAACGATGGAAGATTGTGGTACGCATGAAGGTGTTGAAATCACAGAAATCAGTGAAAGCGGTGAACTCATCGAATCATTGACTGATCGTGCTTTTGGTAGAGTATTAGCAGAAGATGTCATCGATACTATCACTAATGAAGTGCTCTTTACAGAAGGTACTTTGATTGATGAGAAAAAAGCCAAAACACTCGAAGAAGCAGGCGTCAAATCAGTAGTTATCCGAACACCAATCACATGTAAAGCCAAAAAAGGTATTTGTGCAAAATGTTATGGTATTAATCTGGGTGTCGGTACTTTGGTAAAACCAGGTGAAGCTGTGGGTATTATCTCAGCACAATCAATCGGTGAGCCAGGAACGCAACTAACACTAAGAACATTCCACATCGGGGGAACGGCGTCTACTGAAGCACAAGACAGACAAGTCATCGCACAAAAAGAAGGTTTTATCCGATATTACAATGTTAAAACTTATGTCTCAAAAGAGAGTAGAAATATTATTGCAAACCGTAGAAATGCATCGATTCTCCTTGTTGAGCCAAAAATAAAAGCCACTCATGATGGTATTTTGAGTATTGATAATTCTCATGATGAAGCGATTATTACCATCAAAGCCGCAGATGGTGAGAGCAGCAAATATGTGCTTAGAAAAAGTGATCTTGCAAAATCAAACGAACTCGCGGGTGTTAGTGGTAAAGTAGAAGGTAAGTTTTATCTACCATATGGCAATGGTGATACGGTCCATGAAAATGAAAGTATTGTCGAAATCATTAAAGAGAGTTGGAATATTCCAAATCGTATCCCATACGCGAGTGAAGTACGCGTACACGATGGTGATCCGATATCTCAAAAAATCCTCTCAGAAGCATTAGGTACGGTGAAGTATTACAAATTAGCAGGGGATTACCTAGAACGCTACAATGCGGTAGAAAAAGATCATCAAGTTGATGAAAAAGGTCTATTTGCTGTGATTGCGGATGCTGAAAATAGAGAAGCGATCCGACATTATATTCCAAGAGGTTCAATTATTGACCTAGAAGATAATACCGTAGTAGATACCTTGGACACTGTTTTGGCACATCCAAGCAGTGCCGAACAAATCGTGATTGCAGAGTGGGATCCATATTCGGTTCCGATTATATCAGAAGAGTCCGGTGTGATTACGTTCGAAGATATTGAACCTGGTGTGAGTGCGACAGAACAATTTGATGAAATGACCGGTGAGAGCCGACTCGTTATCAATGAATATCTCCCAGCAGGATTGAAGCCGACATTGATTATCGCAACAGATTCAGGTAAGATTATTAAATATCAATTAGAACCAAAGACTGCGATATTTGTCAAAGACAATGAGCACGTCAATATTGCTGATATTATCGGTAGAACACCAAAAGCTGCTGCAAGATCAAAAGATATTACCGGGGGTCTTCCTCGTGTTAGTGAACTCTTTGAAGCCAGACGTCCAAAAGATGCGACGGTTATTGCAGAGATTGATGGAACGATTCGATTTGGTAAGCCACTTCGTTCAAAAGAGCGTATTATCATCGATGCCGAAGATGGCACGAGTGTTGAGTATTTGATTAATAAAAATACGCAAATCCACGTGCATGCGGGCGAGTTTGTTCATACGGGTGAAAAATTAACTGATGGTGTGGTATCAAGTCATGATATTCTAAGAATTATGGGTGAAAAAGCACTGCATTATTATTTAATCAGTGAAATCCAACAAGTCTATCGAAGACAAGGTGTTGCGATTAGCGATAAACACATCGAAATTATCGTCTCTCAAATGTTGAGACAGATTAAAATCGTAGATAGTGGGGACACTAAATTTATCGAAGGTGATTTGATTAGTAGAATTCGATTTAACGAAGAAAATGAAAAAATTATCAAGATGGGTGGTGAACCTGCAATTGCTGAGCCAATTTTATTGGGTGTTACCCGTGCGGCAATCGGAAGTGATAGTATCATCTCTGCTGCATCATTCCAAGAGACAACTAAAGTCTTGACAGAAGCGAGTATTGCTGCGAAAATGGATCACTTGAGAGATTTGAAAGAAAACGTTATATTGGGTCGAATGATTCCAGTAGGAACCGGTTTGTATAAAGATAAATCAATCAAGATAAAACAACAATAAGGTGTTAGAAGGTTAAATTAAGCTTAATTTAACCTTCTTATAAGCTATTTTTAAATAAAATAGCGCGTATTTTTGTAAAAATAGTAAAGGAAAGAATGTGCCAACAATTAACCAATTGGTAAGAAAAGAAAGAAAAAAGGTGATTAAAAAATCAAAATCACCTGCGTTAGTCGGATGCCCTCAAAGAAGAGGCGTTTGTACGAGAGTTTATACTACAACTCCAAAAAAACCAAACTCAGCTTTGAGAAAAGTTGCAAAAGTTCGGTTGACAAGTGGATTTGAAGTTATTAGTTATATCGGTGGTGAAGGCCACAACTTGCAAGAGCACTCTATTGTTCTAGTACGTGGCGGTAGAGTCAAGGATTTACCGGGTGTTAAGTATCATGTCGTCCGTGGTGCACTCGATACAGCAGGTGTTGCAAACCGAACGGTAGCAAGAAGTAAATACGGTACTAAAAAACCTAAATAAATTTAATCCACAGGTATTGTCCGTTTCGATTTGACAATATTTGAGTAAAATTTAAAATTTGAAGGAAACATAAAATGAGAAGAAGAAAAGCCCAAGTTAGGGAAATACTCCCAGATCCAATATACAACAGTAAAATAATCACAAAATTTATCAATAGTTTAATGTACGATGGTAAAAAAAGTATCGCAGCCAAAGTTTTTTATGGCGCTCTTGAACTTGCCGAAAAAAGAAGCGGTGAGATGAAAGGGATTGAAGTATTTAATGCTGCTATCGAAAATGTAAAACCGATTATGGAAGTTAAAAGTAGAAGAGTTGGTGGCGCAACCTACCAAGTTCCGGTAGAAGTAAGACCAGTACGACAACAAGCGTTGGCACTAAGATGGCTTGTTTCATATGCTAGAAAAAGAAGCGAAAGAACTATGGTCGAAAGACTAGCAAATGAATTGCTTGATGCTGCTAACAGCAGAGGTGCTACATTTAAGAAAAAAGAAGATACATATAAAATGGCTGAAGCAAATAAAGCTTTTGCTCACTACCGCTGGTAGGAAGGAAACATTATGGCAAGAAAAAACCCTATTGAAATGGTCAGAAACATTGGAATTGCTGCACATATTGATGCCGGAAAAACAACAACAACAGAAAGAATTCTTTTTTATACCGGTATTTCACACAAAATTGGAGAAGTTCATGATGGCGCTGCTACTATGGACTGGATGGAACAAGAAAAAGAAAGAGGTATTACCATTACTTCTGCGGCTACAACATGTTTTTGGAATAACCACCAAATTAATATCATAGACACTCCGGGCCACGTTGACTTTACTATTGAAGTGGAACGAAGTATGCGTGTTCTTGATGGTGCTGTGGCAGTATTTTGTGCCGTTGGTGGTGTTCAACCACAAAGTGAAACCGTTTGGAGACAAGCGAATCGATATAAAGTTCCAAGAATGGTTTTTGTAAATAAAATGGACCGAACGGGTGCAGATTTTTATGAAGTCGAACGTCAAATCAAAGAGAGATTAAAAGCAAATCCAGTGGCCATTCAAATTCCTATCGGTGCTGAAGAAAATTTCAAAGGGGTGATTGATCTCGTCCAAATGAAAGCATTGGTATGGGAAGACGAAGCAGCAATGGGATCTCACTATGAAGTAGAAGAAATTCCGGCTGATCTTCTTGAAAAAGCACAAAGTTATAGAGAAAAACTCGTCGAAGCAGTTTCTGAAACTGATGATGAACTTTTGGAAAAATATCTTGGTGGTGAAGAATTAACTGAAGAAGAAATCAAACGTGGTATTAAACAAGGATGTTTGGACCTTAAAATTGTTCCGATGCTTTGTGGTACTGCCTTTAAAAACAAAGGGGTACAACCTCTTCTTGATGCTGTTGTTGATTACATGCCAGCTCCAACTGAAGTTGCGGCAATCCGTGGTGAATATGAAGATGGTACTGAAACTATAGTTGAGTCAACAGATGATGGTGACTTTGCTGCATTGGCATTTAAAATTATGACCGATCCATTTGTGGGTCAATTGACATTTGTAAGAGTGTATCGCGGTAAAATGGAAAGCGGCTCTTATGCGTATAACACAACAAAAGATAAAAAAGAAAGAGTCGGTAGACTTCTTAAGATGCATTCTAACAAACGAGAAGAAATCAAAGAATTGTATGCTGGTGAAATCGGCGCGGTTGTAGGATTGAAAGATACCCTAACGGGTGATACTCTAGCTGGCGAAAAAGATCACGTAATCTTAGAGCGAATGGATTTCCCAGATCCTGTTATCTCTGTTGCGGTTGAACCAAAAACAAAAGCGGATCAAGAAAAAATGGGTATTGCTTTGCAAAAACTTGCACAAGAAGATCCAAGCTTTAGAGTTGAATCTGATGAAGAAAGCGGACAAACTATCATCTCAGGTATGGGTGAATTGCACCTTGAAATCCTTGTTGATAGAATGCTTAGAGAATTTAAAGTTGATGCGGAAGTTGGTCAACCACAAGTGGCGTACCGTGAAACTATCAAGAAAACAGTGGAACAAGAGTACAAATACGCAAAACAGTCAGGTGGTCGTGGACAATATGGTCACGTTTATCTTAGACTTGAGCCTAGAAAACCAGGCGAAGGTTATGAATTTGTGAACGATATCAAAGGGGGATCAATTCCAAAAGAGTTTATTCCAGCTGTTGATAAAGGGCTCAAAGAAGCAATGCAAGGCGGTGTTCTTGCAGGTTATCCTGTAGAAGATGTTAAAGTAACACTTTATGATGGTAGTTATCATGATGTGGATTCATCTGAAATGGCATTTAAATTGGCTGCGTCAATGGGTTTCAAAGAAGGTGCTAGAAAAGCTGATGCGATTATACTAGAACCTATGATGAAAGTTGAAGTGGAAACTCCAGAAGATTTCATGGGGGATGTTATCGGTGATCTCAATAGAAGAAGAGGACAAATCAACTCTATGGACGATCGTGCAGGACATAAAATTGTCAATGCATTCTGCCCACTCTCTGAAATGTTCGGATACTCAACTGACTTGAGATCACAAACTCAAGGACGTGCTTCTTACTCTATGGAATTTGATCATTATGAAGAAGTTCCAAGAAATGTTGCAGAAGAAATTATCAAAAAACGAAACGCGTAAATTTAAAAATATAAAAAGCTAGGCACCTCATCACTGAGGTGACCTAGCTTTTTTTTTCTCCATATACCAGATGTGACCCGGTAGCTCAGCTGGATAGAGCACTCGATTCCTAATCGAGAGGTCATGCGTTCAAATCGCATCCGGGTCACCATCACAATTAATTTCCTTCCTTTTAATAATACTTTAAATTATCGCTGTTTTTATAATCTCACCGGTTTGGTTTTGGGTTTGGTATCTTCTATGAGAAGTACCGGCTGGCTAAAGGGGGCAAGGCGCTCTAGAAGGTCGATAACACTCAGTAAAGGGGTAGCATAAAAAAATTTGAGATGTTGCTCAAACTGCCACAGTTGGTCTGCATAGATGAGCACTTGATAGGGAATATCGCTGATTCCATCTTTATCTTTATCAAATCCAACATATCGATCCCAATAATTCATCTCGATGTCATTGTGATAATACTGCCCACCTCTTATGTCTTTGACGACATCTTCAAGATTGCCGATGACATTATTATATTTGATAGTGTTATTTTTGATGGCATTATA
The DNA here is from genome assembly GCF_036556685.1 of Sulfurospirillum sp. 1612. NCBI lineage: Bacteria > Pseudomonadati > Campylobacterota > Epsilonproteobacteria > Campylobacterales > Sulfurospirillaceae > Sulfurospirillum > Sulfurospirillum sp. 1612. Next base: position 540,672 of record NZ_CP140614.1, read on the forward strand.
AAAATGAAACGCGACATTGTTATTGATGATTTTGTTATATTTTATATATCGTTGCATCCCGATTTCTGCACTGCTGGCATTGATAAAAAATGCCTGAGAATGTCCAGTCAATACATTGTGCGTGACATGTATATTTTTGCCCCCTTCGAGCATGATACCCGTACCGGTTGTGAGGTGAGTTTTGACGATTTGATTGTTTGTAATATCAATATTTTTACTTCCCACACAGCGCACTCCTGCATAATTTGAGTAGATGTTATTGGCGTTGATGGAGACATCATGACTCATATTGATGAGGATACTAAATCGACCATATTCCAAAGTGTTGTGATTGATTTTATTGTGGTTCGACCGATTCAAAGACAAATCTCTGCTTCCTATGAGATGGTTTTTGGCTATGAGATTGTTGTGTGAATTCCACAACCTTATCCCATCGCCTCGATTATCAATGACGCTGTCTTGGTATGATTTTATAGTATTGTTGATGATTTTAGAATGTGAGGTATCAAAGAGGATGATGCCAAAGAGGGTTTTGTAAATATGGCAGTTTTCAATCGTCACATGGTGAGCTTGATCGACTTTTATCCCACTATCAAGGCGATGTCTTTGATGGCCGCTGTTTGTGATGCTGAGATTTTGTATCGTGACATAAGAGCTTTTTATCATGATGACCGTGCCGTTGCCATCGCCTTGGATGATGCTCTCTTTGCCTGAGCCTTCTAATATCAGTGGCTTATCAATCACAATAGGACCTCTAAAGACTCCTTTTGGGAGCGTTATCTTTGATCCTGCTTGGGCATGAGCGATGATGTGATTGATGCTTTGATCTGCAAAGAGGGACAATGTGCAAAAAAGAGTGATAAAAAAGAGAATTTTTTTCATAAAACTACAATCTTTCTGTTGTTTATTTTTTGCTATTGTAGCATATCTTGAAGATTTAGTTTTTGGTATTGCCGTTAATTTTGTATTGCATTCTGCGCTCTAAGTGTTTGGATACAAACGCAATCGTATAGGTCATGATAAAATAAAAGACACCTAAAGTCAGATAGATTTCAAACGGCTCATAGGTTCTCACATAGATGAGTTGTCCCGCTCGTGTGAGCTCTGTGATGGAGAGTACTGAGACCAGGGAGCTGTCTTTGAGTATGGCCGCATAAGAATTCGTCAGCGGCACCAAAACCAGTCGCAAGGCTTGAGGGTAGAGAATGTGTATCAAAGCGGTGAGGGTATTCATCCCCAGGGATTTAGCTGCTTCGTGCTGCCCTTTATCAATCGATTCCATGCCCGAGCGTACAATTTCTGATATATAAGCGGCGTAATTGAGTGATAGTCCTAAAATCGCCGCCTCATGACTGGACATCGTAATATGAATTTGGGGCAAACCATAATAGATAAAAAAGAGTTGAATCAACAATGGTGTACCCCGGAAGATTTCAATATAAACGACAAAAATCTTGTCAAGAATCCATGGGATTTTATAGCTTCGCGCTGTCCCCATCACAATCCCGATACATAAAGCCAACACAAACGAGATGAATGAGAGATAAACCGTGAGCCATGAGGCCTCCAAGAGGAAGCCGATGTTATCCCATATGATACTGAAATTCAAATTATTTTACAGCCAACCATTTTTGGATCAATGCATCATAAGTGCCATTTTTCTTGAGCACATCCAAGGCATGATTGATTTGTTGTGTCAGTTCATCTTGTCCTTTTTTCATGACGACAACCAACTCAGCAGGAGCCAATTTATCGATGATTTTGTATTGTGTTTTAAAATCTTTTTGATTGATGGCATAAGTATATCCGACAACAACGGCATCAATTCGGCCATTTTTTAAATCCAAAAATGCTTCGGGATTATAGTTGTATCGTGCTACTTGTTTGAGACCTTTGAGTTTATCGACGATTTGCTCACTCCCACTTCCTAGTTGTACTCCAACACGTTTGCCTACCAAATCTTTTTTCGATTTGATGGTGTCATTGTTTTTGTTGACGACAATGACATCATTGAGCAAATAGTAAGTATTAGAGAGATTGACATTGTTTTTACCTGCTTCTTGTCGTGCCATCGCACTGATGATGACGTCGAATTTATTGGTTTTTAAACCCCCTAGTAATGCTTGCCACTCTGCATCATGAATGACGATTTTTTTACCGATGATTTGACCGATTGCATTGGCTAAGTCAATATCAAAACCGACGATTTTTCCATTTTTTGCATCGCGTGATTCAAAGGGCGGATAAGCCGCACATAATCCTACATTAATCGTATCTTGGGCCGCATGGGCCAACAATCCAAAAGCCAACATGGCCAGGAGTAATAATTTTTTCATAATAGTTCCTTTAAAATACCCTCTACACTGATTGATGGATTTGCTTCATCAATCGCATAAAAGTTTAATTTGAGATTATTTTGCGCTAATAATTCTTGAAAAATTTCAATAAAAACACCCGCCTCAGGGCTCTCTTTGAGTGTTCCCATAATCTTGGGAAGTTGTGGATTATTACTCAATTCGCCTCCCCAAGCAGCGCTACAGGTGAGATTGACGCCACAGTTTGGACTACCATCCACGCCGATACAGCCGCTAAGCTCATAACCGTTAGCGTGATAATCAAGCAATTGATCGATGATGGGCTCTAAGAGGGCACGACAATGTTTGCGATAATAAGGGGTGTTGTATTGCTCTTTTACCTGTCCCCAGCGCGTCAAACCTTGTGCGAGCAGTTCAGGGCAGGGAAGTTGCACCAGCCCATAACCTCGCGAGATAAGAGGTACCACCAACTCTTGAATGGCTCCTTGATACAGAGCAATACCCTCGATTTTAGAGTTTGCATTGAGAATGCAGTGACTTAAGAGTATTATTTTTTTATTGCGTTGCACGTTGTGCCTTTGGATTGAGTTATTAAGCGGAGTGACTCATGCTAGAAGCAGTCTTGTCGTCCCAAATCTTGGGAATGTGCTTTAAAGATTGTCGGCATTATATTCAGTTTTTTCTTAAGTCATACTTTAAGCAAATACCCCAAAATATCGCTTGAAATACTAGGGTAGATGCAAAAATAGTGTGGAGCAGTAAAGAGACTATTGTATCATGACCGATATAAATCGGTCACGTAGATTTATGATTTTTTTAATTTTTGTATTTGTTTATCAAAAAATTCTTCAAGCAGCTTTTTTTGTTTTGGCTTGAGTATGGCATTTTTATGCATCCATGTGTAATTACTAATCGGCATCAAATCGCGTTTGATGAGATGGTTGACCCGTTTGAGTCTTGAGAGTTTTACTTTTGGATCTATCATGGCCCAATTGGAGAAATTTAGTGCTTTACGCCCTCTGTTGATATGATCGGCCATGAACCAAGATACTGGTGCGATGTTACTATACCATGGGTATTTTGTCTCATTGGAGTGACAATCATAACATGAACTTTTTAAAACCTTCATGACTGGCACACTCGCGTGGAGTTCTTCTTGTGGATTGACTTTGGGATTTGTAAAATCCGGTCTGATAACCTGTATAACCAGTAAGATTCCAAGCACAATAAAAATAGCGTATTTCATCTATATTCCATCCTTTTTTCTAAAAATTAAGGTGAAGATTATATCCTTAAAGATTAAATATTAATAAAACAGATATCCTATTGTTATTAATAATGTGTAAGCTTTAATACAATATCATGATAAGACACACCACGTCTCATCAGCATGACATGAGTATAAAAGAAGAACGAAAATAATAATGAGGTATACTGTCCTTTAAGACAGTAAGATTTATATCAGGGATTATGGAAACATGCAAAACAATACGCTATTTCATATGTTCTTAGATACATGTGAAAAAAATAAAGAACAAATAGCATTTATATATAAAATCAAAAATCAAAAATTTGAAGTCAGTTATGCAAAACTTTTTGATGATGTTGTGATACTCTCACGAGAATTAAAATCTAAAAAAATCACGAAAAACTCAAAAGTGATGTTCGTGTGTGATAATAGATATGAATGGATGGTAACAGACTTAGCGCTTATCTCCCTTGGTGCTATTAGCATACCAAGAGGTAGTGATACCCCTACGCAAGAGTTAGAATTTATCATGAATCACAGCGAGTGTGAATTTTTGATTTTGGAAACAGAAAAATTGTACGAGATGCATGAGGCGATGATAAAAAAATTGTCGTTAAAAGCGATTTTTATCTTAGAAGCTGAAAAAATACATACGATTTTTGACAATCGGTACTCCTATCAAGATATGCTAAAAGAAAAAATCATTTTTAAAAAAGATATCGAACAATTTTATGAGCGTAAAAACAACTTAAATGAAGATGATATCTTTACGCTGATTTACACATCAGGCACTACAGGGACTCCAAAAGGTGTCATCTTGACGCATAAAAATATCATGTACAATGTGCGAGAATTACCCTATCTTATCGGTTTGACACGTGAGGATTTATGGGTGAGTATTTTGCCTTCTTGGCATATATTTGAGCGAGCGGCTGAGTATCTAGCGGTCTCAAAAGGATGTTGTGTTGTGTATTCAAGCATCAAAACATTTGCGGATGATTTGATAGAATTCAAGCCGACTTTGGTTGCAACCGTACCGAGACTTTGGGAATCAATGTACACCAAAATCAACACCAAACTCAAAAAAGAGAATCCTAAAAAAGCAAAAATATTCAATAAATTAGTAAACATATCTTCTGCTTACAATTACAATCTTCGTGTACTCAAAGATGAATTACCCATCTTTTCAAAACAAAATTGGCTGTTGCGATATGGTAAAAAAATCCTAAGTGCCATCAAGCTTGGCTTGCTCTATCCTTTGAATCGTTTTGCAAAAGATAAACTCAAAGCTGTTCAGGAAAAATTTGGAGGGAGACTCCGACTCGCTATCAGTGGGGGAGGAACGCTTCCGGATTTCTTAGACAATTGGATTGATGCCATTGGCATCAGAATCGTCAATGCTTATGGGATGACAGAATGTGCTCCAGCCATCACAGGTAGAGCGCTCAATTGTAATACTTTTTCTACTTTGGGGACACCCATCAAGGGAACTGAGTTAAAAATCATCGGCGAAGATGGCAGTGAGCTACCTCGCGGGAGCGTTGGAGAGATTATCATCAAAGGGGAACAAGTCACTCCTGGGTATTATAAAAATGAAGAAGAAAATAAAAAATCATTTACCAAAGATGGGTACTTTAAAAGTGGGGATTTGGGCAAAGTCACTCTGAAAAATGAGCTTGTCATCACCGGACGCTCCAAAGAGATTATCGTGCTTGCAAGTGGTGAAAATGTTGATCCAAGCAGAATTGAATCGATGATATCCAAGCTCCCTTTTATAACCGATACCGTACTTGTGGGGCAAGATAAAAAAGGTTTGGGTATGTTGGTGGTCCCAGATTTTGAAGAGTTGAAAGAGTACATCTTCAAGCATTTTAATAAAGTGGTTCAAAATATGGAACATGTACTAGAAGATAAGAGTATCGTGAGCAAGATTAAAAATGATATGAACAAACAGTTGAATCGTAAAACGGGATTTAAGCCTTTTGAAAAGCTTCAAAATATTCATTTTTTGAGCGAAGAGTTTAAAGTGGGCGAAGAATTAACCAATACTTTAAAGAAAAAACGCCATATCATAGAGCAAAAATACAAAGGAATCATCGATAAATTTTTGCATTAAAACGTGCTTACAATCACACTCCCTATAGCTTAAAAGCCTTAATATAGGGGCTTTTAAATATCTGTTTTTAAATTGTTTTAAAACTGAACCAAGAGTGGTTAGTGTCGTAAAAAAGTTAAGAGATAAACTATGAGACCGAGAGCGTGCCATTTGTGAAAAAGGCTTTGTAGGCGTGGATTTAATTGCTTAGAATAGGACCGATATTGAATGAAACTTCAAATATATAATTGAAAGTTTATTTTTTTTCATAATCTCTTAAGGTTTGTTGGACTTTGTAGTTTTTTCTTTTTGAACACTTTGTAAAATATACAAAATTAGTATGAATGTTTGGCGTTTCAAAACCTAGAAATTTAGAAGAGACTGCTCAGTATTTTATGTCATATTCAGTGTAATCCGAGCACATTGTTATATTTGGCATTGTTAACCTTTGTGTTTTAATTATGATATTTAATATATAGAGCTAATTGAAGCTCTATAGTAAATCAGTAATTTTTTTTGCAATTTGCTCCGCCATTTTAGGTGGTACAGCATTACCAATTTGTCTAAATATAGATGTACGTGGCCCTTCAAAATAAAAGTCATCTGGAAAACTTTGTAACCTTGCAGCTTCTCTTATAGATAACGACCTTAATTGTTTAATATCTGGATGAATGTAATAATGTCCATCCATAGCCATATGAGCTAAAATAGTATGCGAAGCTTTTTGATCTGATTTAATTACATTAAATCTATTTGTAAAAGTAGTTTTATTTTTATGAGTGCACAAATCAGGTCTTCTTCTTGATAATTCACTATAGCAAAGTCTTTCTTTTCTCTCATCCCATGCAATAATTGCTTCTTGATATATCTCTCTGTCTCTATCATTATGAGGTCTTGTTTCATGTTGAGTTAAAATATTAAAATCCTTTTCCCTTATATGACTTAATTCCAAATATTTATTTGTATTCTCTACATAGAGATTTTCGCCTTCAATTTTATTACCAGGAAGAGTGAAAGGCAAATCCCTTAATACATCATTTACGGTGATATCTTTATCTAAAATGATTTTACTAAAAATAACTTTTGGAAAATTCTTTTGATTTTTTCTCTTTCTTATTCCAACAATTATAATTCTTTTTCTAGTTTGTAAAACACCATAATCACTAGCTACCATTTCTTGTTCTTCAAGATGATAACCAGCATTTTCTAAAGCAATTTGTAAATGTCTATAATATTCACCATTGCCTGCCGTTTTGAGTCCAGGAACATTTTCAAAAACAAATATTTTTGGTTTATATTTTTCTAAAAACTGTACATAAAATTTATATAAAAAATTTCTATGATCATTTTTTACTGACTCTTTCATTCTTGCTCTTCCAACAATAGAATACGCTTGACAAGGAGGTCCACCAATTATAACATCAATCTTTTTTACTTTATTTCTTTTAATATTAATTGATATATTTTTATATATATCATTCATTGTATCTTCTGAAATTGCTTTATTTATAATTTCATGTTCCTCGTCGATATTAGCTAATCTCAATAATTCAGTGTTTGATATTTTATTTAATAAATAATCATAATAAATATCAAGTTTATTTTGCTTTCTTAATTTCCAATATGCTTTTCTTGTTTTTAACGTTTGGCATGCATAGTTATCTACTTCTACGTGTCCAACAAATGTAGCACCTTGTCTAAAAAAACCTTCTGACAAACCACCTGCACCAGAAAACAAATCTAAAACTACCATAATTCTCCATTTTTAAATGAATATTTTTTTTGAATTATAACAGGGGCTCTCTTAATAAGACCTGTATTTAATAGATTATTAAAAATCAATAGAAGACATTCCTTCATCTACAAGTTTATTTATTATTTGTATTATTCTTTTTTGTTCCTTATCTGTGGGTATTTTACCAGTTATATTTACATCTCTAATTTTTTGAAGTAATTTTATTTCTGTTTCAATTAACATTCTTTTTTCATTTCCCCAATTAATTATTTCATTCCAATTATCTGTAGAAATATGAAATAATTTTTTTAGTAAGTGTAATTCATTATCTATCTTTTGTTCTTTTTTAGCTTCTTTATTCTCATAATTTAATTGTTGTTGAGAAATCATATTTTCTTTAAATTCTTTCGATAGAATCAAATCATCAGTATTATTAATAATATCTTTTAATTTAGTCCAACACAATTCTTTTTTACACCATTCAGATATATTTGTAAAATTTTCAGGTGTTTTTGAAATATAAGTATTTATATATTTGCTTATATTCTTGATTTCATCCTCAAAATATTGATCAATTCTTTGATTTTTCCATATATTAGAATAATCAATGCTTAACTTCTCTTTTGAAAGTAAATATGAAATTGTCGATAATGTGTATGCTACAATATTTGCTTTATACCCGCCATACCATGGTTCTTTAAATACAATTTTATCACATGTTTTAAAAATTATAATTTTTGCTATTGCATGCATATAATAGAGATCATTAAACTCTTTATCATTTTTATTCCACATTGGAACAATAATATTACCAAAAGCTAGGAAATTTTTTTGAGCACCTTGACTTACTATATGAGGTTTTTCTTCCCAAACCATTAAATATTTAGCTAAATCAGTTTTAGAGAATAATTGATTTTTTGGATTAATTTCCTTAAATTCTCTTTTTTTTGCATCTGTTAATTTAGATTGTAATTCAAGATATTGACCTCTAGCTCTTTCATAAAACCATTTAGTTTTATTTAGTTGTCCTTCTTGTGCTGGTGCCCAAATTCTTCTTGATTTTTCCTCCATTCGAATATGATAAATATCATTTGAGAAAAAATCAGCATCACTTACTTTATTTTGAGTATTTGCAAATCTTGAAATATTGGGGACAACCTCATTGACATTTTCATCATCGATTATTGTTAACTTCATTTGTACAAATATGTCAGATAAGTCAACTTTATCCATCTTCATAGTATTAAATAATGAAGCTGTAGTTTGTCCACCATTAACTATTTGAAAATTTTTTAGAGATTTAATTTCATTCTTATCGGTAAGTTTAATATCTTCAGCAGTTGCTGTTAATCCATTATTGTAAGCAAAAAACATACTTGGATTATCATTAATAGTTTTTCTAATACCTTTGTTTATTTTAGCTCGGAATTGTAAAAAACTTCTAACATTTGATTCTAATAATTTAGCACCATATTTTTCGTAAAGGCTTGCCAAAACTTTTCCATTGATAACACACAAATATGAACGATAAGGTGAAGAAGAAATATGTGCAGGTAATGATGGTATTAAGCTATTGAAATCTTCTTCAAAATTTATAATCAGTGTTTCATTCTTATTTTTTGAAGTATCAATATCGAAAAATCTTTTCATTTCCCAAATATCATATAAAACTTTATAGTCTTTTATTTGTTCCTTAGGTAATTGTTTAACACTTTTACTTAATAATTTATTACTTATATAAATGATATTTATAGTTTTAAATCTATTTTGATTTTGATATAAAAAATAAGATATTGCATAACCAGGAGATGTTTCTTCTAAATCTTCATATAGTTTTTTTTCTATTGATTGATTGAAAAATTTAATTAATCTTTTGATATTTAACTCAATATCTGAGTTCCTCAATGATTTTAGCTCACAATCATCCTCAAAATCACAAATAAATAAATTTAAAATCTCTCTATCTTCAATAAACTCAAATCCATCTATTTTCATTCCAATTTTTTTAAAGGGTAAATACGTATAATCTTCTACACTACCTTCATCTATTATATATTCTAAAGCTTTATCAAAGAATTGGCTTTCTTTAAAGTCTTCTCCAACATCAGCAGATGTGTAAACTTGTTGCATAAAATCATCATAAAATTCTTCTAATTCATTCATATTTATCTCCATTAAAAATGATAGGAATATCTTCAACCAAAAATTCTTTGCAAGTATCTAAATTTATTTTGTAAGTTAGTTTTTCTACTCCATAAGGAATATTTTTTATTTTAGGAAAATTATCTCTAACATTATAAAACTCATCTTTAATGAATAAGAAATAATATTCGGAGTATTCCTCAATATCCAAAAAACCATAATCCATTAAAAGACTATTAAATTTTTCTTCAAGTAAACTATTTTTCTTTTTTATAATGTTTTTAATATCATTAATAAGGTCAAAAATATTAAAAGATTTATCTTCTTTATCTGTACTTTCATTTAATGTAACCACGTATAGTAATAAATTCTTGTATTCACTATACAATTGTTCAAAAGAAGAAATAGTAATACTATTAACAGAACCTTTAGTTTTAACCTCAACTGCTAAATTATTAAATTCAAAATCTTGAACCGATTTTAAAGGAGCTTTCCAAAAATTTAATGATTCATCAATACTATACCTATGCAGTAAATGTTCTTTTATAAAGATAAGTTCTCCAACTAAACCTTTTAATTGTCTTTTGTCTATGATTTTTTTTGAATTTTTTAAAAAATATTGCCATTTTTCTAATCGTCTAAAAATTATTTTAACTGCTATCTCTTCATTAGTGCTATTTTTAGAAGATTTTATAAGATCTTTACATAGTGTATAAAAGATATCTTTATCTTCACTTGATGAAAGTGTAAATATCAATTGTTCAATATTATTGTATGTCCCAATTTTTAAAGATATTCCATTTAATTTAGGAAGCTTATTAATTGTAAGTTTTGAATTAGTTTTCATTACAAACAATAAACTGCCATTAATATCTTTGGCCCAATAGAATTCTAAGATATTATTTTTATCAGCTAAAATACCATTAATATTACTTTTTTTCCCTGAATTTTTAATTTTTTTCCAAGGGTTATTTGTCATTTTCTTCCTCAATTTCTTCAAATTCATCCCAATAAGGTTTAATATATTCCTCCCACCATTTTTGATTTACTTTATATAAACCTTTTCTGTTACCATCACAAGAATCTCCATTAGAAATTTTTGGAAAACTTATAGCATAAGCAGGAACATTTTTAAATTTTTCTGAATCTTTAACTTCAATGATATATAAAATTAATAATGGTTTTTTTCTAAATTCTCTGTAATGATTACCAATAGGTTTTACTTTAATTAAATGTTCTTCTATTTCTTCATCAGATAAACCATCTCCTTTTAGTTTGTCTTTTTTAAGGCTTATTGCAAATTCAGTGGCTTTTTGAATATCGTCAGGAGTTAAACCTATTTTTTCATCGCTTGGTTGTCCTACTCTATGATTTTTACCACTAATAACTAATACATCATCTTCTTGAGGTGCATTCCTTCTAATCTTTCCCGTCTTAAAACCATTTTTAAATGTATAATTTTTATTGTTTGATATATTTATTAAAGAAACATCCCATATTTTTAATTCTTCAGTTTTTCCTTTTTCAATATAATTAACTAAAGCTTCTGTATCTGTGCTTTGATTTAAAGGATGATTTTTAAAATTATTTAAAAAGTTGATCACATAATCTACAGAAACATCATTCCATAAATAATTATTGGAATTAGGTATTTTATCTTCTCCAAGAATTAGAATAAAATTATCAAAAGATTCAAGATTACTTTCAATTACAGTCAGATTACTGCTTAACACCCTAGTTTCAATAAGCTTATTTGAATAACAAACTTCAACAATTGCATCTCTAGCATTGTGCATTTTGTTTCTAGCTGTTACAATCAAAGATGCAGGATGATCTTTGATTTTTAATCCATAATCACGAGGACTACGCCTATAATATTCCATAATTTTTAGTTCTTCTTTTAATTCTTCAACTACCTCTGCAATATATCCATACCAATCAATTGCTTCTGCTCTCATAAATACTTTACATAAATCCTCGTATTTATCTCTGTATCCAAACCATCTTCCCATTTGTAATAATGTATCATACATCTGAGTATTTCTTAAAAAATAACTTATAGTTAAACCTTCTAATGTAAAACCCCTTGAAAGAGAATACCCACCTATAGCAATAACATTTAATCCTGTGTCATCATAATCACTATATCTTAAAGGTTCATTTCTACTATTAATTACTAATACTTTAGTTAATTGTTCATAATTTACTATTTCTTTAAGAACTTCTTGAAAATCAAATTTATCTAAATTTGAATACTCACCTTCCCATAAGCGATACATTGAGGAAAGTATGTCATTTTTTAGGATTTCTTTTAGAGTTTTGTTATGATTATATTTTATAAAACGTAGCATGGATTGAACATCTTCATAAAGAATATTTTTTATCTGTTCTTGAATATCAATACGAAAAGAAACATTAATTAACATTGAATGATGTTTATTTTTGATTCCTCTTAAGCGCTTTATAGCACCTGATAATAAAAATAAATAAACAGCTTTATACAAACTTTCTGGAAGATATTCAACAATAAAATCTTTAGTATGTTTAACAGGTAAAAATTTTTCATTATCATCAATTTCTATTAAAATATTAGAACTATCATCTAAAAATATTTTTTTAGCCCCTACATAATTAGATGGAGCCTCAAGTGCAATAATGAAATCTTCTGGAAATAAATCTTCGCCTAAAACTTTATCATCATTTTCAGGGTTAATAAATATATTAGCAAATGGTGTTGCTGTATAGCCAACATAACATCTTCTTACAAAAAGTTTTAATATTTCTCTAATTTGTTTATTAATTTTTGTCGCTTCATCTAAATTTTTTTTAGTATTAACAGATGCATTATCTGCTTCATCATCAATAATTAATAATGGATATTCTGATAGTCTTTCTTCTGTTGTTGTACTTCTTAACCATTTTAAAATATTATCAAGTGTTCTATAATTTTTTTTAATAACAAGAATCATTGGTTCTTTATAGTCTTTTGGATCAATACCAAGAGAACGAAGATTTGAAGTTTTAAAATCATTTAGTGTACTTGTCAAACTTCCAGGTCTTCTTTTACAATTTATTTCACCTACCCCGATAATTTCCTTTTCAAGATTATCAAAGCCTATAAAACCTTCATTAATCCTTTTCTGAGTTTGTTCTCGCAAATTATTATGAATACCCGCTATCAAAATTATAAGCTTATAACCTACATCAGCAGCTTTGTTAATCAATGAAATATAATTTGCAGTTTTACCAGATTGCACATATCCCATAACAAGACCTTTTTTAATCCAAGAACCTTCTCGATGGGGGTTCTCTAGATAATCTAGTATTTTTTCATTTTTTTCAAAAATACTATTAACTACTTTTGGTGGATAATTTTCATAATAAAGTAAATAATCTTTGTATCTATCTTCATAGTATCTACTTCTTGTTTCAATTTTGTGTAACCAAGGTTCCCAACCTTTTTTTATTACTTCGGTTCCTAGTGGTATAGAAATTTGATTTTCTGATATAATTTCTTTGATCAATTGTTCTCTATCTAAATCTGATAAATTGCAATTTAAAACTTGCTCAAATAATGGTATTTTTAAATTTAATTCTTCTTTTGTGGGTATCTCTTTATTACTTATAATCAACGTTTTAAGCTGACTTTTTATTTTTTCAAAACAATTCATTTAATATTGCCTTCTTCTAGCTTATTATCAAAAAATTCTTTCCAATCTTTTGTATATTTATTGAAAGGTTCCATTTTATTGAGAACATCTATATTTTCCAATTTAAAGATATTATTTTCATATAAAACTATTGCCTTTTCTTCTAACTCTAAATCTGAAATACCATTGTCTAAATTTACTTCTTTAGGATTATTCCCTAAATCTGAATATAATACATCTTTTGGGAAAAAGCTTGATATCAAGTCTAATATCTCATTTAAATTATGTTTTTGTTCAGTACTTAGTTCTTTAATAAAATTTTTAATCAAAGGATGTTCTTTATTTATTAAATATCTTATTTTCCCTCGGGCTGTTATCCGTTCCCAAAAAGCAACATCTGTTGAAATAGCTTTTGTGCCTCTAGACTTATAAATTCTTGAGGAACTACCAGCAATTTTATCTATAATTTTTTTTAGTCTTTCTCTAATTATCGATGGAGGAGAAGCATAAGATTTTTTTACATCAATTTTCCATAAGTAATCTAAACTATTTGGTAAATCAATTTGAATTCGTGCTAGCTTAAACATTTCTGATTGTGGAATTAATCTAAACCAAGTACCTGAAATCAATAATCTTTTGTTTCTATAAACATAAAAGCCTTGATTTTTTAAATAACCACCTTCTCCTGCATAATAATCATACTCATGTACTGATACTTTTGTATAATGAGGTAAGATATATGGTCTAATTATTATTTTTTTATTATCAATTTGTATTGATTCTTCTGATAATTCTTGAGTTGCAGGATGATTTATATGAAAAGGATCAAAAGGTTTTAGCTGTAAATCATTGATATAAATATTTATTTTATCTTTACCTTTTAAAAACCTATGAAAAACTAATTCTAAATGTTTTTGAAGTAAATTAATCTTTTCATAAACTATATCTTCAGTTAGGGAAGTTACAGTAGTATCAATAATTCTATCTGTTTCTTCCCATAAAACTAAAGTTCCATGTTTATTCAATGATTCAATTTTATAAATATTATTTATCTCATCATCTTCTAACAATTTTAAAGACCAATCTTCAGTTTCTGCAACATAGTCTAAATCCCATTGTGCTGCAACATTTATTGAATAATTTGAAGAGATTACCGTAAGTTTTCTACATTGTGAAAATGAAGCAGTTTTTAAACCTAATCCAAATCGTCCTAAATCATTTTCATCTCTATCATCTAATGGATTTTGACTTCCAGGTCTCATAGCTTCTATTAATTCATCTTTGTTCATACCAATACCATCATCAATAATAGCAATTGACAATTTTTGATCATAAAAGTCAAAATAAATTTTGATATTTTTAGCATTAGCTGTAATACTATTATCAATAATATCAGCAATAGCACTCTCAAATGAATAACCTATATCTCTCAAAGACTCAATAAGTGAAGATGCTTTAGGTAATAGTCTAATTGAATGCAAGCTTTTCCTTATAAAATAAACTTAAAATATATTATTTAAATATCTCTGACAAAGAACTGAAATAAATATAATTATCTCTTAGTAAACAAGATTTTGATTCTCTCTATTTATCTATTAACTTCATTATCAATAGTATTTTCATTTAATACTTGAGTGTTTTTAAAATATTTATTATCATTTTCTCAAGTCTTACAGACATCACTATTTATATCAAGTGGCTATTTTGTATAGAATCTTTTGATTCATTGCTTAAAAAGTCTATCTCTATTTGTTTTACTACTATAAATCTCTCTCCAATATTCTATAATCACGTTAATATCTAAGAAAGCATCTTAACTTATTATAAAATTTCACCTATTCTTCAACATCATGTATTTTCATCAATTTCTCATCTTCCAACAGCTCTAATATTCTTACTAACTGTACGTTTTAGAACTTTCTCTAAATTTCAAACTAAATTGTTCAACTATGATATAATTTTAATTACTATCGACTACAAATGCAAGACTCAGAGATGTCTCGTTTAATTATCAATAGGTTCAAAGTTTCATTTAGATAAAAATAAAACTCTTCCAATTTTGTTCCAACTGTCTCAAAGCTAGACAAGAACTAGATTATTTATAATGGTTACTAAGTTGCCTTTCAAAGGCATATAGTAGTTATTTACTCATTATCAGATAAAATTTACACTTAGGCGCCTTTTTTCTTTTTCCAAACCGAAAATTTACTCAGTGTGTGTTGGAATTTTCTCACATGTTCTTGTATGACAAAGGCGACATCAAAAGGCTCGCTTAATGGCTCAAAATGTTCTTGTAAGATTTCACTGAGCCTATCTTGTGAGTAAATCGCTTTGCCATTTTCCACTTTTCCTCCAAGCCAATTTTCTTTTTTGACATACTCCTCACTCCAAGTAAAAGGGCTTGCTACGATGAAAATCCCCTCATCATTGAGTCTTTTTGAGACATCTTGTAAGAAGAGTTTTGGGTTGTACAACCGATCAAGCAAGTTGATGGCAACGATCATATCATAATGCTCAAAGTGCGGTTTGAGATTGCACGCATCGCCTTGCCAAAATTCCAGTTTGTTAAAATCAACTCGATCTAGTCCCAAATCCTTTAACGTGATCTCTTTTTGTTCTTTGATATCGCCTTCGATTTTCTTCTCATATCTTAAAAATCCGTTTTCTTTCAAAGATTGGGCGACATTGATAAATCTGGCACTAAAGTCGATGCCCGTCACGCGCTCAAACGTTTTGCACAATTCAAACGAAGTTCGCCCGACACTACAGCCGATATCTAAAACGCTTCCCTTGTTGATGGCATATTTCTCGGCAATCTCGGCAATCTTTTTAGCAAAATTTTTGACACCAAAGTGCTCATCCCCATAGTGAAACTCACAATACTGCGAGATGATTTCATCTTTTTCATAATATAATTTATCAAAAGTATTGGTGTAATTGCTTTGTACATAGCGAAATCCGGCATGTTGAAAGAAGTGTCGTCTAAATGCGTAGCGGCTGTTGGTGAGCACTTCATTGCCCGTGCTAGCCCAAGAGCCTCCTTTCATGATATTGTGTCTGGTATCAAATGTTGGCACAGAGAAATCATCATAAAGCGGATGGACTTGAAACCCTTCAAAGCCATCGATTGGAGTGGTTGTCCACTGCCAAACATTGCCTATAACATCATAAAATTTTCCCTGTTTAAATCTGTCAACCGGAGTGGATGAGGTAAAATGCTCAAAGTTTAGATTGGCATCGACTTGAGGTTCGTTTGCGATCTTGCAAGCATCAACGAGACATCGATACATCGCTTCATTGGGGAGTGTGATGTTTTTGTTAAGCTTTTGACTTTTGTAATTGCAAAATGCTTCGGCTTCGAGGAAGTTCACATCAACGGGCCAATTCAGAGGCAAAGGCAGGACTTTGGTGATGCTTTTGTATTGAAAATCTTCGCCATCTTTGATCCAAAATGTGGGGAATTTCGCATTTTTGTACGCTTTCCATTGTTTGCCCTCATCACTCCAATAGCTATCATTTTCATACCCGCCATCACGCACAAATTCCAGGTATTCACCATTGCTAACCAAGTATTTTGAAGCTTTAAAATCTTCGACTTCTTCTTTATAAGTGCCGTATTCATTGTCCCAGCCATAAAAATCAAATAGCTCTCTTTCTTTACCCAGTTTTACTGTTTTGCCTTTGACACTAAGAAGTTCATTTTGGGGATATTGGGTGCTGATGTCTTCACAAATTGGAAAATCAGGATGCTCTTTGACTTTGGCGCTATCGAGTTGTCGGTGCAACACTGAAGAAGTCTCGATATGGATGCGCTCATGTTCGATGCCCATCAAGATGACCCACATGGGGCTATCCCATCCGATAGGAGAGGAGAAATTCACGGAGTCGATGTAATCAAGCACAACTTTCTTGACCGCTTCTCGATACACGCGCACGTCATCAACACTCGGCCAATTGTATTCTACCTTGTCCAAATCATCCCAACTCATCTCATCGACACCGATGGAAAAAATCGATTCAAAAGTAGGATTGATGCGTTTTTGTATCTGTTTGCCAAGGAGTAATTTATTCATAAAAAAAGTGGCGGTGTGTCCAAAATAAAAGATTAATTGATGCCTGAGGGGTTCGGGTTTTTCGTAAAAGACGCTATCATCTGTAAAGATCTCAAATTGCTTTTCAAAGAGAGTATACGTCTTCAAAAAGTATTCTCTAATTTCTGCTCTTTTTGCGGAGGTATCGTCAAATTTTAGTGCGATATTTTTTGTTATTAAGTTTTTTTGCATCATGATCCTTTGTACATCTTTCGTGACTTGATGGTTTTAATCATAACGAAATTTATTAAACAAGCACCGCAATTGTATTTATTATGTATTTAAAATTCTTATATATCTTGACATTGTTACTAATTAGTAATATAATCTTGGAATAGAATTTTAGTTGAACACAAAATCGTAGTCTAAATGACAGCCTTTGTGTTTTCATTGTCAATAACAAGATTAGCTCATGCTAGAAAAAGGGGAGAAAGATGAAGAAGATAAGAGTATTTTTGATGATAATCGCGATGGCTAGTACGCTGTTTGCGAGTCATTATAATTTGGACAAAACCCATTCACACGTCTCATTCAAAGTCAAACACATGATGATATCTACAGTAGAAGGTCAGTTTAATAAATTTGACGGGAGTTTTGTTTATGATGAAAAAACCAAGAAACTCATCTCTATAAAAGGAACAGCCCAAACCGCTTCAATCGATACCAAAGTTCTCAAAAGAGACAATCACTTACGAAGTGCCGATTTCTTTGATGCGACCAAATATCCTACGTTGAGTTTTGTATCGGATAAGATTCAAGGGGATAAAGTCTCCGGAAAGTTGACGATGCACGGCGTGACCAAAGAAGTGACTTTTAAACTCAATGTTGCAGGAACCATCACCGACCCTTGGGGCAATGTCAGAACGGGATTGACACTAAGTGGTGAAGTGAATAGAAAAGATTACGGCTTGATGTGGAATAAAGCAATGGAGGCCGGTGGCGTCCTTGTCGGAGATGATATTAAGATTAATATCGGATTAGAAGGTATCAAAACCAACTAAGACGCAGTGGTTATTTTGTCTTAAATTCAAATATCGCGCCGACACTTCGGTCTGTTTTGTTGGCGATGATATTTGCATTCCATATCATGTTGCCCACGATACAAGAGGGTAGGGTGATATTTCCCTCATAAAGATTTTCTTTGACTTTTTTCAGTGTCGATTCATGAAAGCCCATGTTCATATTGGTTGCATAAACTTTGAGTGCGAGTTGGTCCGTATGGATGCCTTGTGTTACCACTTGAAACTGTAAGGGTTTCATCAAAGGGATGGAACGTGGCGTGATTGAGAGGGTCATCTCGCTTGAATCTTGAAGGGTGACATGACATTTTTCATCATGTAGGTCACAGTTTTTACTTTGTTTTACAAAATTTGTATTACCGACATACCATCTATAAATATCGCTCGAATCTATCAAAAAGTACGCAGATATCAATCCTAGAGCAACAATCTCCAATAAAAGTAATGTATAAAATCGTTTTGTTTTCATGGCAAAAGTCTATCATTATATCGTTAAATATGTATTAAAAATAAAAGCGATATTTTTGTAATATTCTTAGATTAATTATGAATTCTATCATAGATTTGACAGCTAGTTTAAAGTTTGTGCATTGTAGAATACACACAATATTTGAAATACAATACCAAGCTAAACAAGGTTTTAAAATCATATGGTAACGATTACAGTTGACGGAAAAACAATAGAAACTGAGGATGGAGCATTGCTCATAGAGGTGCTACTAGCAAATGGCATCAACATTCCTCATTTTTGCTACCATCCCGCTCTTGGAAAAGATGGAAATTGTAGGATGTGCATGGTGGAGATAGAGGGGAGTAAAAGACCCCAAATCGCATGCGATACTCCAGCAAAAGAGGGCATGGTCATACGAACAAAGGGCGAAAGTATTGAGAGGGTCAAGCGCTCAATCTTGGAGTTAGAACTCATCAATCATCCGATTGACTGTCCTATTTGTGATCAAGCAGGAGAGTGCTCCTTGCAAAACTACTATATGGATGTCGGCTTGTATGACAGTCGGCTTGATACTCCCAAAGTTCATGGTAAAAAACATGAAGATCTCGGTGCCAATGTCGTGCTTGACCAAGAACGCTGTGTCTTGTGTACACGCTGTGTTCGCTTTACTTCCAATATCACCAAAACACACGAACTCGGTGTTCTGCAGAGAAACGACCATTCGGTGATTTCAACATTTCCTGGCACAAAACTCAGCAACCCTTATGCGATGAACGTGATTGACCTCTGTCCGGTGGGCGCACTCACAAGTAAAGATTTCAGATTTCACAAACGTGTTTGGTTTTTAGAACCAGCTGAGGCAATATGTGATGGTTGTGCTCGCGGTTGTTCTTTGTATGTAGATCATCATCGTGATAAATACAAAGATGATATTATCTATCGTTACAGACCCCGGTTTAATGATGATGTCAATGGATACTTTATCTGTGATTATGGAAGATTGAATTACAAAAAAGAGAATGAAAATAGACTGCTAAATGCCTACATTAGGGGAATGGAAAGTGAATTTGAATATGCTAAATTAAAATTAGAGCGCATCATCAAACGATACGGCGCAAAGACGTTGATAGTGCTCTCTAGTAATCTGAGTCTAGAAGAGTACTACCGGTTTAAAAAACTCTCCACAAAACTGAACTTAGAACTCAACGCATACGATAATAATATTGACGAAAAATTTGGAGATGACTTTCTTAAGAAAAACGATAAAACAGCCAATAGAAAGGCCGTTGAACTTTTAGAAATTCCTCATACGCTCAGTGAATTAGAAGCGAGCCTTAAAGATAAGGAATTTGTCATGTTGGTAGGGCGTTCTGATTTCAACATTATCAATAATCTTAATTACAAAGGCTCCATCGGCGTGCTGTGCTCACACGATTTCCAACAAAAAGACAAACTCGATATCGTCTTTCCAATCGTTTCCCACACCGGAAGGGCGGGTTCTTTTATCAATTGTGATGGTTTTGTACAGTTTAGTCAATGTGAAATTAAAAAAGATATATTATCCGCAAAAATATTAGATTTGCTTGCTAGTATCCTCAATGACGGTATTGTCACATGTGAGGATGTCTGGGAAAAAGGTTTGGGAGATGAGCCTTTTTTGAAATCCATTCATTTTGATTTATTGCAAACAAAAAGTCAAAAGATCGAGATGCTATGAGTTCAGTCTTGGTAATTATTGTAACGCTAAATATTCTCTTAGCGATTATATTCTCGTTAGGATTAGTGCCTGTTATGGTCTGGATTGAGCGTCGTGTGGCAGGATTTATTCAAGACCGATTGGGCCCTAATCGTTGTAATATAGGCGGTTTTCGTTTGGGTGGTTTGATTCAGTCTTTTGCTGATATGCTCAAGCTTGTATTTAAAGAAGATTTTAGCTCAAAAAGTATCAAAGAGCGTTTTATTTTCAAATTTGCACCTGCGATTGTGTTTAGTTGTGCTTTTTTATCCTTTATGGTGATGCCATTTGCTGATAATCTCACAATAGGCGCTCACAGTTATATCATGCAAGCCTTACCGGTTGATTTTGGAATCTTATGGTTTTTGGCTTTTGCTGGTTTGGGCGTGTATGGCATTATGCTAGGGGGTTGGTCAAGTAACAACAAGTACAGCCTCTTAGGCGCCATTCGTGCTGGAGCCCAAGTGATTAGTTATGAGGCATCCATGACATTGGCATTGATATCGCTGCTCATCTCATACGGTTCGATTCATCTTGTAGAGATTGTGAATTTTCAATCGGGTACTTTTTGGGGTGTTATTCCTGCTTGGGGTATTTTTATACAACCTTTAGCCGCACTTATTTTTGTCATCACAGCATTTGCAGAAGCCAATCGTACGCCTTTTGATATCGCAGAAGGAGAGAGCGAGATTGTTGGGGGATTTCACACCGAATACAGTGCGATGAAATTTGGTCTATTTTTTGTCGGTGAATATGTGGCGATGAGTGCTTCGAGTGCCTTTATGGTGACGCTATTTCTAGGAGGTTATAATCTTCCTTGGGTCGGAACGGAGCTATTGAAAAGCAATATGGATATCGTGATGGTTGCGATTATTATCATCTTGCCACTGTTAAGTTATAAGTTTAAAAATTGGATTTTTAAAAATAATACCTGGCCAGATGTCGAAGATAGTCGAAATCGAGAAAGTATCTGGCTGGTGCGGATTTTGGCAGGGTTGAATATCGTGATTATTGTACCTCTGGCCTATTTCTTAGTAGTGGGTCTCTCCCCAAATGCGGTGAGTATTGCGGTCATGATCATACAGATTGCGACATTTGCAATCAAGCTCTTGCTGGTGAACTTCTTCTTTGTTTGGGTGCGCTGGACACTACCGAGATTTCGATATGACCAACTACAAAATCTTGGATGGAAAGTATTGTTGCCATTATCGCTTGCCAATATTTTTATCACCGCGACGGTTGTCGTCGTATTTGGAGTATGATATGGGTGTAAAAATAGTACCACGACATGGCAATAGCCTCAAAGAGAAGTTATATTTGCCTGCCATTTATGGTGGGTTAAAAACAACGATATCGCATTTTGTGACCAATTTAAAAGATACATCAAATATCAAAACGATGGCCTATCCTGAAGTGATGCCTGATGATATTACCGATCGATATCGGGGAATTCACAGATTAACAAAACGCAAAGATGGCAGTGTTCGATGTGTCGCTTGTTTTATGTGTTCGACCGCTTGTCCTGCTGATTGTATCTTTATCGAAGCGACGGAGCGTCATGATGGCGTTGATGAAAAGATGCCAGAAAAATTTTCGATTGATTTATTAGAGTGTGTTTTTTGTGGCGGTTGCGTGGAAGCATGCCCTTGTGATGCCATTCGTATGGATACGGGGATTTTCTCATTCATCGCAGAAAAACGAGAGGATTTTGTATTGGATAAAGAGGCACTTTTGGATAATAATGCTTTTGAGGAAAATGGCAATGACTGATGTGATGTTTGGAATACTGGGTCTTTTCGCACTCATCGGTGCCATTGGAATGATATATTTTGCTAATACAGTACACTCAGCTTTGAGTTTTATCGTGACAGTGTTATCGCTAGCTGGGTTGTATGCGCTACTTAGTGCACCATTTTTATTTATGGTTCAAATCATCATTTATGCCGGGGCTATTATTGCATTGTTACTTTTTATTATCATGTTTTTAAATATTCGAGAAGAACACCGTCCCAAAGAGCCCAATAAACTCATATTTATGCTGATAGCCGCCATGGTGCTCGCTCCTATGGATGTCTTATTATTTAAAGCGTTTTCCACGATATCAAATGTGAGTAATTTTGATAAATTAACGGATAATTTTGGATCAATCAAGCGCTTGGGTGATGAATTATTCAACGGATGGCTGTTGCCATTTGAAATGATTTCCTTGCTACTTTTGGTGGCATTGGTGGGATCTATTGTATTGGCACGAAAAGAGGAGAGAGAATGATAGTCGTATCTTTTATGTCTTACATCCTTTTGGCAATATTGCTTTTTAGTATCGGGTTAATCGGTGTTGTGAGTCGGAAAAATATCTTTGTTATTTATATGTCCATTGAGTTGATGCTCAATGCCATAAATTTGATTCTTGTGACACTGAGCCGTCATTTTGCGACGATGGATGGTCAAATCATCTCCATGATGGTGATGGCAATCGCTGCGGCTGAAGCGACGGTATTTTTATCATTAATTGTGAGTCTTTTCAGGGTTAAGCGTTCGATTAATATCGATGATTACAACTCCTTGAAACAAAAGGATACGCTATGAGTTCACATTTCTTAGCTTGGATTATATTAATCCCTCTTTTAAGTGCTTTGCTCCTTGGCGTGTTGTATCTGTTATCTATCAGCGTTAAAAAGCTCCCCAACAAAGTATTTACGCTTTTTGCGATTAGCGCACCACTGATAAGTTTTTTGATTGGTTTATTGTATTTTATCCAATTATATCATGGCAGTGATGTCTTTATCTATGAGCCTTATACCTGGCTTGATATCAACGGACATAGTATTAGCATGGGATTTCTTGGTGATAAACTCTCTATTTTTATGGTGATGTTTATCACATTTATCGGTTTGATGATTCACATCTATGCAAGTGGTTACATGAAAGATGATGAGGGCTATGGCAAGTTTTTCTCATATTTTAATCTCTTTATGGCCTCCATGTTATTGTTGGTGTTAGGGGATAGTCCGATTATCATGTTTATTGGCTGGGAAGGCGTAGGATTGTGTTCTTATTTGCTGATTAGTTTTTATTTTACAGAGCCTCTTAATGTGGTTGCGGGAAATAAAGCTTTTATTGCCAATAGGGTCGGGGATTTAGGATTTATTATTGGTCTGATTGTATTGTTCTTTTATGCCGGTCAATTGGGTTTTAATTATGCTGCATTGGAAGATTACATTCCTTTGGTACCGGTACCGGTTTTGACATTTATCGGCGTGATGTTATTTATCGGGGCGATGGGAAAATCAGCGCAGATTCCACTGTATGTCTGGTTGCCCGATGCGATGGCCGGCCCGACACCCGTTTCAGCTTTGATTCATGCTGCAACGATGGTGACCGCGGGTGTTTATATGGTGGCACGATTTCATTTTTTATATGATTTGATTCCTGATGTGGGTGTGTTTATTGCTTATATTGGTGCGGCCACGGCGCTTTTTGCAGCGGTCATTGCCACCAAACAGACCGATATTAAGAAGATATTGGCTTATTCAACGATGTCGCAACTAGGTTATATGTTTATAGCTGTGGGATTGGGTGCTTATTCAAGTGGACTTTTTCATGTCTTCACGCATGCTTTTTTCAAAGCGCTTCTTTTTATGGGAGCAGGTGCGGTGATTGTGGCCTTGCATCATGAGCAAAATATTTTCAAGATGGGTGGCTTGCGACAACGACTGCCTTTGATTTATATTGTGATGCTGGTTGCTAATCTTGCTATTAGCGGTATCCCTCCATTTGCAGGGTTTTTTAGCAAAGATGAGATTTTGCTCAAAGCATATGAACACCATCAATATTTGATTTACGGTATTGGATTGTTTACAGCGGGATTGACCTCTTATTATATGTTTCGGCTCTTTTTTGTGACCTTTGAGGGCAAAAATTATACGCATCAACATATGCATCCTCTAACTTGGAGCATGAAAGCACCGCTGATTGTCTTAGCTCTGGGAGCGACCTTTGCTGGGTTTGCCGGTTTGCCTGAGATATTTGGTGGATCTAATCAGATAGACGCATGGTTAGAGGCCTGGAGTGGCGCAGCTATGAGTGTGTCGCACCAACAAGAGCTTATCTTGATGGCTTCTAGTGTTATCGTGGGTTTGGCGGGAATATTTGTGGCATATATCAAATTCTATCGATACGATTTCACACAAAGTGTGGAGTATACCGGTCTCATCTATAATAAATTTTATATTGATGAAATCATTGACTTTTTGATTGTCAAACGTTTGCGACAGTTTAGCTCTTTTGTTGCTTTTACTTTTGATGATGGCATTATTGATGGCATTGTCATGGGACTCTCTCATGGATTTATTAACCTAGGTAGGAGAGTTGGGAGGTTGCAGTGTGCCAATACACGAGCGTATGCCTTTTTTATGTTGTTGGGCTTGAGCTCTTTTAGTTTATATTTAATTTACGTGTTAGGATAGTTTGATGGATATTGGGCTTTTATCGATTATAATATTTTTACCATTATTGGTCTCTGTAATACTTTTAATACTTCCCATCAGTATGAAAGTGACGCGAAACATAGCATTTGCCACCACCATTGTCATCTTCTTTTTGTCACTCAGTATCTTTTTTAGATTTCAGCTTGAGGGTTATATGCAGTTTCGAGAGTTTCATCCTTGGATTAAAACCTATGGTATCTATTATAGCCTTGGAGTGGATGGTTTTTCTCTCATGATATTGATGTTGATTACGACTTTGATACCGCTGGCCTATCTCTTCTTGTGGAAAACAAAGAAAGCCAAAGGATATTGGGCGAGTATGTTGATGATCCAAACTGGTGTCACAGGGACGCTACTCTCACTGGATATGGTGCTCTTTTACTTTTTTTGGGAAGCGATGCTATTGCCGGTCTTTATGATTATTGGGATTTATGGCACCGGCAATAGAATATTTTCAACCATCAAAATTACTATCTATACGATTATGGGATCGCTATTTATGTTGGTCTCTATCTTGTATTTAGGTGTGAAATTTTATCAAGAGTTTGGCATTTGGAGCTTTCAATTGAGTGATTTGGTACAGATTACCACACTCTCAAATACAGAGCAAGTTTTGTTATTCTTTGGTTTTATGATTGCCTTTGCTGTTAAAATTCCGCTCTTTCCTTTTCATACTTGGCTGCCTCAAACCTACTCCAATTCACCCACTGGTGGGGTGTTTTTACTCTCTGCTATTATGGCGAAACTTGGGATTTATGGGATTGTGCGTTTTGTATTGCCACTCTTTCCGAAACAATACGTTGAATTTGCGCCATACTTTGTGGCTCTTGGGATTTTTGGATTGATTTATTTTGGAATTGCTGCTTTGATGCAACAAAATATCAAACGGATGTTTGCCTACTCTTCGGCGTCGCATTTGGGATTTATTACGGCGGGTATTTTCTCTCTCAATGCTTATGGTATGATGGGAGCCGCATTTTTGATAGTCGCGCATGCGATGGCTACGGGCGGACTGTTTTTGCTGGTGGGAACCATGGAGTATGATTTGGGAACGCGCACGATTTCAGGACTTGGTGGTATCGCAAAAAAAGCACCTTATTTTACCGTCGCTTTTGCTTTGATGCTCCTCTCCATCGTCGGACTTCCTGGCACCAATGGTTTTGTATCAGAATTGTTGATTATCATGGGAGTATTTAAATACAGCCATCTCGCTGGTGTTATCTCTGCGATTACCGTATTGGTCGCCGCGAGTTTTATGTTTTGGTTATTTCAACGCGCGATACTAGTGAAAACGGATAATGATGTGAGCGGTATGAAAGATTTAGATAAAAAAGAGATTATCGGTATCTTTGCTTTGGCCGCCATTGTCATCGCGATGGGTATTTATCCTCACTGGTTTTTGTATAAGATTGAGCCGACGATACAACACTATTTAGTTGATATATTAAAAGTAGGATTACATTAGATGAAATACGATGATATTATATATTTATTACCGCTTTTATCCGTAGGAGTCGGTGCTGTTGTCTTGATGTTGCTCAGCCCTATTAAAAGATTTGGTATTGGCAAATTGGCAGTAGTGACGATATTTTTCTTGGGGTTTGCACTCTTTTTCAATGCTTTAAATTATGGTGTTTTGTATTCGGTTTATCCTTATAAAGATCTCCTATCTTCGATGTTGATTGAAGATACATTTTCTGGCTACTTTACTACGATTATATTGGCCGGTGGCGTGATTACAGTGCTAGTGGGAACACACTATTTTGAAAAGTCAAAAATGTTGCGAGGAGAACTCTTTTCTTTGCTTCTGTTCTCTGTTTTTGGGATGCTCTTATTGGTACAATCATCAGAATTATTTACATCCTTCATCGCTTTAGAAATTGCATCAATTTCTTTGTATGTCATGATAGGCTTTCAAAAGAACGATCTCAAAAGGGTCGAAGGAAGTTTCCGCTATTTAGTATTAGGCTCTTTGGCGGGAGTGGTGATGCTCTTGGGTATTACTTTGATTTATGCTCGCACGGGAAGTACCAATTTACTAGCAATAGGTCACTATATCAATGCCCATCCTGATGAAAATATGCTCTTAGTAATCACCGGCGGTACTTTGATCATGATCACATTTTTGTTTAAAATATCAGCCTTTCCATTTCAAAATTGGTCTATGGATGTTTATGATGGCGCACCCCTACCGGTGACAGCGTTTATGGCCTCAACCTTTAAAGTGGCCATTTTTGGTTTTATGTTGCGAATAATACTGGTGGACTTTCAACAGTTTAAACCATTATTGAATCATATTTTGATTTACATCACGATACTGACACTACTGTATGGTAGTTTCTTGGCAATCTTTCAAACCAGTATCAAAAGAATGCTAGCTGCATCAAGTATCGTCCACACAGGATATCTCTTGATTGCTTTTGTCTCCATTGGTAGCATTGGAGAGGCATCTGCTACTTCGATTATCTTTTATCTCATCGCTTATTTTCTCTCCTCCATGGGAGCTTTTGGGATGCTCTCTTATATCGCATCAGATGATCATGTACGGGTGACGTATGAAGATTTTAGAGGATTTTCACACATTAGACCTTATATGGCGGCGATGATGGGGATTTTTATGCTCTCGCTTGCAGGTATTCCCTCCACGATAGGATTTATCGGGAAGTTTTATATCTTTGTGGGTGCAATCGAAACAGGCAATACCATCTTGGCTGTGGTAGGGATACTCGCAACGTTTGTATCGGTTTATTACTATTTTAAACTGATTGCGTTGATGTATTTTTATCCAAGTTCTGAGATGACCAATGTCCCACCACTCAAGGGATTACCGCCACTTATCATCGGATTGATGGCCATCGCTGTTATTTGGGGCGGTATTGGTAATAGTATTATTTCCTATTTTCCGGGTGTTGATTTCTTGATTGATACGGCAAAACTGGCTTTTGAATCGCTATTTATTCACTGATTATTTAACCAATGAATAAAACTCATCTTTGAATTTGCTAATATAGCTATCGATGATAAAGGCAACTGATGGGGCGAAGACACAGATGGTTTTGCCATTTAAAACATCACTGAGAGAAATCAGCGTATCCAAATCTTTTTTGGTCCCATGTCCATCTAAGATTTTGCCCATCAATTTGTCACTCCAGCCCACACCCTCACGGCATGGGGTGCATTGTCCGCATGATTCATGATGATAAAATTCAAAGAGATTTTTGACTACACTGGGCATAAAAACCGTATCATCCATCAAAATCATACCACCAGTTCCCAGACTTGAGCCATGTTGTTTGAGGGATTCATAATCGAGCGTGATATCTTCGATTTCATCACCTCTTAAAACCGCACAGGAAGAACCACCAGGAATAATGGCTTTGAGTTTTCTACCATCTTTCACGCCTTTTCCTACTTGATTGATAAAATCCAACATTCCCACGCCAAAAGGAATTTCATAAATACCAGGATGTTCCACATGGCCACTCATCCCAAAGAGCATGGTACCCGGACTTTGTTTGGTTCCAAATGCACGATACGCCTCATATCCTTCTTTGATGATGTATGGCACGCTTGCAATTGTCTCGACATTATTCACAACAGCGGGACAGCCATAAAACCATTCGGGTTCTTTGCCTTTTGGTTTGAGTCTTGGATGGCCTCTTTTGCCCTCGAGTGATTCGAGCAAGGCGGTTTTTTCACCACAGATATAAGCGCCCGCACCACGATGCAAGGTGATATCAAGTGCATAATCATGATCTAAAATCTTCGCTCCTAAAATCCCCGCTGCATACGCCTCATCGATGGCCTCTTGCATCCTTTTTGCCCAGAAAACATACTCACCACGGATATAAATATAAGCATGATGCGCGTTGATGGCATAGCTTGAGCAGATAATACCCTCAATCAAAAGATGCGGATCGAATTCGAGTATTTGCCTGTCTTTAAAAGTTCCCGGTTCACTCTCATCGGCATTGATGATGAGATAGGTGGGTTTGTCACTTGGATTGGGGATGAGATTCCACTTATCGCCAGCACTCGCTCCCCCGCCACCTTTTCCTCTTAGTCCACTTTTGCCAACTTCATTGACGACCTCTTTGGCACTCATACTAAAGAGCGTATCTAAAGAGGTATATCTTCCATTTGCTTGGGCTACTTTGAGTGTGTGTGAATCTGCAATATCAAAATTTTTACTGACTATTTTTTGTATCATTTTGGTGTCTCTTCATGGGTTAAATTATCTAAAATCTCATGGACTTTTTGTTCGTCCAGATTTTGGACGTAATCATCATTGATGCAGATGCACGGTGCCGTTCCACAAGAACCCAAACACTCTACTTCTGTAATGGTAAATTTCATATCTTTTGTGGTTTCTCCTGCCTTGATACCGAGTTTGTTTTCGATGATGTGTTTGATATTTTCACTCCCTCTTAACATGCAAGAGAGTGTTTTACAAATTTGTATGTTGTATTTTCCTACCGGCTCGAGATGAAACATCGTATAAAAGGATGCGATAGAATAGATATCCATTGGTGAGAGTTCCAATCTTTTGGCCAGATATTGCATGGCATCTTGTGAAATCCACCCCTCTTGATATTGTATCATCCAAAGCGCGGGGAGGGTGAGAGAATTTTTATTTGGGTAGCGCTTTAGAAGGTTGTTAAATTTTTTTTCATTCTCTTCATTAAATTCAAAATTCATCGATCCAATTCTCCTGCGATTATATTGAGACTTCCAAGTGTCAAGATAGCATCTGCTAGCATTGCACCTTCTATGATGTCGGGGTATGATGCCATAGCGTTAAAGCATGGTGGCTTGACTTTGACTTTATAAGGCGTACCGGTGCCATCACTGATAATATAAAAGCCTAATTCGCCATTTCCGCCCTCAATCGCACGATAATACTCTTGTGCGGGGACTTTGACTCCTTCGTAGATGAGTTTGAATTGATTCATTAACCCTTCGATATTGTTATAAACATTGTCTTTATCTGGCAATGAGATGGCATGATTATCGACCTGATATCGACCTCCGGGTATAACACTCATCGCTTGATTGATAATTTTGATACTTTGACGGATCTCTTCAAATCGCACCATGATGCGATCATAGACATCACCCGTGCTGCCTAGGGCAACATCAAAATCAAAGGTTTCATAATAATAATACGGTTTGGCCACTCGAAGATCATAATTAACGCCGCTGGCTCTCAAGTTTGGACCGCTATAACCCCGATTGATAGCTTCTTCTTTTGTGACGACACCGACGTTTTGGGTGCGATCATGAAAGATTCTATTGTGTTCGATTAATTTCAGTGAATCCGCAATTCCCTTTTCGACTTCTTTGATGCAAATACGTAAATCTTCTTCAAAATTATAGTAAAGATCATGAGTCATCCCGCCGATTCTCATGTAAGAATTAGTCAGCCTCGCTCCTGTGAGTTTTGAGAGGAGTTTATACGCACTCTCTCTTGGATTGTAAAGATACCAATAATTCGTCAGTGCGCCCATATCGACTAAAATAGCTGCTAGACAGACCAAATGGTCGATGATTCGGGAGAGTTCACCGATGATAACTCGGATAAATTGACCTCGATCGGGTAATGTAATATCGAGCATGCCCTCTACTGTGTGAGCAAAAGCGATATTATTCAAAATGGCAGAGCAGTAATTGAGCCGATCGGTATAGGGTATGATTTGATTGTACGTGTGATTTTCACAAGATTTTTCAAAACCACGGTGCAAATAACCGATTTCGCTCACGGCTGTGACGATACTCTCACCCTCTAATGCGACAAAAGTACGAATCGTACCGTGGCTTGCAGGATGCGCAGGACCGAGATTTAAAAGCATCAAATCTTCGGCACTGTCATAACCTTTTTCTTTGAGTCTGGGATTCATCTCATCCATCAAATCATCGGTTTGGGTGCAGAGTTGGCCTTTGGTGATAGGATAATCTTTGCGTAGTGGAAATCCGATAAACTCTTTATGGTTGAGAATTCTTTTGAGGTTGGGATGACCTCTGAATTTTAATCCGTATTGATCCCATACTTCGCGTTCAGCCCAATTGGCTGCTTTAAAAATATCGGTAATTGATTCTATGATTTCATCTTCATTGATGTAGGCTTTTAGAGTAACGAGATTGACAAAACTCTCATCCCTCAAAAGATAAATGATAGCAAAACGTTTCGTTTTTTTTGTGGGATATTTTAGATAATCTACGGCGGTGATATCAACTAAATAATTAAAATTGAGATTGTTTTTGAGGTAAATTATCGCTTCTTTCATATGCTGTATATCTAGGATATAGTGGCCATCTTCTTGTTTAAAAGCAAATAATTTTTCAAATTGACTAAGCATCCAGCCTTCCTTTAAATTCTCTTTTCGCTCTATTTTGGTGATATTTAGCCGGTTTGGCTTGGAGTTCTTGGATACGCATCAATCCATCCAAAAAAGCTTCAGGTCGCGGAGGACAACCAGAGACATAAACATCGACAGGAATAATCTCATCGATGCCTTGAAGGGTGGTGTAGTTGTCATAAAATCCACCACTACAAGCACAAGCGCCTGCGCTGATGACCCACTTGGGTTCGGTCATTTGATCGTAGATTCGCTTCAAAATCGGTGCTTGTTTATAACTCACGGTTCCTGCGATTATCATGAGGTCTGCTTGTCGGGGTGAAAATCGTACGACTTCAGCACCAAATCGTGAGATGTCAAATTTGCTTGATGCTACACTCATGAACTCAATTGCACAGCACGCAGTACCGAAGATATATGGCCACATTGAAGACTCTCTAGCCCAGGAGATTGCACTATCTAGTTTTGTCGTGATGACGGTATCGCCAAAGATCACATCTTCTTGTTTTGTTGAATTTATTGCCATTTCAAAGCCTTTGCTTGATAAATATAAATAAGTCCTGCAATTAATAGTCCCATAAAAGTGAACATTTCTACAAGGCCAAAAACACCTAAAGATCGAAGATTGACAGCCCAAGGGAACATGAAGACAATCTCCACATCAAAAAGCACAAATAAAAGGGCCACAAGATAAAATTTGACACTAAAGGCTTTATCACTTTTACCTATGGCTTTGCTGATACCACTTTCATAAGGAATGTTTTTATTTTTAGAGATTTTTTTTCTTGGACCTAGCTTACTAGTCGTCAAAAAAAGTATCGGAATCATGATGGCCAAAACCGCCACGATAACAGAGGATAAGAATAATTGTGAAGACATGTCGCGCCTTATTTTTATGAGATTAAAAACAGTGAACATCATAACAAAAGAAATTTAAAACAAAAGTAAAAAAAAAGAGTCAATTTAATAAATAAGGTGTCTATGAATCGTGAAAATATAGTATAATTCCATTAAAAATATTAATATATAAAAAGGTACATCATGATAGATAAAGAGACTATAGCAAAAGAGTTGGATACTTTGATTGAAATAAGAACAGATTTTTATGATTTTCTCGATGCAAATATCCCTAAAGATAAGCGTGAGATTAACTACGATTTTTCCAATAATCCGACACTAGATGCGCAACGGGTTTATGAACATTTTCACAAGCTTGATTATCAAGCTAGAAAATTGCGAGGGTACCTTGTCCAAGCTTATGATTTAAAAGCAGAGTGATATCATGTCAAAGATACGCATAAACAAACAACATTTTTTTCACAATTTGGAATATTTGACACAAAAAGCAGGTGGCAAAGAAAAATTGATGGCGGTGTTAAAAGACAATGCTTATGGTCATGATCTGCTTATTATGGCAGGGCTTGCACGTGAGTTTGGCATCAAAAAAGCAGCGGTGAAGAATCTCGATGAAGCGTTGCAGATACAAGAGTATTTTGATGAGATTTTGATATTGGCCGATCATCCTCCTCACAGATTATATCCTGATAATATCTCGTTTGCTGCGCTTTCATTTGAGTTTCTCAAGACGTTTCCAAAACATGCCAATATCCACTTAGCAATCGACACAGGAATGCACCGAAATGGGGTGCAGATGGATGAAATCGAAGCGGCACTGGCGTACATCAAAGCAAACGAACTCAATCTCAAAGGTGTCTTTACACATTTTAGAAGTGCCGATGAGATGAATGGTGAGCTGTTTTGGCAAAAAGAAAATTTTAAAGCAAGTAAAGCAAGAGTGCAACAATGGATAGATGAACACAAAATGCAAATGCCAAATTTTCACTGCTGTAATTCAGCAGCACTTTTGCGCCAAGAGGGTGCACTTGAGGATGATTTTGCTAGATGTGGTATTGCGATGTATGGATATACGCATATCGATAAACGCATTGGCACGTATGATCTCAAGCCTGTGATGTCATTGGTTGCTAATAGACTCAACACGCGAGTGCTACAAAAGGGGCAAAGAGTTGGTTATGGTGGAGTTTATGAAGCAAGAGAAGATACGGTGATTTCGACTTATGATATCGGATATGGGGATGGATTTTTCCGGTATGATGGCAGAGGAGATCTAAAAATCGCCAATGGGCAGAAAATTTTAGGACGCGTTTCTATGGATAGTATGTGTATTGCAGGAGATGCCGATGAGGTGTGTCTGTTTGATGATGCTACTGAGCTAGCAGAGTATTTCAGCACCATCACCTACGATGTCATCACCAAATTGATGCCATGGATCAAGAAAGAAGTGATATAACGCATCTCAGATAAATCGTTTATGAATCCATTACTTACCTAAAGTATCGTAAGAGAGGGTTAAGTATATTATGTATATAATCTTCAAAACAAAACAAAGGTGATAAGATGAGAAATGATTTTATGAAAGCCATGGATTTTAGACATGCATGCAAGGTGTTTGATGATACGAAAAAAATCTCTGATGAAGATATGAGATACATCCTAGAAGCGGGTAGAAAATCGCCGTCTTCTTTTGGAATGGAAGCATGGAAATTTTTGGTAATTACCAATGATGCATTAAAAGAGAAGCTAAAACCCGCGTGCTGGAATCAAGTACAAATCACATCGTGCTCACACCTCGTACTTGTATTAGCAGGTATTGATAGTGTCAAGGTAGAATCAGGAGTTGTCGCCAAACGATTTAAAAGAAGAGCCATGCCTCAAGATAAACTTGATTTTTATCTTGGACTTTATGCTGAACATCTCAAAGATGTGTTGAATACGGATGAAAATATCTACGCATGGACAGCAAGACAAACCTACATCGCAGCGGCTAATATGATGACAGCCGGAGCCTTTATCGGTATCGATTCGTGTCCGATAGAGGGATTTGACAAAAAACAAGTCGAAGAAATCTTGGGTCTAGATACAACCAAATATCAACTTGCAATGGTATTGCCTTTTGGATATAGAATCAATCCGCAATCTGAACAATTGCGCCTCCCGTTTGATGAAGTGGTGGAATTTATCAAATAAACTCAAGCGTCACTTTATATTTCTTCATTTGTGAAACATTTGCACTTTGGCAAATGTTTCCTCCACCGTTTTTCACTCTTTAAAACTAGACTGATTCATCACGAAAAGTTTCTCTCCAGAGCATAAGCCAATGAACAAATAGCATATCTTGACAAAGCGTACGATATTCAGTACAATATAAAAAATATAGTAAAGGGTTAGTTATGACAAAAGTTATGTCGGTAAGTCAAGTTAGAGCAGATATTTACAATGTTATGGATGAAACGGCACAAACTCATGAACCTGTACTTATTACGGGAAAAAGAAACAATGTCGTGATGCTTTCTCAAGAAGACTGGAATGCAATAGAAGAAACACTATATTTAAACTCTATACCAAATATGGCATCTTCAATTCAAGAATCAATGAGTGCAGATGACAGTGAGTTTAGTGAAACTGTTGAATGGCAGAGTACAAAGTACTTTATAGTACGTTAGCATTAAAAGATGCCAAAAAACTATCAAGTGCATCTTTAGATAAAAAAGCAAAAGAGCTTATTGAGATCATCAAAAAAGACCCGTTTCAAAATCCACCTCCTTATGAAAAACTAGTAGGAAATTTACAAGGTTCATATTCAAGAAGAATAAATATACAGCATCGACTGGTTTATGAAGTAAAAGAAGATAATAAAGTAATAAGAATTTCTAGAATGTGGTCGCATTATGAATAATAGGTTATTGCCAATATCTGAGCTCTTTATGCCATATATGTGAGAATATTGTTCTACCTCTGACTTTCCCATCTGCTCAGGATGTTTTTTATCATGATACAGTATATACTGTTTTGCCCAATTAGGTATAGGCTTTTTCTGTTTTGAGACTATAGCGCTTCACTCTGATCTTATCTCGTAAAATATCAAGTAACTTTTTGTCTTTCTGCAAAATATTTTCCCTAGTTTTAATGTCTTTTTATCACAAAATTATAGCTTATTTATTAATAGAATATTAAACATAATTCATATAATGCAAACATCGCATATCATTGTATTTATAGCAAAATTAAGTGTAGCATTACTATAATATTGGTATTAATAAATAGTTGTATGTTGCCGCTTTGCCTCAACATACAACGGTCGGACTGAGCTCTAAACGAGCCACCAACCAATTGTCGTGCTCCGCTTCGCTACACACAACAATTGGCAGGAGTCTCACACCAAGGTATCTTCAGAAAATCACAAGTGAATTTTCTGAAATATACATTAGTGAAGCTCAGCCCGACCGTTATATTAAAAAGGGAAATTGATGACACTTTCAGACTATGCTTCAATCGCGACCATAGGAGCATTTTTAGTAACACTAATATCACTAGCATTTTCAGCAAAACGTTATTTAGATATTAGAACAAGAGAGGAAGAGGTATTTAGATTTAAAACATATCATAGGCTATTAAAGACTATCAGTAAAGGTAGCGATGAAAATGGTATTTTAAAATTAGTAAGTCAAGTTGCATATATTTATGAACTCCGAAATTTTCCTGAGTATAAAGATTTGACAAAGAAAACTTTAAATCAATTAAGAAAAGAATGGTCACATGATGAAGCATCAGATATTAAACCATTACTAAAAGAGGCGATAGATGATACTATTTCCGTTATCGAAGCTTCTTCAAAATATAACAAAACCTGGAGACAAATAGTTTACTTTAACGGGTAAACTATTTCTCAAGACAACCGTTATGAATATAAATATTCAAGGAGATAATTATGGAAAGTAAATTAAATTTAAATGCTGGTGATACACTTAAACAGACTGAACATAAAATGAAAGGTCCTATGCAGGAAACCGATATATGGACATATGAAATACTTAATCAAGATGGAGAAGTTGTTGGTTCAGTAATACACAAAGACCACACAGCAATAAAAGGTTTTCGTAGAACTCAAAGTGTAGAACAAAAAGATAGTTCAGGAAATGTTATTGTAAGTACATCGTGGTAGTGATTAAAATTCATACAAGTACTAGGAGAGAAACAAGTAGCCTAGTGGTGACTTATTTCTCAAGGTAACCGTTATGTGAACAAGAAAACTATTATATATGGAGGGAATTTTGGAAAAAATAGATTATGAGTATGCAGGTTTTTGGGTTAGAGTTGGAGCAACATTGATAGATGTTGCTTTATTATTAATGATTACATTACCGTTAACATTAATGATATATGGAAGCGATACAGTATGGAATAGCGAAGATATGATTTTAGGTCCAGCGGACTTTTTAATAAATTATTCTTTGCCATTTTTTGCAACAATAATTTTTTGGATGTATAAATCAGCTACTCCAGGCAAAATGGTTTTACACTTAAAAGTTCTTGATGAAGAAACAGGACATAAATTAACAATAGGACAAAGTATTGGAAGATACTTTGCATATATACCTGCTATGCTAATTTTTATGCTTGGGATATTTTGGGTGGCTTGGGATAGGAAAAAACAAGGTTGGCATGATAAATTAGCTAGAACTGTCGTTGTGAGAAATAAAAAACGAACAGAAGATGTCAAGTTCACATAACAATTACTAGGAGATAAATAAGTAGCCTAACGGCGACTT
Source organism: Sulfurospirillum sp. 1612 (assembly GCF_036556685.1). Lineage (NCBI taxonomy): Bacteria > Pseudomonadati > Campylobacterota > Epsilonproteobacteria > Campylobacterales > Sulfurospirillaceae > Sulfurospirillum > Sulfurospirillum sp. 1612. Next base: position 577,627 of record NZ_CP140614.1, read on the forward strand.
ATTTATCAAGATAAACGTTAAATGAAAAAGGAAACTTAAAATGTCAAAAACATATAGATTGTTTATCAGTCATTCATGGGCATATGGAGATGCATATGACAAGGTAGTAAATATGATAACAAGCCAAGGAATTAAATTTTATGATCATTCTGTCCCACGCCATGACCCAATTCATACAAATTGAACAGATAAACCACTATTTGGTATAACAAAAACTAGGAAAGAAATATGAAGCCAAAGTGCGGCTTCATATTTTTCAAGACACCCGTTAGGTAATAAGGGAACAAATGCATAATATCGAAGATAATATAATGAATTTTTTTCAGCAGTTAATTAGTGATGAAAATCATAGATACAAATCATGGGAACATTGTTTTTTGTATTTTTCACAAGATGTTAATCAAATTGACAAAGAAATAGCTTGTTTACATCTATCATTTTATCTTGCAAGTTGGGGTATGTATAGAGGTTCAAGTTTTCTTCTATGGCAAGATTATCTGATTCATGATAAAGTTGTTGAAGAGATATTAAAGTATAAACATCTGCAAAATATTGATTTTGATAATTTTGATGTAAAAGATAAAAATTTTAAAGATATTTTTGAGTTATCAAATTTTATAGAAAATTGGTATCCATCCAATATTAAAAATATTCCAGAGAAACCTGACAAAGTTATTAATGTGACAGACACTTTATTAACTAAAATTTTATTGGGAACGCTTGGTTGTATTCCTGCATATGATAGATTTTTTAAAGATGGATTAAAAATAAAAAATATACAACCATATACTAAATTATCAAAAAAAAGTTTTTTAGAAGTAGTTAAATTTTATCAAGAAAATAAAAATGACTTTTTAATAGTTCAAGAAAACATTGAGGAGAAAATTCGAATAAAATACCCTATAATGAAATTGGTTGATATGTATTTCTTTACTCTAAGTTTTGCATCATATAACAAATCATTGGAGAGAAATATTTGAAAGAAGATGAACTTATAGAAAACTTTACAGATATTATTCAACCAAATATTGATGATATAAAAAATATGATTAATAGTACAAACAACAAACTGTTTACCCTTAATTCCATTCTATTTATCATAGTTCTCGGTGCACTCTTTTTAACTAACCATTTTAACTTACACATTATATTTTTTATTATGACATTATTTATTTCAGTAATGATTTCTTATCTAGGAAATTATACATTTAACTATGAATATCATGATATTTTAGAAAGAACTATTTTCCCAAAAATTTTAAATATTTTAGTCAAAGATGGAAGTTTTACTATTAATACACATTTAGAAGAAGATGCTAAAAATTCAGATATTTTTTCTATATATGAATATTTCATTGCTTCTGCAACTATTCAAAGTAAATGGTCTATCCAATTTGCTTTGAATAACAGGCAGATACATATTTCTTCTACTTATATTGATTTATCAGACATCAATAATCCAGCAGTACCCTTTTCAGATAAAAACAAAGGTTTATTTATAACTATTGAAAATATTGACTTTTGTAATTCAGAAATTTATATTTTTGAAAATAAATTATTACATTCTATGAAAGAAGTTTCAAAAATATTAAAAAAAGATTTGACTAATGATAATTCTTTATATGATAAATTTACAGTTGTATCAAAAACCTTAAACAAAGAGTCCAAAAACAAGATAGTTCAAATACTAAACTTGTTTAATCAAGATGTGTCAATTACACTGAGAAAAAATAAAATGTATATATTTGTACACAAAGAGTTTACTTGTTTTGATGCAAATTATTATACAAATGGTAGAATACCTAGTTATTTTGATTATATTGAACTTTTAAAAATTAAAAATTCAATTGAAGAGGTTATAGCAATAACTAAAGAAGTTTAACAAAACATAGTAGCTAATAAATTATCTAGCGGCAATTATTAGCTATCTTCAGTCGTTAAACACACAAAAGGGTTAAAATTGAAAAATAAATTTACTTTATATATAAAAATATTTCTCTTCATATTTTTTATATTTTCTAACGGATATGCAAAAAGCAATACAAATTCACCGAACAATGAACTTGAAATTTTTAAAGCAATCGATTCAAAAGATTATGAAAAAATTAATAATCTTTTAAAAAATGGAGTAAGCCCTTGTTTAAAAAGAGAGAAAAAATATGAAACATATACAAATGTAGATTTTGCTTTTAATCATGCAATTATCACAGGTGATATCAAAATTGTAAAATCTTTTTTACCATATATTGAAAATATCACAAAACCTTCTTGTTTATATAATCCTTCTCTCTTTTATGCGATCAAAAATGATGATGTCAAAATGATCCAATTTTTAATAGATAGTGGAGCTGATGTTAATTTTCCAACTAAACTATATAGAAAAGAGACACCTATTCAAGAAGCATTATTAGAAAGAAAAATACATTCTGCTCAGAAACTCATAGATAATGGTGCGAGTATAGATAAAAATATAGGTTTTCAATCATTAGAACTTGCCATAAAAAATTTAAATATTAAAGTTGTACAATTTTTAATTGATAACAAATATGATGTAAACTTTCAAAATAAAGACGGAAATACTATACTACATCTCATGGCGATGGGGATCGTAGAAAAAAATTTACAAAGTATCGAAACATATATTGAGAAAAAAGAATATATTAAACGATTCCCTGATACTTATGTAAAAGCTCAAGAACAGGTAAAAAGACTAAAAACTAATTTTAAAAATTATTCTAAAATAGCGAAACTTCTGTTACAAAACGGAGCCGATACTAAACTAAAAAATAATGCTGGTAAAACACCATTAATGATTGCCAATGAAAACAATACCGATACAATGCTTGAAGTTTTAAAAAATGCAAAACAATAAATACATAAAATGTCTAACAAAAACGAGGAGACCAATAATTTACCCTAGCGGGAAAATTATTGCTCACGATAAACGTTATCTAATCAAATACAAATTGACATCCCAATGTAATTACAATATAATTACACAAAGGAGTTTATTATGACAACACTTACAAAGATTGGAAACTCACAAGGAATTAGAATTCCTAAACCATTAATACAACAAGCACACCTTGAAAATGTAAATTTAGAACTAGAAGTTTTAGAAAATGGTTTATTAATAAAACCAATAAATAATACAGATAGAAGCACATGGAAAGAAAATATTGAAAAAGTTATTTCTAATCATAAAGGAGTTGAAGACGAAGGTGTTTTAGATGACTTACTTAATGATAATGACTTGGAAGACTGGCAATGGTAGTAGATATCAAAAGGTTTGAAATACACTTGGTAAAGTTAAATCCTACAGTTGGTTCTGAAATTCAAAAAACAAGGCCATGCATTGTAGTTTCTCCAAACGAGATGAATGTTTTAAAAACCGTAATAGTTGCACCTATGACCTCTAAAGGTTTTGATTTTATATTTAGACCCAAAATAAAGTTTGACAAGAAAGATGGATTAGTGTTACTAGATCAGATTAGAACAGTTGATAAAACAAGACTTGTAAAAAAGCTTGGAGATGTTGATACAGCAACATCAAAAGAAATTTCAAAAATGCTTATTAATATGTTTGAATTGTAATCAAATGATAGAAAATATGATATATTACAAAGCGTTCAGTTTAAAACAAAATATACTCAAGAAAATGAAACCGTAAAAAGCTAAAACAAAAAGGACTTAATGAATATTTTGATACAATGACATCTTTACAGCAAAGAGATAAAAGCATAAAAGAAGCGGTGCAGGGTGGCTATAAGCAAAGTGAAATCGCAGAGTTTTTGCAACTCTCAGGAACAACGATATCTAAAATTATGGCAAAGCTTAGTCCATGAAAAATAGGTTATTCCCAATACCTAACCCCTTTTTTATTAGCTCATTTTAACCGTTAAACCAACACAAAGGAATATAGTAAATTGCAAAGATCTTATTACTCCAATACAATTAGTAAATTTATTACAGAGAATACAAACACAATTCTTGGTGAACTAGCACGACATCACAATCATGCCTTAGAGGATTTACAAAGAAATGCATGGATAAAACAAATTGATATATTAAAACAAGCATTTTACAATTATAAAGATGGTCATATTTTCTTTGAATTTGCAATTCCTAGAATGGGAAAGCGTGTTGATAATATTATAATTATTAATGATTCAATATTTGTTATTGAATTTAAAGTTGGTTCAACAACATATGACAATAATGCGATAGAGCAAGTTATAGACTACTCACAAGACTTAAAAAACTTTCATGAAGGTAGTCATACTCAAAAATTATTTCCCATACTTATTGCAACTGAAGCAAAAAGTTTTGAAAGTAAAATTGAGCCATTACAAGATAAATTATATAAACCTCTTTTTGCAAATAAAAACTCTATTTTAAGCACAATAGAAGAATGTCTAAAGTTAGAACGAGTAGATAATATAGATCCGTTAATATGGGAAAACTCAATCTATAAACCAACTCCAACTATTATTGAAGCAGCTCAAGCATTATATAAAGGTCATAATGTTAAAGAGATTTCTAGATCAGATTCTGGTGCTATAAATTTGTCTATTACAACAGATAAAATTAACCAAATTATAAATAGTTAGAAACAAATAAGAAATCAATTTGTTTTATTACAGGGGTTCCAGGTGCAGGCAAAACACTAGCAGGCTTAAATATTGCAAATGAAAGGATGAATATTGATGAAAACGAACATGCAGTTTTCTTATCAGGAAATGGTCCACTAGTTGATGTATTAAGAGAAGCTCTCACAAGGGACGAAGTTAATAATGCAAAAAAGAAAGGGCAAAAGCTAACAAAAAGAGAGGCTGCAATTAAAACACATGCTTTTATTCAAAATATTCACCATTTTCGCGATGACTCATTAGGTACAGCTAAAGCACCAATTGAAAAAGTAGTAGTATTTGATGAAGCTCAAAGAGCTTGGAATCAAGGGCAAACAAGCTCTTTTATGAAAAGAAGAAGAGGACTAGATAATTTTGAGTCATCAGAACCAAGATTCTTAATTGATGTAATGAATAGACATCAAGACTGGTCTACAATCATTTGTTTAGTAGGTGGCGGACAAGAGATAAATACTGGTGAGGCAGGATTAGAAGAATGGATTAGTTCGTTAAAAAATCATTTTCATGACTGGAATATATATTTATCAAATTCGATAATAGAAGATAAAAACTATTTGAAAGATAATGCATTAAAAGAGTGGTTACACGAAAATGCCACTATAGATAAAAACTTACACTTATCCGTTTCAGTTAGATCTTTTCGCTCAGAGAAGCTATCCGACTTTATTCACTCTATTTTAGATATTGACACAACAAAGGCTAGACGTTTATATAATGACTTTTTAAAAAATGATTATCCTATATTGGTTACAAGAGATTTTGAAAAAGCAAAAAAATGGTTAAAATCAAAAGCAATTGGAAGTGAAAGAAGTGGTGTAGTTGCATCATCTGGAGCATATCGTTTAAGGCCATTTGGGATAAATATAAAAAATCAGATTGATGCTCCCGTTTGGTTTTTAAACAATAAAGATGATATTAGATCTTCGTATTTCAATGAAGAAGTGGCAACTGAATTTGACATTCAAGGACTTGAACTTGATTGGACATGTGTATGTTGGGATGGAGACTTTTATTTTCACAACAACCAATGGATGTTTAGAAAATTCAAGGGTACAAAATGGCAAAATATAAATAAAGAGATCATAAAAAATTATTTATTGAATGCTTATAGAGTTTTACTTACGAGAGCCAGACAAGGGATGATTATATTTATACCTAATGGATCATTAGATGACCAAACAAGGTTACCAGAATTTTATGATGAAACCTATGAATATATTAGGAAGATCGGTATACAAGAGCTTTAACAAAACATAGTAGCTACTATCTATCTCAAAAGTAGAACCGTTGATGTTCCCAAATATATCAATAAAACTCATAGCCTCATGATAATCTTTGATAAGTTCATCGATACATAAAAAATCAAGCTGCTTTGGTCTTTTTTATTTGTGAATAGCCATTGACAAAAATCGCCGAAACGACAAATGCGCCACCGATAAGTGTGCTGCTAGGGACTACTTCTCCTATAAAAAGCCAGAGCCAGACGGGAGCTAGTGTGGTTTCTACCGTAGAGAAGATGCCAACTTCAGCAGAGCTTATATATTTTGTAGCCCCATAGATAAAATACATTGCGACAACTTGCATCATGCCCATCAAAAAGAGCCAGAAAATGCTCATAAGCGGTATGTCAAAGGGATTTTTTGCTATGAAGCCCATGACCGTCATCAAAAAAAATCCACTCAATGAGATGAGTAAGTAATGAGAAAAATGAGGAAATTTTCTCAGAAGCGTAAGCTGAAGCCCCATTGCCACAGCTAAAAGAATACCCAAAAAATCACCAAGCAAATTTCCCCCAAGATTGACAGAGTTTTGCACGATGAGAAATACTCCAAAAAAAGATAAAAAGATGGCTAAAAGGGTCTCTTTCTTCACTTTTTCTTTTAAAATAAAATATGAAAAGATAGCGGCAAAAAAAGAGGAGGTTGCCAAAAGAACGACGGTATTAGCGGCGATTGTGTATTTTACTGAAAATACAAACAAAGAAGTACCAATTCCCGATATCAAAGAGATGCAAATGATAATAAAGATGCTTTTTTTATCTTTAGGGATCACATCTTTTTTGCCTTTTATGAGCATGAAAGAAAACATGATTAAGCCCATAAAAAGACCTCTATAAAAAGAGATGATAGAAGCATCTGTGTTGGCCAACCGGACAAGAAGCGCATCAAAACTTATAATTCCAACACCAAAAGCGGCAAAAAACATGCCTTTTAATCTAGTATTTAACATGAAAGTATAGGGAGTGTAAAGTTCATTATTTATCCAATTATCTATGAGATGTATGTGTTTTATTTGAGTGAAATTATACCATTATTGACTCTTTTATCCCTTTAATCATTGTTTCATAGTTTTGTGGTTACAATATAATTTCTAAATATAAACTTATAGGATTGTGATGGATAGCTTAATTTCAACATTTTTTAAAAGGTTACGATTTCAATGAATCTATCAAAATCCCTCTACACCAAAGCCATCCAATGCCCCAAATCCTTATGGCTCAAAAAGTACAAGCCAGAGGTTTTAACCCCGCCAGATGCCAGTGCACTTGCACGGTTTGAGACGGGCAATGTCGTGGGCGATTTGGCGTGTGAGTTGTTCCCAGGTGGTCGAGAGATTCCTTATGATTCACGGGATTTTAAAAGCATGGCACAACGGACGCAAGCATACTTGGAAGAGGGCGTTGAAAACATCTATGAGGCGACATTTATCTATGATGGTATCGTGGTGATGGTGGATATCCTGCGCCAAACGCCTGAGGGCTTGGCGCTTTATGAGGTGAAGAGTTCCACCGATGTGAAGCCAATCTATCTACATGATGTCTCCATCCAGCTTTATGTTTTGGAATCTCTTGGCTATACGGTACGTGCTTGTCATGTCGTGCATATCAATTCTGGTTACGTGCGAGATGAAATGCTAGAGTTGGACAAGCTCTTTATGGTGGTGGATGTGAGCGATGCGGTGCAACAGATGCAAGCCTCGATTCCACAAAAGTTAGAGGAGTTTAAAACATACCTAAGCGATAGTCTCCATGAACCTGACATCGACATCGGCAAACACTGCAATCATCCCTACGAGTGCGATGCAAAGGCGTATTGCTGGAAAACCCAGCGCCATATTCCAGAGTATAGCGTCTTTAATATCTTCAATCTCGGCAGTAAAAAACAACAACAACTCTATGCCCAAAACATCATCATGATAGAAGATATTCCCGATGATTTTGCGATGACATCTATCCAAAAACAAAAGGTTGACAACTGGAAAATGCAGCGCACATTTATAGATCATGATGCGATTGCTGAGTTTTTGGAAACACTGAACTATCCGCTATATTATCTAGATTTTGAGACTTTTGTGCAAGCTATCCCTTTGTGGCGTGGTGTGAGTCCCTACCAACAGATACCGTTTCAGTATTCACTTCATATAGAAGATGCTGATGGTACTTTGGCACATCGAGAGTTTTTGGCGCAATCTGGAAGTGACCCAAGACGTGCTTTGGCAGAGAAGTTGGTGGCAGACATACCGTGTCATGTCGATGTGTTGGCTTATAATATGAGTTTTGAAAAACGGGTGATTGCTTCACTGGCTACGCAGTTTGAGGATTTGTCAGAACCGCTGATGTGCCTCCATGACAATATCAAAGACTTGATGATACCCTTTCAAAAAGGACACTACGCCACTCCGCTTATGAAGGGTAGCTACTCGATCAAATATGTCTTACCAGCCCTCGTCCCACAGATGGAGCAAGCCTACAAACAATTAGAAGGCATCCAAAATGGCGGCGATGCCATGAATGCTTTCGCATCGCTACATGACAAGAGTGAACAAGAGCAAAAAAAAGTGCGCGCGCAGTTGCTAAAATACTGCGAACTCGATACTCTGGCGATGGTGCGGGTACTGGGGAAATTAAAAAAGATATAGGACCCTTGATGAATATCGACAAATACTTAATATTGATCAACGATAAGGATAAAACACAAGAGATTGAGAAGATTGATGTTGAAGCAAACAAAATAAAAATTAAATACACTACGAACAATAAAATCTATTTATACAATAAACACAAGGTTTCAATACTACAAGATCCTAAGCCAATTGATCCTAATGCTTATTTGATTTATTTAGGAGAGGTGTGTTTGTTTAATATTTCTAAAATATTAGATTTTAAAACTCATCTGAGAATCTTTCATGATAATGGGAAAGTTTTTACTTACAATAAAGCGAATCTACGTTTTGAAAAAAATGCTCTTATGTATGTAAATACAAAAAATACACTGCTATATTTAAAAGAATTGGCTAAAAGTATAAAAAATGAAGAGAATGATTTTTTAGATAAGCAATATGAAAAGATTGATTATATTAGCGAAGATAGTATCTTTGCAAAATATTTACGACGTGAACCTATCCAAAAAAATAATTTTAATCGGGTAAAAATATTTCCATTTGGATTGAATTTGAGTCAAGAGATGGCGGTAAATCAGGCATTGACGAACCAAATGAGCATTATCGAGGGACCACCAGGCACAGGAAAAACTCAAACTATTTTGAATATCATTGCAAATTTAATGATGAATAATAACACAGTTGCTGTTGTTTCCAACAATAACGCAGCCATTCAAAATATTTTTGATAAGTTAGATGCCAAAGATTTATCTTTTTTTACGGCGATGCTCGGCAATAAAGATAATCAAGAAGCTTTTTTTCTAAATCAAAATGAAGATTATCCTAAAATGCAAAATATTTCTAAAACAGATTTCGTTCTTGAGCAAAAAAAGCTTGAAGAGGATATCGAACATATAAAAACTTTATTACATGCTCACAATCAGCTTGCAAAACTCTCGCAAGAATTAGATTCTCTGCTAATAGAACAAAAATATTTTATGAGATTGTATACCCTCAAAGCTATTAGTATTGATGATGAGCAGTATTTTCTAAATTACACTTTAGAAGAGATAATATCATTCTGGGCTGACTTGGAAGATTTGCAAAGTCAAAACAAAACAGTCAATCTTTTTTTTAAAATCAAGGCTATATGGAAATATAGACTATTTCATTTTTCTATTTATTCGCATCCTATAGATGATATTATTATATTTTTACAAAAATGTTTTTATATTATTAGAGCAAGGACGTTAAACAAGGAGATTTTAGAATTAAAAAACCTTTTGAAGAATTCTAACTTTGAAGCGCTACTCGAACAACATAGAACGAAATCAATGGCATTATTTAAGTCATATTTATCGAAAAGATATGATTATAAAATGAAAAGAACAAGATTTGATAGTGATATTTTGTGGAAAGATTTCAATAGCTTTATCAAAGAATATCCCGTGATTTTAAGTACGACACATTCTTTGAAAAATTGTACAGGAAAAAATTTTTTATACGATTATCTGATTATAGATGAAGCGTCACAGGTTGATATTGTTGCCGGTGGACTTGCCTTGTCTTGTGCCCGAAATGTTGTTGTTGTTGGTGATTTAAAGCAACTGCCTCATATCATACCTCGTGAATTAAAAAATCAGATTGACAGTATTTTTGATCATTATTCTTTAAATCCCTCCTATCATTACGCAAACAATTTACTTTTATCTGTTTCAAAATTATTTAATGAAGTGCCAAGAACATTGTTAAAAGAGCACTATAGGTGCCATCCAAAAATTATAGATTTTTGTAATAAGAAATTTTATAATAACGAGTTAATTATCCTAACAAAAGATACAAAGAAGACGTCTTCGCCTCTGATTTTATATAATACAGCAGAGGGAAATCATGCGAGGGGAAAATATAATCAGCGTCAAATTGATATTATTAAAAACGAAATATTAACACGTTTACATGTTGATAGTTTGGGAATTATTTCGCCTTTTCGCAAGCAAATCGATAAATTATGCGAAGAAATTAATCAAAACGCAAATATCGAAATTGATACAGTGCACAAATACCAAGGAAGAGAAAAAGATGTGATTATTATCACAACAGTTGTTGATCAGGAAAACGAGTTTGCCGATGATCCAAATTTGCTAAATGTAGCTATTTCAAGAGCGAAAGATCAACTTTATGTTGTCATATCTGATGATCAAAAAAATAAAAATATGAAAGATTTGGTTTCTTATATAAAATATAATAATTTTGAGATCAAACAAAGTAAAATTTACTCTATATTTGATCTACTATATCAGAGTTATGCTCCCGTTTTGACAAAGTATCGCTCTAAAATAAAAAATATTTCTAAATACAAATCAGAAAATTTGATGAATATTATAATCGAAAATATATTGAATAATGAGCATTATAATTATTTGGACAAAGTTCTTAATTTCCCGTTGAATCATTTAATCCAAGATACCAGTATCTTAAATGAAAAGGAATTGAAATTTGTACAAAATCCTTTAACTCATATAGATTTTTTGATATATAATAAAATCTGCAAAGAAGCTGTACTGGCGGTCGAAGTAGATGGCGTTGCTTTTCATGAAAATAATCCCATCCAGTTAGAAAGGGATAAATTAAAAGATCTCATTTTAGAAAAATATAATATTCCAATGATACGATTTGCCACCAATGGCAGTGAAGAGGAAAAAAAATTACTTCGCAAGTTACAAGAGATAAATGCTTAAGGCAAAAGGGGATCTCCCCTTTTTATAATCTTATCTTTTGGCTTTTTTCTCTTTTCTTTTTTTCATGGTTGCTTTTCTTGCAGCGTTTCTGTCGTTTGCCTTTTTCTTTCTCATGCCTGCGACATTGTTGGCTGTTTTACTTCTTTTTTCAGTACTTCGTTCGATTTTGCCTTGGATGGTGTTTTTTCTGGCTTCTTTTTCTACCCAATCTTTGGGCTCATAACCTTCAAAAAATTCGACTTTTAGTCCATATTTGAGGAGGCGCTCAATATTTTTCAAAACACTTTTTTCCTCTTTGCAAACCAAAGAGATAGCCTCGCCCTCATTGCCCGCTCGACCGGTTCTACCGATTCGATGGATGTAATCTTCTGCCTCTCCTGGGAGCTCATAATTGATGACATGAGGGAGCTCTTCGATATCCAAACCTCGAGAAGCGATATCGGTGGCGACGAGGACACGAATGGTTCCGGCTTTGAAATCTTTGAGTGCTTTGGTGCGCTTGGTGTGCGCCTTGTCCCCATGCAAAATCAGTGTTTTTAAGCCACTTTTCTCAAGGTATTCTCCTACTTCATCAGCACTTTTTTTCGTTTTTGTGAAAACCAACACTTGATGCCAATTTCGAGAACCTATCATGTAAGATAACAATGCAGCTTTTTTATCTTGGTCACATATATAAATCGTTTGTTTTACTTTTCTTGCCAAATCGCCTTGATTGTTGATTTCCACTTTGATTGGCTTATTCAAGGCAAGTTCTGAGAATCTTTTCACTGCTTTGCTCAGTTCCACGGAAAAAAGCAAGGTTTGGCGTTTTTTAGGAATCATGCCAGAGAGCGTCTTGATCTCTTCCCAAAATCCCATATCTAAAATTCTATCAGCTTCATCATAGACGAGGGTTTCTACTTTTGAAAGATTGAGATTTCCCTGTTCGATATGTTCTAGTAAACGCCCCGGTGTTGCCACCAAGATATCGATGCCACGAGCGAGTTTTCTGATTTGTGGTGCAAATTTGACGCCACCAAAAATTGCGCAACTCTCTAGGGCAAGATTTTTGCCATAAACCTCAATACTGTCTCCCACTTGTGCCGCCAACTCTCTCGTGGGTACTAAGATGAGGACTTTGATGGCTCTTTTTGTTTTTTCTTTGGTCTGTTTTTTGGATAGTAATTGCAAAATAGGGAGTGCGTATGCGGCGGTTTTGCCCGTCCCTGTTTGTGCTGTGGCCATCACATCTTTTCCCTCTAAGACCAAAGGGATTACTTTTTTTTGTACTGGTGTTGGTTTTGTATAGCCTAATTCACCGATAGTGGTGAGCAATTGCGGCACTAAGCCTAGTTTTTCAAACGACATCAATATTTCCTTATTTTTTTGTATTGTATCTAAAAAATTATATAAGGAGTGAGAATTGAAATGATAGAATCTAAACGCATTCACCTTTAAAATATATTTTGAGTAAAAATGGCGGCACAATCGTCGTGATAATGATGACAAATATAAGCATCGCATAGATCTCATTAGGGAGTATCCCACTGACCCTTCCCATCTCCGCAAAGATGAGACCGACTTCACCTCTTGGTATCATCGATATACCGATTAGCGCATTATTCTTTGCACATTTTTGTATGATGAAAAAAGCACCTAGAAATTTTGAAATAAATGCAATCGAGATAAATGAGAGTCCCATAATCCAAAAGGAGGTGGAAGTAAAATCTATAACTCTGAGATTGACAGATAGACCCACCATCACAAAAAATATTGGTGTGAAGATTTGAATGATTGGTTTCATGTTTTTCTTCACATCCTCAAGCAGCAATTCATTCGCTCCCAAAAATGAGCCAAAAGGCAAGAAAAACCGGCGAGAAAGTGCGATTCCGGCTGCAAAAGAACCTAAGATTGCCGGTGCTCCGACTAAATGTGACAGATACGACAATAGCAATATCAGTGAGATGATAATCGTAGGAATATATCCAGGGACCAGTTCTTTTCCATGAAATTTATGTATCAAAAAGGAGAGTGCTTTAGCAAAGATTGGCGCTAGGATTAAAAACATGAGTATCATGCCCGCCACGGAGATGGTGTGACTAAAATCTGCTTGACGAGAGATTGAAAAGTCATAAATAAAGACCAATAAAATAATTCCAATAATATCATCGATTACCGCAGCTCCGATGACGATTTGTGCGATATTTGTCTTTTCCATGTGGATGTCTCTTAGTACGCGTAGCGTGATTCCAATACTCGTCGCGGTGAGAGTTCCCCCGATAAACAAAGCGATGTCAAATGATAATCCAAAAAGATAAAAAGCAGTCAAAATTCCAAAACAAAAAGGCAAGATAACACCCAGTACCGCGACGATTAATGAGCGCATCCCCGCATGTTTTAATCGTGTAAAATCTGTTTCGATTCCGACTTCAAATAGAAGCAAGATGATGCCGATTTCTGCTAATATTTTCAATATTTCATTGGGTTGTACGATGCCCAAAATAGACGACCCGAGAAATATCCCGGCAAAAAGCTCACCAAGAACAGAAGGCACACCAAGCCTAGCAAAGAGTTCACCAAAAATTCTAGCTACTATCAAAATCAAGAAAAGGGTTAAGAAAAAATTATGTGCTTCCATGCCATATTATACTATTTTTTAGCCAAAGAATCGTCTCATGATACAAGATTTGCACACGATCTTTTGTTTTTATGAATAAGGGTGTTACGAAGGGTGAAGGCGTTCATGGTTTTAGGCACACTGTGCTATAATACTCTGATATAGTGAGACTCTTGTCTGTTATAATACTCCACAAAGGAACCCATCAAATGTTTGAATTCACCAATCAATCAACCCCTGCAATACTACATCATACACCCCTGGTCATCGCTACTATTGATGTGAAAAGAAGCCAAATATGAATAAAAAGCTTATCTTCTTTATTCTCATCATCATAATAGTAGCATTGGCATTTCCGGCGTATGAAAATCAGCGCGTCGAGCAGATTATCGCACAAAAAAAGGCCGTGCTCCATGCGGAAGGGATTGATTTGAGTATTGAACCTAAAGAAGGCTATTTTGTCAGTATCAGAAAATTCAACCTGACCCTTCAAAAGGGAGAAGTCATAGCGTTGATGCTGAAAGAAAATTTAGTGAGATTCTACCCTTTGTATAAAGATTCAATAGAAGCTTATTTTAAAAAGAATCAAACAACGATTGCCCAGAGCTTAGAAGGTATGCGATTTTCAGGTTTTATTACTGTGGATAATTTGATGCTAAATAAGCCAAAATTACGGATAGTGCTGAAAGAATTACCAACAATTTTGATGCAAGATATCAAAAATGACCCCTCAGCTTCTTCTATTGTATTGCCTTGGTTAGACCATGGTCTCATCGCATTTAAAGTTGTTTTCAACCAAGATGGTTCACTTGAGCACATTGCGATGCGAAATTTTGATGAAAAATTCACATCAGGCATAAAAAAAGAAGCAAATCATATCCAACTGCTAGGAAATCAACTCATGGTTTTAGATAAAAATAGTGGTGAATTTCAGATGCAAAAGGCATCAATAGAAAGCAAAAATAGAGCACAAAAACAAACCGTGTTGATGCAACTCAAAGATTTAAAATATCAATTTCAATATGATGATATGCTCCATGAATCTTCCAATCTCAATATCGGTGATTTTGTCATTAACCTCAATGACACACAAAAAAGCACCAAATTTTCAATAAATAATTTTACCGTTAATAGTCATAGTGATTCAGACAAAGAGAAGACAAATTTTATGGCAGAGTACAAGATTGGCGCGATGAACTTTTTGGGATACCAACAGCTTCTTAAACTACACCAATTAAATCTCAAAGTGACGTTTAGTGGTCTCAATACGCCTGCAGTAAAATCATTTATCCGCACATATGGACATAAAATAACCCAGCAACCACCCAATCAAATGTTTTTACAAAATGATGTGATGGCAATAATAAACCAGGGATTTAATCTAAAAGTAGATGGCGGTATCAACGAGACTCAGTATGCAATTTTTGCGCTAAAAGCTTTTGATTTTTCAATCAATCTAAAAGTCGCTCCAAACACGCTCAATAGCAATTCTCAACCTGAGGAATTTGAGCAATTTATATCGATTAGCTCAGATATCATGATAACACAAAATGATATCGATCAACTCTCTGTCATCAATCCAAAGTTAGTAGAAGAACTCAAAAAATATGCCAAAAAAGATGGGGATCATCTCTTGTTTCATATCGTATTGGATAAATCAAAAATTTCCATCAACGATAAAGAGTTATAACTAAAATCACATAGGGGCACGATTCTTGCCTCTATGCTTTGGATGGACAAGAACGGCGAGAGAGAAATCTAGATTTTAAAAATGCCAGTGGTATATTTTATAATAGTATCATGATAGATTGTACGCTTGCAAAAGAAAATTCTAGATTTTGCAATTGAGAGTATTTATGGTACCGGGAAGAATGTTAGAAATGGTGTTGATGGCTATTGTAAAATAATATAAAACAGTACCATGAAGTAGTGCGAGATACTGCCTGCGAGTACAAAAAAGTGCCAGATTGTATGGAAAAAATGTTTTTCATCCTTGACATAAAAAATGATACCAAAGGTATAAAACAATCCCCCTAAGAGCATCAGTAGTAATCCGCCTATTGGCATCGCATGGACAATAGGATTGACCGCTACGATAATCAACCATCCCATGATAACATACAAAATCAACGAAAGCATTTCAAATCGTCTAGGATAGAGAAATTTTAACGCCACACCAAAGGCCGCAATCGCCCAATTGATACCAAAAAGGCTCCAGCCCCAAGGTCCGTGAAGCGTGATAAGTGTGATGGGCGTATAGGTTCCTGCAATCAAAAAGTAGATAGAAGCGTGGTCAAAGATTTGTAAAATTTTCTTTACCTTTCTTTTCCTGGCCGCATGATAAAAGGTAGAAGAACCATACATGATAATCAAAGTCGCACCATATATCGCCGATGCAGTGATGCCAGTCGCATTGGAATGATAGGCCGCTATGATGACCAATATGACTAAGCCTGCGATACTAAATAACAGACCAATGCCATGGCTTATGGCATGCCAAATCTCTTCTGTGATAGAAAAATTATTGATATTTGTCTCAAAAAAGGTTTGGTCTTTTTTTAAAGAAAGATAATCCCGTCGATTCCGTTTAGTGCGCAAAATTCTATATCCTCTTCACTGTTTCCGATGAGTAAAATCTTGGCATCATACATATAATCATCGGCTATTTGTTGTGCTATGGTTGAAAAACCTTTACTCACCAAAAGAAAAGATGCCTGCGATGCAGCCGCCAAAACCAACTCGACTATTGTCGTCACTTGGATGGCAAAGGTGAGCTGTTGGTCTTTGGCGTAGGTGATGATTGTTTTGTCAAAATCA
Source organism: Sulfurospirillum sp. 1612 (assembly GCF_036556685.1). Lineage (NCBI taxonomy): Bacteria > Pseudomonadati > Campylobacterota > Epsilonproteobacteria > Campylobacterales > Sulfurospirillaceae > Sulfurospirillum > Sulfurospirillum sp. 1612. The sequence goes on from NZ_CP140614.1 coordinate 594,306, forward strand.
CTTAAAATGATGGAGTTTGGTGGTGTGTTTTTGATCTCATCTATAGAAGTCACTTTATAAAACTGTTGATTTTCGATGAAAGAGTGGTGAAATATTAGCATTATTTGAGACCGGCACACTCTTTAGAACAGTAAAATTTACCATCTTTGATGATGGCATCTTTTTCACTGACAAAAACCGAACACTTTGCACATTCTATCATGGTGTCCCCATCTATTTTTTTCTTTTTATCATTTTTTGGAGGGACAGATTTTGTCCTTGATGCTTTAAAAAACACTATATATATAAACCATGCAATTGCTGCAAAGAGTAACCATTTCATAATCATTTAAAAGTTCCTTCGGTTTTCATGAGGAGGTAATTTCGATTACCATTTTCATAAATCCTATAATTTTCAAGATTTTTAATCTCGTCTTGGACACGCGTCCCTTTGTAAAATAGCAGGGTGGTTTTGGCTGAGATAAAGTTTTGGCAGAGTTTCAAAAGCATCTCTGTTTTTGTGACGGCTCGTGAACAAACCAAATCTGCCTCAAAAGGCGCAACCGCTTCAACGCGTTGTGAAATTATATCAACATTTTTTAAATATAACGAAGTTTTGGCCAGATGTAAAAAAGCACTCTTCTTTTTGATGGGTTCAAAAAGAGTAAAATGAATCTGCGGTAATGCCATCGCCAAGATGAGTCCAGGAAACCCAGCGCCGCTTCCCACGTCGATAGCCTGTTCGATATGAGGTGGCAAAAAAGGTATCGGATAGATACTGTCTTCGATATTAAAACGGATACTATCGGAGTCTTTGGCTCCGGTGATATTGTGTATTTTATTGTAGCTTAAGATGAGTTTTGTGAAATTTTCACATTTTTTCGTAAAATCATCGGCTATTTCATAGTTGTTTTTTGTTGCGCTCATGATAAAATTATAACCGATGTTTGATTGATTTAAACTTTATATTGTTTAAGATCTTCACAGCATAAAGTGTCATCACCGTACCAATGATGATAGAGATACCGATATGCTCATGTAGAAAAATTGCACTGAGCAATATGGCAGAAAAAGGCACTAAGAATATAAATGAGCTCACATTACCCGCACCCAATCGCTCAATTCCCAGAAAATATACGGTATTGGCGAAGGTGGAGGCGACAATTGAGATGACCAGCATATTAATCCAAAAAATCGTATCAAATCCACTGTAATGAATAGCATGAAAATCAACAAAAAATATACCATCGAGTACGACTGTAATCACATAAATATAAAAGCTAAAGACAATAGGTGAAATCTTTCTTGATTTGGAACTGATGATGGTAAAAATAGGCCATAAAATTGATGCAAATAAGAAATAAAGGTTTTGAATCACCAAGATGTCTTTGAGGTGTGAATCCCAGATATCCAACATCGTCAAAACTCCGATTGCTCCCAAAGATAAGGCAAAGTAATCTTTTTTCTTGGCATCTCTTGAGCCAAATATAGCTAAAATCACAAAGGTGTTGATTGGAATCATCGATGTGACAAGCGCCCCACCGAGTGCCGCGGTTCCAAATTTGGTCCCCAAGAAAAAGTACTTCATATAAGCGATAAATGCTATCGAAGCGAAGAGTGCTAGCATGAATGTTTTGAGATCAATTTTCAGAGATTTTTTGAGTATCATGATGACGGGAAGCAGCGTGATAGCGGTGATTCCAAAGCGTATAAATATCATATCAAATTCATCGATATAGGAACTGAGAACTTTGACATTAACCCATGATGCACCCCAGCTGAACATGGCGAAGAACAGCATGATATAAAATATATTTTTGTCTCTTTGTTCCATTAAGGTTCCTTAAAAATTAGAATTTGAGCTAGCGCGCTCTTATTTGAACATAGTATGTAAATAATACGGTCTTTTAAAATAAGTGTCCCATCTCATCTTTTTTTGTTTTGAGATATTTATCATTGTATTTGTTAGATTTGATGATGATTGGGATACGTTCTGTGATTGTGACATTTTTCAGGCTGGCTATCTTTTGTGGATTATTGGTCAAGAGTCTGATAGATGTAATATTAAAATGTGCCAAAATCGTCTCCACCACCTCATAATGCCTTTGGTCGGCTGCAAATCCTAGTTGATGGTTGGCCTCTACTGTATTGAGTCCTTTATCCTGTAAGGCATAGGCATTGACTTTATTCAAAAGACCAATATCACGTCCCTCTTGTCTGAGATAGATAATCATACCGGTGTTTTCATTGATGGTGTGAAGCGCGGTGGTGAGTTGGTCGCCACAGTCACACTTCAAACTGCCGATGGTATCGCCCGTTAGACATTCACTGTGAATACGCACGATAGGGTTGTCACTCAAAGGCTCTTTGAATATGACAAGGTGCTCTTTGATACCTTCTTTGAAGGATTGAATTTTAAAATTTCCATATTTTGTGGGAAGATTGGCTACTTCTGATATCTCGATTTTCATTGTTTCTTGACCTTTTCTAATTAACTTCTATAACTCTTATAATTATTAAGCTTAATATGTTAGAATTTTTATTTTTTAGATATATGAAAATGTATTTTATCGAATAATATAAAAAAAGATGTTTAAATCAAAAATGAGTATTTAAAAAGTTTTGGGGTAGATGATGAATATTACAAATAGAGTGAGATTAAGTTTCTTGCTTATTACGGTTATTGTCATTTTTTTGGGCGCGATTAATTCGATTGTTTGGCTTCAAATCAAAGACAACCATCTCTCTCGTAAACATTTAGCGAGTCTTATTTTTATACAAGAACAGATGGATGCATTCACGAAAGATTTAATTGATTCAACAACTCTCAAAGAGATTGATGTGATCAATCAACACTATTTGGAACACAAAAAAAAGTTTGATAGAACAAAAACAATGTTTTTAGATCATCACTATTTTACTTTGAGAAAAACTTTTATTGATGAGAGCAATAATAGTATCTTGCGTCAAAATATGCAGATACTCTTTCAGAATGAAAAAAAGATTGAAACAGCATTCAATCAGCTTGTCAATTTGCATCAAAACAAGATTTATCTACGCAAAGATTTTAACAAAAGCTATCTCCAGGAAGCACAATTAAGAAAAAAGATAAAAAAAGCAGTTTTGCAAACAAAAGATTTTAAAGCGATTCAAATTTTTGGTGAGATTGCCGTGTACAGCAAAGAGACACTATATCAGAAAAAAGACCATGCCTCGCTTGATCATTGGCTCTTTTATATTGATGCCTTAAAAAAATATCAAAAATCTTCCTCTTTGAGTCAATATGAGTCGGTCGTCAAAACACTAGGTTCGAGTGCTATTAATATTGCGATGATTGATAAAAAAATTAATCGACTCTCGCATGAGATTTTTCACACTATCCATCAAAATAGAAAAGTCAATGCTTTTATGCGCACGAAGATTGAAAATATTACGATGCATTTTATTGATTCGACGAGCATATTCATCTTAGTCGTGCTTATTTTCCTTCTTTTTTTTATTGTCTTTTTTGAATATCGTACGAGTCATGTTGTCGCGTTATCAGTGGATGAGATTGAAGCAAAAGTTCAAGAGGGATTAAAAGAGATTACCAAACTGGATAAAGAGATTATCGAAACCCAAAAAGAGGTCATTTTCACGATGGGAACCATCGGGGAACAACGCAGCAAGGAGACGGGTAATCATGTCAAAAGAGTGGCGGAGTATTCCAAACTTTTTGCTAGATTTTATGGTTTGAGTGAAGAAGAGACAGAGATGATAGGTCAAGTCTCTCCGATGCATGATATTGGCAAGGTAGCAATTCCTGATTCGATTTTGAATAAACCGGGAAAATTAAGTGATGCAGAGCGCGAGATCATGAACACCCATACAACTTTGGGATATGAAATGCTAAAAGGCTCCAACAAAGCCCTGCTAAAGATGGCTGCCATCGTAGCGAAAGAACATCATGAGAAGTGGGATGGGAGTGGCTATCCTGAGAAAAAAGCGGGCGAGGAGATTCATATTTTTGGTCGTATTACCGCGATTGCTGATGTCTTTGATGCACTAGGGAGTGATCGGGTCTATAAAAAAGCATGGAAGGATGAGGATATTTTCACACTTCTCAAAGAGGAGCGAGGACGCCACTTTGAACCCAAACTGGTGGATATCTTCTTTGAGCACATGGATGAATTTCTCAAAATCCGTGATACTTTCAAAGATTGAAACCTCTCAAAGATGCCATGATTTTTCTCTGATGTTTCGCCTTGTATTCATAAGTATTAAGAATACTATGGTAAAATTTTTATAAATTTACCAAAAATGTATTTTATCTATCATATTAAAAACGTTTTCAACATCAATATTTAAGTTTTAAAATAGCTTCTTAAAGTGCGCGTGACATGTGATATAAATAACATCAATCCAATAAATTGTTGAGGATTCCATGGACATCAAAAAAATAGTCAAATTAAGTTTTCTACTGATATTAATACTCATCATATTGGTAGGAATTCTTAATTATGTCGTATTGCGCCAAATTAAAAATAATAGTTTTTCCCAAAAATATATCTCCGAATTGGTTCTGTTACAAGAGCAGATGAATCTATTGTCCAAAGATTTGATGAATACCAATGAGCTCAACAAACTGAAAACCGTACAGGTACAGTTTACACAAGCGGAGCAAAACTTTGAATCGGTCAAAAAGATTTTTCTAAATAACCCGAGCGCTCTTTTAGATGAACTATTTTTTGATATTCACAGTGACAAAAACCTAAGTCAAAAACTTCACATGCTTTTTAAAAATGAGAAAGATATAGAAAAAGCGTTTCGACAAGCCTACACCCTGCACCAAGAGAAAATCCATCTGATGAATCAGTACAAATCCGAATACCCAATAGAAATACGAATCCGACAAGAACTTGAAAACAAGGTATTGCAAACAGGGGATTATGTCTTGATTAGTGATTTTGGAAACCTTAAATATTACAGTAAAGAAGCACTCTATCAAAACAAAAGTCTCATGCCTTTAGACCAATGGCTGATTAGAATAAACGACATCAAAAATAAAACCAATATCAAACAATTTGATGCATATATTAACATAGTCAAATCACTACGTTCAAAAGTCTATCGTATTCATCAAATCAACTTGAGTGAAACTAAAATATTAGAAAATATTTTTAAAATTCTTAAACAAAACAATCGTGTTAATGCTCAAATCCAACATCGAATAGAGACCATTTCTTCGGGGTTTATTACCTCTTCAAACTTTTTTGTACCCATACTTCTAGGTGTGGTGATTTGTTTCATTTTGTATTTGGCTTATCGTGTTAATAAAAATGTTGGCTTGTCGGTAGATGAGATTCAAAGGCGCGTTGAGATGGGATTGGATGAGATTAATAAACTGGATAAAGAGATTATCGAAACCCAAAAAGAGGTCATTTTCACGATGGGAACCATCGGGGAACAACGCAGTCGTGAGACGGGTAATCATGTCAAAAGAGTGGCGGAGTATTCCAAACTTTTTGCTAGATTTTATGGTTTGAGTGAAGAAGAGACGGAGATGATAGGTCAAGTCTCCCCGATGCATGATATTGGCAAGGTAGCAATTCCTGATTCGATTTTGAACAAACCCGGTCGTCTTGATGAACAAGAACGCACCATTATGGATACCCACGCGACGCTAGGATATGAGATGCTAAAAGGCTCCAACAAAGCCCTGCTGAAGATGGCTGCC